>NZ_BBCJ01000001.1 GCF_001311985.1 Geotalea toluenoxydans JCM 15764
CGACCAGCCGAAACCCAATCCCCATCAATTCCCCCTTTCTCAAAGGGGGACTTAGAAAGGGTTTCCCCATGATAGAAAAAATTATTGAATATTCTGCCCGCAACCGGGTCATCATCCTGATGATCTTCGGCCTGATCATCGCCTGGGGGGTCTGGTCAGTCTACAAGACGCCGGTGGATGCCATCCCGGACTTGTCCGACAACCAGGTCATCGTCTTTACCGAGTATCCCGGCCGCTCTCCCCAGGTAGTGGAAGACCAGGTTACCTATCCACTGGCGGTAAACCTGCAGGGCTTGCCCCAGGTGCGCGCCGTGCGTGCCTCTTCGGCCTTCGGCTTCTCAATGATCTACGTTATCTTCGAGGACAAGGCGGACATCTACTGGGCGAGGACCCGCGTTCTCGAACGGCTGAACTATGCCGCATCGCTGCTGCCGCCGGGGGTTGTTCCCACCCTTGGTCCCGACGGCACCGGTGTCGGCCATGTCTTCTGGTACACCATCGAGGGGAAGGGCTATGACCTGGCGCAGCTGCGAACCCTGCAGGACTGGTTTGTCCGCTACCAGCTGAATACCGTTCAGGGTGTAGCCGAGGTGGCCTCCATCGGCGGCCTGGTGCGCGAATACCAGATCGACCTGGACCCCAACAAGTTATTTGCCTACGGACTGCCGGTGGGCAAGGTCATGGAGCGGTCAAGGCCTCCAACAAGGACGTGGGGGGCAAACTCATAGAGCAGGCCGATGCCGAATACCTCATCCGTGGCCGGGGCTATGTGCAGTCCAAGGCGGACCTGGAGAACATTGTCGTCGGCGCGACATGCGCGGCACTCCCATCTATGTAAAAAATCTGGGCACGGTGCAGATGGGGGGCGCCATCCGACGGGGCATGCTTGATATGAACGGCCAAGGCGAGGCGGTCGGCGGCATCGTCGTCATGCGCTACGGCGAGAATGCCAAGGATGTCATCGACCGGGTCAAGGTCAAGATCAAGGAACTGGAAAAGGGCCTGCCTCCCGGTGTGAAAATCATGGTCTCCTATGACCGTTCCGACCTGATCGCCCGGGCCATCGACACCCTCAAACACTCATTACTGGAAGAGTCAATCGTTGTTTCCCTGGTCATTCTCATCTTCCTGCTGCACTTCCAGAGCGCCCTGGTCATTGTCCTGACCCTCCCCATCGCCGTGCTCATCTCCTTCATCACCATGAAACTTATGGGGGTCACCTCCAACATCATGTCCCTGGGAGGAATCGCCATTGCCATCGGGGTCCTGGTGGATGCCGGGGTCATCATGGTGGAAAACTGCTACCGCCACCTTTCGGAGATGCCAACCGAAGAGCGGGCGGCAAAGCGGCTCGAAGTGATTATCACCAGTGCCAAACAGGTGGGGCGTGCCATTTTCTTTTCCCTTGCCATCATCATCCTTTCCTTTGTGCCGGTCTTCCTCCTGGAAGGGCAGGAAGGAAAGATGTTCCACCCCCTGGCCTTCACCAAGACCTTCTCCATGATGGGCTCCGCCTTCATCGCCATCACCCTGGTGCCGGTGCTGATGTATTTCTTCATGCGGGGCAAGATGCCGCCTGAAAGCAGCAATCCCGTTTCCACTTTCTTTATCAGGCTCTATTCGCCGGTCATTCGCTGGGTTCTGGTGTGGAAAAAGACCACCATTGCCTTAAACGTCGTGGCCCTGCTGATTGCCATACCCATGTTCATGAATCTCGGCTCCGAATTCATGCCCCCCCTTGATGAGGGATCGCTCCTCTACATGCCGGTCACCCTGCCCAACGTCTCCATCACCGAGGCGAAGCGCCTGATCCTGGTGCAGGACACCATCATAAAAAGCGTCCCCGAGGTGGAGCATGTGCTGGGCAAGGTAGGGCGTGCCGAGACCTCCACCGACCCGGCGCCGGTCTCCATGTTTGAAAGCATCATCATCCTCAAACCCAAAGAGCAGTGGCGGCCGGGGGTAAGAAAGGCCGACATCGTGGCCGAACTGGATGCCAAACTGCAGATTCCCGGCGTGCGCAATGGCTGGACCCAGCCGATCATCAACCGCATCAACATGCTCTCCACCGGGGTGCGGACCGACCTGGGGGTGAAGATCTTCGGCAATGATCTGAATGTGCTCAAGGATCTGGCGGTGCAGGCCGAGGCGATTCTCAAGCCGATCAACGGTGCAGCCGATGTGGTGGCGGAACGGGTTACCGGCGGCAATTACATCGACATCGACATCGACCGTGAGGCAGCCGCCCGCTACGGGGTCAATGTCGGGGATATTCAGGATGTCATCGAAACATCCCTTGGCGGCGAAATGCTCTCAACCACCGTGGAAGGGCGCAACCGCTTCCCGATCCGCATCCGCTACCTGCGCGACTACCGGGACAGCATCCCCGCCATCCGCCGTATCCTGGTTTCAGGTATGGAAGGCGCCCAGGTGCCGCTGTCCCTGGTTACGAAGCTCAAGATCTCCACCGGAGCCCCTGAGATCAACAGCGAAGGGGGGCTATTACGTTCGCTGGTCTTTCTTAACGTCCGTGGCCGCGACATGGGGGGCTTCGTCACTGAGGCCAAGGAAGTGCTGGAAAAGCAGCTGAAGCTGCCTCCCGGATATTACGTGGCCTGGTCCGGCCAGTGGGAAAACCAGATTCGAGCCAAGGCACGCCTGCAGATGTTGGTGCCGGCCGGAATCCTGATTATCTTCATCCTCCTCTACTTCACCTTCCATTCGGCCCTGGAGGCGAGCATGGTCATGCTTTCGGTTCCCTTCGCCCTGATAGGGGGAGTCTATCTGGTATCGGCGTTGGGATATAACATGTCGGTGGCGGTCTGGGTCGGCTTCATCGCCCTTTACGGCATTGCCGTGGAGACCGGGGTGGTAATGGTCATTTACCTCCATGAGGCCTTGGACAAGAAGCTGATCAATGGCCCCTGCACCGAGCAGGATATCTATGATGCAACCTTCGAGGGGGCGGTTCTGCGACTGCGGCCAAAGCTGATGACCGTTGCCGTCGCCCTCCTGGGTTTGGTGCCAATCATGTGGTCATCGGGTACCGGCGCGACGTCATGAAACCGATTGCTGCGCCGATGATCGGCGGGATGATTTCGTCGGCGATCCATGTTCTGATCATGACGCCGGTTATCTTTGTCCTGATGAAGAAGCATGACCTGAAAAAAGGGAAACTCAAATATTCCGGCATGAAACACTAACAGGCCGTTGAAAAACTATTGCGGGGCCGGTCTGCTGTGTTGCCGCTCACTCGGAAACTCAACGTACATCACGGTACGTTTCGCTCCCTCCTTCACTTGAGCCTTGCATCCCGACCGACCCATCACGTTTTTCAACAACCTGCTAATAAAGGGAGGGAATTCCAGATGAAGAAGAAATTATCGTTTGTTTTGCTATTAGCGGGCCTATGGATGCTACAAGCCTGCGCTGTATTTGATGGTACTACCGGCAGCTCTGATCGGAGTTATTACGGCAATGGAAATTACGGCAATGGGAGTTATGGTAGAGGTGGTCATTCTGGCCATTGAAACGCAATGATTATATAGTAGAATATCCTTCGCAAGTGTTGAATATTCTCTATGGCTATCGGCTTGTTTAAGTCTTAAACGGTGAAATATCGGGAACTTATCTGCTGGCATGACAAATGCTCTACTTGGAACATCTTTACAAAATACTCTCAGTTAAAGGAGAAACCGTAACATGAAGAAAATGAATGTACTGATCGCAGCGCTTTTTGCTTTAGCAGCTCCCATTGCATCCTTTGCTGCCATGAATCATGGAGGTGGTCATGATATGGGACATGGTGGACGTCAGGGCGATGTTGCCCATGAAGAGGTGGTAGATGGTGTCAAGGCGACCTTTAAGGTCATGAGCATGAAAGAGCACATGAAAGCCATGAAGATGGAAATGCCGAAAGAGATGAAAGAGACTCATCATATTGCTGTCGAGTTCAAAGACGCCAAAACCGGCAAAGCCTTGACTGAGGGTGATGTTAAAGTCAAGGTTCAGGGCCCCGATAAAGCAGAGCAGACAAAGGATTTAATGGGAATGCAAGGACACTTTGGCGCCGACTTCGAATTAGCCAAAAAAGGGAAGTACGGTATAATGTCTAAATTCAAGTTGAAGGACGGAAAGGTTCGCAGCTCCAAGTTTTGGTATACCGTGAAGTAGGGCTTCCAATGTTGTGTTTTACGGAGAGTTGCCTCTCCGATTTTCCTGAAGGAGGACATGTTTATGAAAAAATGGGCTGTAATCGTGATGGCAGTTGGGATGTTCGGTGCGATGCCGGTTTTGGCTGCCGAGCATGGCACCATGAAGATGGACACAAAAGAGGGAGTAAGGCAGTGCGCCCTTCAGGCCGAGTCCATCCAGCAGAAGATTAAACGACTCCAGAGTGAAGTTAAAAAAGGCAACAAGAGCTATAGCGCCGAAGAGCTGAAGAATCTGGAAGACAAGCTGAAAGAGGCGAACAAACTTCTCGAAGACATAACCAAAGGGAATTAACCCACACAGCAAGAGTTGTAAAAACGGAGGGGGTGGTTTGCCATATAAACCACCCCCCCATTATTTCTGGGTTTCATTAATGAAAATCACTCATGCCATAGTTATTCTGATTTTAACACTGTCTGCGAACGCGGGTTGCAAACAGCAAGAAAACCCATCCGAGCCAGGAAAAGTCACTACCACATCTGCCTACGAAAAAGCTTTCGGCCCTGCTCCCCCAGTGGACAAAGGAACTGCGTTCGCGTTTGTCATCTATTTCCCCTTGGCCAAAGAACCATCAAAGGTCGTACCGTTTCCTTTCTTCACCTTCGATGAAGCAAGCATGAAAAAGGTTGCCATAGAGCGGCTCTTGAGCGGCATGGATACAGGCAGCTACCAGGGCGAGTTTATGACCTTGCCGCCGGGAACTCGAATCGTTTCCATAACCGATGATAAGGGTGCCGTAACGGTAACTCTCAGTAAGGTTCCTGAAAGCCTTCCTCCTGCTATTGCTCTGACTCTTCAGCAATTCAAGGGAGTTTCCACTGTCCATATTCTGGAGGAAGGAAGCCAAAGTCCTCTCAAGGTGGTAGCAGACGAAACTGCAATTAAGCCACCAGGTCCACCCAGACTTCTCAGTGTGGCGGCCATCAGGGATAAAGGAGCAAAAGAGATCGAAGAAGTCGATGCCTATTTCGACCGCCCTGTGGAGGTTCAAGAGCTGAAGCTGATGTCCAGGGATGGCGAACAACTACCCGGTGATCTCTACCACTCGGTATTCGACATGGCCGGCGTCCTTAAACCCAAGGATCAGGCGCAGTTGAAGGAGCGGATGCCGATCCACGTGCGCTGGAAGGTAGTGGACAAGCTGGGCAGGCAGGCGCAAGGGGATAATGTCTGGCAGCTGGAAGTGAAGGAACATTGAAAAAATGGAGAGTATATGAGAAGCACCATCAGTCTTATCTGCATTATTTCTGCGTTAGCCGCTAACGGAGCCACTTTTGCTTACGGTACCGAACAGCATGGCAAGTCGGCGAAGAATACCCACCAGATGAAGAAGCTGCATGCAATTATGCCGATGCTTTCCACTGCTTCAGCCGACTGGAAAAAGCCTTGGATGAAGGCGACACATCTGCCGCTGAGGCAGCAACACGGCAAATTCTAGCAACGATTCCGGATCTGAAAAAATCCACCCCGCACAGGAATATCAAACAGAAGAAACAGTATGTTGGGCTGGCAGGAGATCTTGAACAGGCTGTAAGCTCGACGCTTGATCTGGCAAAAAAGAGAGATAAAGCCGGTGCAAAAGCAGCCTTCAGGAAGGCAGAGGAAGCATGTGCGGCATGCCATGAGAAATTTCGTGATTGATAGGTAGAATATGGATGAAAGGAGCCAGGTTATGGCAAACGAAACCACTTTAGGCGAAAAGATTACGAGCCGCCTCCAACAGCATAAGCGTGACCTTGCCCAACAACAACAGCAGTTGGATAGCAGAATGAAAGACCTGCTTGAAGAGCGTGAGCAGCTGGCTTCGGTTGGCAAGGTATGGATTGAAAAGGTAATTCTTCCACGCCTGAAGGAACTGGAAAAATACTTCGACAACGGTAAAGTGGAAATCCTGAACCTTGATTCGAATCTGAGCTGTGCCTGTGAATTTGCCCATACAACGAGATTTCCTGCCACTGTCAGGCTTAATATCTCCTTGTTGCCTGGTAACGGATACCTGACGGCGCGCTATGACCTGACTATTCTTCCTGTACTGATGGAGTACACACTCACTGTGGAAGAAAAATTTTCCATTGAAGGCGACGAAGAAGCACTGGCCATCTGTAGAAGACCGTATAGTAGATTTCATCGATACATATCTGCGCCTGGAAACGCATCCGCTCTACCAGAAAGACAATACGGTGGTCGATATTGTCTGTGGAATGCGCATCCCTTCAATCTCGGCAACCAGTAAAGTAGAACGTGATGGCAGAGTATTTTATTTTTGTTCTGAGCACTGCAGGGATGCCTTTATCAAACAGAATAACTAACTACGGTTTTAAAGATTCATGTAATTGATTTATGGCATCAATCGTAATACCACACTCTCTATTTGCCTCCAGACTATTATTCAGCTCTTTCCTCATTCAGATTTCAATTAACCTGCCCACCATTATCGTTCAGTTCATCTGCCTCAAATAGAGAATATCCTCCAATCGCAGATAATAAATGGAGATTATTCTGTAAATTTAATCACCATTATCATTTTCTAGTTCTACAATCAAACCTCATTACAGGTAGTTACATCCTTTTTACTCTTTGGCACGCATGTTGATATTGAATAGTTAACAAGTACAGGCTTACACCTGACATATTTCGACTCTAAAGGAGAGAGAAAAATGAAAAGGAAAATTATTATAGGAATCGCTTTGGCAATGGGGATGGTGTCGGCGGCAGCAATGCCGGCTTCTGCTGCAGGTTCATGCCGGGAAGAAGGAAAATGTGCCGACAAACAGATACTTCAGCAGTTTACTCGGGAAACGTCTGGTTTGGTCAGTGCTTTAAAAGCGAAGGATCTGGAGCTGAGAGAGCAATATGCTTTCGATCGTATCGATGCAAGTAAAGTAGGCGAACTTGAGGCGGAGCTTGATGAGCTTAAAGGCCAAATCAACACTGTAGGAGAGAAATTTGGAATCCCTCTCTGTTGCCGGAGTTGATGTATTCCCGCACAAGTGCCATCACCCAGCAAAAGCTGTACGAGAGGAGAGCGGCAATGAAAAAGAAAATGGTTCTCATGATGATGTTGGGATTGAGTATGCTTTCAGTCGGAATCGCATCTGCATCAGGGCTCGATGCCGCAGGTCAGAAAGCTTGCGCCGAGAACCCGGCTTATGGGCAATTTATGGAAGAGACTGCGCCTTGAGAAATGCTTTGAAGGCAAAGGATGCCGAACTGAGGGAGCAGGAGGGCTATGCAGGCATCGAGCGTGGCTATGAAGGTATGGATTTGGAGAAGGTCGATAAACTTCAGACAGAACGTAAAGCGCTTGAAGCCAGAATAAATCTGGCAGCGCAAAAACATGGGATAAAACCAACTGGCGGAAAAGAATAAATGGGGCAGGATAATTCGATACCAGCTGGAGAACCCTGTTACCAGCGGTGCTAAGCGGTTAAGGCAGGTTCTATAAGATTCCAAAGGTGTTATTGGGCGTACCCTTGGATCCCTCCTTCTTCGGGGTACGCCATTTTTTAAAATCATAGGAAGTCGCGCCAGTGGCGGCGCCAGCGGCTGCTTGATGCAACTTCACAAAAAACGTCTATGGGAATTTCCAAGATCCAGGGCTTTTTTACTTAAGGTTGGCACAGACCATCAGCGGCAAGACCTTCATCCGCATCTCCACTGCGCCAGAACTCGTCCACTTCCCCGAGAATACTATAGGAAACCAGTTCCCTTGCATCCGACCGGAACCAGTCGGCGGGCATGGAGCGGCTGTAACCAGGTTCCGTGAACCTGCTGTCCATGAGGACAATCAAACCGCGATCGGTCTCCGAGCGGATGACTCTGCCGGCTGCCTGGACGGCTTTGGCCATGGCGGGAACGATATAGGCATAGTCGAAGCCGGCGCCGTATCGCCGCTGATAATAGCGCCTCATCTCCTCCCTTTCCAGATCGAAGCTCGGCAGGGGCGGTCCGACAATGAAGGCGCCTATCAATGTATCCCCGGCATAGTCCATCCCTTCGGCCAGGGAACCCCCCTGAACGGCAAAAACGATATTTGCCCCATCGGTCTCCTGGAGCTGCTCATGATCGTTTTCACTTGACTGGTCTTGATGTTCCGCTCCTGCAGGATGAGGGAGAAACCGGCAGGAGGTTGAAAAAACGCTGCCAACCGTTCGAGAAAATCAAAGCTGGGAAAGAAGACGAAATAATTGCCGCGGCGCAGGGAGGTAATGCGCACCACCGCTTCGGCGATCCTCGCATAATTCCGCTCCCTTTGGCTATAGCGGGTTGAAACCTGCGGGATCAGCATCAGCTTTCGCCGATGCGTGGGGAAGGGGGAGGTAAACTCCGCCGTCAGGGTCTTCTCCAGGTCCAGTCCGGAAAGGGTTTTATAGTAGTCGAATGGTTTGAGCGTGGCGGAAAAGGCCACCACTTGCTGATAATTGTCATAGCAGTCCCTGATCATGGCTGAGGCATCGCAGCACGTTATTTTGACCGTGCCGGCCGGATGCCAGGTGGTGAAAAATTCTTCCCGGTCAGGGTCTGCCGCATATTCAAGGGCGCTGGTGAATTCCGACCAGTAAAAACTAAGACGGAGAATGACGTCCTGGGGCTGTATTTCCACCATGGACTCCAGGTAGCGGGTAAGAAGGGTGCGCAGTCGAATGTCCTGCTCAAGAAATGCGTCTACAGGGGGCTCGATAACAGCAGGTTTTTTGCCATGGCCGCAGGAGGCAACGGTACTGAGGCAGCCATCGAGAATGTTTTCAGCTTCCCTGCGAAAACGGTGTGCAATAGATTTTATTTCGTTACGCATTTTCTCCAATACCACCGAGGAGAGCGCCGGCGAATAGCATTCCATCGCCCTTGAAGGAAGGTTGTGTGCCTCGTCGATGACCAGATTCGCCTTGCCTGTCTGGTCGATACCTGTGTTGGTCATGCCGGAGAGGGCCGATCGGGGGGCAAAGACGTAATTGTAGTCGCAGATCACCACATCGGCCCCTTCCATACCCTCAAGCTGCAATTCGAATGGACAGACCTGGTATTTCTCCCCCAGTTCCCGAAAACTACGCGCCGTCAGCTTTCTTTTACGGGCAAGAAGGTCACGAATGCCGTATTCACACACCTTGGTGTAGTAATCTCGTGCATATTCGCAGAATTCAGGGTTGCACAACGGTTCATTCTTGAAGCAGATCTTTCCCTTGGCGGTGATGGAGAGGGATTTGAGGTGGGAACCTGCATCATGGAAACGGCGGATGGCATCTTCGGCAACGGAATGCTGGCTGTTTTTCGGTGTGACGTAGACGACCTGCTGCCCCCTGCCCAAGGCCTCTCTCAGTACCGGATAGAGCACGCCGACCGTTTTCCCCAGCCCGGTGGGAGCCTGGATCAGCATCGGTTTCCCTTCGTTCATCCCCTGGTCGATGGTCTCCATGAGTTCAATCTGGCCGGGGCGCGGATCAGGGAAGGGAAAGACAAAGCCTGCGGCTATCTTTCGCCGCCGGGCTGCCCGTTTTTCAGCCAACCGTGCTTCCCTGACCAGTTCGTCAAGTCTTTCCTCCAGCCACTGTTCATAGAGAGCAATATCCAGTTGCAGCGGCAGATCAAGTGAGTCGGCGCTGCGGGAAGAGACCAGATGAAAGGATAACTCAGGGGTAACCCCTTGTCTGAGCCGGTAAAAATAGCCGTAACTGAACAGCTGCAGGCAGTAGGGATGGTCCAGCGGCTGATTGTCAAGCGCCGGGCCAGTTCCGACAGGTTGAAAGTGGACTTTATTTCCTCAATTTTAGGCGGCTCGGTATCAAACAGGCCGTCCATGCGTCCATCAACCCGGAAGCAAAACTCTTCCTTCTGGAACTCTGCGCCGATGGCCACTTCAGAGCGGTAGGACCCGTCGCTCTTCGCCCGCTTCTTTTGCACCTTGAGATGAATTTCCTGGCCCTCGGCGGCTGCGCGGCCGTATCCCGAGAGGGCTCGATGCTTCCTTTCCTGGGCACAGGTACGGCGAATTCCCTCAGGGGGATGTTGATTAATTTTTGAGCTGCAACCATGGCAAGAGTGTAGAGTATTTTACCGCAGAGATAAAGACCGTAGTGGGTTCTTCGGAAATTGAAAGGCCGTGGCACATGTTGTGCTTGTATAGGTGCAACAGAAGATTTCCAGCGGCAATGGCGCCCGGAGGGAAGTAATGACCCCTCCGGGCGTTTTTGTCTTAAAAGGGGGCGCCATGGAAGGAACCAGCAGCAGTATCGTTATCGACGACACCACCCTTCGTGACGGCGAGCAGACGGCAGGTGTGGTATTCAGCAAAAAGGAAAAGATCGCCATCGCCACCATGCTCGACGCCATGGGCATCCAGGAGCTGGAATGCGGCATACCGGCCATGGGTAAGGATGAACAGGCATCCATTCGTGCCCTGGTGGACCTTGGGCTCAATGCCCGACTTATCACCTGGAACCGCGCCGTCAGGGAGGATGTCGAGGCAAGCATAGCCTGTGGTGTCAAGGCGGTGGATATCTCCCTCTCCGTCTCGGATATCATGATTGCCCATAAATTGGGCAAAAATAGAGAATGGGTAAAGGACCAGTTGAAACGGACCCTGGAATTCTGCAAGAAAAAAGGGCTATATGTCTCGGTCGGTGGCGAAGACTCAAGCCGTGCGGAGATTCCTTTTCTCCTGGAGCTGATGTCCATTGCCCTGGAATTTGGCGCCGACCGCTTTCGTTACTGCGACACCCTCGGTATTCTCGATCCATTTACCATGTTTGACAATATAGCCGCCCTACGCCGGGGAGTGCCCGAACTGGACCTGGAGGTACACACCCACAACGATCTGGCATGGCCACGGCCAATGCCATTGCCGGTATCAGGGCGGGTGCACGCTTTGTCAACACCACCGTCAATGGCCTGGGTGAGCGTGCCGGCAATGCAGCCCTCGAAGAGGTGGTCATGGCCCTGAAACTGGCATGGGGCATTGAGCTCGGAATCGAGACCAAGCAGTTTCATCAGGTCTCGAAGCTGGTAGGGTGCGCTTCCAAGCGGCCCGTCCCCCCCTGGAAGGCAGTGGTGGGGGAGCGGGTATTCTCCCACGAGTCGGGACTCCATACTGATGGGGTTATCAAGGATCCTGCAAACTATGAAGGGTTCAATCCGGAAGAGGTGGGGCTCAGGCGGCACCTTGTGGTTGGCAAACACTCCGGCGCCAGTGGGCTCATGGAGAGGTACCGCTCCATGGGGATCGACATGTCGCGGGAGGAAGCCAAGGTGCTCCTTTGCCGGGTCAGATCCACCGCACAACGGAACAAGCAGGCATTGACCGATAAAGATCTCTCCCGGCTGTACCTGGATAACAAGGCAGATAACTGGGCCGCTTGATGATGATTCAGCGGTGATCAAAAAAGCGGCAATTGTCTTTATTTTTTTAAAGTGTTGGAGGAGAGAAATAGAGCAAACATGATGAAAAGTAATGGTTTGAGAACTTGGCACAAGCAATGCAAATAAAAAGGTAAGCACATAATCACATAAGAGAATACGCTGCAGTATTCATGCGAGTCACCGGCAAAGGCGCCACCATTAAAGAAAAATGGGGCGCCTTTTTTTAGTTGCCCCGACAAATCCCAAAGGGTCCACGGATGAGTGGACGAAAGGAGCAGAACATGAGACAGATCGCGATTTACGGTAAAGGTGGCATCGGCAAATCAACTACAACACAAAACACGGTAGCAGGTCTTGCATCCCTCGGCAAAAAGGTCATGATCGTCGGCTGCGACCCTAAGGCTGATTCCACCAGGCTGATCCTCCACGCCAAGGCCCAGGCCACGGTCATGGACAAGGTCCGGGAACTGGGTACTGTCGAGGACCTGGAACTGGACGATATTCTGAAGGTTGGCTACGGAGATGTAAAGTGCGTCGAGTCGGGTGGCCCGGAGCCGGGTGTCGGCTGTGCCGGCCGTGGGGTTATAACTGCCATCAACTTCCTGGAAGAAAACGGCGCCTATACCCCCGACCTGGATTTTGTTTTCTATGACGTCCTCGGTGACGTTGTTTGCGGCGGGTTTGCCATGCCGATCAGGGAGAACAAAGCCGAAGAGATCTACATCGTCTGCTCCGGCGAGATGATGGCCATGTATGCCGCCAACAACATTGCCAAGGGTATTCTCAAATACGCCTCATCCGGTAAGGTTCGTCTGGCCGGTCTGATCTGCAATGCCCGGAAAACCGACAAGGAATACGAGCTGGTCGATGCCCTGGCAAAAAAACTCAGCACCCAGATGATCCACTTCGTTCCCCGCGACAATCAGGTTCAAAGCTGAGATGCGCCGGATGACGGTCATCGAATATTCCCCGGAACATCCCCAGGCCAATGAGTATCGCACCCTGGCCCAGAAAATCCTTGATAACAAGATGCTGGTGGTGCCGACCCCGCTGGAGATGGAAGAGCTGGAAGACCTGCTCATGGAGTACGGTATCATGGAGGCGGAGGATGAGAGTGTCGTCGGCGTAGCCGAGGCCGCTGCTCAGTAGGTGACGAACGCTTTTGGGCCATTTCGGCGTTGCTTCGTCATCGCTTGTGCGACGTGGCTGGGCCACGTCTCCGCGCTCTTCCTCGGCGCCGCCGAACTGACTCCAAAATCGTTCGCCAGTTGGTTTAAAAAATGAACCGCAACGCCGCGATGGACTTTTTGCGGAGCCGTACAATGAGGCTCCACCCCCCTGCTCACTGTGTTCGCTTCCCCCCTATGAAATAGGGGGGATAGAGGGGGTCTACAACGAAACAGAGGGGATTTCTTATGTCAGATGCGATAACGAAAATAGAAGGCATCACCAAAGAATCAACCAAGAGATGATCGACAAGGCTCTTGAGGCATATCCAGAGAAAGCGAAGAAAAAACGGGCTCCCCATTTGGCTCCCAATGCCGGTGAAGGCGCCTGCGTCAAATCCAACCGCAAAACGGTTCCCGGAATCATGAGCGCCCGGGGCTGTGCTTATGCTGGGGCCAAGGGGGTTGTCTGGGGACCGATCCGCGATATGGTCCACGTCTCCCATGGCCCGGTGGGCTGCGGCTGGTACTCGTGGGGAACCCGGCGTAACCTCATGACCGGCATCAACGGGGTCAACCAGTTCGCCATGCAGTTCACCTCCGATTTTCAGGAAAAGGATATCGTCTATGGGGGGACAAAAAACTGAAGCAGCTGCTGGTGGAGGCGAAGGAACTTTTCCCGCTGGCCAAGGGCATCTCCGTCCTTTCCGAATGCCCCGTTGGCCTCATCGGCGACGACATCAACGCCGTGGCAAAGCAGTCGGCCAAGGACCTGGACATCCCGATCATCCCCTGCAACTGCGAAGGGTTCCGTGGCGTTTCCCAATCCCTGGGGCACCATATCAGTAACGACACCATTCGCGACCACATCATCGGCACCCGTGAGTTTGCCGAGCCTGAAACTCCTTACGACATTGCCCTTATCGGCGATTACAACATCGGCGGCGATGTCTGGTCGGTCAAACCGCTGCTGGAAGAAATCGGCCTCAACGTCAAGTCGGTCTGGACCGGCGACGGGGAGCTGGAGAAGATCGCCGCCACCCATAGGGTGAAGTTGAACCTGATCCACTGCTACCGCTCCATGAATTACATGTGCCGGGTCATGGAAGAGAAATACGGCATTCCCTGGCTGGAGTTCAACTTCTTCGGCCCGACCAAGATCAGGGAGAGCCTGCGCAAGATTGCCGACTTTTTTGACGACACCATCAAGGAGAAGGTTGAAGCGGCCATTGCCAAGTATGACCCGCTGATGCAGGCGGTTATTGACGAATACCGGCCTCGCCTGGAAGGAAAGAAGGTGATGCTCTATGTGGGCGGCCTCCGTCCCCGGCACACGGTCAACGCCTATGCCGATCTGGGGATGACCGTGGTGGGAAGCGGTTACGAATTTGCCCACGGCGACGACTATGAGCGAACATCTCCGGAAATGCCCGAAGCGACGGTCATTTACGATGACGCCTCCGAACACGAACTGGAGGAGTTCGTTCACAAGCTCCGTCCCGACCTTGTGGGAAGCGGCATCAAGGAAAAGTACCTGTTCCAGAAGATGGGCATCCCGTTCCGCCAGATGCACAGCTGGGATTACTCCGGTCCGTATCATGCCTATAACGGGTTCCCGATCTTTGCCAGGGATGTGGATATGGCGATCAATTCGCCGACCTGGCAATTTGTGAAAAGCCCATTCTGATGTAATGTAGGGGCGATCCTTGTGATCGCCCAACTTGTGATCGCCCAACTTGTGATCGCCCGGCTAAAGGGTGAATACAAGATTCACCCCTACAATAAACAACAATCTACCGTGGGATGGATGAGTCCCCGGAGAGGAGAACTATCATGGCTAACAACTTAGGCCTTGCCGTCAAACCAGTCACCGAAACCCCCGAATCAGAAGTTAAACGGGTGGCGGAATGGATCAATACCGAAGAATACAAGGAAAAGAACTTTGCCCGCCAGGCGCTGGTCATCAACCCGGCCCACGCCTGCCAGCCGCTGGGCGCCGAGCTGGCTGCCCACGGCTTCGAGGGGAGCCTCCCCTTTGTCCATGGCTCCCAGGGATGTGCATCCTACTACCGCTCCACCTCAACCGCCACTTCCGTGAGCCTGCCCCGCTGTCTCCGACTCCATGACCGAGGACGGCGCGGTGTTCGGAGGCCAAAACAACCTCCATGAGGCCCTGGAGAATGCCTATACCATCTATAAGCCGAAGATGATGCCGATCTTCACTTCCTGCATGCCCGAGATCATCGGCGACGACCTGACCGCCTTCATCAAGAATGCCCGGCAAAAGGGTTGCATTCCCCAGGATTTTCCGCTCCCCTATGCCAATACCCCCAGCTTCAACGGCTCCCACGTCCATGGCTATGATGCCATGCTCCTCTCCATTCTTCAGACCCTGACGGAAGGAAAGGCCGTGGATGGGCGCTGTACCGGCAAGCTGAACCTGATCGCCGGTTTCGATGCCAATACCGGCAACTATCGGGAGTACAAGCGGATTTTGGGGGAATTCGGCATACCTTATACCCTGCTTGCCGATATCTCCGAAACCTTCGACTCGCCGCTTGACGGAACCTACCGCGCTATCCCGGCGGCACCAAGCTGGAAGACGCCGCCGATTCCATCAACGGCAAGGCGACCATTGCCCTTGGCACCTATTCCACAGCCAAAACCTTCGGCTGGCTCAAGGACAACTATGCCGGCAAGCATGCTGCCCTGCCGACCCCCTTTGGCGTGGCAAAGACCGACGCCTTCATCATGAAGCTCTCCGAGCTCTTCGGCAAGCCGGTTCCCGAATCACTCAAGGCCGAGCGCGGCCGCGCCGTGGATTCCATGACCGATGCCCACCAGTACATGCACGGCAAGAAGTTCGCCCTCTTCGGCGATCCCGACTATCTGCTAGGCTACGTCTCCTTCCTGCTGGAGATGGGCGCCCGTCCGTATCACATCCTCTGCAGCAAGGGGACCAAAAAGCTGGAGAAGGAGATCCAGGCCCTTCTCGATGCCTCACCCTACGGCAAGGATGGCAAGATCTACATCAACAAGGACCTGTGGCACCTGCGCAGCCTGGTCATGACAGATCCGGTGGATGCAATGATCGGCGATACCCACGGCAAGTTCGCCGCTCGGGATGCCAACATCCCCTTGTTCCGCTTCGGCTTCCCTGTCTTCGACCGGGTCAACCTGCACCGCTACCCGCTGATCGGTTATCAGGGGGCGATAAACATGGTGTCGACCATCTGCAACAAGTTCATCGAGATGAGGGATGAGACGTGCGAGGACCGGCACTTCGAGATGATGCGGTAATTAGTTAAAAAAATGGATGGTAGTTCGAAGGTCAGTGACAGCATGATGCGGAGTCACTGACCTTCAATTGCATATGCGGTGTACTTTTTTGCGTACTAGGAGTCTGTCTGACTTAGGGAATCGCAGCGAGAGGATAGCAGGCCGAGGACAGATTTACGGAAATTTGAAGACGAATAGTGGACCTATTGGTCGAAAATTTCGGGAATATGGACCGTTCTGCTATTCTTGCAGCAGATTCATTCCTAAGTCCGACAGACTCCTGGAGCCTACGCTAGTCGATACGGGAGTATAGTGAAGGGAACTACTCTTGCGATTGCAGATGTGTTGGACGATGTGGCAACCCTTGCATTGTTGCACACGGTAATGGGGAAAATTACTGTCAACCAGCTATTGAGAAACCTCCTGTATATCAAACGTTAACTTGAGCCCCAGTAATGGCTTTTCTTTGCTTTATCCTGTTGTCCATAAAATCTCCTAAAAGACTGTTTATCCAAGATTTTTGCTGAAAACATCTTGATTGAATCATATCAAGCCGTTTTTTCTATTACAATATTTGGGGAGCACCCTGTAGGATCAGGCAATAAACGCGTAGGATCATTCTACCGGCTTATTCCGTTGAGCGGTTACGATACAGATCGTCAGGATCAAAAAGATTTGCAAAACAAAGGGCTTTTTCAGGGAGGTTCACATGAAATTCGAGTACTACAATCCAACCCGCCTGATCTTTGCTGCCGGCGCACTCGCACGTCTGGGAGAGGTTGCCAGCCAGCATGGCAAACGTGCCCTGCTGGTTACTGGCGGCGGCAGTGTCAAGCGCAGCGGCGTTTTTGATCGGGCAGTCGCCAGCCTGAAGCTTGCCGGGGTTTCAACGGTGGAATGTTCCGGCGTCGAGCCCAACCCGCGGATCACCACCGTCAGACGCGGTGCCAGGATCGCACGGGACGAAGGATGCGATGTGATCATCGCCCTGGGTGGCGGCAGCACCATGGACGCAGCGAAGGTCATGGCCGCCGCCTTTTACTATGACGGTGACCCTTGGGATATGATCTACCACGGTCAGCCCAAGCCATATGTCCCGACCCGCGCGCTGCCCGTCATCACCGTGCCGACCTTGGCGGCCACCGGTTCCGAGATGAATATGGGGTCGGTTATTTCCAACGAAGAGACGAAGGAAAAGTCCTTTGTCCAGGCCAAATGCCTGTATCCCGTCATCGCCCTGGTGGACCCCGAACTGACGATGAGTGTGCCGCAGGATCAGACGGCTTACGGCATCTGCGATATCATCACCCATGTAACCGAAGGGTATTTCAACGGCGTTGACGGCACCCCCATTCAGGACCGCTTTGCCGAAGGCGTCATCCTCACCGCCATGGAATACGGCCTCAAAGCCCTTGAAGATGGAACCAACCTGGACGCACGCGCCCAGGTTCAATGGGCGTCCATTGTCGCCCTCAACGGCTGGGTTAACGCCGGTACCAATGGAGGGTTTCCCGTGCACATGATCGAGCATACCTTGTCCGCCTATCACGACATCACCCACGGGGCAGGTCTTTCTGTGGTCAATCCGGCCTGGATGCGCTTTGCCGCCAGACACCGGCCGGAAAAGTTCGTGCAGTTTGCCCAACGCATTTTCGGCCTTAAGGGCAAAGGTCCGGATGACCTGGCGTGTGCCATGGAAGGAATCGACCGCTTTGAAGGGTTTCTGCGCTCCACCGGCTGCGACCCGCCTGTCAGAGCTGAAGATTGGGGACGAGCTTATGACACAATATGCCAGTGAAACGGTTCGTATCATCCATGATGACAATGGGCGTCTGCCGGGCCGGCCGCCGATGAGCGAGTCGGACATTGTCCATGTGCTGCGGTCGGCGCTGTGATCTAACAAAGTAAGGGCTGGTGCAGAGGGGTGGGCGGCCAAGCCTATCATATAACTACCTGTGCGGATCTGTACGACCGATTGAATTACATCCCCTTTGACAAGCTCACTTCATTTTTTATCAAAAATTTGAAATAAGGCGACACATGAACAAGAGACTCACGATACTTCCGGCAATCATCCTGAACGCAACGTTCAGCATCATGACCATTTCGGAGGCAAAGACAATGGATAACGGAGTCACGATCGCAACTCAGCCGGAGCAGAAGATCAATATAACCCGGAGTGCATCCCTGTCTTCAAGCCAGGGTTCATCTGAATACTTCACAGGTACCGTAAAAGTCGAAATGCTTTTTACGGCCCCCGAACCCGCTCGTACCACAGGCGGTCGCGTCACCTTCGAACCAGGCGCCCGGACAGCATGGCACTCCCATCCCTATGGCCAAACTCTGATCGTTACTGCCGGTGCCGGTCTGATCCAGCGGTGGGGAGGCCCCATCGAAGAGTTCAAGCAGGGTGATGTGATATGGATTCCGGCTGGGGTGAAGCACTGGCACGGAGCCGCCCCTAATACCGCAATGACCCATCTCGCCATTCAAGAGCAATTAGATGGCAAGGCTGCCGAATGGATGGAGAAAGTCAGCGACGAGCAGTACCGGCAGGCGAAATGACACCCGCAAAATTGGGAATCACTCGGCTTGGAACAGCTCCCCCAAAGAGCCTGCCATCATTTCGCTTGCCAAACAACAAAGGTAAAAGGTATGAAGCTTTCACGCACCGGCGTCTGGAATAAAGGGGACATCAAGAAAAGCCCGGCGGTGAGCCAGGCATATGAAATGGGGAAAAATGCATAGGGGAAAGCCCCCCCTCTCCCCGGCCCTCTCCTTTTAGGCCCTGTGGGTCCACAAGGGGGCGAGGGTGAGCAAGGTTTTTTCTGTCCCCTCTCCCCTCAGTGGGAGAGGGCTAGGGAGAGGGTAAGCAGGAACCGATGAAACGAATCATACTTTATTCCCTGATTACAGGAGTTGTTATCGTTATGGCATCTACGCTGTTTAAAAAGAATAGTTCTGCTCAGACCCGCTCATCTCTATCGCTTGATAGTGATCTGAAACACCCGGTGATGGTGACCAAAGGTGGGCGGCTTGAATCTGCCGCATTATGTGGGATTTCTTTTTTAATAAGCCTGTGAATACGCGTCCATCTGGGAAAATCCCGGTACAGGCATTGACCAGAGAGCAGCTCCTGGCGGTCCCGAACAACACGGTCTATCGCCTGGGCCACTCGACCGTCCTGCTGAAGCTGCATGACGCCTTCTGGCTCACCGACCCGATGTTCTCCGACCGGGCTTCGCCGATGCAGTTCGCCGGACCGGAACGGTTCCACAAACCACCCATCAGCATCGACGAACTACCACCGATCAAGGGGGTAATCATCTCCCACGACCATTACGACCACCTGGACCACGCCTCCATCATGAAGCTGGCTGGTAAGGTTGATTACTTCCTGACGCCACTTGGTGTTGGAGACATTCTTATTGACTGGGGAGTGCCGGCCGCAAAGGTGCGGCAACTGTACTGGTGGCAGGAGACAGAGGTTGACGGTGTCAGTTTTGCCTGCACGCCGGCGCGACACTTTTCCGGTCGTGGCCTGTTCAACAAAAATCAAACCCAGTGGGCGTCATGGGCAATCTTGGCTCGTGATCAGCGAGTCTTCTTTAGCGGTGATTCCGGCTACTTTGACGGTTTCAAGCAGATCGGCGCGAAGTATGGTCCCTTCGATCTGACCCTGCTGGAAACAGGCGCCTACAATGCAAACTGGCCGGAAGTTCATATGCACCCGGAAGAGAGCATACAAGCTCATATAGACCTGAAAGGCAGGAGTCTGCTTCCCATCCACAACGGCACTTTTGACTTGTCCATGCACTCCTGGCAAGAACCTTTCGAGAGAATAGCCGCTCTGGGCACTGTTCAGGGTATCCCGGTCATGACGCCCCTGATGGGTGAGCCTGTCAGCATGCACGACATAAAGAGTGCTCGGCACTGGTGGGGAGAGGTGGATAGAGGTAAAGAAACCGAGCGGGTGCAGGTTAAGGGACAACCGGTGGCTGAGCGGTTTTGAAGAGAGCCGATTTGGTCAGCGTTGGATGCTGGTCGGGCGGCTTTTGGCCTTCTTGGTGACTAATAATTAAGATGCCCCCAGAACGCCCGAAGGGTGAAGTGAAGTGACATACTGGAAGGCCTGCTTTTGACGGGCTTTTTTAGTTGGTGAGGTGTAGCGAGAAATCACATTTTATTGATTCGAAATTCGATATCACCTTGGAGCCTGACTCTCATAGACGAGCGTTTGACCGAATAATCGCACTCGGCAATGTTCAAGGTATTCCGGTCATTACTACCCTGATGGGTGAACCTGTTGGCGTGCGTAACACAAAGGGGGGCAGCGGTGGTGGGGAGATGTGGATAAAATCTTCAACAGTAAAGAACAAAAAAGACATTAAAAAGCTGGTTTTTTACATAAATTAATGTATATCTTGATCATGACTTACGATGAGTTCAAACGGCATATAGGGAAAGCAGGGTTAACCATCAGAGAGTTTGCCGTGCTTATAAAACTCAAACCTGCCTCGATTTCAAACTATGCCAAATCGGGAGAGGTGCCATCACATCTTTCAATCATCGCAGTTCTCCTAGCGGAGCTGGCTGAACATAAGGTTGACTTTCGAGAAATACTGGACCATGTCGAGATAGCTGAAAAGAAGCCTCGCGGTGCCGGAAAAGGAAAATTCGGCGGCGATCCGCAGGCCCTTCTGTTTCCTCCACAGACACCACAAACTGCTTCAGGAGCGGCTCTATGAACGAACTCATTGAGACACTTGCGGAATACGGGGCAGACCTCAGTCCGGACGGCGGATTAAGGCTGCTTGCAGAAAAGCCGGAAATGCTTTCGTACGTGAGTCTGATCGCGGCGCGTTATCGTGGACAGGGTGATCTCAAGGCGCTGTTCGGAGTTTACGAATGGCAAAGTTCTCCGCTTGTCTTTCTAGTAAACGGCGCTGATATTACCGAAGATCAGTTTTGCCATATCCGCCGCTGTATAGCCCTGCGTGGCGATGCGCCTTATCTGGGGGTTGTGCGTCCCGGGCAACTGACCATTCATCGGGTTTCACTGGATAAAGACGGTGACAAGGCCAGCCGTATCAAAGGGCTACCAGAAGAGCGACGAATCATCTTTCCCACTCTTGCCAACTCTCGCCCCGACATTGCGCCACACAAAAAATGGATTTCCGGCATAGTGCTCAAGCTGTTACGCGATGCCATTCGGGACTTGCTGAAATGCCCGGTGATTACTCGCAATGATGCCATTTCTCTTGCCGGTCGCGCCCTGTTTCTCCGTTTCCTTGGTGATCGTAATCTTCTGCCTGACCATCTCAGACCTTCGCATGAGATCTTCAATGACTCCCGCCGCGCCGAAGCTGCATCTCAATGGCTGGACGTAACCTTTAACGGTGATTTCCTCCCGTTTTCCGACGGTCTGCTCTCACGCCTGCCGAATGAAACGCTGAAACCTCTCGGCAATATCATGTATCGTGCTGTGGAGGGGCAGTTGTACCTTGGCTGGGAAGAAAAGTGGGACTACCTCGATTTTGCCCATATCCCGGTCGGAGTGCTCAGCGAGGCCTACGAACATTACATGCGGGAGCATGATCAGGAGCGTCAACGCAACGAAGGGAGCTTTTATACACCACGCGCCATTGCCGACCTGATGGTGAACGCCGCATTTCATCCGCTCCGCCGCAAAGGTATTGCCGCCGATGCCAAGGTGCTTGATCCGGCAGCGGGGGCCGGAGTTTTCATTGTTTCCGCCTTCCGGCAACTGGTGATGGAACGTTGGCAGCGAGACAATAAGCGCCCCGACACCCATGTGCTGCGGGAAATCCTCTACAACCAACTCGTCGGTTTCGATATCAATGAAGCGGCGCTCCGCTTTGCCGCCCTTGGGCTTTATCTCATGTCCATCGAACTGGACCCCGAACCGGAACCGGTGGAAAAACTTCGCTTCAACAAGAATCTTAAAAACAAGGTGTTGTACAACCTGAATGATGGCGTTAGCGATGGCCTTGGCAGCTTGGGCAAGGCTGTTAGCGACTCGCATGTTGGACAGTATGATCTGGTTATTGGCAATCCGCCGTGGCCGGGCGATACAAGACTTCCAGATTGGCATATTGTTAAAGAAGTAGTCGATGCGATTGCTCGTGAGCGCTTACCAGACCAAGCCCCACCTCCTATCCCCAATGAAGTGCTGGACCTGCCATTTGTCTGGCGAGCATGAAATGGGCAAAACCTGGAGGGCAAATTGCCTTTGCCCTGCATGCTCGCATTCTATTCCAACAAGGCAACGGCATGGTAGAGGCACGCGCAGCCCTATTTCGTGCGCTTGAGATAAGCGGCGTGATCAATGGTGCTGAACTGCGCAATTCTAAGGTTTGGCCTGAAATAGATGCTCCATTTTGCTTACTTTTTGCTCGCAATCAATTGCCTTCTGCTGATGTCGCATTCCGATTTGTTACGCCTCATTTGGAAAAAGGTTTAAATGGCGCTGGTTCGATGCGAATAGATGCTGCCAATGCTGATTTTGTGACACCAGATCAAGTCATGGAACATGCAGCATTGTTTAAAATATTATTTCGTGGAACTACACTGGATCTGAAAATTTTTGACAGACTGAGGACACGAGGTTTGATCAAGCTATCACAGTATTGGAAGCAGCATTTTGGGGAATCAAGGGGGCATCTAAAAAATGTAAGCACTGGATACCGACGAGTTTGTCCAAGTACAAAGCAACCTCAACTATCAAAGCATTTGCAAAATATGCCTGATTTACCTTCAGGCACATTTTTGCCAATTCTCATTGATCCTAATGCCCTTAAACCATTTACTGATTCAGAGCTTGATCGTGCAAGAGAACCTGAAGCATATAAAGGACCACTTCTGATTGTGCACAAATCACCTCCGACAACAAACGGCAGAATACGTGTTTCCATGTCGGAAAATGATTTAGTGTTTAATGAAGTATATTATGGCTACAGTGGTAAAACACATCCAAACTCCATTATATTTATTAGATATTTAACTCTTCTCGTTGGTAGCAAACCAGCCTTTTGGTATATGTTGATGACCAGTGGCGAATTCGGTTTTGAACGAGAAGTTGTTGAAAAAATTATTATCGACAACATTCCAATCATTCCCTTTGAATCTCTTGACGCTGCCACATTGGCAAAAGTGGACGAACTATTTGACGCCATTGCCCATGAAGATTGTCCGGAGAATTGGACCAAGGTTGATGCTTGGGCTGCCTCGTTGTACGGACTGAACGAGCAGGATTTACAGGTCATTGCCGATACACTGCGCTATAACCTGCCCTTTGCCGCAAACAAGCATGCTGCTCAGAAGACGCGTACAACTGAGGATGTGGCAGTATTTTGTAATACTCTAAAAATTGAGCTTAACTCGTGGGCCAAGCGGGAAGGCTTGCAGATTGAGGTGCAGACGATGCGGCTGCCTACCGCCTCACCGTGGAGTGTCTTGAGCGTAAGCGCAATTGCTCCGGGCAAAGAAAAAAAAACCACAACGAGCGATGAATGGCCGGTTATTTTACAGCTAGCTGACCGGTTGGCTTCCACCGAGGTTATCCTCCCCAACCCGGACAACAACACCCTTTTGATCGCCCGGCTCAATCAGGCTCGTTATTGGAGCCACAGCCAGGCTCGGCTGGTCGCACGCCGCATAGTCTGGGAACATCTGGACACGCTCTTCGGAAGTGAGACGAAATGAGCCTGTCACCCAACTATCAGCTTGAAGAGTTTATGCGAGGTGTTGAACGGCCTGTACCGCCCCTGCAACCCCGACCACTCAGGGCAATTGCCGAAATGCTGGTCGCGGCATGGGAAGGTTTGCTTGAGGATTACGAAGAAGTTCTGCGTCATGATGAAGAAAAAGTAGTCAATACCCTGATGGAATCCCGGCTTAAAAGCTTGTCTGAACTAAATCCGCAGTGGAGCATGCTTGTTGCCAGTGTGGAGCGTGGCAAAGAAACAATTAATTATGATGGCAGCAAGCTGGAAACCCGCCCTGATTTTTCCATCTATCTTACAAACCGCTCTTCAAAGCTTCCACTCATAGTCGAATGCAAACTGCTTGATACAACTGATACCAAAAGCAAGAAAACGATTAACCTCTATTGCACAAAAGCTGGCGCGATTTATTGAGGGGCAGTATGGTTGGTATGCCCGCGAAGCTTCATGCTTGCCTATGTACGGGACAATTCAACCATTGCCGACTGCCTCTCGCCGCACCTTGAGCAACAACAAAAAGAAATTCCGGACTCTTTTCTGACACAACAACTCCCCCATGCACTCGGCCATTCTTCCCACGAGCTGGCGCTATCGCGTCATGGACGGAACTTTCCTGGTAATCCAGGCACAATTGAAGTGTGGCATTTGTGGCTTAGCTGAGCCAAAGGGGACAGCATATTTAATTGTTAAGAAGATGGTTTACAAAGGAGACCGCAGGGGAATTCCCATACTCAATTCAGCCACCGGTTCAATCTGCCGCTCATTAAGCTTAATACTTATCACTTCGTGTTCTTATCGCAAAGCAGCTCATACCGTACGCTCCGCCCCTTGCCGACCCGCTCCAGTACTCCCCATTCATACAGCTGATCCAATTCGCGGAACGCTGTGCCTTTGCTGGTATGGGTTATGGATGCATAGTTCTTTGTGGTAAGCCCTCCCTCGAAACCACCGGGATTTGCCTCCAGCAAACGGTTGATTACTTTCTTCTGTCGGTCAGTCAACTGCAGATGATCATGCCGCCGCCAGAACTCTGAGCGTGAGAACACCCCATTCAAGATATCCTCTGATCTCCGGATAGCCCTTGCATAACAGCCGAGAAACCAGACCAGCCACGGAGTAGTTTCGCAGGTGCCTTTCTGGCACCGCTCCAGGATGTCGTAATACTCTTCCCGGTCAGCCATGATCTGTGCGGACAGGCTGTAGGACCGGACCCTCTGTTGGTCATCCTGGGAAAGGGCCATATCGGTCAGGGCGCGTGCCAGTCGTCCGTTGCCATCCGTCAAAAGGGTGGATGGTGACGAACCAGAAGTGCGCCAGGGCCGCCCTGATGATCCCTTCCATATTCCCGCGCGATTCCTGCCACCACGTCAGAAATCGTTCCATTTCTGTACCTACCTGACTACTTGGCGGAGCTTCGTAATGACCCTCTCTCTACCGATGGGACCAGATATTACTCGCATCGGTTCAGTACCTTCACGCCACTTACCAACCTGGATTTTGTGCATTCCCGAATAGCCGGAGGGAAACAGAGCCGCCTGCCAGCCCCAAAACGCTCGGCAGAAACTGGCGCTTCGCAATTCTGTGTAGCGTCCATCAGTACCGAAACCAGATCGTCAATGCGCCGGTCAACTGGAAGCCCGGCGCTGGGGATGCCGAGCCTGCGGGCAACAGAAGACCGCACTGAGCGGGGGTCAAGTTGTTCCCCTTCAATGGCGGACGTTTTGATTGTTTCTTCCACCAGAATTTCTGCTTGCGCCTGCAGTTCCAGCGACAAGCCTAAACTGGCAACCTTTGCGATCAGTCGGCCCTAGGCGAGACGGCATTCACCCAGGGGGGCCAGAAGTTGTTCCGCATCCCAGGTAAAACTTGGCCAATTGTTGCTTTGCCAGATATGCCGCACCATGAATCACCTCACTAATTACAGCAAAATATGATGTGATTAGTGACTTTATAATGCAACATATTTATCCGCAACAAATTCTGCCGGTGGCTGAGCAGCTCTGATGCCCGGTGCTGCAAGTTATGAAAGCCTCATGTAATTGCTGTTATGGCATTTCCGGAGGGGATAGATGGTTTTACCGGGTGGGCGGGAATTCTGGAGACAGCATACTTAATTGTTAAGAAGAAGGCGTACAAGTGAGACCGGCTGAAATCAGCCGGTCTCTTTTTTAGTCCGCCCCATCGTACTCAGACCGCTCAAAGCTGACCCGGCCGATTTTACCTGCCCGTAGCTCCCGCAGAAACGCCTCGCTGGCGCGATTCATGTCCACCAGCCCTCCGGAGACGAGACATCCCAGGCGGCGGCCGACCTGTTCCAGCAGTTCGGCTCCGGTCTCCGGCAGGTCCGTGAGTTTGTAGCGGGCGATCAGCAGGTCACGGTACTGCTCCATCATGAATTCTGCGGCAAAAATAGCTACTTCCATGTAGTCGAAGGCGTTGTCACCGATTGCACCGCTGGCTGCCAAACGATAAGCCGCCACCTGATCCTTCATGTCGGGCCAGAGCAGGCCGGGGGTGTCGGACAGGATAATGCCGTTGCGCAGGTCGATCCGCTGGTGGCTGGTTGTGATGGCCGGCCGGTCACCGACCTTGGCCACGCTTTTGCCCGCTAGGGTGTTGATGAGGGTGGATTTGCCCACATTGGGAATGCCGACTACCATGGCCCTCAGTGGATAGCCGGGTTGTTTACCCCAGTTTGGCGCCAGGCTGTAGCAGATTTTGATGAGCTGTGCCGTTTCCCGGTGCTGTTTCGCCGACAGGGGGAGAGCCCTGACGCCGTTTTCCCGTTCAAAAGTGCGGACCCAGGCCTTGGTCACGGCGGGATCGGCCAGGTCGTTCTTGTTCATCACTTTGATGCAGGGCTTGTTCCGGCGCAGCTCGTGCAGCAGGTGATTGGAGCTGGATACCGGAAGACGGGCGTCCACAATCTCAATAATCACATGGGTAGACCTTACCAGTTCGGCGATCTCTTTATGGGCCTTGCCCATATGTCCTGGATACCATTCTACAGTCATTGGCGGTTTCTTTCCCCATTGCCTTCGCTTTCGGCAAGATCCCGGCGTTCACGCGGCTGCTGGGTGTTGGCTTCACTGACCTTCAGTGGCCTGCCCAGCAACAGAGTGCCGTTCAAGGTCCCCATCGCCTGCTGGGCCTCTTCGTCCGAGGCCATCTCCACAAAGGCGAATCCCTTGGGCTTGCCGGTGCGAGCGTCAGTGACGAAGTTGATGGCGTCCACGGTACCATATTGGGCAAAGAGCCTCTCAGGGTTTCCTCTGTTGCCTTGAATGCGATATTCGATACATACAGCCTTTTTCCCATGTCGTGAATCTCCTGTTTCTCTTGGAACTGAGTTGCATCGTGCTTCCCGAAGGCGGGTGCGGATTTATGCACGTCAGTATACTATCACAGAAATCCGGATAATGATTGCCAAACCCCTGATGCATGTCTGAAAGGTTATACATTAAACTGAGGGAAAAGTATCAGCAGATCAGCGAACCTGCCTTAGTCTTCCGCAGTACGATAGAATTAAGATAAGGTCAGGAAAAAACGGCAACGAAACCACATCCATCATATGGAGGAATAACCGATGATCTCTCGACGACAATTCAACAAGCAAAGTATAGCCTTGGTGGCCGGGTTGGCTGCGGGGCACCTTCTTTCGCCAATGCTTCACGCAGAAATGAGTCGCGGCAACAATGGAATGATCTACCGCGCCCTCGGCCGCACAGGCGAGCACGTCTCCATCATCGGCCTGGGGGGCTGGCACATCGGCCAGCTATCTCTTTCCGAGCACGAGTCGATTCAGCTCATCCGCCAGGCCATAGACCGTGGCATCACCTTCATGGACAACTGCTGGGACTACAACGAAGGCGTAAGCCAAGTCCGCATGGGCAAAGCTCTTAAGGACGCTACCGCCAGAAGGTCTTCCTGATGGACAAAATCGACGGCCGCACCAAGGCGGAAGCTGCCCGGCAGATCGACTCATGTCTTCAGCGCCTGCAAACTGACCGCATCGACCTGATGCAGTTCCACGAAGTCATTCGACTGGAAGACCCGGACCGCATCTTCGCCGAGGGGGGGCATTCGAAGCCATGGCGGAAGCTCAGAAAGCCGGCAAAATCCGCTATATGGGTTTCACTGGCCACAAGGATCCGTTTGTTCATTTGCGTATGCTTGATTTTGCCCAAAAGCACAAATTCCACCTGGACGCGGTGCAGATGCCGCTCAACGTGATGGATGCGCACTTCCGCAGCTTTGAGCGCGAAGTGCTGCCCGTGCTTAATCGCGAAGGTATCGCGCCACTCGGCATGAAAGCCTTCGGCCACCCCTACATCCTCCACAGCAACACCGTCAAGCCTATGGAGGCGCTGCACTACTGCCTGAATCTGCCCATCGCTGTGCAGATCACCGGCATCGACAGTCAAAAGATCCTCGACCAGGCCCTCGAGGCCGTTCGCACCTTCAAGCCGCTCACGCAGACCGAGGTCGCAAGCATTCTGAAGCGTACCAGGTCCGCAGCCCTTGAAGGCAAGTACGAGCTATACAAAACCAGCACGCGCTTCGACGGCACGCAGCAGCACCCCGAATGGCTTGGTAAGGACCCGCTTGCAGGCTAAAGAAAAAGGGACGCCAGTGATACTGGTGATGTCCCTTTTTCATTTAAAACATTAAACAGCCGCGTCTAGCCTACATGGGCATGCCTTCTCCCCTGATATCCCACACTCCCATCATGCCTATGTCCTCGTGCTCAATAATGTGGCAGTGGAACATGGTCATGCCATCCAGTCCATGACAGGCACCAGCAGCTTAACGCTCCCCCATTTGGGGACGATGACCACATCCTTCCAGGCGGGGATCTTGGTGTAAAGGGACGCATAACCGGCGTCGCCACCGGTGATGGATAAGACTTGGGCCGAGTTGACGTGCTGGTGGAACGGGTGATCCATGCCGCTCTGGTTGACGATCTCCCATACCTCCCAGCCCCCCAGGTGTGACATGATGGTGCAGGCATTGTCCATGCCGAGGAAGGTCTGGCCGTTGATGTATCCTCTGCCCTGCATCATGCTCAGGGTTAGTCTGCGTTGCGGTAAAGCGGCCGTATCCATGACAACCCGTTTGGCGTTCGTATTGATGGAGGCGGGCAGGGAGTTATTTACCGGTGAGCCTTTGTAGGAGAGGGTGAGAAGGGTGACCTGCTGTTGGGTGCTCATGCCGCCACGGTTGTAGGGGAGGGAAAGGAAGCGGTAGCTCTTTTTCGCCTGGTTTGCCTTGACCAGGATATCTACCCGCTCTCCCGGTGACAGGAGTATTGAGGATACAGGATAGGGCTTATCCAGCAGGCCGCCATCCGTGCCGATCAGATTGATGGAATGATTTTCCAGGGCAAGGTTGAAAAAGCGGGCATTGCAGGCATTGACGATCTGCCATCTTTGCACCTGTCCCGGCTGGATATTCAGCACCGGATTCACCTGGCCATTGACCATGACCAGGTTTCCCTCCTTGCCATGCATGTATTGCATGGTGGAGGTATAGGGCTCGGGCACCGATCCGCTCAGGGTCAAGTCCTTCAGCACCATGATATGCGTTTCCAGGCCGGACAGTGCCGGTGTTTCATCCTCCACCACCAATGGACCGGCCAATCCCCCCCAGTATTGTTCGGCGACCACCCCGTGCACGTGAGGGTGGTAGAAATTCAAGTGTCCCGGTTCTTCAAAATCCATGCAGTAATTGTAATCGTAGATGTCTCCCGGATGCAGTTGGATCATCATGCTGTCAGCCGGCGGTTTGGGCGAGACATGGAGACCGTGGGTATGCAGGTTGGTGATGTTTTTGGTGTGGCCTAAAATGTTCTTTTCCGCAGTGGGAGGGAGGAAGTTCTTCAACTGCACCAGAAGATCCTCTCCCCGCTTCGCCCGAATGGTTGGCCCGGGGAACGAACCGTTGTATGTGAGTAGGGTAGCAAGTGTTCCATTGACATTAATGTTTGTTTCCTCGATGGCCAATTCATAGACTCCGTTGATGTTTTTTACCGCCTCGGGTGGATCACGGAAAACAGCTCCCGGCGGCGTTGATGATCGTAGTTCCTCCCCCCATGCGGCTGTTACCCATCATAGCCTGTGCCAGCCCCGTGTGCAGACTCAGATACGCTCCGGTTATGCCACAAGAGCTAAGAGCCATGAACTTCCTTCTGCTGATCCTTTTTCTTGTCACTTTGTTGCCCTCCTTTTAGTTTTTTTACTGATGTTCCTGGTCAGGTTACCTTTAGCCGGCCATCACCAGATTCATGAATAAAAGCATTTTACTTTTTGCGGGAGGCAGGTTTAACTTGACCATTTTGGTGTAATGGACAATAAAAAAGGCCTGCGGAAGCAGGCCATAAGTCTGTTGCGTCGGAAAGGTCTTACATGTCCGCATTAATACTCTCCACGGAGATCATTTGATAACAGGCAGCGTGGTACTTTCTGAGCGGGATGAAGGAGGATTCTTCCGTTAGCAACTATACCTGTTTGTTAGATCTTTTCAATAATTGCCGTCTTCATCACTCAATAATGCTTTTAAAGCGGAGAGTTGCCCAAATTGTAGGCATTTTCTTTGAACCATAACGAAAAGAATCAGGTAACCGGCGGAAATAACGCTGAAGTATAAACCATGATCATGTTGGCACGGCAAATGCTCAGGAGACGGTAAAGGAATACTTCATACGCAGGTTATTGGCAAAGGCGCCAACCATTTCATAGATGGGGCGCCTTTTGTCATTTTTCAGGCTTCGCGTTGAATGAAAGGGAGAAAAAGTATGGCGAAACCCGACTATTACGATGTAACCGACTGCAAAACAAATGACGCGGGGGCGCCCAAATTCTGCAAAAAATCCGAACCGGGGGAGGGTACGGAACGGAGCTGCGCCTACGATGGCGCCAGGGTGGTGCTGATGCCGATCACCGATGTGATCCACCTGGTGCACGGGCCATTGCCTGTGCCGGCAATTCCTGGGACAACCGGGGTGCCCGTTCGTCCGGTTCGCAGCTCTATCGTCGCGGTTTCACCACTGAAATGCTGGAAAACGATGTGGTGTTCGGCGGTGAAAAGAAGCTGTACAAGGCTATTTTGGACTTGGCAGGACGCTATCCCGAGGCCAAGGCCATTTTCGTTTATGCCACCTGTGTCACCGCCATGACCGGTGATGATGTGGAGGCGGTCTGCACGGCGGCTGCGGAAAAGGTTGCCGTTCCTGTGATACCGGTAAATACCCCCGGCTTCATCGGCGACAAAAATATCGGCAACCGTCTGGCCGGCGAGATCCTCTTCAAACATGTCATCGGCACCGCAGAGCCGCCGGTGCTGGGCGAATATGCCATAAACTTGATTGGCGAATACAACATCGCCGGCGACCTGTGGGGCATGCTGCCGCTTTTCGATCGGCTCGGCATCCAGATCCTTTCCTGCTTTTCCGGCGACGCCAAATTTGAAGAGCTGCGCTATGCCCACCGGGCCAGGCTCAACGTCATTATCTGTTCCAAATCTCTGACCAACCTTGCCAAGAAGATGCAGAAGACCTTCGGCATGCCTTACATCGAAGAATCCTTCTACGGCATGACCGATACGGCCAAGGCTCTCCGCGACATTGCCCGGGAACTGGACGATGCGGTGGGGGGGCTGGAAAAGCGGGTCATGCAGGACCGGGTGGAGAAACTTATCGAGGAGGAAGAGGCCAAGTGCCGGACTGCCATTGCCCCTTACCGGGCGAGGCTGGAAGGGAAGCGGGCGGTGCTTTTCACCGGCGGGGTCAAGACCTGGTCCATGGTCAATGCCCTGCGGGAACTGGGGGTTGAGATCCTGGCCGCCGGTACCCAGAACTCCACCCTGGAAGATTTTTATCGCATGAAGGGCTGATGCACCGGGATGCGAAGATCATCGAGGACACCTCCACCGCCGGTCTCCTCAAGGTGATGCAGGAGAAGATGCCCGACCTGATCGTGGCCGGGGGCAAGACCAAGTTCCTGGCCCTCAAGACCAGGACCCCCTTTCTCGATATCAATCATGGCCGCTCCCATCCCTATGCCGGTTACGAAGGAATGGTGACCTTCGCCAGGCAGCTGGACCTGACGGTGAATAATCCATCTGGCCGGCGCTCAATGCACCGTCTCCCTGGGAGAAAGACAAAGGTGAACTGGTTGCCGATGTGGCGCTGGCTGCCGGCCACGGGGAGGCTTTTCTTGCTTTGCCTATGCCGGCAATCGAATCCTTGCTTCCCCCTCCCCCTGTGGGAGGGGGACAGGGGGAGGGGGATGTCTGCGGGGGAGGGAGGATGAAAAATGCTACCGTCAATCCCCAGAAAAACTCGCCGGCCCTGGGGGCGACCCTGGCCTTCCTCGGCATCGACCGCATGTTGGGCCTTCTCCATGGCGCCCAGGGGTGTTCCACCTTCATCCGTTTGCAGTTGTCGCGGCACTTCAAGGAATCCATAGCCTTAAATTCCACAGCCATGAGCGAGGATACAGCCATCTTCGGCGGCTGGGAGAACCTGAAAAAGGGCATTGGCCGGGTGATGGAAAAATTCACTCCGGGGGTGGTGGGGGTGATGACCTCGGGACTTACGGAAACCATGGGGGACGACGTGCGCAGTGCCATCGTGCACTTTCGCTGGGAAAATCCCCAGTACGATCATGTTCCGGTCATTTGGGCGTCCACTCCGGATTACTGCGGCTCCATGCAGGAAGGGTATGCCGCGGCCGTGGAGGCGATTGTGGAGGCCCTGGTGGAAGAAGGGGACGAAGCGACCATTGTCAACCAAGTCAACCTCCTCCCCGGTGCGCATCTGACCCCGGCGGACGTGGAGGAACTGAAGGAGATCATCGAGTCCTTTGGCCTCACGCCGGTGGTGATCCCGGATATTTCAAATGCCCTGGACGGCCACATCGACGGCACCGTCTCCCCCCTCTCCACCGGGGGCATCGCTGTGGAGCACATCCGGGCGGCTGGGCGCAGCGCGGCAACGCTCTATGTGGGAGACTCCCTGGCAAAGGCAGCGCTGAAACTGAAGGAGCGCTGCGGCATTCCTGCCTACGGCTTTACTTCCGTTACCGGTCTTAAAGAAGTGGATATGCTCATGGAGACCCTGTCGGCCATCAGCGGCCGACCGATCCCGGAAAAGCATCGCCGCTGGCGCAGCAGGCTCACGGATACCATGGTGGACAGCCACTACCAGTTCGGCAATAAGAGGGTGGCCATTGCCCTGGAAGCCGACAACCTGAAGACGTTGACCCGGTTTCTGGCCGGCATGGGGTGCCTGGTCCAGGCAGCTCTCTCGGCCACACGGACCAGAGGACTCGACAGCCTGCCCAGCGAACATATAATGGTTGGCGATCTGGAGGACCTGGAGACGGCGGCACAGGGAGCGGACCTGCTGGTGGCCAACTCCAACGGCCGTCAGGCAGCCGGTAAACTGGGTATCAAGGCACATTTACGAGCGGGATTGCCGGTATTCGACCGACTGGGTGCCCACCAGAAGATGTGGGTAGGTTACCGGGGGACGTTGAATCTGGTTTTCGAGGTGGCAAATATATTTCAGGAGAATGGGAAAGAGGCACAAAAACTGGCACATAATTAGTCTTACCCCCCCCGTTCACGTACGTTCACTTCCCCCCTATGGAATAGGGGGGATTGAGGGGGGTCATGGTATCTTTGAGCGCGAATGGAAGGTCTGTCTTACAACTATACTTCCAAGGAGGAATGAAAAATGAAAGTGGCATTTACCAGCAGTACCGGCGAGATAATCGACCAGCATTTCGGCATGTCGGACAGCTTCCATGTCTGGGAGATCGGTCCTGACGAAGCTCATTTCCTGGAGACGGTAAGGGTGGGTAGTCATGGTGATGACGAAGAGGACAAAATCGGCGCACGGCCGATGTGCTTCTGGACTGTGCCATCGTCTATACCATGCAGATCGGCGGGCCCGCAGCGGCCAAGCTGGTGGCGAGAAAGATAAATCCCATGAAAACAAATACGGAAGTTCCGGTTGCCGAGATAGTCAGCAAGCTGCAGGACGTGCTCAGGGGAACGCCGCCCCCCTGGCTGCGGAAGGCGATGAATAAAGACCTGCCGACGTCATTTGAAGACGATTGACCCGTACGGGCAAACCTTGTGTTTGCCCCAAATGGCTGATGATAGCAAGGATCAGGGCGATCACGAGGATCAGGGCGATCACAAGGATCGCCCCTACAACACGAAAATATGGAGGTAATAACCATGGCTTACATTACAGGACTGAGAAGGAACAAGACCGAGTACACCCCGGAGTTCATCAAGGCCATCGATGAGGAGACCTGCATCGGTTGCGCCCGCTGTTATAAGGTATGTGCCCACGGGGTGCTGGCCTTTGAAGAGGTGGATGAGGACGATTCTGCCAAGATGTACATGAAGGTAGCGAATGCGGACAATTGCATCGGGTGTCAGGCATGTGGCAGGACGTGCGCGAAGAAGTGTTTCTCCTTCGAGCCGGTGGTGATGTAATTGGGACGAGTAGGGGCGGCCCCAAGTGGCCGCCCGCCCATGTGGCCGCCCGCATATTGAGGCAGGCACACGGGCCTGCCCCTACAAAAGGAGGAAGATCATGCTGATCGCCGTAGCTTCGAAAGACGGAAAAGAAATAAACCAGCACTTCGGCCATGCCGAGCGGTTCCTGATTTACGACGTTGCAGGCAACGAGGCGAAGCTGGTAGACGAAAAGCAGGTGGAGCGCTACTGCTCCATGGATCAAGATCACCCCATGCGTGCTCATCTCCTTTCAGCCATTGCCGAAGCACTTATGGACTGCCGGGCGTGGTCTGCGCCCAGATCGGACAGGCCCCACAAATGGAGATGGAGCGCCTGGGGCTGGACGTCTTCGTGACCGAAGGGCCGATCAAGCCGACGCTGGTGGAACTGGGGAAGATGCTGTGAGAGCCAAGACGGACCCCCTGCTCACGTACGTTCGCTTCCCCCCTATGGAATAGGGGGGATTGAGGGGGGTAAATAAGCCTTTTATGGAAAATACTTCTTTCAATCACTGTAATCTTCCCCCCTGGGTCATCGCTTCCCGTCATTTCAACGATAACCCGCAGCCGCTGGAAATCCAGGGAGTCAGGCAGGCGAACCGCTTTCTCTTCGAAAAGCTGGATACTATCCCGGATGCCTCTGAGCGCGCCTTGATTTTCAACGACTACATGTCGGTGAAGTTTCAGCTTCACCAGTGGCAGAACCATACGGTTGCTGCAGGCAAAAGCCTGAAAAACAGCTACCTCCGCTTTCTCCGGGGGTGGATGATGGACTCCAACTCCGTGGAAGGGGCCGTCCTTAAGGGTTGGGTGGAGAGCCGCATGGGGCTTCCTCCCACCTTTCACAAGCTGCGCATCCCAGGGATCCATGGGGAGGAATATATGGTATTTGCCATGGATCGAACCAAGGGGAGCGCCCGCACCAATGCCATCAACTCTCAGCTGGACCTGCTCTATGAATACTGCCAGTATGAGCTGGAAAAGCGGCATCAGGAGAGTTGGCTTACCCTCTACCGTGGGACCTTCGACGCCAGCGAGCACGATATCCTGGAAAAGTTCGACAAGCGGCGGCAACTGGTCCGGCTCAACAACCTTTCATCTTTTACTTCCGTTGAGGAGCGGGCCTGGGAGTTCGGGTTCACTGTCTGGGAGGTACGGGTACCCCTGAGCAAGGTCTTTTTCTATAATGATCTGCTTCCCAACAGCATAATGAAGGGGGAAGGGGAGTACATGGTGATAGGGGGAGAGTATCAGGTGCGGGTGGTGCCATGCACGCTGTAACAGTCAAGGCTCCCACTGCGGCGATAGCCGGACCAGACGCTCGGCAAGCACCGTTACCTCGTCCATGACCTTACTGTCCATCTTCTTCTGCCATCTTCGCGGTATATTTTCCAGGCCATAATAGGCTCCGGCGAGCATACCCATGATGGCCCCGGTTGTGTCCGCATCCCCACCCTGGTTGACCGTATTCACCAGGCAATCCTCGAAATCCTTTCCCCTGAAAAAATGATGGAAAACCGTCTGCATGGTGTCCACCACATAACCGGTGGCCAAACCTTTGTATGGTTCGAAGCGAAAACCGGGATGGGCTTCGATCAGTGCATCCACTTCTTTCCGCAGGCGGGGTTTTGAGTGCCCCTGTATGGAAAGTTGCACCATTTTTCCGAGGCAGATGCAGGCCGAGTCCGAAAGGGGATGATTGTGGGTGAGATGTGCCTGGGCAATGACCTGTCGCTCACATTCCCCACCGTCCCCCATGGTGGATAGAACCACCGGCAGGATACGCATCACTGCTCCGTTACCGGCATCCCATTGGTTGAAGGAGGTTTCAAGCGCTCCTTTCAACATATAATTCCTGATTCCCTTGCGGCAGGTATCACCCACATCAAGGGGCCTCGATTTGAGCCAGGCCGCGAAGTTTTCGGCAATTCCCTTAAGGTCCCACCCACCGGCTGCGACAATTGCCCGGGCGATGCAGAGGGACATCTCGGTATCGTCTGTCACACGGCCGGCCTTGATGCGCAACCATCCGCCTCCGACCAGGTCTTTGAGAAGCCCATACTTGGCCTTGATCTCTCCGGTGGTCATGAATTCCAGCGGCGCGCCCAGGGCATCTCCGATGGCAAGTCCCAAAAAAGCGGCCTGGCTTCGGGAAAGGATTTCCCGCAGCTGGGCATTCATGAACAGCTGCAACCGGTGCAGGAGCCGGTGCAGATGTTCAATTGTCTCTCCTCCGGGGCAGCAGCCTGCCAACGGGCCACCGATTCACTGGTGACGAGCCATTCACCTTCGCACAGTCTGCCTGTCAGGGACTTATTCCTCATCAGCATCAATACCTGCACGTTGGTCGTACCCAATCTGTCTGCCGCTTCTTCGGCAGTGACGAAGGAAGTTTCGTCGATTATCTTTGCCATGATCATTTTCCTCCCAGGATGTCCATTACATATAGCATGCCGGAGTTGTCGTTGCCCATTTTGTACGGCAGGGCGATGGGCTATCGGCCTGATTGCTTAAATCATGGACATTTCTGCCATCATATCCGGCATTATCGGGTCGAATTGCCGCCATTTCTGCCCAACATTTTTGCATAAGGCGGGAAAACGGCCACCTGCCGGGCTGGCATGATACTGGCAATATAATGAAAAACTGAATAATAAGGAAATACAGCGACGTATTTCCAATAGCGCAATGAAGCCCGGTGGATATTTTCTGCCGGGCTTTTTTCGTCCAAATCAAATGATCGGAAGGAGAATTTCTATGGCAAATTCATGCTCTGGAAACAACAAGATGCAGGGGCATCCCTGTTTTGGCGGCAACCATCACCAGAACGGCCGCATGCACCTGGCGGTAGCTCCCCGCTGCAATATCAAATGCGGCTACTGTTCACGCCGTCACGACTGCGCCAATGAGTCCAGGCCTGGCGTGACCAGCAGGCTCCTCACTCCTGAAGAGGCCATGGTAAAGGTGCGCGAGGTGATGGCCAGCAAGGTTCTTGGCTCCATGATAAAGGTTATCGGGATTGCCGGCCCTGGCGATCCCCTCGCAAATGAAGAGACTTTCGAAACTTTTCGTCAGGTGGGGGATGAATTCCCGCATCTGATCAAGTGCATGAGTACCAATGGACTGCTGCTGCCTGAAAAGATCGACCTGCTCCAGGAACTGGGGCTGCACAGCCTGACCGTTACCATAAATGCCATCGACCCAGCCGTTGGCGCAAAAATCTATTCCCACATCCTTTACCAGGGTCGAAAACTGAACGGCTCCCAGGCGGTGGAAATGCTCATTGCTAATCAGCTTGCGGGGTTGAAGAAAGCAGCAGAGTTCGGTATGACCATCAAGGTAAATACGGTGTTGATACCCGGAGTCAACGACGGGCAGGTGCCACTGATTGCAGAAAAGGTCAAGGCACTGGGGGCATTTGTCATGAACGTGCTGCCCCTCATCCCCCAGGCAGACTTTGCCGCCCACTTGCCGCCAACTGAGGCACAGCTGGAGGAGGTGCGACGCGCAAACGAGCGGATCATCGGCCAATTCAGGCATTGCCGCCAGTGTCGAGCCGATGCTGTAGGCTGCTCGGCGCTGATTTCAAAGTCGCAGAGGTCGGCTGTGCGGCCTGAGGTTACCATTGAACCGTTTCGCCCTTACCAGGTGCCGCTCCTTCTTGCCCTGGCGGCAAAAGAAGGGTGGAAATGCGGGCAGTGGGAATTTGATTTTCTCCTGGAGAGCTTTGGCCAAGGGTGTTGGGTGGCGCGTCATAACCAGCACGTCGCCGGTTTCGTAACCTCTGTGAAGTATGGGAAAAGCGGGTGGATCGGTAATCTGCTGGTGCGGGCTGAGTTGCGGGGACAAGGCCTTGGCCGGTTCTTAATGGAGCAGGCCATTGCTTCCCTTGATCGTGCCGGTACGGAGACGATCTGGTTGACTGCTTCCCAGGCCGGCGACCCCTTTACGAAAAACTTGGATTTCGGGCCATCGACAGAATCACCCGCTGGCGCGGGTGTGGCACCGTTCATGGCCGGGATCTGCCCCAGGAGAGCGCGTTGGAGCTGATTGAAGAACTCGATTGCCTTGCATGGGGAGACAATCGAAGCCCCATCATCGGGAAAATAGCAGAACTAGGAACGGTAATAGGTGCTGCTGATGGTTTCTGCATGGTCCAGGGCTCCGAAACAGCACTGCAACTGGGACCATGGTGTTGCCGCAGCCTCCCGGCAGCGGAAAATCTGCTGGAACAGGCTTTGACGATGATGGGGCGGGGAGATGTCTTTCTCGACGTCCCTGATTCCAATGGTAATGCCGCTTTTATCCTGCGCAAGCGGGACTTCACCCCGTGCGGTGGGACCGTCCTCATGTACCGGGGGGCGTCACCCGCCTATCGGTCCCAGCTCATTTATGCCCTTGCCACCATGGGCAGCATCGGCTGATTCCTTTTGCAGTGGCCTGGAAGCAATCCAGGGAGAGTGTAAAAGCTGAAGCCCTGGTTGCAAAGTAAAAAGGAGCGCTCCCGAGGGAACGCTCCTTTTTTGTCTGCTGTGGAATATTTTTCAGATATCCCAGTTGTCGATCTTCATGGTGCCGTTCTTGGCCAGGTTGACCTGCATCTTGAAGACCCGGTCCAGAAGCTGGGGCTCGTGGCCGGCCTTTCTCGCAATGCAATCCTTGGTCGCCATATCAAGGTACTCCTGGAGGAGCGGCTTGTAATCCGGGTGGGCGCACTTGTCGATGATGAGCTGGGCGCGGCTTTTCGGATCGAGGCCTCGCAGGTCGCGAGTCCCTGCTCGGTGACCAGGACGTCCAGGTCGTGCTCGGTGTGGTCCACGTGGGGCACGTGGGGCACGACGCAAGTGATGCCGGTCGGGTCGGTCTTGGTGGGACGTGCCGACGGGGTATGCATGATGGATAGGTAGGCGTTGCGCAGGAAATCGCCGGAGCCGCCGATGCCGTTGATCATGCGGGTGCCGCCTACCAGGGTGGAGTTGGCATGGGCATAGATATCGAACTCAACCGGGGTGTTCATGGCAATGCATCCCAGGCGGCGGATCGGTTCCGGGTGGTTGGCCACGGAGAGGGGGCGCATCATCACCTTGCTGCTATACTTGTCCCAGTTGCCGTAAAAACGCTTGAAGCCGTCAACGGAGAAGGAGAGGGAGACGGTGGAGGCGAAGTCCAGCTTTCCTGAATCAAAGAAGTCGAGCATGGTGTCCTGGAGCACTTCGGTCCAGACATTGAGACCGCTGAACGGTCCATTGGCCAGGCCGCCGATGACGGCATTGGCGATGGAACCGACGCCCGATTGCAGCGGCAACAGGTTTTTCGGCAGCCGGCCGTTTTTCACCTCGAACTGGAAGAAATCGATGATGTTATCGGCAATGGCTTTAGAGGTGTCATCCTGTTCGCTGAAGGAGCGGCCGTTGTCGGGACGGTTGGATTCGACGATGGCGACGATGCGGTCGATGTCGATGCGCACGTAGGGAGAACCGGCACGATCGTCAACCCGGCTGATGAGGAACGGGAGGCGGTGGGAGGATTGACCGGTTCGATGATGTCGTGGAGCCCTTCAAAGCTGGGGATGGAGGTGTTGATTTCGATGATGATCTTGTCGGCGATCTGTACTATTTCAGGGACGGCCCCGCAGGAAGCGGTGAGGACCAGGCCGCCGTTTTCGGTGATGGCGGAACATTCGATGATGGCGATGTCCAGGCGGCCGCCGTTATCCTTGGTGTAAAAGCCATATCCCAGGTCTTGGGCAAACATGGAGAGATGACGGTCTCCCATGCGGATGCGCCCTTCGTTGATGCCGGCCTGGATGTTCTTGCCGGTCTGGTACGGCCAGCGGCGGTCGATCATGTCCAGTGATGCCCAGCGGTCTTCGGTCTCAACCCCGACCGATGCACCGATGAAAAGGTTGAACTTCAGTTTTCCCTGCAGGCCGTTTTTTTCCACATGATCGGCAAGGGCGATGGGGACCATTTTCGGGTAGCCGGCCGGGGTAAAACCGGACCAACCGACATTCATTCCGTTCTTGAACAGCGGAATGACTTCTTCCACCTTGGTGATCTTGGCGTGAAGGCTTGTTTTTCTAATTCTGTCATGAATTTCCGACATCTGCCTACTCCTCTTCTCAGTAAGAAATATCTGCATCAATTGCAGGTCGAACGTTCGTTCGAATTCGGGGGAGGATATTAACATCTAAAAAATTACCCTGCAATCAAATTTGTATACAGTAAGTGGGAAGAGTGGCGGTGGCGGCGTGTGACGGAGCTAGGTGAGAATCCCCTTGCCGAAAAGGTCCATGTAATGGCGGATCAGTTCTTCATCCCTTTCGGGTGAGTGGCTGACGATTTCCCGGGTGGCGAGGGTGCTGAGAAAGTAGTAATTGACCATGCCTATCATGCCAGCACCGTATCCACAGCTCAGTCCCTGGCGAAAATGGCGGATGCGGATGCCCTCCTCAACGGTTTCCATGAGGATGCGAATGACTTTCTTGATGGCCGGATCGACAATGGTGGCAAAATAGGGGGTGGGATTGGTAAGCTCGCTGGTATAGAAACGCATCAGGTATGGGTATTCCCGGTGGCGCCTGATGCTCCAGCGGATGTAGGCCTCGATTTTTTCCAGGGGTGCGGCCTCCAGCTCCCTGATGGTTTCGATCTGCTCGAAACAGGCGAACTGTTCCTGCAGGACCAGTGAATAAAGTCCCTCCTTGCCGCCGAAGTGATAGGAGATCATTGAAATGCTGACCTCTGCAGCTTTGGAAAGCTCGCGGATGCCGACCCCTTTGAGTCCCCGCTCGGCAAAAAGGCGGGTGGCCGTGTCAATAAGGTTGTTGCGGTAGTCTTTTTTTACCATTTCTCACCTTTGGCGTTTGTCTGGGAAATATAACCAAAAAGATGAAACAAGGCAAATGATATGGGTATTCCTATTCATCAAGGGAGGGGGGATCCCAGAGATTCTCCCCCATCGAAACTTTTTGCCGAATAAAAAAAGCCCCTCGTGAAACAGAGGGGCGAAAAGGAGCATCCATGGGCATTCTAACCTACATGCTCTTCACCAGAATCGCACTCACCTTGCCATAATCTTTGGTACTGGTGAATTTGACGGTGATGGCGCCGTTGGTCGCTGTGACCGGAATCACCACGTCATAGGCGACGTTTTTCCCCACTTTGGCATAGATGTCCAGGTTGCTGATGACGGTTTGGCCGTTGATGGCTACGTTGAAGACCCGTCGACCGGCTGCAGAGAAGTATATCTCGCAAACTTCAGCGTGACCAGGTAATTGCCGTTGGCTGCCGGGATGGTGTAGGAGAAATTGCCCCACCGTTCGGACTGGTAGAGGACGTCATTGGTGGTGCCGGCGATGGTCGCAGTGGTCTTGGCGGAAGATCCGCCGCTGAATCTGCCGTCAGCCTGATACACGGCGCCGGTTGAGTCGGTGAACCTGGCGCCGCCGCTGTTGACGGCAAACAGTACTGCCGATGTTGTCGGGACGAAGGCTGCCGCAATAGTGTGATTGGCGGTGACGTTGCTAAAGGTGTAGGTGGATACTGCCCCGACCGAAGTGCCGTCGACGGTAACGGCAGAGATTTTGTACCCGCTGCCCGGAATAATGGTATAGGTCTGACTGCTTCCGCCAGTGACCGTGGTAGTGCCGGCAGGGCTTATGGTGCCGCCGGTTCCGGCGGAAGCTGTGATGCCGTATGAAGCAATGCCTGCTGAGGGGCTTATCTTGATGGCGCTGATCTTACCGTAGTCCCTGGTGCTGGTGAAACCGATGGTTACGGCGCCGGTGGTGACGTTGATCGGAATCACCACGTCATAGGCCACGTTTTTGCCCACCTTGGCGTAGATGTCCAGGTTGCTGATGACGGTCTGACCGTTGACGGTGACGCTGAAGACCCGCTGGCCGGCGGCAGAGAAGTAAATCTCGGCGAATTTGAGTGTTAGTGAGTAGTTGCCGTTAGCCACGGGGATGCTGTAGGAGAAATTGCCGTAACGCTCGCTCTGGTAGAGGGTATCGTCGGTGGTGCCGCCGATTGCGGCTGTTGTTTTTGCGGCACTTCCGCCGCTGAAGGCGCTGTCGGCACCGTAAATCAATCCGGTTGCATCGGTGAATGCCGCACCGCCGCTGTTGGCGGCAAAAGACTTCAGGGTACTGCCGGCGGCTACGAAAGTGGCCTGAATGGTGTGGTTGGCGGTGACATTGCTGAAGGCATAGGTGGTAACTGCCCCCACCGATACGCCATCTACCGTAACTGCGGAAATCCTGTAGCCGGTGGCCGGGGTGATGCTAAAGGACTGGCTCATCCCCTGGGAGAGAACCAGCGAACCGGCAGGCGTTATGGAGCCGCCGGCTCCTGCCGATGCCGACAGGGTATAAACCGGGACTGCGGGCGGCGGTGTCGGTGTCGTGTAGAGCAGTTCGTTGGAAAAGGCGCTGGCCAGACCGGCGGTATCGTAGGCGGTAACGGCGAAATAGTAGGTGGTGGCGTCGTTCAAGGTGGTGAAGGTGTAGGAATTGACATTACCCACGTTGATATTCTGGGAATAGCTGCCGGGGGCCGTTCCGGCATGGACCGGTAGCCTCCCACAGCGGTCAGAGGGCTTCCGTCTGCGTAGGTAGTGGTAGGGTCCCATGACAGTGTTGCCTGGGCTGCCATGGAGTGACCGGCACAGATGTGGGATGCCATGAGAAAAACTGCAAAAATGAAGAGGGCCAGACGGAAAACTGCTGTTGGTGAAGCTTCGGACTTGATGCGATGCACGGGTTACATACCTCCAGGACCTTTTTTTGCCACCGGTGTTGTGGTTGATTGATGTAAGTAACTGCTTGTTAAAAATGCAATGAGAGGTCGTGATGCAAGGCCCGAGCAAGGAAGAAACCAGCCTTGTGGAAGGTGGCTGGTTTCCCGTGTGCGGCAACGCAGCAAACCCCGCAGTGGATTATTGCCGAAGCGATAGCGGGAGTATGTTCAGATTACGGGGAGGTGCAAAATTTTGATGTGATGTAAGTCACCTTACCGGCATGGGGAGGGGGATGGGACAAAGATCTTACTTGCCGGCGAAAAAGATATCCAGGGCGGCGCGGCCCAGTTGCGGGGCACGCAGCCTCAACAGATCGCCGTTTATGGTGAGGGCGACAAAGGCTATCCGGGGATTGTCTGCCGGGGCGAGGCCGGCAAACCAGTTGTAATGACCACGGGGATCATAGCCGATGATGGAACCGGTTTTGCCTGCTACTGGAATAAGGCTGTGGTAGCGAAGGCCTTTGCTATCCCTGAAAGCAGTCTTCGCCGTCCCGGTAATGACCGTGCCGGACATGGAGCGGATCAACTCACCGGCCACATGTGGTGAAGTCATTGTAAAAAGAGGGGATGGTTTCATCTGGTAAATCTCTTTTCCCCCGGGTTTATGGATAGTGTCGACGAAGGAGGGAACGGGCATTGTTCCCCCATTGCCAAGTGCGGCAAAAATCATGGCCACATGGAAGGGGGAAATCTTGATCCGGTAATCGAGTCCGGCCGCCATGCGCATCAGCTCGCCACTGGTGGAGGGTGTGGGAAGTTCCTCTGTGGCAATGAAATTGCCACCGAACGGGGCGGTGCCGAAACCGAACTGTTTAGCCGTCGAAGCAAGCATCGACATATCGAGACATTCCTCTGCAAGCCTGCCGAAGGCCGGGTTTACCGAACGTGCCATGGCATTGCACAAGGGAAGGGTGGTATCTCCGCCTCGCCCCGGCTTGCCCCATCGGCTCGGGCTTTCCGAAGATGCCCTGCCGCGGAAGTGAAGTGGGGTGAGCGCATTGGCCTTACCGGACTCGAAGGCTGCTGCTGCAGTGACTACCTTGAACAGGGAGGCCATGGGATAACCGGTGAATGGGGCGCGATTCTCCCACTCCGTCGACAGGGATGAATGGGAGACACTGGCCAGCACTCGTCCGGTCTTCGGTTCTATGGCGATAAAGACGGCATAGGGGACCCTGCTTTTCTCCATCACGGCACGCAAGCCTGCCTGAAGATCCCCATGCAGGGAAAGTCGTGCGATGTTGCCGTCCTGCAGGAGAAGATCGCCGCCTGATGAGGGGGGGAGCCCGGCAGTAGTGCAGACATAACGGAAGAGGTCCAGGCCGGCAAGAGATGCATAGCGGAAAAGCTGGGGCTTTGCAGGGGCTGAGTCCTTGCCGAAAAGCCTATTGCCCGTGGGGCTTGCGGTCAGAAAAACAGCGCCCGAAATGCAGACACCGGCAATGATAATGGCGTAAAGTACGGTTTTTCTCATCATGCTATGAAGCTGCTCCTTGTTCCGGATCATTCAAGGCTGCCATGGCTTCGGAAAAAAATCAACACCCATGGCCGTTGGAGCACAGCTTTTTAAGGGCTAAGGTGATGGTGGTCACTTGCCGGTCATTGGTCCCATAAAAAACGCTTTTCATTCCTCATAATTCACCATTGAAAAAGCCATTGCAGTTCCAAGTGATATAATTTCTTTCGTTGAGGCACATCCAATGTTAGCTGTGGGGGCTTGTAGTCCTGCCCCCTCTACTAACATATTTTTGTGCTTATTAATCTTCATTGTCAGCCGATACATTCAATAGGCAACGCCGTTACTTTTTATTAAAAGGAGGGCACGCTATGTTGAATTCATTTCTTCCTTCGGTCTTTTCCCCTTTTCATACTCTTCTTACCTGTTCCCGGCGCGTAATCGTTCTGTTGTTTCTATTTTTGCCGATTGTATCTTTTTATGGATGCAGTGTCACTCACAGCACCTTTACCGTATACGACCTTAATGAAAAGACTGTTGCGTCATTGAGACAGGATGTTGGCCTGTGCCGTGCTGCAGGCGCCAGGGCCTTACCGGATCGCACCATGTTCTGGCTTTCCATGGCTGCCCTTTATGGTATCGAACATAATACCAGCGTTGCTACCAACAATTGTCTTCTTTCCCGCGGCTGGCGGCCGAAACTCCAGTTTGCCGGGCCTTTCGGAGCTGTACCGGGGGACCTGGAAACAGCGCTGAAGAAATGCGGAGCTGAGGGGGGATATTCCGGCTTGCTGGCAAAGGCAGAATTCAGCGGCATGGTGGCAGAAAACGTTATAGCCAAGCTGTCGGTGCCGGAAATGTTGAATCGGGCCTGAACGGGCTCAGGCAATGTCTGGACTCTTTCGGGTGGCAGGTCATCGACAGGCCTCCGTGGATATCGCCGGACGACGCTTCTTCCAGTTATGTTGCGGACCCGGTTGCTGAAAACATAGCTGAAAAATTTGTAGTAAGACAAAAAGTAGTGAGGGACACCGGCAAAGCCATTTATTGGCTGCAGGACAATCCCCATGATGCCACCGATTGTGACTGGCACAAGGCCAGACGCTATGTCATCGGACTTAACAAGGGGCGTTTCAGCGGCTATTCCGACTGGCGAATTCCACGCAGGGACGAGGTTGAAAGCCTGCTTGATTTTGCAAGGTGGAACGCAGCCAGCGATATGGCAGCTCTACTGAAGAAATTGGGTTTCAACGGCATTGAAGGTGCAGTCTACTGGACCTCTTCCCCCATCATTGACGATGTTTCCGGAGATGGCATATGGGGGGTGAATTTTGCAACCCGGGAATATATCAGGCTGGGCAGATCTACGTCCTTCAGTGCAAACGTCCTTCCGGTCAGAGGTCGTGGCTGGGGCTCCAGTGAACCGGAACTTTCCCTTTACGAACCGACGGACAAGGAAGGAGAGGGGGAGCTTATAGCTGCCCGCTATCATCGCTGCAAAGCAGGTAACTGTGCTTTAGTTGCCCAAAAACCTAGGAGTCTGTCTGACTTAGGGGATCGTAGCGAGAGGATAGCAGGTCGAGGACAGATTTACGGAAATTTGAAGACGAATAGTGGACCTATTGGTCGAAAATTTCCGGGAATATGGACCGTTCTGCTATTCTCGCAGCAGATTCATTCCTAAGTCCGACAGACTCCTATATTTATCCCTTTAAAACCTCCTTATCAAGGCGCTATTTTCAGGATCTGTTCTGCAAATAGCGTTTTTCTTGTCAGGCCTATCTCGCCCCTGTTGTTAATTGACATGTTCTAATTTACCGGTAGAGTAAAAATGGTGATTCTTCCAAGTCATGTAACGCTGCTGCAAAAATAATGGGGAGACCGTGGCCGAGCAAAACAATTCCGAGGATAATTCAAAAGATCATGTTTCCGGAAAACCTGTGGGAGAGCAGCGATTTAAGAAGGCCTTGCTGTGGGTTTTCAGTATTCTGCTGTTTGTTGCAGTAGTGCTATATGTGGCCTCATTTTTTCTCGACGAGCCGTTGCGCCGCTATACGGAAAAAACAGCCAACAAGCACCTCAAGGGATATTCCATCAGCCTTTCCGGAATGCACCTGCAACTGGTGGGAGGGACAGTGACGTTGGATGGTTTGAAAGTTTTACAGGATGCCCATCCTGTTCCACCCATTGCTGTAATTCCAAACGCCAAAGGCTCCATAAGCTGGCGTGACCTCTTGTATGGAAGAGTGGTGGCGACAATTGGTATCGATCGTCCCATGATGCATATAGACCTGCAGCAGTTAAAGAGTGAGACGGCCAGTAAAGAAAAGTTGAAGGACCGTGGTTGGCAGGAGGCCATTGAGGCGGTTTCTCCGTTAAAGATAAACAATTTTGTCATCCGGAATGCTTCCGTTACCTATGTGGACAAGGATGCCGGCAAACCCCTGCATCTGACTAATTTAAATATAACAGCCGGCAACATCCGCAATGTCCGGGGAAAGAACAAGGTTTACCCCTCTTCTCTGCACATGGATACCGTCATTTTCGGGTCAGGCAGGGGACAGTTCGACGGTAATGCAAATTTTCTTTCACAGCCTGTGCCCGGCATCAAAGGGACATTCAAGCTGGAGGAAGTACCCCTTGATTATTTCAAGCCGGTGGCTTCCCACATTAATCTTTCCGTTCGCAAGGGCGTGCTCTCCCTCTCCGGAAATATGGAATATTCTCCGACAATAGCCGGTGTCCAAGTAAAGGATCTGCAATTTAAAGGGCTGGAGATGGATTATGTCCATTCGGCAGCTACTGCAAAAGCAGAGAAGAAAAGGGCAAAGAAAGTTGGCAAGGCCGCGGGCAAGGTGAGCAACAAGCCGGAGATACAGCTGCGCATCGACCGAATGAGGCTTACAGGGAGCAACATCGGCGTTATCAACAAGGATGCCGACCCCCCCTATCGTGTGTTTATTGCCGAGACTGATTTTTCCATGACGAACCTGACCAATCACTTCATCGAAGGCCCGGCTAAGGCTGAACTGTCAGGCAAATTCATGGGGAGCGGGATAACGAAGGCTTCCGCAGAGTTCAGGCCCGAAAAAAACGGGCCAGACCTTGATCTGCAGGTAAAAATCGAAGATACCAGGCTCAAAGACATGAATGACCTTTTCAGAGCCTATGGCAATTTCGATGTGTCGGCCGGCTTTTTCCTCTTTTACGCAGATATTCATGTGCGGAACGACAGGGTTTCCGGTTACCTGAAGCCGTTGTTCAAGGACATAAAAGTCTATGACAGACGGCGAGACCAGGAAAAGACCGTTTTCCACAAGCTTTATGAAATGCTGGTCGGGGGAGTCGCCAACCTGCTGGAAAACAGACCGAGGGAAGAGGTTGCTACCGTAGTCGACATTGCCGGGCCGGTGACAAAACCGCAGACGAGCACCTGGCAGGTCTTGGCGCAGCTGGTTACCAATGCTTTTTTCAAAGCGATATTGCCGGGATTTGAGAGGGAAGTAACCTCTGCCAGCCGCTGAAATAAATGCATATTACCGGAGTAAAACTGAGCGGGGGATCATGGATATTTCTTCTGCAGGTAAGACAAGAATTCTGATCAATCTGGGCAGCGCTCTTCTGGGAAGAGCGCTGCAGGATGTCATCAGCGCCAATCCGTCTTTTGAGACCTTTGTCGCCACTGACAGCAGATCAAGCCATGTTTTTGATCCCCATCACATCGTGGTGGACGTCCATGCCCTGGCGAAGGACCCGCAGTCCCATTGGCCAAACGCAAAGATGATTCTCATTGATACCGGCTTGCCGGAGGATGAACTTATCTCGCTGCTTCTGCATCATAAATTTTATGGTGTCATCTCAACGGATACCCCTCCTGAAATGTTTTCCAAAGCTCTGCATACGGTGAACAAAGGACAAATCTGGATTGACAACGACAAGATCAAGGCCTTGCTTCACAATCAGCCGTCTCATCTTAAGCCCGCAGGTCGTGCCAATCTCAGCAAGAAGGAACAGGACATAGTGGCCTTTATTGCCCAAGGGTTGAAAAACAAAGAGATAGCCCAAAGGCTCTGCATCAGTGAACAGACGGTGAAGACGCACATAAGCCGTATCTTTAAAAAAGTGGACGTCGTCAGCCGTTCTCAACTTGTCCCTTTAGCTCTGAAACTGAGAATCTGAACTTTGCGAGCCTGCCCCTGTTGTTTGTACAGCCATCTTGACCAGAGGAGCGCATATGTTTTCATTTCGTCGCTACTTCAAGCTGGGTGACCTAAGTTACAAGGAACTTGGCAAGCGGGTTTATGCACAGGTGACTGATCACGGATGTGCTGCCTATGCCGCCGCCATGGCCTACTATCTACTCTTTGCCCTGTTTCCGTTTTTTCTGTTTCTCACCACACTGATCGGATACCTCCCCATACCCGGGCTGCTGGATTTCATCCTCACTACCATGCAGAGATTTCTTCCGGAGCAGGCTTTCAGTCTGGTGCAGGACAATGTAAAATCGCTCTTTGGCAACAAGCAGGGGGGACTCTTGTCGCTGGGATTTGTCCTGGCTCTCTGGACCTCATCCAATGCCATTACTTCCATCATGGACATCATGAACCGGCTTTACCAGGTCCAGGAAGGTCGGCCGTTCTGGAAGGTGCGGCTGACGGCAATTGCCCTCGTGGCGGTTCTTTCCGTTTTATTCATCCTGTCGCTTGTGCTCCTCATGTTCGGGCCAAAGCTGGGTTCCTTCATCGCCGGCATAACGCATTTAGGCCATTTTTTCGAGATCCTCTGGAATATCCTCATTGCACCGGCAACCCTGTTCATGCTGGTGCTGGCCATAGCCATCATTTATTACTTTACGCCCGACGTTGAACAGAATTGGAAATGGATTTCTCCAGGCGCAGTTATTGCCATTCCGGTCTGGATCCTCGCTTCTTTGGCCTTTTCCTTCTACGTTAATAATTTCGGCTCCTACAACAAGACCTATGGCAGTATCGGCGCGGTCATCATTCTTCTGTTCTGGCTTTACATAAGCGGCTTCATCATACTTGCGGGGGCGGAGATCAACTCGGCGGTTGAGCATTCCTCGGAGGAGGGGAAGGAGCCGGGCGAAAAAGTTGAAGGTGAGCGTGAAGGTGAGGCCGGCGCCAAGGGGAAGAATGGCTGAATGGTCAACCCCTGGGAATCGGCCGTTTTAGTCCTTCATCATCTACAGCCACATAAGTGAACGATGCCTCTGTAACCATGAACAACGGGTGTTCCTTCCCGTAACACGTTACGCGCAACACCGGTTTTACCCATACTTCCAGCCGGATGGTCACCGAGGTGTTGCCTATCTTGACTGCTTTACCGTAACAACAGACCACATCACCGACCTTGACCGGCTTAATGAACTTCATGGCATCAACAGCGATGGTAACGCAGCGTCCGCAGGTTATCTCTATGGCCATCATGCCGCCGGCAATGTCCATCTGCGACATGATCCAGCCACCAAAAACATCGCCGTTTGCGTTGGTATCGCTCGGCATGGGCGAAGTCCTCAAAAGCAGTTCCCCATCAGGTCTTGCATACTCATTTGGCATGTTCCCTCCAGTTGTTTTAACAGGCTGTTGTAAAACTATTGCGGAGCCGATCTGCAGCGTTGCCGCTCGCTCAAAACCTCTCCGTACAAGGTATACGCTTCGGCTTTTCGCTCGCTTGCGCCTTGCATCTAGGCTTCCTCATGACGTTTTCTAACAACCTGTTAATTTAGATTATAAAAGGTCGATCCAAATATAACGCAATTTTTGCAGTTTCATCGCCCGGTCCATAAAATTTAACCGATTGAAATGATACAGCGTTTGTACTATAAATAACGAGACACGTTCTTGTCTATATATTTGGTGCTGACATTGTGGCGAACAATGTTTTAAAAAGGGGTTTATGGAGAGCGATAGCAAAAAAAACGGGTGTCACCCCGAAAGCTGCAGTTCCGGCGTCATCAGGCTCGATGCCGACCTCTGCATAGTTTATCTGGACAAAGCGGCTGAAGCAACGCTGGAGCTTCCTTCTGCCGGTCTCATTGGTAAAAAAATTGAACTTGTAGCCGATCTGGCAAACCTTGGCAACTTGATGCACGGGGGAATCAGTTTCAGCGACCAGGTTATTCTCATCGGTGGGCGCCGCATCGTCTGTGATTTCGTTCCCCTTGTGGAGAACGATCTGATGGTTGGCGGAGTTCTGTCACTGCTCGGATCAATCCCGGACAGTTGCAACACTACCGATGACAACCTCAGGGAAATCCTCCGCTCAACCAGTGCTTTCATGAACTTCGATTTTGACGGCATCATTGTCGTCGATCGCAACGGTATAGTGGTTATGGTTAACCAGTCCTTTGCCAGGTTGCTGGATACGACACCACAGGCGATGATCGGCAGGCACGTGGATCAGGCCTACCAGAACTCCCAGCCTTCCCATCTGCCGATGGTCATGGAAACAGGCAAGCCCGACCTGGGAATTATCCATTATTTTAACGGTAAACAGGTTTATGCGAACCGTTTCCCTCTGATCAAGGATGGCAGGGTTATCGGTTGCGTCGGCAAGATCCTCTTCATGGATATCCGTGAGATTCCCCTCATAGCACGACAGTTGCAAGCTGCTCCGGAAAGCAAGGGGCACCCTCACACCCTGAACAGGAAGGAGATCCTTTTCAAGTATGACACCAACAGCATCGTCGGTCAGAGCAGAAAAATTCAGGAACTGAAAGAAACACTGCTCCGGGTTGCCCAGAAAAACTCCAATGTGTTGCTTCGGGGGGAAAGCGGTACCGGCAAGGAACTCTTTGCCCATGCCATTCATGCTGCCAGCACCCGTCATTATTCGCCGTTCGTCAAGGTGAACTGTGCAGCCATCCCCGAGCACCTTCTGGAGTCGGAGCTTTTCGGTTATGCGGAAGGGGCATTTACCGGCGCAAAAAAGGGGGGCAGATCGGCAAATTCGAGCAGGCCCATACCGGCACCATTTTTCTTGATGAAATAGGGGATATGCCCCTCTATATGCAGGTGAAAATCCTGCGGGTGCTGCAGGAAAAAGAGCTTACCAACCTGGGAAGCACAAAGCAGAAAACGGTCGATGTGCGTGTCGTTGCTGCTACAAATCGCAACCTTGAACAGATGGTGAAAGAGGGAAAATTCAGGGAGGACCTGTATTATCGGCTCAATGTCGTTGCCCTCACCATACCGGCTTTGCGGGAGCGAAAGGAGGATATTTATCCCCTGACGATGAATTTTATCGAGCAGTTCAATGTGGAGTTTGGATTGTCGGTAAAGGACCTGGATGCCGATGCATGGGAAATATTCAAGAGCTATGACTGGCCGGGCAATATACGCGAATTGCGCAATGTTGTAGAAAGCGCCTTTAATGTTGTCAGCGGCCACCTGATCACCAGAGCCCATTTGCCGGAACAGCTTACCCAGTTATGCCCGGACACCACTGTGGATTCCGTAGGAATCGAAGATTTCATCCGTGCCAGTCTGGGTAAGAAAGACATCACTCAGATAATGGATCAGTTTGAAAACCTGCTGCTGCGGAAGGCTGTCGAGTTCTGCCATGGGAATAAACAGCAAGCGTCGAGGCTCTTGGGTATTTCCCGGCAAGGCCTTTATAAAAAATTGGGCCGGCAAGCGATTGGAGGAAGCGATATGGACGACTCCGAAACGTGAGGTAGTGTGCCATTCCATCTGCCCGTACCTCATCATGGGTGGGCAGTTTTTAAACTCCTAAACAACGTTTTATTGAAATTTTTAATTTTCAACCTGCCTCTTTCAAACCTTTTATAATCCTCTTTCTTTATCCCTTTATCTCTAAACACATGCTGTGTCGGTCAACTGTAAACTAACGTTGACAGTGTCGCCGAAAATGTAAATAACAGCCAAACCGCTGTAGACAGCGGATCAAGCCTTTATTGATGTTTGTCTTCGAGAGTTGTGTAAACAATTGGTTACAGTACCGTTAGGGCTTATGGTCCAGGTGTGGTCAAGCGAATAAAAAAATTGGCTAGTAATATCAGGTACTAAAGCCTGGATGCGGTTGTTGTGTAAATATAAAAACGCTGTTTGGTATTTCCGTTGCTATATGGAAAGTAGGCACGTTGATGGGGATGGGCGTGAAGTGAAAATCAAATAACAGCAAACCGGAGTTTTATATGGGAACGAACGGTTATTTAGAAAAGACATCAAAGGAGGCTACGATTATGAATTTGGCACTTACCCAGCGCAGCTATGAAAAAGAATATCAGGAAAAGCTCTGTTCTGCCCAAGAAGCGGCGGCAATCGTCCAGTCCGGCGATCATCTCTGTTTCCCTCTCGGGGTAGGGGAGCCCACCTTGATGGTCAGGGCATTGGCAGCACGTAAGCGCGAACTGGAAGGGGTTGTCGTCAATCAGCAGCATCATCTGTGCCCCGACTATTTCACTGAGGATTCCGTACCCCATATCAAGGTAAACGCCTGGTTCACCAGCCACGTATCACGGGAGGCGGTGCAGAAAGGTTGGGCAGACTTTGTGCCTAACCATTTCAGCGAGGTCCCCAGGCTCATACGTGAATACTGGCCTGTGGATGTGGCGGGCACGGTAGTTTCTCCCATGGATGAGCATGGCTTCTTTACCTGCAGCTTGTCCGTCGGCTATACCATGGAAGCGGTGAAGAAGGCGAAGAAGGTTGTGGTGCAGGTTAATCCGCAAGCGCCAAGAACCCACGGTAACTGTCACATTCATATTTCCGAGGTTGCCCATATCATCGAGTGCGATGAACCGCTCCAGGAACTGGCTATTCCCCCCGTTTCTGCTGTGGAGGAGGCAATTGGCGGCTATCTGGCGGAGATGATCGAAGACGGTTCAACTCTGCAGATGGGCTGGGGGGGGATTCCAAATGCGGTATGCAAGGCTTTGCTCAGGAAGAAGGATCTTGGCATCCACACCGAACTAATTTCCAATGGCATTGTCGACCTGATGATCGCCGGCGCGGTAAACAATTCCCGCAAGACCATTCACCGGGGCAAGAGCTCGGCACTTTTGCCTTGGGAACGAAGAAGGTTTTTGAATTCATGAATGAAAATCCCATGATCGAGATGCACCCGGTCGATTATGTGAACGATCCCTATGTAATCGGCCAGATCGATAACATGGTTTCAATCAATGCCACTATCCAGGTGGACCTCCTCGGACAATGCTGCTCCGAGTCCTTTGGCCATCTCCAGTGGAGCGGAACAGGGGGGCAGGCAGACTTTGCCCGTGGCGCCAACAGATCGCGCGGCGGCAAGGGCTTCATCTGCACGGCGTCAACAGCAAAGAACGGCACTGTCTCTTGTATCGTACCCACATTGACCGCCGGCTCATCGACAACAACCAGCAAAAATGATGTGGATCATGTAGTGACGGAATTCGGCGTCGCCAAGCTCAGGGGGCAGACGGCGAAGCAGCGCGCCATGAACCTCATCAACGTTGCCCATCCGGACTTCAGGGGTGAGCTCATGGAGGCTGCACGCAAGATGAACAGGATTTAGATTTACCCGCTTCAGCAAAACTACTCCCATGTTATGCCCCCTTGTCTCAAGGGGGCCTTTTTCATACCTCATTCAATAAGGAGAAATTGCAATAGCTGGAAATTGGCAGGTAGGCACACCCCGCCCCATCTCCGTGGTCATTTCAATCCTTATCATTCCCATATTTGTGCACTGCTCCAGTTTGCCCTGGCCCAGGCTTTTTCCGTTCTTTATGTCAAAATAGTCGACACCGCTCCGGGCAGGGCTATAATTAATCTATTTAGCCATTTGTCAAAGACGGGAATTCCATGTTGACGGTCGGAATCGTTTCCACCATGACTGTTCTTTATCTTGGCTTGCTGTTTGCCGTGGCCTATTATGCGGACAACAAGCGCAAGACGGGGCAGAGCATAATTGCCAATCCCTATGTCTATTCCCTTTCCCTTGCCGTTCATTACACCTCCTGGACCTTCTACGGCGTCATCGGGCTTTCAGCCACCAACGGTATCGCTTTTCTCGCCCTTTATCTGGGCAACACCCTGATGGCCTTCAGCTGGTGGTTTCTGCTGCGTAAAATGGTGCGTATCAGCAAAGAGCAGCACATTACCAGCATCGCCGACTTCATCTCCAGCCGTTACGGCAAGTCACCCCTTCTTGGCGGAATAGTCACCGTTTTCAGTATCATGATAATAATTCCTTTCATTGCCTTGCAGCTTAAGGCAGTGGCCTATACCTTCGATCTGCTGACGGTTTCTCCTGGTGCAGACGGATTCAGGCACATGGTGCCAGCGCTTCCCGAATCCGTCGATACCGCTTTCATTGTCGCCGTATTTCTCGGCATTTTCGGCATTCTTTTCGGGGCACGGCATCTGGATGCCTCGGAGCGACACGAGGGGCTTGTGGCTGCAGTTGCCCTGCAGTCGGTTGTCAAGCTCATTGCCTTTGTTACTGTGGGCATCTTTGTTACCTACGGTATTTTCGATGGTTTCACCGATATCTTCAGCCGTTTTGCCTCGCAATTTCCCGAACGGAAACATCTCTTTCTCCTGGGGACTGGGCAGGCGCCTTATGCCACCTGGCTTACCCTCCTTCTTTCCACCATGGCGTTTGTAATGTTCCAACCCCGCCAGTTCCAGATCATGGTTATCGAGAATTCCCACGAAGAGCACATCAGGGATGCCATGTGGCTTCACCCGGCCTACACTTTTCTTATTACCCTGTTTGTCATCCCCATAGCCTTGGAGGGGTCATTGCATACGGCGGCAATACAACAATGGCCGACTTTTTTGTTCTTAATTTTCCGCTGCAGACAGGGCATCCCTGGTTGGCCCTGCTGGTATTCATCGGCGGCTTTTCTGCTGCTGCAGGGATGGTCATGGTGGAGGCGGTGGTTCTTTCCACCATGATTCTCAACCATCTGATAATCCCGCTCATCATTCATCTTGGCATCGGAGGCTCAGACATATCCGGGGTTCTCATCAACATCAAAAGGGTTGGCATCCTTGGGGTGGTGTTTCTCGGCTACCTTTACTACCAGTTCATCGGCGAGTCATACACTCTGATCAATATCGGCATTATTTCGTTGATAGCTGCCAGTCAATTCGCACCCTCCATAATCGGTGGGCTTTACTGGAAGAGGGCAAGCCGTTGGGGTGCCACCGTCGGCCTGGTGCTTGGCTTTTTTACCTGGTTCCATACCCTCGTCATTCCACTGTTGGTCAAAGAGGCTGGTTGGATAACGGCATCATGCAAAACGGCCCCTTCGGCCTCGCTTTCCTGCGCCCGCTTCACCTTTTCGGTATGACGGAACTGGACATGTTGCCCCATTCCCTGTTTTGGAGCATGCTGTTCAATCTTGGGACGTTCATTGCCTGCTCCCTCTTGAGCGAGCCTTCGGAAGGCGTGGCCGAGCAGGCCGTCAAGTTTGTGGATGTCTTTGAGGCGCGTGAGGAACCGGTCAGGCGCAAAAGGATGAGCAGAGCCCCTGCCATTGTGGAGTTTATCGACCTGATGACCAAGTTTATCGGCGAGAAACAGGCTCACGCGGCATATCCCAGTATCTTGGCGACAAGGAGATCGATGAGCGGGGGAGCCTTTCCGAGTATGAACTGCCCGTTCTGAAGCGTTTCACTGAAAAAGTGCTGGCCGGTTCGGTGGGGGCCGCCTCGGCCGGAATTATCGTCGAAAGCTATATGGCGGCAAGGGGAAGCAAGCTGGAAGATGTTTTCGATATTTTCGGCACGGTGACCCTCAGTCGTACCGCCAGCCGCGAACAGCTCGGTCTCCTTTATGAGGCAGCAAAGGCCGTGGCAGGCAAAGCTGACTTGCTGGCCATATTGGACAATATTCTCGATCACATCAAGCAGCAGTTCAAGTTCGATGCCTGCACCATCCGCGTTCTGGAAGAGAAAAAAAGGCGCCTTGTCCTTTTAAGCCAGAAGGGGATGAGTCTGAAACACCTGGAAGAATCGGACCGTGAACTGAATATGGAGACCTATGCCGGGGCTGCCTTTCTCAACAATTCACCGGAGATAGTCAACGATGCAGATGGGATGAACAAGCCGCTTTCGGCCCAAGTCATCCGCAGAGAGGGAATTAAATCCTTCGTCCATGTCCCTATCACCATTGAAGGACAACCGGTCGGGATACTTTCTGCATTCTCCAAATCCATGAAAGGGATTTTCACAGAAGAATTCATTGAGTTGTTCAACAGCCTGGCGGGACAAATCGGCATTGCACTGCGTAACGCCCGGCAGGCTGAAAAGCTCATTCAGGTAAAGGAACACGAAAAGGAGATGCAGATTGCCAGGGGAATCCAGTCCGGACTACTGCCGGCCAGTCCTCCGGATATCAACGGTATATCCCTTGCCGGTATATGCGTCCCGGCCAGGGAAGTGGGAGGGGACTACTTCGATTATCTGCCCATGGCGGTGAGGACCTGGATTTGATCATCGCCGACGTGTCCGGCCATAATGTGGGTGCTGCACTGATTATGACCGAAGTGCGTACCTTCATCCATGCGGAGGCACGCAGTATCCGCAGCCCCCGCGATATTATGAACGCCCTCAATGAGTTTCTCTATGAGGACCTGACCCGTGCCGAACTCTTCATCACCATGTTTTACCTGAACTACGATGCAGGTCTCAGAAAGCTGTCTTTCGCCAATGCCGGCCATAACCGGCCCATATTGTGGCGGTCGGAATCTGGGGCATGTGAGTATCTGGATGCCGAAGGGCTGATTCTCGGCATAAAGCGGAAGGTCGCCTTTGAGCAGAAACAGTTGTTGCTTGAACCCAATGACGTTCTATTGCTTTACACTGACGGCATCATAGAGGCAGCAAATCCTGCCGGAGAACTATTCGGCGAAGACAGGCTCTGTGAGCTCCTTCAAACGTATCGCCAGCTTCCCCCTCAGCAGCTTGTCGATAATCTTTTTAGCCAGGTCAGGTCTTTTGCCGGCAGCCAGGGTTTTGTGGATGATGTTTCGCTGGTGGTCATGCGGGTGGAGGAATGAACTGGATATGCCGGAACAGGCAAAATTAGGTTGACAACTCTGTTCGATACTTCCTATAACTCCTGCAAATTTATTGTCGCCGGAAGTTCATATGCCCATTGTCAAACTCACGGACGCGAAAACATTGCCTCTCCCCGATGCTGTGCTTGAGGCCCTTGGCCTGACGGCAGGGGATCCTGTCTCCTTGGAGATCGGAGAAGACGGGGCGCTGATGGTGCGGCGGGTGGTTGTCGCTGAGCCCGTTATCCGAGAGGCAACCTCAACTTTGCAGCAGTCCATTCATCGCAAGAACCTGCAAACGCCCATGCAGTTTATCAAGGGAGTTGGTCCTAAACTGGCGGAACAGCTGGCAAAGAAGGGAATTTATGTCGTTGAAGATGCCCTGTTTTTGCTCCCTCACCGTTACGAGGACCGACGGAGCTTGAGTAAGGTAAGCAAGCTTCGTCCCGGCGCCCATGAGGTTTTTTACGCAGAAGTGCTCTCTTTTGAGGCCAAGTCCACCAAGGGAGGGAAACGTTTTCTTGAGGTAACTGCCGGAGATGAAAGCGGCTCGATCACTCTCAAGTGGTTTCGCTTCAATCCTGTCTTTATGAAGAAGACCTGGCGCGTGGGGAGAAAAGGGGTATTTACCGGCGAGGTGGTCCAATACGGTTTTCAGAAGGAGATCCATCATCCCGAGGTGGAGTGGCTGGATGAAGGGGTCGATCTGGCGGCGCTCACAGCAAGGGATCCTCTCAATTTCGGCCGTATTCTGCCGGTTTATCCGCTGACGGAAGGACTCCACCAGAAGACACTGCGCAAGGTGATGAAGGAGGTCGTCGACCGGTTCGTAATTGACGTGGAAAACCACCTGCCCCGGGGGTAATGGAGAGGCACCACCTGATGCCCCTGGACGAGGCCCTGCGAGAGACCCACTTTCCGGGACACGATGCGGACCTGGCCAGACTGAACAACGGCGCAACCGTTGCCCACAAGACCCTTTCATTTGACGAACTTTTTTTTTCTCGAACTGGGGCTGGCCCTGAAGCGGAGCGGCATCGTCCTTGAACAGGGGATTGCTTTCCAGGTGACGCACAAATACACCAGGGAACTGCTGAAACTGCTTCCTTTCCATCTCACCGACGCCCAGCGCCGTGTCCTTTCCGAGATAAAGAACGACATGATGCTCCCCCATCCCATGCACCGGCTGGTACAGGGGGATGTGGGCTGCGGCAAGACCCTGGTGGCCCTTATGGCTGCCCTGGTGGCAGTGGAAAACGACTACCAGGTGGCGATCATGGCGCCGACGGAGATTCTTGCCGAGCAGCATTTCCTTACCATCCACCGCTGGTGCGACGCCTTGGGCATCAAGGTATCCCTGTTGACTTCAGGCATGAAGGGGAAGGCTAAAAGTGCCGTTCTCGAAGAAATCGCCGCCGGCAGGACCAGCATCGTCATCGGCACCCATGCGGTCATCCAGGAAAAGGTGGAATTCAACAGACTCGGCCTGGGAATCATTGACGAGCAGCACCGCTTCGGCGTACTGCAGCGGGGCATACTCAAAAGGAAAGGGATCAATCCTGATATCTTGGTGATGACCGCCACCCCCATTCCACGGACCCTGGCCATGACGGTTTTCGGCGATCTTTCCCTGTCGGTCATCGACGAACTGCCTCCCGGCAGGACGCCGGTGGAGACTCGCGTCGCCTTCGAATCCAGGCGCTCCCAGGTGTACGGCATCATCCGCGAGGAGGTTAAGAAGGGACGGCAGGCCTACATCATCTACCCCCTGGTGGAAGAGACCGAAAAGTCGGAACTGAAGGCAGCGGCGCAGATGGCCGAACATCTGGCACGGGATGTTTTCCCTGAGTTGCGGGTTGGGCTGCTCCACGGCAGGATGAAGCCGGAAGAGAAGGAATCGGTCATGGGTTCATTCAAGGCCAGGGAGACGGACATCCTCGTTGCCACCACCGTCATTGAAGTGGGGATCGACGTGCCCAATGCCACGGTCATGGTCGTCGAGCATGCAGAGCGCTTCGGTCTTTCCCAGCTGCATCAACTGCGGGGCAGGGTAGGACGCGGCAGCGGCCAGTCCCGCTGTATTCTGCTCTCGTCCGGACAACTTTCCGAAGACGGCGAAAAGCGCCTGCGGGTGATGGAATCCACCAATGACGGCTTCCGCATAGCCGAGGCTGATCTGGAGATCCGCGGCCCTGGAGATTTTCTCGGCACCCGTCAGGCAGGTCTTCCCGACTTCAGGGTGGCCAACATACTGCGTGACGGACGTATCCTGGAAGCGGCTCGTGGAGAGGCCTTTGCCGTTGTTGAAAAAGATCCCGGTCTGGTTGACGGCGAAAATGCAGGTCTGCGCCAGGAACTTGCCAGACGCTGGGGTGGCCGCCTTGAACTGGCCGCCATTGCCTGATCCCACCCCCCAAATTGTTATCCTTCCTATACTTCACTCTCCAGCCTGAAACATACTCTCGCGCCGGATAAAATTTCAGCGAAAGTCAGACAGGCAATTATCCCTGATTTATTAGTCCCCATTCAATTGATAAAATGACAATTCTTATTAAAATGTAGGTTGTGGAAGCGCGGCCAGCAGATACAACTTCATGGGGAGGGAGTCATGGCGGACAGCGAATTGAACAGAAGGATCGTCTCCTGCGGAAGAGAGATGTTCGCCGGCATCTATGGAGAGACTCCCTCGCTCTTTGACAAGGGGCGGTGGCTGGGTAAGCTGATGGCCTGGAGCATGAGTGACGAGGAGTTCAAGACCCGGCTGTTCCGTTTCGTCGACGTATTCCCGACCCTTTCCACAGACAGGATGGTAGCCGACCATCTGGAAGAATACTTTGCCGGTGCGCAGCCTCCAGTACTGGCTCTGCTCCGCCAGGCCGCCGGTGTCTTCGGCCCATTCGGCAACTTTATCCAGAGGAAGCTGTCTCAACGGCTATCCGAAAAATGGCGCAGCAGTTCATTGTCGGAGAGAATACCACGGAGGCAATCAGCAACATCGAACGCTTGCGCCATCAAGGTTTTGCTGCCGTTGTCGATGTGTTGGGCGAGGCAACCCTTTCCGAAAAGGAGGCCGATGCCTATGTGGACCAGTATCTGAATCTTATAGGTTCCATTGAGCGGGCCATGGGCCGCTGGAAACCCCTTGGCGCCGGCCGGACTTCAGGCAGTATGGATTGGGGACATGCGCCCCGGATCAACGTTTCCGTTAAGGCAACAGCCCTTTCTTGTCTGGCAAGCCCGATGGATTACGAGGGAAGTGTTGCGGCCATTCTTCGCAGGCTCCGCCTTATCTGTCGTCGCGTGAGGGAGGTAAACGGTTTTCTCTGCCTCGACATGGAGACCTATCGCTACAAGGAAATCATACTTGAGTCTACCGACGCCTGAAATTGGAGAATCCCGACTATCCTCACCTGGGGCTTGTTCTCCAGTCCTATCTGAGGGATACGGACCATGACCTGGATAATCTGGTTACCTGGGCAAGGGAAAATTGTCTTGGTATCTCCATCCGCCTGGTGAAGGGGGCATATTGGGATTATGAGATGATCAGGTCCCGCCAGAGCGGACTTCCCGAACCGGTCTGGACCATGAAGGCGGAAACTGACGCCGCTTTTGAACGTCAGGCACGCCGAATCATGGAAAACAGTGATGTCTGCCATTTTGCCTGTGCTTCCCACAACATCCGTTCCATTTCCGCTGTCATCGAGCTTGCCCAGGAACTGGCCATCTCTGATGATCGATATGAATTTCAGGTCCTGTACGGTATGGCTGAACCAGTGCGCAAGGCAATCCTCAACCGTACCGGCCGATTGCGTCTCTATTGCCCATACGGTCCCATGGTTCCGGGCATGGGTTATCTGGTACGCCGGCTTCTGGAGAATACCTCCAACGTCTCTTTCCTGCGACAGACCTTTGTGGATGCCGCCGGAGCAGAAAAACTGCTGGAGGACCCGGTACATGTGGTGGAACGGCAGCGGCTTGCGGTTCAACCCAGACTGCGTGAGGGGGCAAAACCTTCGGGGAAGGTGATTCCTTTCAGCAATGAACCGGTCATCGATTTTACCAGAGAAGAGCAGCGCCAGGCGTTTCGTGAACATATCGGGCAGGTGCGCAATCGGTTCGGCCGGAAGTACCCGCTGTTCATAGGGGGGCAGCAACTGGAAACGGAGGACTTGCTTCCTTCAGTGAATCCTTCTGATCCGTCCGAGATCCTTGGCTGGGTGTGCCAAGCCGGAACCGATGAGGTAGCCCAGGCGATCGGTGCTGCCAGGAAGTCCTTTGAAACTTGGCGTGATGTAACTCCGGAAATACGTGCTGAATTTCTCCTCAAGGCATGTACAGTCGTCCGTCGGCGCATCTACGAGCTTTCCGCCCTGCAGGTGCTGGAAATCGGCAAGCAATGGGATCAGGCCTATGCCGATGTGACCGAAGCCATTGATTTCCTCGAATACTATGCGCGGGAAATGATGCGTCTCGGCTCTCCCAGATCGATGGGAAAGGTTGCCGGAGAGACGAATCAATACTTTTATGAGCCGAAAGGGGTTGCTGCTGTCATCGCCCCCTGGAATTTCCCCCTGGCTATCAGCATGGGCATGGTCTCTGCCGCCATTGTCACCGGGAACTGCGTTGTTTTCAAGCCTTCCGGCCTCACATCCATCATTGGCTGGCAATTGGTGGAGATATTCAGAGAGGTCGGGCTGCCTGACGGTGTCTTTAACTTTGTCCCCGGTCGTAGCGGCATCATGGGCGATTACCTGGTTGACCATCCCCATGTCAGCCTCATTGCCTTCACCGGTTCCATGGAGGTGGGGTTGCGGATCATCGAGCGCGCTACCAAGGTGCAGCCCGGCCAGGAAATGATAAAAAAGGTCATCTGCGAAATGGGGGGGAAAAACGCGATTATTATTGACGAGGATGCCGATCTGGACGAGGCGGTTCCCCATGTATTCAATTCGGTCTTCGGTTTTCAGGGGCAGAAATGCTCGGCATGTTCCAGGGTCATTGTCCTTGATCGGATCTACGACAAATTTGTCCAGCGGATTGTCGCACTGGCCGAAGCTGTTCCGGTTGGACCAGTCGAAGATCCTGCCAATCTCATAGGTGCGGTTGCCGAAGAAAATGCCCGAAGACGTATAATGAACTACATTGAAGTTGGCCGGCAGGAAGGGAGCCTTCTTTATCAAGGGCAGGTGCCGGAGGTCGGATTTTTCGTACCACTGACCATCATCGGCGATATCCGCCCGGAACACCGGCTTGCCCAGGAGGAAATTTTCGGACCGGTGCTTGCCGTAATGCGGGCAAGGGATTTCAATGAAGCTCTGGCCTGGGCCAATTCCACCCGCTATGCTTTGACCGGCGGCGTCTTCAGCCGCAGCCCCGAACATATTGCCATTGCCACCAAGCGATTCCGTGTCGGCAATCTCTACCTCAACCGCAACTGCACGGGTGCCCTGGTAGGTCGTCAACCCTTCGGCGGTTTCAGGATGTCCGGCGCCGGTACCAAGGCGGGCGGGCCTGATTATCTCCTTCATTTCATGGATCCGCGGGTGGTGACCGAGAACACCATGCGCAGAGGCTTTGCTCCTGTGGGTGCAGGCGATGGATCTTCCTGCCGAAAACGTTAGAACATTTTTGGTTATTTATTGTTGCAAATAGTCCTCGAATGGTTTAATAGATGGACCCTCAGCAACGGGGGGACAGGGTGCGCCGGCAGTTTTACCTTGACAAATGGTGATCCGTCTATATACTGGGTAGCTTTGAATGCTGTGCCCATTGGTGATACTTTGAAAGTTCGGATAGCCGATTTAAAAGATAAAGCGTTGCACATGGAGGCTGAGGAGCCGGTTAATGACTATCCGGACTTGCTTGCCATGACTGGGACCGGCGAGTGCGAATTCCTGTCTCCGCTACGGCTTGATTTTACTGTAGCCAGGGAGTTCGACCATATCAGGGCTTCCGGCAAGGTAGAAACGGCCGTAAGAGTTTCCTGTGCCCGTTGTCTCACTGAATTCGACATCGAGATAGCATCATCCTTTACGATTTTTTATACGAAATCTGCCGAGCCGCTTGACGAAGAGGTCGAGCTGGCCGAGGAAGACCTGATTTCCAAATCCTACCAAGGGGAAGAAATCGATTTCTCCACTGAGGTGGCGGAACAGGTAATCATGGAGATACCCTTCAAGCCCATATGCCGGGATGATTGTAAGGGATTATGCAGTAGTTGCGGAGCCAATCTCAACGACACCGCCTGCGGCTGCGTTACGAGCGAAGGCAGTTTCAAATTCAACGCGTTGAAGGGTATCAAGATAGACAAGTAAAGGAGAATTATTTTATGGCAGTACCTAAGAAGAAGACATCCAAGTCACGCAAGAACATGAGAAGGCCCATGATTTTCTTACAGCCCCGACAGTTTCCACTTGCCCACAGTGCAAATCCCCGAAACTTCCCCACAGAGTTTGTCCCTCCTGCGGCACTTACAAAGGCAGAGAAGTAATTAAGGCTGAAGAGCTTTAAACTGCCATCCGAGGTTCTTTGTATTAAGAGCCGCTGCTAGAGGTCATATGAGAGTTGCTGTAGATGCGATGGGTGGCGACAACGCGCCTGGTGTCGAGGTGGAGGGCGCTGTCGCAGCTGCCAGGGAATTCGATATTGCCATAACCCTGGTAGGCGATACGGAAAAAGTAAACTGCGAACTTGCAAAGCATAACTGCAAAGATCTGGATATAACAGTCAAGCATGCCAGCGAGGTGGTCGGCATGCATGATTCCGCTTCCGATGCGGTAAGAAAGAAGAAGGATTCTTCTATCCGCGTTGCCTTTGAACTGGTGAAGAACAATGAAGCGGACGCTGTTGTCAGTGCCGGTAACTCAGGTGCCACCATGGCTGCCGGCATGTTCGTACTCAAGCGTATCAAAGGTATAGATCGCCCGGCCATCGCCCAGATATTTCCCACTCTCCGCGGAAAAACCCTAGTGCTCGATGTTGGCGGCAACGTTGATTGCAAACCTCTCAATCTCGTCCAGTTTGCCATAATGGGTGAGGTCTATGCCCGGTCCGTTATGGATGTGGAAAACCCGAAGATCGGCGTTCTTTCCAACGGAGAGGAAGAAAGCAAGGGAAATGACCTGACCCGCGAATCAAGCACACTCCTTAAGAGCACTTCCCTCGATTACATGGGATATGTGGAAGGGCGGGATATCTTCAACGGCATGGTGGATGTTGTCGTCTGTGACGGATTTGTCGGCAACGTGGTGCTCAAGCTTTCCGAAGGACTTGCCGAGGCTGTCAGCACAATGCTTAAAGAGGAGATCAAGCAGAGCCTGCTGTACAAGATCGGCTATATCCTGTCTCGCCGGGCTTTCATCAACTTCAAAAAGAAGGTCGATTATACGGAATATGGTGGCGCTCCTCTGTTGGGAATAGATGGTGTCGGCATGATCTGCCATGGCGGTTCCAATGCCAAAGCCATAAAAAATGCCATCCGTTTTGCCCACGAATATGCCCGAAAGGGCGTTAACCAACGCATGGTCGAAAAACTCCAGGAAAACTATCCTCTTTATATGCAGCAGCTGGAAACACTAAAAGCACAAGCGGCAGGGTAGGAAGGTTGTAAATCATGATTCGTACCAGGATAACCGGGACCGGTTCTGCCCTTCCCGATAAGGTGCTGACAAATTCCGACCTGGAAAAAATGGTCGATACCAGTGACGAGTGGATAACAACGCGAACGGGGATCAAGGAACGCCGCATCGCTGCCGAAGGTGAGTATACCTCCACCTTTGCCACCCGTGCTGCAGAAAAGGCCCTGGAGATGGCAGGAGTCAAGGCTGAAGAGCTGGATCTGATCATCGTCGGGACCGTTACCCCCGATTTCCCATTTCCCTCGACTGCCTGCGTGATCCAGAGCAATCTCAAGGCAATCAATGCGGCAGCCTTCGATGTTTCCGCTGCCTGTTCCGGTTTTATATATGGGCTCTCCATTGCCGACCGGTTCATCAGGACCGGCACCGCCAAAAAAGCCCTGGTCATTGGCGGTGAAGTGCTCTCCCGCATTCTGGACTGGACCGATCGCAATACCTGCCTCCTTTTCGGCGACGGAGCGGGAGCTGCCGTGGTCGAGGCACAGGAAGGAGATTGTGGTGTACTTTCCACCCATATCCGCAGTGACGGGTCCTACTGGGAACTTCTTTATCAGCCGGTTGCGGCGGCAGAAATCCCGCCACACAGAAAACCATCGATGAAAAACTGATGTTCATCAAAATGCACGGTAACGAGGTCTTTAAACTGGCGGTGAGGGCTATGGAGGATGTGGCACGTCAGGCACTTGCCGCAAATGACCTGACCACTGACGATATCGACCTTTTCATACCCCATCAGGCCAACCGGCGCATTATCGATGCCATCGGCAAAAGACTCGGCATTGCCGAGGAAAAGGTTTTCATCAACCTGGAGCGCTATGGCAATACCTCGGCAGCTTCCATTCCCATAGCCCTTGATGAAGCCAATCGCTCCGGGCGCCTCAAGGAGGGGGATGTTGTCCTGCTTGACGCTTTTGGTGGCGGACTTACCTGGGGATCGGCGCTGTTTCGCTGGTAATACAAGAAAGGAATGTTTCCATGAGCAAGAAAGCGTTTATCTTTCCCGGCCAGGGATCTCAATTCGCAGGCATGGGCAAGGATCTTGCCGATAATTTCAAGAAGGCAGCCCTCGTTTTCGAGGAAGCTGACGATGCCCTTAATTTCAAGCTTTCCCGACTCTGTTTTGAAGGTCCGGAAGAAGATCTCAAACTTACGGCCAATACTCAACCTGCCATTCTCACTGCAAGCATTGCCGCTCTGAGAGTCCTCGAAGAAGAAACCTCCCTCAAAGCAGATTTTATGGCAGGTCATTCCCTTGGAGAGTATTCGGCACTCGTTGCCGCCGGTGCCATCAAGTTTGCCGATGCCGTTCGTACCGTTCGTGCCCGCGGCACTTTCATGCAGGAGGCGGTTCCTGTCGGCGTTGGTTCCATGGCTGCAATCCTGGGCGTAGAACCCGAAGTGTTGGCTGAAATATGTTCAGAAGCAGCACAGGGTGAGGTGGTTGCGCCAGCTAATTTCAACTCACCCGGCCAGATCGTCATAGCCGGTAACAGCGGCGCCGTCAACAGAGCCATAGAGATTGCCAAAGGGAAAGGATTCAGAAAGGCGATGCTGCTTCCCGTAAGCGCACCCTTCCATTGTGCTCTCATGATACCAGCCGGTGAACGCCTTGCCGGTGTATTGGAGCCTGTTGTTGTTTCACCGTTGACTGTTCCCGTCGTAACCAATGTTGAAGCATCGGCCAATAGTGACGCCGAAAGGGTGAAGGAGCTCCTGGTCAGGCAGGTGAGTGCCCCCGTCAAGTGGGACGCATCCGTAGGGGCTATGGTTGCCGCCGGCGTTGATAAATTTGTCGAAATCGGACCGGGCAAGGTTTTGGCTGGCTTGGTAAAACGGATCGACAAGAGCGTTGCTACATCCAATGTGCAGGATCAGGAGAGCCTCAGGGCTTTGATCCAGGAGGGCTTATGAGTCTTAACGGCAGAGTGGCTATCGTTACCGGTGCTTCGCGGGGCATAGGCAAGGCAGTGGCATTGAAACTGGCTGCCGATGGCGCCGATCTTGTGGTTACCGCCACCTCCCTTGAGACCGCCCAGGCCACAGCTGACGAAATCACCAGCGCAGGGGGCAAAGCTCTGGCTGTTAAGGTCGATGTTTCGGTAACTGCAGAGGTGGAAGGTCTTTTTGCCGCAGCTGTCAAAGAATTTGGCAGGATCGACATCCTTGTCAATAATGCCGGAATAACCCGGGATGGCCTTCTGCTCAGAATGAAAGATGATGACTGGAATGCCGTGCTGGACATCAACCTCAAGGGTGCCTTCAACTGTACCCGTGAGGCTGCCAAATACATGACCAAGGCCAGGTATGGTCGGATCGTCAATATCAGCTCGGTGGTGGGCGAAATGGGCAATGCCGGGCAGGTCAACTACTGTGCCAGCAAGGCAGGCATGTTCGGCTTGACAAAAGCCACTGCCCGCGAACTCGCAAAGCGTAACATTACCGTCAATGCAGTGGCTCCTGGGTTTGTCGAGACAGATATGACCGGAACCCTTTCGGAGAAAGTACGGGAAAGCCTGCTGCAGCAGGTTCCGCTGGAGCGTCTTGGTCAACCTGAAGATATTGCGGCAGCAGTTTCTTTCCTCGTTTCGACCCAGGCAAGTTACATTACGGGGCATATTCTGTCTGTCAACGGCGGCATGTATATGTAGCCCCGTTTAAGAACCGATTAAAACTGATTTTTGTTCGTAAAATACCTTTTGCAAATTTAGCTTTTCATGTTATGTAGCTACAGAGTTGATAAATAAACCAGCCTGAAAAGGTACTAAAAAAAATGGAGGTGCAGGAAATGTCGTCAATCGATAAACGTATCAAAGAAATAGTTGCTGAGCAGCTGGGTGTGGATGAGGCTCAGGTAACCAACGAAGCTTCTTTTATGGATGATCTGGGAGCCGACTCCCTTGATACTGTCGAGCTGGTTATGGCTCTTGAGGAAGAATTCGACATTGAGATCTCCGACGAAGACGCCGAGAAGATCCAGTCCGTTCAGGACGCCATCGATTACATCACTGATCACACCTAAGATGGATTGAGGGGAGGTTTACCTCCCCCTTTTTTGCAGTTCGGTTTAAAGCATGTTTAGAGGATCAGAAACATAAGGAGCTTCAGTCTATGAGAAGAGTTGTTGTAACGGGAGTTGGTGTCGTCTCTCCGCTAGGCACCGGCAACAAGGTAAACTGGGACGCCCTGACCGCCGGAAAATCGGGCATTGCACGTATTACGCGCTTTGACCCTTCCGATTTGCCTGTTCAGATAGCTGGTGAGGTTAAGGATTTCGTTGCCGAGGATTTCATCGACAAAAAAGAAATCAAGAAGATGGACAACTTTATCCAGTATGCCTTGGGCGCCGCCCATTATGCCATGGAAGACTCAGCTGAAGATAACCGAAGAAAATGCTGAACGGGTGGGAGTTCTTGTGGGAGCCGGCCTTGGCGGCTTGCCTACCATCGAGAGATACCACTCGGCTCTTCTGGAAGGCGGATACAAAAAGATATCTCCTTTCTTCATTCCCATGCTGATCATAAACCTTGCTCCCGGCCACATATCTATCAAGTACGGTGCCAAGGGCCCCAATATCTCATCGGTTTCTGCCTGTGCCACCGGCACCCATTCAATTGGCGATGCATATCACATGATAAAGCGTGGTGATGCCGACGCATGATCGCCGGCGGTACGGAATCTACCGTGACCCCCCTTGGTATTGGCGGCTTTGCTGTAATGAAGGCATTATCGACCTGCAATGATGATCCTTCTGCAGCGTCGAGACCTTTTGATAAGGAACGTGACGGTTTTGTTCTTGCTGAGGGCGCTGGTATTGTTGTCCTGGAGGAATATGAGTCGGCGAAGCGTCGTGGTGCCAAGATTTATGCAGAAGTTGCAGGATACGGCATGAGCGGAGATGCTTTTCATCTTACCCAGCCTGCCCCTGACGGAGAGGGTGCTGCCCGCTGCATAAAGATGGCTTTGGCGACCGCAGGTGTGAAGCCTGAGGAGGTCGATTACATCAATGCCCATGGTACTTCGACCCATTTTAACGACCTCTACGAAACAATGGCGATCAAACGCATTTTCGGTGACCATGCAAAAAAACTGATGGTATCTTCCACAAAATCCATGACGGGCCACCTTCTTGGCGCAGCCGGCGGCATTGAAGCTGTTTTTACCGCAATGGCCATGGACAAGGGAGTTGTTCCTCCAACCATCAATTACAAAACGCCCGATCCCGAATGTGATCTCGATTACGTTCCCAACACTGCCCGTGATGCTTCCATTCGTTGTGCCCTGAGCAATTCCTTCGGCTTCGGCGGCACCAACGCCTCACTGCTTTTCAGAAAGATTTAGGGAAGGGTGGGACAATGATAGCACTGGGTAGTGATCACGGCGGACTTGCACTCAAGGTTGAAATCAAGAAACTTTTGCTGGAGCGGGGCATTCCTTTCGAAGACTGCGGGACCGATAACGGTGATTCCGTGGATTATCCCGACTTCGGCGAAAAAGTTGCGAGGAAGGTATCAACGGGTGAAGTGGAGAAGGGAATCCTTGTCTGTGGCACCGGTATCGGCATGTCCATTGTTGCCAACAAATTTCCCCATGTCAGGGCTGCCATTGTTACAGACAGCTTTATGGCCCGCATGGCCAAGGAGCACAACAACGCCAACATCCTCGTTCTTGGAGGCAGAGTCCTTGATAACGATGGAGCAAGAGAAATGGTATCTACCTGGCTCGATGCCGCCTTCGAGGGAGGCCGTCACCAGGGAAGGCTTGACAAGATTGCACTGATTGAAAAAGAACTCTACAAGTAGCCTGCCAGAAAGCGGTGAATGAGCTGTAAAACATTACGGGACTACCACAGTCCCGTTTCCTTTTTATACCATAGCAAAGGAGAATCTATGTCCATACTGGAGAATTTTGATCCCGCCGTAGCAAATGCCATACGAGTTGAAACTGAGCGGCAGGAGTTTAACCTGGAACTGATCGCCTCGGAAAACTTCGTTTCGGAAGCGGTCATGGAGGCTCAGGGTTCGGTCCTGACCAATAAGTATGCCGAAGGATATCCCGGCAAGCGCTACTATGGCGGCTGCCATAATGTGGACATAGTGGAAAATCTGGCCATCGAACGGGCAAAGGAGCTGTTCGGCGCCGAGCATGCCAACGTGCAGCCTCACTCCGGCTCACAGGCCAACATGGCTGTTTACTTTACGGTACTTAAGCCGGGGGATACCGTGCTCGGCATGAATCTGGCCCATGGCGGCCACCTGACCCACGGCAGCCCGGTCAACTTTTCTGGAAAATTTTTCAATATTGTCCCCTATGGGGTGACCAAGGAAAACCAGACCATTGACTATGCCGAGGTTGAAAGGCTGGCTGTTGAGCATAAACCGAAAATGATCGTTGTCGGTGCCAGCGCCTATCCGCGTACCATTGATTTTGCCGCTTTCCGCAAGATCGCCGACAAGGTGGGAGCCGTGGTCATGGTGGATATGGCCCATATCGCAGGGCTTGTCGCTGCAGGACTTCATCCGAGTCCGGTGCCCCATGCCGAATTTGTCACCACTACAACCCACAAGACTCTGCGCGGGCCCCGTGGCGGCATGATTCTCTGCCGTGAGGAATTTGCCAAGGCACTCAATTCCAACATCTTCCCCGGGATCCAAGGCGGTCCCCTGATGCATGTCATTGCCGCCAAGGCTGTGGCATTCAAGGAGGCGCTGTCGCCCGAGTTCAAGCAGTATCAGCAGCAGATAGTCAATAATGCCAAGGCACTGGCGGCAGCACTGATGGAAAATGGATTCAAGCTCACCTCCGGCGGTACCGACAATCACCTGATGCTGGTTGATCTGTCCGAGACACCGTTGACTGGCAAGGTGGCCGAGGAAGCCCTGGACAAGGCCGGAATTACCGTCAACAAAAACGGCATCCCCTTCGACACCCGTTCTCCTTTTATTACCTCCGGGATCAGGATCGGTACCCCTGCTGCCACTACCCATGGCCTGAAGGAGCCGGAGATGGCGCAGGTGGCGGGTTTTATCGCCGATGCACTGGCCAATGTTGACAATGATGCTAAGCTGGCTGAAATAAAGGGACGGGTAAACACCATGATGAAGCAGTTTCCCCTGTATTCCAGCAGACTCGCCTGATAAAAACAACAAAAAGGGGGAGTATCCTGCTCCCCCTTTCTTTCTTTGTCTGTTGCTCTCCTTATTTTCTCTCTTTTCAGCCTCGTTTTTTCTCAAGTTGTTCGTGCTTGCCATGCACCCGGTTATTTTTCAGGTTAACTGATGCAAAAGCTGTGTATAAACAACTGTCTCAAAGAGTTGCTTCTCATGCCAAGGAGGGGAGTATGAAAAATCGCAGGCTTCTCATTCTCGTTATTAGTCTTTGCCTGATTCTCGACATCTCCTGCAGCATTGCTGCAGACAAAAAAAATGCTAAAAAGAGCGCGTTCATTACCCATGGTGAATTTGTCACCGATCTTGTTACAGCGATGGGATGGGACGCAGGTTTGCCCATTAAACCCAGGGAAAAGGATTACTTGGTCATCCTGTCTGGAAAAAGGTTCTTCAAGTTTGAAGCGGAAAAGTACTATGCAGCCCAAACCGACAATGTATCTGTCCGGAACTATGCCCTGTTAGGCCCTTTTTCCGGGAGTGGATGGGTGAGTGGTATTGCCTCGCCGACTACCGCTCATTTCAAGGTCTTGCTTCCCATTGGCGGCATTTATTCTCTAACCGTTGCAGCCAAAGGGGACGGCCAGAAATGGCAGGTAGGCGGCAAGGAGTTCACTGTCAGTACCGGCTCAAAAATCGCCGAGGCAAAGGTTGCCGACATTTCGCTGAATGCAGGCTTCCAGGAGATTAATGTAGTTCTTCCACCCGACGGTGCTGTCGATTATTTTATCCTCGATGCGCCGACACTGCGAGCCATTGCTCCCATTGACGGCTGGGAGACCAAATCCGTCTTCAATCATGGGGACCTGGCAGAGGTTACAGCTGCCTTGCTCGGCCTTGAAAGCAACCTGCCCGATGACGGCAAGCCCCTTGTTTTCCCTGTAGCTGATGTGGCAGAGCTGCCAGTATCGGCCAAGATCACCACCGTCGATTATCTTGGCAAACCGCTGGCCCCAAAATGGGTGCGTGCCGATTATCGCGGAGCTCAGCTGGAAATGCCTTTCGCTGTGGATAAGGATGGCGCCTACAGAATAAGGATAAGAGCTCTTGGAGATACCATTTCTGCCGAGGTGGATTCCGACAAGGTAAAAGGAAACGGCAAGCCCTATCTGGAATGGGTAGACCTGGGACTTTTCCGTCTCGACCAAGGCAGTCACAAGTTGCTGATAAACCTGAAAACCAACCAGGGAGTGGACGTGGTTGAAATAGCCGGGAAAAAATCTTCACCGGCTGAGTACATGGCAGTATCCGCCATAAAGGGCGAACCTGATGCTCCTGTAAAGAGGACTGACCTGGATAAAATCCTTGCTTCTCTGGTGGAACGTTTCAAGGAGAGAAAATAAAAGGTGCAGGGGGTGAAAGGAAGACCACTTTTCATTCCCCTTGCTTCCATTATTGCCGGCATTCTGTCGGCAGGTCTTTACTCTTTCTTTGTCCCGCAAGGAATCCTGCTGCCCCTTCTGCTTTTATCCCTTTTTGCCGTTTTCCTGCCGAAAAGGTACCCATATCTCCTGGCCATTTCTCTTCTGTTCTTTTGCTGGGGTAACCTTTCCCTAAAAGACCTGCTGCACTCTGACTTTCAAAAAAATCATATTGTCAGGTTTGTTTCCGATGAGCTGTGACTCTGGAAGGGGTCGTTGACAGCCGTCCTGAGGCCAGGGCAGCGGGATCACGGCTCCACCTTGAGGCTGAGCGCCTGTATCGGGCTGGTGGTTACGTTCCGGTGACCGGCCGGGTTTTGTTGTATGTGGGGGAGGGGCATCCTGAGGTACTCGCAGGAGACCGGGTAAGAGTTGTTTCGCGTCTCCATAGACCCCGGAACTACGGCTTGCCGGGCGAATTTGATTTTGTTCGCAACCTTGCCCTGAAAGGTATCTTTGCCACCGCATTCGCAAGTCGTGCCGACGATGTGGTGCTGGTCATGGCCAATGTCAGCCATCCGCTGCAGCGTTTCATCGATCAAACGGCAGCGGGCATGGGCAATTTTATCGGTAAGGCCGTGCCCTCAGTAGAAGGTGGCATTCTCAGAGCTCTTCTCATTGGGGAGCGAGGCTATACTCCACCATATATTGAGACCGCCTATGCCAATACCGGGGTCAATCACATCCTGTCAATCTCAGGTTTTCACGTGGGAATCATCGCCCTGTGTGTATTTCACCTCCTGCTGGGTGTTTGTCGAAACTTCCAATGTTTAACCCTCAACTTTAATCTGCGCAAAAGCCTCCTTATCATTACCCTGCCTCTCATTATCTTTTATCTGTTGCTCTCGGGGACGGCCCCGGCAACTGCCCGCTCCGTTATTATGATAGCCGCATTGGTTTTTGCCCTCGCTGTCGAGCGTGAGGTGGAGCCGGTGAACAGTCTGCTGCTGGCCGCCATGGTTATTCTTGCCGTTACGCCAGGCGCCCTTTTCGATATTTCTTTTCAATTGTCATTTGTCGCCCTGTGGGGAATCATCATTCTAACCCCTATTTTCATGTTGCCTTTTGCCAGATTTGCCAGCGGCACGATAGCGTACAAACTGCTGCTCTTTCTGATGGCTTCACTTGCTGCCATCACTGGGACGCTTTTTCCCGTGGCATTTTATTTTCACCGGGTTTCATTCACCGGTCTTATCAGCAACCTGATTGTGGTGCCGCTCATGGGCTATGGTGCTGTAGTGCTGGGTTTTATGGCACTTCCGTTCATTTTCCTTTTCCCCTTTGTTGCGAGACTGCTGCTTGTTGCTGCCGCGTTTCCGGTTAAAATAGCCAACTCCTTCGTTCTGCTGGTTTCAAATATTCCAGCGTTGCCCCTTTTAAATCCAGATTACTTCGATCTTTTTTTATTCTATCTCCTGCTTCTGGTGCTGACCTTTGTCTCCTCAAGAAAATTCCAGATTGTCTTTTGCATTGTCACTACTGTTGCCATTGCCGGTAACGCCCTGTTTTTCAAGGGGCCGGATAAGGGGCTCCTGCAGATAACCTTTTTCAGTCTGGGCCAGGGAGAATCCACGTTGATATCGTTTCCCGGCGGTAAAACAATGCTGATAGACGGAGGCGGTTCTGCCGCGAGGGGGAATCAACGTGGGCGAAAGATTGCTGGCGCCTGCACTGTGGGCACTGGGTGTCACGACCGTAGATTACATGGTGTTGACCCACGCCCACCCGGACCATATTCAAGGCCTTCTTTACATTGCCGATAATTTTAAGGTGGGGGAGTTCTGGGAGAGCAGGCCGGCAATGGACGATAGCGAGAACTACCGCAATCTCAGGGCAATTATCGATAAGCGAAAGATCCCGGTTCGCGAGATCCATGCATCGGACCATCAGATGGACATAGGAGGTGCGAGGCTTGAGTTTTTGTGGCCAGAAGCTGATAGCAGCAACCAGTACCCCGATTTGAACCAGAGATCGCTGGTCTTTCGTCTCGTGTATGAAAAGGGAGCGGTTCTGTTTACCGGTGATATCGGCATGGAAGTGGAGAAGCGACTATTTGCTCACAAGGGGCAGCAGAGCAACGTTCTTAAGGTCCCCCATCATGGGAGCAGATATTCATCTTCCCCTGAATTTCTTCACTGGGCTTCCCCGGAAATTGCCCTGATCTCCGCCGGCTATGGCAACAGCTTTCACCTTCCCGCCGAACAGACGCTGGCGAGGTTGAAGGAGAAGCATGTGGAAGTATATAGAACCGACCTTAACGGGACTATCCGCCTTATTTATGACGAAGGTAAGGGAAAGTTTATCGCCCGTAGGCAAAACTGGCATTTTAATTGACAGAATTCCGATTTATCTGTTAGTTTGGGTCCACAATCGCCTGGATGCCCAATAAAAACCGACTCAGGAGATATTCCTCATGGAGAGGATTCTTGTAGTAGAAGACGACAGTTTCTTCAGGGAGGTATTTGCCGATCTGCTGCGGAGTGACGGCTTTGCTGTCGATGTGGCTGGTTCCGGAGAGAAAGCCCTGGAAATGTTGCATAGCAGCGAATATGCGTTGGTCGTCACCGATCTGGTCATGCCCGATATAACCGGACTTGATCTCCTGTCCAAGGTAAAGCAGTTTGATCCCTCCATAGATGTAATTCTGGTCACCGGCCACGCCAACACGGAGACCGCCGTGTTTGCCCTGAAAAACGGCGCCCGTGACTATCTTGTCAAGCCCATAAACAGCGAGGAATTCAAGCATGCGGTCGCACTCTGTTTCGAGCAGAGGAGGCTTCTTGATGAAAATCAGGAACTGAAAGGACTGCTGAACCTTTTTCAAATAAGTCAGACCATAGCCAATTCTCTTGATTTCGACCGCATTCACACAATACTTGTCGATTCACTGGCCAAAGAATTTGGTCTCAGTCGCTTAACCGGCTACTTCCAGAATGATGACGGTACGCTGGAGTTAAAAGAGATAAAAGGGTTCGACGAGGAAACCGCTTCTTCCCTTGGGGAGCTCATATTCGATATTTTCGATGTTCGCGAAGAGGATAATAGAAGTTTTGTCCTGCTTAATGATCTCGAGCAGCGGTCCCGGTTCTTTGCAGAACACTCCATTACCGAAGCAATGCTGTTCTTCGTCAGGGCAAAAACAGCACTTCTTGGCATCATAATCGTTTTCAACGAATCGCAAAGCGTGTTTCCGGCCCAGTTGGATTTCAAAAACATAAATTTCCTGCTTGATCAGGCATCCCTTGCCCTGGAAAATGCGTCCCGTTACAACAGTGCCAAGAATCTTCTCTACATCGACGAACTGACTGGGCTCTTCAATTACCGTTACCTTGATGTAGCCCTCGAAAGGGAAGTCAGGCGCGCCGAGCGTTATTCTTCCAACATATCCATCATCTTTCTTGACATAGATCTCTTCAAGCGAATAAACGATCAGTACGGACACCTTGTGGGAAGCAAGGCCCTGGCCGAAGTGGGGCTGTTGCTGAAAAAATCGGTGCGTGACGTGGATACGGTAATCCGTTACGGGGGGGATGAATATACGATAATACTCATCGAGACCGGAATAGACGGGGCTTCCGTAGTTGCTGAACGTATCCGCAGCACCATTGAGGGTCATGTCTTCATTCAAAGTGAAGGTCTTGACATAAAACTTACCGCCAGTCTTGGCTGTGCCAGTTACCCGGAAGATGCATGTACCAAACTGGAGCTTCTCGAACTGGCTGACCAGGCAATGTATCGAAGCAAGGCCTGCGGGAAAAACATGGTCTTTCACATATCTGCATATAAAAAGCAATGAACGAGGAGATAAACAGGCGTGAGCATTACCGGCATCAAGGGTTTTAACGATATACTTCCCGGAGAGGTTGAAAAGTGGCAGCATATTGAGGCAGCGGCAAGGAGGGTTTTCGGGCTGTATGGATTCTCTGAGATCAGGGTGCCGATTCTGGAAAAGACAGAACTTTTCTGCCGTTCCATTGGCGACTCTACCGATATTGTCGAAAAGGAGATGTACTCCTTTGTCGACAAGGGAGAGAACAAGGTTACCATGCGCCCCGAGGGCACGGCCAGCATCATGCGCGCTTCATCGAACACAAGCTTTATGCGGCTGATCCGGTTGCCAAACTCTATTACATGGGTCCCATGTTCCGTTATGAACGGCCCCAAAAGGGGCGTTACCGCCAGTTTCACCAGATCGGTGCCGAGGTAACAGGGATAGCCGATCCCAAGGTTGATGCCCAGGTACTGACCATGCTTTGTCACTTCTTTGCCGAGCTGGACCTGACCGAGCCCCATCTGCAGATCAATTCCCTTGGCTGTCCCGAGTGCAGACCGAAATATCGTCAGGTCCTGAAGGATTTCCTCAAGAGCAGGATCGACAAGCTGTGTGATGATTGCCGGAGGAGAATCGACACTAATCCCCTCCGTGCGCTCGATTGTAAAGCCGCCGGCTGCAAGGAAGCCACAGAAGGCGCGCCCTCTGTTCTTGATTATCTGTGTCATGACTGCAATGATCATTTTGCCAAAACCAGGTGCCACCTGGAATCGGTGGGCACGTCATACAGCATAAATACCCGCATGGTCCGTGGCCTTGATTACTATACCCGCACCACCTTCGAGCTTGTCACCGGCCTTTTAGGCTCACAGAGTGCTGTTGCAGCCGGGGGCCGTTATGATGGCCTCATATCAGATCTTGGTGGGCCATCGCTTCCGGGCATCGGTTTTGCCATGGGAGTCGAGAGGGTTGCTCTGCTTTTGGCAGAAAAAGATTTCCGCAAACGCCCGGATTTCTTCATAGCAGCCCTTGGAGAAACAGCACAGGCGGAAGCCTTCAGGCTTATGTCAGGACTGCAGCAGAAGGGCCGCTCAGTGGAAATGGATTTTGCCGGAAAAAGCCTGAAAAGCCAGATGCGGCGAGCCGACAAATTCAACGCCCACTTTACCCTGATTCTGGGTGAAGACGAGCTGGTTAAGGGGTCAGCTGCCCTGAAGAACATGGATTCCGGCACTCAGACCGATGTCAGATTGGATGTGGACGTGCTCTGCAAGGCAGTGGCCTCCTGATCCCTTCATTTTTCATTTAAGGCCGCCTGACTGGTATGCTTTATCAGCAGGCGGTTTTGTTTATAAGGTCCAATGGACAACGTATTCGCACATAAGCTGAGGGTCCGCTACTACGAGGTGGATTGCAACGGATCGGTCAAGCCGGCCGCCATTTTCAATTTTATGCAGGACGCGGCAGCTTCCCATGTGAGACAGCTGGACTTATCCGTTGCCGATCTCGGTAAAAAGAACCTGACCTGGGTAATCTCCCGTTTTCACCTGCGCCTGTTGCACTACCCTCGGGGAAATGACAGGATCACCATTCACACCTGGCCCTCCACAAAGGATGGACTGTTTTCATGCAGGGAATACACAATCAGGGACGAAGACGGAAAAGTCATTGCCCTGGCCACCAGTTCCTGGGCCGCCGTCAATATTACCACCCGCCGGCCTGTGCGCCTTAAGGACCATCTCCGCGACTTTCCGCTTAAGTCAGAGCGGGCAATTGAAGATGATTTCCCCTCTTTACCCCGTCCGGGCAGGATCGATGGCGAGCAGAGTTTCCAGGTACGCCGCAGCGATCTGGACATCAATCGGCATGTTAATAATGCCGTTTATGTGGACTGGGCGTTGGAAACCGTGCCGCCAAGCATTGCCGAAAAATACAGGCTGGCAGAAATCGAAGTTAGCTTTCGCGGAGAAGCATTGTACGGGGACAATGTGGTGTGCAGCTGCGAAGTTTTTCCGGTTTCGGCCGAAGAAGTTGAGTGTCTGCATCAACTGGTAAATGAAATTGATGGCAAAGAACTGACACGCTTCCGTTCCTTCTGGCGGCTGTTGGTTGACAGACAAAAGGCAGCGGCCTGAAAAGCGGAGGATATCTACTTGGCAAAAAAGAAGGGGAAAGGGACAAATAGGCGCAAGAGTTCAGGGGGCAAATACCGGCAACTGGTTACGCTCCTGGCTGTAATAGTTTTGATAGCGCTGGCTTTTTTCCTATTGGAACAGTCCAGGCACACCTTGCCTGGAAAGCAGGAAAGGCAGGGGAGCCTTGAACGACAGAAAATGCCTGCTCGTCCTGTGGCGAAACCCGGGAAGCATGATGTCTATACTGCAGCCAAGGCGAGACCCGTTCCACAGGCAAGAACGAGGCCGCACCTGACCGGTCCCGGCACCGTTGCCATCATTATCGACGATATGGGACGCAGCACCAGAGAAGCCGATTCTTTACTGGCAATCAATCTGCCAATTACCTTCGCCGTTATTCCCGGATATGCCAAGCAAGGGCTGTTGCCGAAATTGCCCATGGCAGGGGAGGGGAGGTCATGGTCCACATGCCCATGGAGCCACAGGGATACCCGGAGAAAAAGATGGAAAAAAACGGCCTGCTGCTTGGGGAGAGTAATGAACAGATAGCCTCCAAGGTGAAGGGGTATCTGCAGGAAATTCCTTATGCGGTCGGCGCCAATAACCATATGGGGTCCAGTTTTACCGAGAGCGAAGAAAAGATGCAGCCGGTGCTGCAGATCCTGCAGGAAAGGGGCTTGTTCTTTGTCGACAGCATGACATCCCCCAAATCGGCAGGGTTCCGCCTCGCCAGAAAGATGGGACTTAAATCGGGGACCAGGCAGGTGTTTCTGGATAACGTGCAGAATGTGCAGGCGATCAATGCCCAGTTGCAACAGGTGGCAGATGCCGCCAGGAGGAGGGGCAGTGCCATTGCCATCTGTCATCCTCACCGGACCACCATTCAGGCACTGTCAGATGATGCCCCAGTTGAAAAAACAGGAATCACCTTCGTTTATGCATCACAAATTGTCAGCTGACCTTGCCTTCCTTATTCTTCAGCAGATCTGTTCCGCAATATGTCTTTTCAGTTTGGCGAATGCCCGGTAGTTTTCCTCCATGAGGATCGCCTCAGGATTGCCGGTGGTTATGGGATGAACAAAAAGAAATGCATCTCGCAAGGTTTCCCCATATCCTCTTAAAGTGTCCAGGGGAGGGGCCAATTCTCCAGGTTGATACGCCTTGCTGGACATGGGCAGGCCGCTGAGATCGAAACGATGGCACTCAACTTCTGTTCCGCTACCTGCGGAGACCGGCTTGAAGGCAAAGGCCGATTCCTTTATGGTGTCCTGCAGCATCAGCCGTACCGGGTCATCGCCCGGCAGACCCTGTGGCAGATTATAAATGGACGACAGCAGGAAACGTGAGAAACATCTTTCTTCCATAAAACCTGCATCACTTCCGTCGGATGTCTCATAAAAATAGGTAACGCCGCTCTTTGCTTGGCTGGATGGGCTGCCGCACATTATGCAGTGGGATTTGACGCCGCTCAGCCGAGCAAAGAATTCCTCTTTCTTGCGGGTGTCTTCAGCGGTGAGCCATTGATGGAAGAGCTGTGACCGTGGTTCGGTGGTGGCATTCATTTCCTGGAGCACACTTCTGGCCAGTTGGGTAAACTGGTTGTAAACGTCGGTACTGCGGGCATGGGTCAGGATCGGATAAATCTTGCCCTCCGGATTGGTGTTGAGACCTTCGACCTTGGGGCTTTTGGATATATAGGTATCGTGGCAGCGGTAACCGCGGTTAATGGCGTAGGCTTGAGGAGTGTCTTCTGATCGCTGAACATCCCTTCGAATTTCACCCTTTCATCCACCAGGCAGGGGATCAGAGAAAGGGTCTTCTTGTCCATGCCACGTTTGTCGAAGAGGTCGAAGATGTTGCGGCAGTTTTCCATGCTGGCCATGTCCTTGATGGGAATGATCACCTGGTCGGCTGCAAAGAGCGCATTCTGAGTAAGTATGTCCAGGTCAGGTCTGGTATCGATGATCAAGACGCCTGAGATTCCGGAAGATGCCAAAAGCCTTGCCAGAACCATGGGACCCTTCATCGAGGTTTTCAGACCGGAGAGTGCGCCGGAAGAGGGTATGTAATTGACCCCATACTGCCCCGTGTGAAGCAGGTCGAGACCAGGCGTTTCAAGGAGCAGGTCGGAGACATCCTTATCCTGTTTCTGTCCCTTGATGGCGAACATCTTGTCTATGGTGAAGTGATTGTCGAAGGAGAAAATGGAAACGGGCAGGTTTTCATCCAGTGCCTTAAGGAATATGGCCAGGTTTGTCGCCAGGGTGGTCTTGCCGACCCCCCCTTTTTCCGAAGAGATGGTGATTACATATGGATAGTTTTTCATGGCGGCATCATACAATGAAGCTATTCCCATGGTCAACCGGTAGTTTGACAGGCTATGGCGCCTATGGTAGAAACAGCTGTGAGTTGGGGGAACACAGGGGGCATGGTGCTTTTTGCCGAAAAGAATATTCTTAGCGTAAGCCAGCTGACCGGACTCGTCCGCAGCGTGCTGGAGGATAATTTTGATCATGTCTGGGTGGAAGGGGAAGTATCAAACCTTGCCACGCCGGGTTCCGGCCATCTGTACTTCACACTGAAGGATGCATCTGCACAGCTCCGCTGCGTCATGTTTCGCGCTTCTGCCCGCGCTCTGAAATTCAAGCCCAGCGATGGCATGGGGCTTATTGCCCGTGGCCGGCTCTCGGTCTTCGACGCACGTGGGGAGTACCAGCTTATTGTGGAATACCTGGAACCGAAAGGTATTGGCGCCCTGCAGCTCGCATTCATCCAGCTAAAGGAGCGACTGGCCAAGGAAGGACTTTTTTCCGATTCACACAAGAAGGAGATACCCAGACTGCCCCAGCGCATAGGTATTGTGACCTCGGCCACCGGTGCGGCTATCCATGACATTCTGAACGTACTGAACCGGCGCTTTGCCAACGTGCAGGTACTGCTCAGGCCGGTGAAGGTTCAAGGTGAAGGAGCTGCCGAAGAAATAGCGGCTGCCGTGAACGATTTAAACAGATATGGAAGCATAGATGTCATGATTGTCGGTCGTGGCGGAGGTTCGCTGGAAGACCTGTGGGCCTTCAACGAAGAGATCGTGGCGCGTGCATCTATCGATCCTCTATTCCTGTAATTTCTGCCGTAGGCATGAGATAGATTTTACCATATCAGATTTCGTTGCCGACCTGCGTGCCCCAACGCCATCCGCAGCGGCGGAGATGGTGATAAAAAGCAAAACGGAAATCTCCGCCGAACTGGAGGCGTTGTCCCACCGCCTGGGGATGGCCATGCGTCGACTGCTCAATGAACATTGGGGAGAGCTCAATGGCTTGGTCCGTGCTGTCAAAGATCCGTCGATGCTCCTTGGCCATCTGGCCCAGCGGCTTGATGACCTGGAAGGCAGATCATGCGCTGTATTCGTCAGTTGCTGATCAGAAGCGCCGATAAAAATCATTTTCTTCATGACCGCCTTAGCTTGCAAAACCCCGTCCTGCAGTTGGAGCGGTGCCGGGAGCAGCTCCTTCTTGTGCAGTCCCGAATGGAAAAGACAATGATGCATACTGTCGAGCGGGCGGGGCAGTCCCTTGCCTTCAATGCCGGCAAGCTTCAGGCCCTTTCACCGTTGGCCACCATGGCCCGTGGGTATTCTATCGTGAAAAAGCTTCCGGGTGGTGCGGTGGTAGCCGATCGGGACCAACTGGCCGCCGGCGATTCCATAGATATATTGCTTAAAAAAGGACGCGCTACCTGTAGAGTGGAGTGCACCCATGACTGACAGCGGTCATCAAACCTTGACTGCTTGGCACTTATCTGTATAATAACGCTGTTTTTTCCCAAAACTCCTGTCGGAAAGAGCTAATCCATGGCCGTTGAAAAATTCGAGACCGCACTGAAAAAATTGGAAGAGGTAGTGAAGAAACTGGAAGGTGGAGAGCTTTCCCTTGAAGACTCGCTTAAAGCCTTTGAGGAAGGGATCAAGCAGGCCGCTTTTTGCTCGAAGAAGCTCAATGAAGCAGAAAAACGGGTGGAGGTTTTGCTCAAGCAGAAGGATGGCCGATTTGTAACCGAACAGTTTCAGCCTGAAGATGAATGAATGTCTAATATCCCAACGTATGAAATGAGATTTGAATGGATTTGAAAAGTTACCTGAAAGAACGCTGCCAGCTGGTAGATGATGCACTCGACCGATTTCTGCCCCTTGCCGATGACCTTCCTGCTTCGCTCCACAAATCAATGCGTTACTCCATCTTTGCGGGGGGGAAAAGGATCCGCCCCATACTGATGCTCGCCGCCTGTGAAGCCGTGGGAGGGAATATATCCCAGGCCATGCCTGCCGCCTGTGCCATGGAGATGATTCATACCTATTCACTGATACATGATGACCTGCCTGCCATGGACGACGATGATTTTCGTCGCGGCAATCCCACCAACCACAAGGTTTTCGGCGAGGCCGTAGCAATTCTTGCCGGAGATGCCCTTCTTACCGAGGCATTCATACTGCTCAGCAATGTGGCAGCGGCCCAAACTATCCCGCCGGCTGCATTGGTCCAGGTAATTCAGGAAATTTCCTGCTGCGCCGGATCAAGAGGGATGGTTGGCGGACAGGTGGTTGACATGGAGAGCGAGGGCAATGCCGAGATAGATCTGGCGACAGTCCAGTACATTCACACCCATAAAACCGGCGCATTGATCAAAGCTTCTGTCAAATCCGGGGCACTGCTTGGCGGTGCAGGCAGCAAGGACGCCGAAAGTCTCACCCGTTACGGTGAGGCTATAGGGCTGGCTTTCCAGATTGCCGATGATATCCTCGACATTGAGGGAACCACTGAGGAGATCGGTAAGGACGCCGGCAGTGACGAAGCCAGGGGAAAGGCGACCTATCCCGCTGTGATGGGCTTGGCAGAAGCCAAAATACGTGCTGCGGAACTGGTGGACATCGCCCTTGATGCCCTGTCTGCTTTTGATAGAAAAGCTGATCCCTTACGTGAAATTGCATCTTACATCGTGAAACGGAAGTCCTGATGGCTGGTTTACTAGAGACAATCAGCGGTCCTGAATCACTGAGGAAACTTTCGCTCAGAGAGCTGAATATCCTGGCCGGTGAACTGCGTGAAGTCATCATCAGCACTTGTTCCGGCAATGGCGGACACTTGGCGCCCAGTCTTGGGGTTATCGAGCTTACCATTGCTCTGCACGCTGTCTATAACAGTCCTAATGATAAAATAGTGTGGGATGTGGGACACCAGGCCTATGCACACAAGCTGCTGACCGGTCGCCGTGAACAGTTCGGCACCCTGCGCCGGTTGGGAGGCATAAGCGGGTTCCCCAAGCGCTGCGAGTCACCCCATGATGCTTTCGATGTGGGACATTCTTCCACTTCCATCTCCGCTGCCCTCGGCATGGCCTTGGCCCGTGACCTGAAACGGGAGAAAAACAAGGTGCTGGCCGTTATCGGTGACGGCTCCATGACCGGCGGACTTGCCTATGAGGGGCTCAATCACGCCGGACACCTCAACCGGGATATGGTGGTGATTCTCAACGACAACGAGATGTCCATCTCCGAAAACGTCGGAGCCCTTTCAAGCTTCCTCAGCCGGACCATCACCAGCGAATTTGTCCACAAGATCAAGAAGGATGTGGAGGGATTCCTGGAAAATATGGACGGTCTTGGCCGTGGTGTTCTGCAGGTGGCGAAGAGGGCGGAGGAAAGCCTTAAAGGGCTTTTTACCCCTGGCATGCTCTTTGAGCCTCGGCTTCGAATATGTGGGGCCCATCGATGGCCACAACATCGAACTGCTCATGCAGACCCTGGAGAACGTCAAGCGTTTCGACGATGCAGTGCTGATACATGTATTGACCAAGAAGGGGAAGGGTTACGGGCCTGCCGAAACCAATCCGTCCCTTTTTCACGGGGTCGGGCCTTTCGATGTAACCACCGGCAAGGTTGCCAAGGGGAAAGGGGGGGCAGCCTCCTATACCTTGCTCTTCGGTGAGGCTCTGAACAAGATAGCCGATGACAATGAAAAAATCGTTGCCATTACCGCTGCCATGCCCGATGGTACCGGACTTTCGGCCTTTGCCGCCAAGCATCCAGACCGTTTCTTCGATGTGGGGATTGCAGAACAGCATGGTGTCACCTTTGCCGCGGGTCTTGCCGGCCGTGGATTAAAGCCGGTGTTTGCCGTTTACTCCTCTTTCCTGCAAAGGGCCTATGACCAGATCTTTCACGACGTCTGCCTGCAGAACCTGCCGGTGGTTTTCGCCATCGACAGGGCAGGAGTGGTGGGCAGTGACGGCCCCACCCATCATGGGGTCTTCGATCTGTCATACCTGCGTTCCTTTCCCCAGATGACCCTGATGGCGCCCAAGGATGAAAACGAATTGCAGCACATGCTTTTTACGGCCATCAATCATGATGGTCCTTCGGCCGTTCGCTATCCGCGCGGCAACGGTCATGGAGTTGCCATTGATCAGGAGTTCAGGGAATTAGCCATAGGAACAGGTGAGCTTCTCCGTGATGGTGACGATGTCGCCATTCTGGCCCTTGGCACCATGGTTTACCCGTCCATGGAGGCAGCCGATCTCCTTGCTGCTGAAGGCCTCAATGTGGCGGTAGCAACATGCGCTATGTAAAGCCCATTGACAGGGAGCTGGTCCTTGAAATGGCTGCCAAGACCGGCAGACTGGTAACGGTTGAGGAAAATGTCCTGCAAGGGGGCTTCGGGTCGGCTATTCTTGAGCTTCTTGAAGAGGAAGGCCTGAGCCACTTGCCAGTCACCCGGATCGGCTTCCCCGACTGTTTTATTGAACAGGGTGAACAACCTGAGTTACGGACCCGGTATGGACTGGATCCCACCGGGATTGCCAAAAGCATTAAAGGAAGTATGCTGTAGCAGTGAGAGCCGGGCCATGCCCGGCTTTTTAAATTTTGAATTAACGAGGCTGTCATGCAAAAAATGACCTTTGCCTGTTTGTCCGTTGTATACCTCCTTGCTTTTCTTTTTTGGCCAATTCCTTCCTGGGCCGACGATCCTTTGATCCGCAATGATTATGCACTTGAGTTGTTGAATAAGGGGGAATACGAAAAAGCCCTTGAACAGCTGCAGAGGGCCTTTTCTTTCTACCCCTACGATGAGACATTGCGCAAGAACCTGGCTGTGGCCTACATGTATATGGGTAAAAAAGAGCTGGAAAACAATCGCTATCTGGAGGCTGCCGAAAATTTTGACCATGCGCGGGAACTTTCCCCAGGAAATTCCACCTACGGAATGATGCGCGGAATAGCATTTTACCTGGCAAAGAACTATGATGCTTCAAAATTCGAACTGCGCAGAGCCATTGATGACGGCAACAGGACCACTGATATTTACTATTTCCTTGGGCGTGCCCACTATGATTCCGGTGAGCTGGAATCAGCCGTAGAAACCCTGGTCAAGGCCCAAGAGCTTGAACCAGGCAATAAAGTTGTGGCTGAGCTTCTGGAGAAGATCCGCAGGGAGGTCGCTGTCGAGTCAAAGATGGGCAAAGGGCACAGCTCTAAATTCGAGATATCCTATGATACGGAGGCTACCTCCAGTCTGGCCGATGCAGTTCTCGATGCACTGGAGACAGCCTATAATCAGGTAGGTTCGGACCTTGATTACTTTCCTTCAGCAAGGATACCGGTCATCCTCTATACAAAGAAGGACTATCGACTGGTAACCTCAAGTCCGGAATGGTCGGGAGGGCTTTACGACGGCAAAATCCGTCTCCCCATAGGCGGGGCGGCGGAACTTACTCCACAACTCAGAGCAATTTTATTCCATGAGTACACTCACGTTGTCGTCAATGAGCTTGCAAGGGGCAATGTTCCCACGTGGTTAAATGAAGGACTTGCAGAGTATGAAGGACGAAGGGAGTATAATCCCCCTATGGCTGAGCTGGGAGGGGCTGCAAAAATCGGCAGTTACCTGCCGTTCTCTTCCCTTGAAGGCTCTTTTGGAGGTCTGAGCAGCAAACAGGCTTCACTGGCATATCAACAGAGCTATTCCCTGGTCAACTACATGATCGGCGCCTATGGCTGGTTCAATGTGAAAGAGATTCTGGTGAATCTCGGCAGGAGGATACCAGTAGACGCCGCTTTAAGTAAAGCCCTGGGTGGTTTTGCCATGGATTATGCCGGCATGGTGCGGGAATGGCAAAACTACATGCGGAAAGAATTCGGCAGGTGAATGCGCCCAAGAGGTAGTTCCCTGGAATCTTTTCCTTGACAGAGGAGCATACTTCAATTATAAAAAGACAAAACTGGTCCTAAAGGTTGTTTTGATGATGGAGTTGACCCGCAAGGGAGAATATGCAATCAGGGGCATCATTTATCTGGCCCAGCAGCCCCCGGGCAAGGTATCTCTCATAAGCGAGATTGCTTTGGCCACTGATGTGCCCCAGACATTTCTTGCCAAAATTTTTCAGAGCTTTGCCAAGCTGGGTATGATAAATTCATCTCGTGGCACCGGGGGCGGGTTTGTTCTGGGACGTCCTGCTTCTTCCATAACCCTCCGCCAGGTGGTCGAAGCCGTTGAAGGCCCGATCATTCCCAACCGCTGTCTTATGGATAGCGGCGCATGTGACAGGGGAGGATACTGCAATGTGCACAATGTGTGGAGAACCGTGCAAAACAACGTGATAGGGATTTTGGATAGCGTGACCATCGAGGAACTGGCAAAGCGACAAGCTAAGAATTTTGGCAATAAAGAGAGTAAAAGGGCAGGATGATTAAAAGAAGGCCCTTTTACCACGCGAAAGGGGCCTTTTCCTTTTTTGCTGCTGGTTTCAGCAGTAAATACTTCTTTCTTGACACAGATGGCATCGTTTGTTATTTTTACAAATCCATTTTTAAGTGCGTAGGTAGCTTTAAAGCCCATCAAGAGGGGTTCGATAACCATCCTAAAATTCTGCTCCTGTTTTTCCCGCCCAATATCCATGTCTGAACCATGGCAGTAATCCTGCCTGTTAATTACCTGATAAGAGAGGAATAAAATGCAGATCAGTGTCGAGTCGTTAACTTCCGTGAAAAAAAAGATCAATTTTGAGATCCCGGCAGCGCGGGTTGCTTCAGAAGTGGAAAAAGTCTATGACGAAATCAGAAAACATGCCGCCATTAAAGGCTTCCGGAAAGGCAAGGTGCCCAAAGATATAATCAAGAAGCATTACCATGAAAAGATGGCTGACGACGTCCTGAAAAATATTGTTAACGACACTTACTTCAAAGCCTTGACTGACGAAAAGATTTATCCTGTATCATACCCGGTCATAGATAGCGATGAACTGAAGGTAGGGGAAAATTTTAAATATTCTGCAACCGTCGAAGTGTTTCCGGATGTTGAGGTTAAGGATTATGACGGGCTGGAAGTTAAAAAGGAAAAATTCGTTCTGAACGATGAGGTGGTTTCAGGCCGCCTGCGGGAGATGCAGGAGAATATGGCCCATCTTGAACCTGCTGAAGCCGGTGTTGCAGCAAAAAGCGGAGATTATGTTACCTTCGATTTCAAAGGCTCCATTGATGGTGTACCCTTTGAGGGAGGAGCTGCTGACGATTTCCAGCTTGAACTTGGTTCAGGCCGTTTTATTCCCGGTTTTGAAGACCAGCTTGTGGGTATGAAATCCGGTGACGAAGGTGAAATCAAAGTGACTTTCCCTGAAAACTACGGCCAAAAAGACCTTGCCGGTAAAGATGCCACCTTTGCCGTTAAAATAAAGGAAATCAAGGTAAAGGAACTGCCCGAGCTGAATGATGATTTTGCCAAAGACTTCGGCGAATTCGAAACATTGGAAGATCTGAAGAAAAAGATCGCGGAAGTGCATAATCTGCAGGAAAATGAGCGAATAGAGGCTGACCTCAGGGATCGACTGATAAAAGCCTCATCGAAAAAAACAGTTTCGAGGTTCCTGACACTCTTGTTGACAAACAGCTGAATCTGATGCTTGAGAACAGCAAAAGAAGGCTGGCCATGCAGCGACTTACCATGGAGATGATGGGCCTTAACGACGAGGGCTATAAAGCACAGTTTCGCAGTGCTGCCGAGACACAGGTCAAAGGTTCCATACTGCTGGATGCACTTGCCCGCAAGGAATCCATAGAGATCACTGCTGCTGAGGTGGATGAAAAGCTAAAGCAGATCGCTCAACAGAATAATCAGGACTTTGAGCAGGTGAACAAATTTTACCAGCAGAATGCCCAAGCAAAGGAAAATCTGAGCGCCCAGTTGAAGGAGGACAAGGCAATAGAGCTTTTATTGTCAAAAGCCACCGTAACTGAGGTTGAGCGCAAAGAACTGGATAAATAATTTAGCCCTAGGAGTTGACATGCTTGTGCCAATAGTAGTTGAGCAAACCGGAAGAGGTGAACGGTCCTACGATATATATTCCAGACTTCTCAAAGACCGGATCATCTTTCTGGGTGGAGCAATAGATGACACGGTTTCGAATCTTGTCATTGCTCAACTCCTCTTTCTTGAAGCGGAGGACCCTGACAAGGATATCCATCTTTACATAAATTCTCCGGGTGGCGTAGTTACTGCGGGGATGGCTATTTACGATACCATGCGCTATATCAAGGCACCGGTATCGACCATCTGTGTCGGTCAGGCTGCTTCCATGGGTGCATTTCTGCTTTCTGGTGGTGAGAAGGGAAAAAGGTTCAGTCTCGCCAACTCCAGAATAATGATTCACCAGCCGCTTGGAGGATTTCAGGGGCAGGCCACCGACATACATATTCATGCTCAGGAGATATTGCGCATGAAAAAGAAACTCAATGAGTTGCTGGCTGAACATAGCGGACAGACGGTGGAAAAGATCGAGGCGGATACGGAACGTGATTATTTTATGTCTGGTGAAGATGCGAAAACCTATGGTATCATAGATTCCATAATTACCAGAAACACCATTACGGGAGGTTCCCGGTGAGTAGAAGAGACGACCGGTCCGATAATCTGATCTGTTCCTTTTGCGGCAAAAGCCAGGAAGAGGTAAAAAAACTGATCGCAGGTCCCACAGTTTACATCTGTGACGAATGCATCGAGTTGTGCAACGACATCATAGCCGAAGAGTCGAAACTTGAAGAGGCAACGGGACCGGATGTCAAAAAACTGCCAAAACCCCTTGAAATAAAAGATGTCCTCGATGAGTATGTGATAGGACAGAAACAGGCCAAAAAGGTTCTTGCCGTTGCAGTCTATAACCACTACAAACGCATTGAAGCCATGACCAAACCGGGCGAAGTGGAGATGCAGAAAAGCAACATCCTGCTTCTGGGTCCGACAGGTTCGGGTAAAACCCTGCTGGCTCAGACTTTGGCAAGGATCCTTAAGGTTCCATTCGCCATGGCAGATGCAACCAACCTGACAGAGGCTGGTTATGTAGGTGAGGATGTGGAAAATATCATTCTTAACCTTTTGCAGGCTGCCGATTATGATGTTGAGCGGGCACAGAAGGGCATAATCTATATAGATGAAATCGACAAAATAGCCCGCAAATCGGACTCTCCTTCCATAACCAGGGATGTTTCCGGCGAAGGCGTACAGCAGGCTCTTTTGAAAATCATCGAGGGCACTGTTGCCAGCGTGCCTCCCAAAGGCGGACGAAAGCACCCTCAGCAGGAATTCCTTAAGGTAGATACGACAAATATTCTCTTTATCTGCGGTGGCGCTTTTGCTGGTCTGGAAAATATCATCCAGCAACGGATTGGGGTCAAGACTTTAGGTTTTGGCGCTGACGTTAAAAAAGAAAATCGAGAAAAAAGCCGGGGAGCTGCTTATCGGCGTAACGCCAGAGGACCTGCTGAAATTTGGATTTATTCCTGAATTCGTAGGGAGGCTGCCTGTTCTTGCTTCTCTCACCGAATTGGATGAAGAAGCAATGGTTCAGATACTCAAGGAACCCAAAAACGCCTTGGTCAAACAGTACCAGAAACTTTTCGACATGGAGCACGTCAAGCTCAAATTCACGGATGGTTCCTTGGTTGCCATTGCCAGAGAGGCTTTAAAAAGAAAAACCGGAGCGCGAGGCTTAGGTCCATACTGGAGAATGCCATGCTCGACATCATGTATGAGATACCATCTCAGACCATGGTTAAAGAGGTGGTAATCAGCGAAGATGTTATCTACAACAAGGAAAAACCAATTATAGTATATGAAAGCGTGGCGGAGTCAGCCTGACGCATGGGAAACTGTTAAATGTCTGAGAAAACCAAGACCAGCAGCATCAAGAGAGGGAAACCGACCAGGTTCCCTCTCTTTCCTTTAAGAGATATGGTGATTTTCCCCCACATGGTGGTGCCTCTGTTCGTGGGGAGGGAAAAATCGATCCATGCCCTGGAAGCGGCGATGAATGGCAATAAATACATCTTTCTTGCCACCCAGAAAAATGCCAAGGTTGAAGACCCTAAACCGGATGAAATATACAGCACCGGAACCATCTGTCACATCATTCAACTACTTAAACTTCCTGACGGCACGGTAAAAGTGCTTGTCGAAGGTGAAAAACGTGGAACGATCCTCTCCTACCTGAACTGTGACGGCTACTTTACCGTGGAAGTCGCAGATGTTTCAGAATCTTCCAACAAGACGGCTAAATTGGAGGCTTTTGTCAGAGGAATCCGCAGTTCTTTTGAAAGGTACGTCAAACTTACCAAAACCATACCTGCTGAAGTGACCAATGTGGTTTCCGGTATTTCGGAACCTTCCAGGCTGGCAGACAGCATAGCTACCCATTTAAACCTGAAAATAACGGACAAGCAGGACCTGCTTTCCCTGGCTGATCCACTGAAAAGATTGGAAAAGCTCCTGGTATTCATGGAATCAGAGATTGAAATACTGCAGATTGAAAATCGCATTCATTCCCGCGTCAAAAAACAAATGGAGAAAGCCCAGAAAGATTACTATCTCAATGAGCAGATGCGGGCAATCCAGAAGGAACTGGGAAATAAAGATGAGTTCAAGCAGGAATTGGCAGAATTGGAAAAGAAAATAGCCAGACTGAAAATGCCTGTTGAAGCCTCAGAAAAAGCTCTGTCTGAATTGAAGAAGTTAAAGTCGATGTCTCCTGCCTCCGCTGAGGCTGCGTTATAAGAAATTACCTGGATTGGCTCCTTTCCGTGCCCTGGACTGAATCGTCTGCTGAAAACAAGGATATAGCCACTGCCGAATCTGTTCTCGATGCTGATCACTTTGGACTTGAGAAGGTAAAAGAGAGGATACTGGAGTACCTGGCAGTTACTTCTCTTGTTGCCTTGAAAGGACCTATAATATGTCTTGTCGGGCCCCCAGGGGTCGGCAAGACATCCCTGGTTAAATCCATCGCCAGAGCCACGGGACGGAAGTTTATCAAAATGTCTCTTGGAGGAGTGCGTGACGAAGCAGAAATCAGAGGACACAGACGTACATATGTTGGAGCCATGCCGGGTAAGATCATACAGAGCATGAAAAGAGCTGGTACAATCAACCTGTCTTCCTTCTGGATGAAATCGATAAAATGAGCACGGATTTCAGGGGGGATCCTGCTTCAGCTCTTCTTGAAGTGCTTGATCCTGAACAGAATTTCACCTTCACCGATCATTTCCTCGATGTTGACTATGATCTGTCCAGGGTAATGTTCGTGACGACCGCCAATTCCCTTCATTCCATTCCACGACCGCTTTTGGACAGGCTTGAGGTTATAAGGCTGGATGGTTATCTGGAAATGGAAAAACTTGCCATCGCAAAACAGTACCTGGTGAAAAAACAGCTGGCAGCCCATGGCCTGCAGGGAAAAAATGCGACATTTACCGATAAGGCCATATTGGAGATAATTCGCCACTATACCCGTGAGGCAGGAGTAAGAAACCTTGAGAGGGAAATAGCCAATATTTGCCGAAAAACCGCCCATGCTCTTGTAAAAGGTGAAAATTCAAGATCAAAGAAGATTGCCATTTCGGACAGAGAGATTAAAAACTTCCTCGGGGTTCCGCGTTTCAGATATGGGATGGGAGAGGAAACGGATTCCATAGGAGTTGTTACGGGACTTGCCTGGACAGAAGTGGGGGGGGACTTGCTGAAGATTGAAGTTGCCACTCTTCCCGGTAAAGGTAAAATGATCATAACAGGTAAACTTGGTGAGGTGATGCAGGAATCCGCCCAGGCTGCCATGACCTATGTCCGTTCCCGAGCATTGATGCTGGGGCTGGAGCCCGACTTCTATCAGAATCTGGACATACATATTCATGTCCCTGAAGGAGCGATCTAAGGATGGTCCATCTGCGGGGATAACCATGCAACGGCGATAATCTCTGCTTTGACAAATAAGGCAGTTCTGAATTCCATTGCCATGACCGGTGAAATTACTCTTCTGGGCAGAGTTCTTGCCATAGGCGGTTTAAAGGAAAAGATTCTTGCTGCCAGGCGTGGTCTGATAAAAAAAGTGCTTATCCCGGTAGATAATGAAAAGGATCTGGTGGAAATGCCCAAAGAACTCATTGCAGGGTTGGAAATAAGATCAGTAAAACATATGGATGATGTCATTTTGAACGCTTTTGTTTCCAGTCCATTAGTTGCAAAAGCGGAGAGTTTTCAGATACTGGCGGTATGATGAAATCCCAGTCTGAAAAAGTTACATCCCATTGAGGCTTTTTTTGCAAAATAGTCTTGACACAATTGGCGTTGTTTTGATATAAGATGTGTCTGCTTAAGACGGGATGTCAAGTCTAGCAGGTCATGGGGTCGTAGTTAAGATGGTTATAACGCCGGCCTGTCACGCCGGAGGCCGCGGGTTCGAGCCCCGTCGACCCCGCCATTAAGGGCGAATAGCTCAGCTGGGAGAGCGCCAGCCTTACAAGCTGGATGTCACAGGTTCGATCCCTGTTTCGCCCACCAAAACACTCGCGGGAGATAACATCTCCCGTTTTGTTTTACCACCACCACAATTTATTTGGGGTCGTAGTTAAGATGGTTATAACGCCGGCCTGTCACGCCGGAGGCCGCGGGTTCGAGCCCCGTCGACCCCGCCATCTAGAGAAGCCATGCTTATAGCATGGCTTTTTCTGTCAGATTTACCTCTCCTCAACAGTCTGCCGGTCCTTTCGCTTGACTTAGAAGCTCCAAATCGTTTATCCTTCAGAAGTTACGACACCACAATTCAGTTTCCCAAAAGTCATGTCCTCTATAAATATGGCTCAAAATATATGAAGTTTAAGGGGGGTATCGGTGAAGACTGTTGTAGTTATACCCACCTACAACGAGTGTGAAAATCTTGAGAGACTGACGACGCAAGTCCTTGCTCAGGATGTATCCATCTCCATTTTGATCGTTGACGACAATTCCCCTGACGGGACCGGTGACCTAGCAGATAAAATGGCTGCATTAAATCCAAGGATCAGCGTTCTTCATCGCAAAGGAAAGCTTGGCCTGGGATCAGCGTACAGAGAAGGATTCCGTCTCGCGATGCAGCAAGGTGCAGATTATATAATCGAAATGGATGCAGATTTTTCCCATGACCCGGAGATACTGCCGCACTTTCTTCAAAAAATGTCCGAATTTGATCTGGTCATAGGATCGCGGTATCTGAATGGGGTCAGTGTTGTTAATTGGCCCATAAGACGACTTATTCTCAGCTACTCTGCCAGTGTCTACACACGCCTTATTACTGGCCTCAAGATTTCCGACTGCACCAGCGGGTTTAAATGTTTCAGTCGTAAGGTTTTAGAAAAGATAAACCTGGACGAAATAAAATCTGATGGATATTCCTTTCAGATTGAGATGAATTTCCGCTGCGTCGAGCAAGGCTTTAAGGTCGGGGAAGTGCCGATCATATTTATAGACAGGCATGCTGGGTCATCCAAGATGTCAAAAAAAATCGTCCGCGAGGCGGTGATAATGGTCTGGAAATTGAAACTCGGCTCACTTTTACACTATAAATAAGGATATGAATAAGGAACCACCATGTCGTCCCAACAATGGGCCATTCTTACATTACTCGGTTTTTATGGCTGGATTTCATCTACTGTAGCTTTCATTCTGACCAGCTTTCCATCAAATGGAGGATTTCTGATAAAAAAAGGAATCAGAATCGGAAGCTGTGTTGTTTTCTTTTTTGCCATGTGGATAATCGGCATGCTTAACGCCTGAAAGGGGAGTGGCTATTGCTTTGTAAAGCTTTTCTTACCGTTTCCCTGCTCCTGCTTACTGCCTGTGCAGCTGTTGAGCCGCTTACTCTCCACGATCCCCAGATTAATCTTGCTTGGCCTTATCCCCCCAACGAACCTCGAATCAGGTTTCTCCGGACCATCAACGGCCCGGACGATATTCTGCCCCCTCGTGGAAAGGTCAGAAAATATTTTGATTATTTGACGGGTGAGTCGGACCAGGGAATAAAGCTCGATCTGCCCTTCGCTATTGGAGGGGATGGCGAATCCGTATTTTACATAGCAGATTCCGGCATGGGGATTGTTCACAGATACGACTTGGAGTCACGGGAGGTGGGATACCTTTTCATGGCCGGGGAGGATCTGCTGTCCAGTCCTGTAGGGGTCGCGGTTGATTCCGCTAAAAACCTGTATGTCTCCGATTCGTTGAACGGCAAGGTGTATAAATATGATAAGAATGGAAAATTTCTTAGGGAATTAAAACCGGAAAAACCCTTCTCCAGGCCGGCCGGTATTGCAGTAAACAGCAAAGACGAAAAGTATGTGGTGGATGTTCTGGCACACAAACTGTATCTTTTTGACAAAGATGATCGCTTTAAGAGTCCTTTCCCACGACAACGTGAAGATCAGGAACTTAGTTACCCATCCAATGTTGCAGTGGATAGCAGTGATAACGTGTATATTACCGATTCAATGAACTTCACCATTAAAAAGTTTACGCCTGATGGCGAACTTAAGGGCAAAATCGGCGACATAGGCGATGCACCCGGTTCTTTCGCCAGGCCAAAAGGGATAGCTATTGACGGGGAAGGTCATCTCTATGTTATTGATGCCACCCTTGATGATTTCCAGATCTTTAACTCCGAGGGAAAACTCCTTCTGCATGTGGGGAAAAATGGCGCAAGACCTGGAGAATTTTATTTGCCCAGCGGTATATATATCGATAAAAAGGATCATATCTTCATCGCAGACACTTACAACAGCAGAGTGCAGGTTTTTCAGTATTTGAGAGAGGGTACGAAACAGTGAAAAAGGTTCTTGTCGGATTGGCTGTTCTCATTAGCCTGATAATTCTCCAGAAAAACAGTTTTGCCATTTATGGTCCCAAGGTAACCGAGACAGGCAACAAGCACAACTTGTCCTATGACAATACCGGGGTTACATACAAGGCCTCCGATTCCAGTGATCCTCGCGCACGCCAGATATGTATATTCTGCCATACACCTCATAATGCGGTGATCAATCGTGGATTGTGGAACAGGATGGAGACCACCCAGGTCTTCGGACAATACACCGCTACAGGTCTTCGCATCAGAACCGATCTCAAAGCCATAAGCGATTATAACGAACCAAATGGTGCATCACGGCTCTGTCTCAGTTGTCATGACGGAGTTACTGCACTCGGAGCCGTTGCTCGTGGCACCAACATAGCCATAAACGGTGATCTTGCCAAGGTTATGGCCGGAATCAACGTTTTCGATCGCACTAAAGTTACCAATTCCCATCACCCTGTTTCCTTCAATTATGCCCGAGTGCAGCAAGCCCTGCCTGATTACAAGGTCGTTTCTTCCGATGGGAAAGTAAAACTTGACGGACAAGGCAGGATGCAGTGCACCACCTGTCACGATCCTCATCAGACCAGGGATACGACCATGCCTTTCTGGGTATGGGACTACATACCGCCGGATCCCCCTTCGGATCCTGCGAACTCACACGATGCAGTATGTGTTACCTGTCATCAATTTCCTAACAATACCTTTTAAGGAAATTCCTTATGTATAAAATACTTTTCATATCTGTGTCGCTGCTAGCCATGTCCCTATCGATATCAGCGTTCGGGGCCGACAAAGTTACCCACCTGGATGGGACAAAGGTACCTCGTGGTTGCGCCACCTGTCATAATCGTTTCAATTTCAAGACAGGGGGCGGCGTTGCAATATGCATTGTTTGCCATGGTGATCCTTCCCGGATTTCCCAGGAATACAAGTTTATGCCGAAAAAGTTTGCTCCCAAAATGTCCGACCAGAAAAACGTCGAGGCCGAGTTTAAAAAGCCCTATCGCCATCCTGCCTTCGAATTTTCAGCAGGAGTGCACCGGGCTCAGGAGAATTTTCCTGAAACGGATTCCAGGGCACAGCGTCATGCAACTTGCGGCGATTGCCATAATGTTCACTATTCCACCCCTACCAACAAATTTGCCGGATTAAAGAATAAAAGGGGGTTGGTAACGTCCATATCCAATGAGTATGAGCTTTGCTACCGGTGTCATGGCGATAGTGCAAATCTTCCCTCACGATCTACAAATAAAAGAGTTCTGTTCGCTTCAACAAATCCATCCTTTCATCCCATTGAAGCCGAAGGTAGAAATTCGGCTGTAGTCAGTCTGTTGAAACCATACAAGGAAAAGAAGATTATTCCGGGAGATGTATCCCGAATTTCATGCAGCGACTGCCATGGAAGCGATAATTCCTCATCTCCTTCCGGACCACATGGCTCCAACTATGAGTTCATCCTGGTAGAGAATTACTCTATCAGGGACAACCAGTCCGAATCGCCGCAGAATTATGCTCTATGCTATCGGTGTCATAGTCGCACCAGCATCATGAGCGATGAAAGCTTCAAGTATCACTCGCTGCATATCAACGGAAGGGCCGCCGGTTCATCTTTTTCAGGTACTTCCTGCCACACCTGCCATGATTCCCATGGAAGTACCGAATACAAATATCTTATTAGATTCAACCAGGAGATTGTTTCCGCCAATGCAAACGGAACCTTGAAATTTGTGGAAAAAGGAGTGGCTTCATTCCGTGGTGAATGTTATCTTTCGTGTCACGGCGTGGATCACGATCCAAAAAAATATTAAATATCTACATTTATCTGTTAAAATGTGATAATTAAAAACCACAGTCTTTTGTGCTGTGGTTTTAATTATTCTAATTTCAAACTTTTTATGGTAGATTCTGCCTCTATGCCTCTCTTTAAATGTAAAATCGGTGCCGCAGACGGCAAAATTCTTGAAAAGGAACTTGAAGCTGCAAATGTTTCCGTTCTTAAGCAAAGTCTTGAAGAGCAAGGCTTTTTTGTTTTTGAGCTTAGGAAAAAACCAATGCAGTTTCTTCAGGACGTTGGTATCAGTCGACGCAAGGTCGACAATAAAGCCCTCCTTACCTTTAACCAGGAATTACTGGTGCTGATCAAAGCCGGTCTACCGATCATTCAGGCGCTTGATACCATTTTGGAGCGGGTAGAGAAGGGGCGTTTGCCGGAAATACTGAATGAAGTCCGGGAGGATGTTAAGGGAGGCGCCGCTTTATCAACAGCATTTCAAAAGCACCCGAAGGTCTTCCCCCATCTGTACATCGCTTCGGTCCAGGCTGGCGAGAGAACCGGCGATCTACCCCAGACCATTTCCCGTTATATTGCATTTCTTAAGAAATCAGAAGGCTTTAAGAAAAAGGTCATCTCCGCCCTTATTTATCCCGGAATCATCCTGACTGTTGCATTTCTCGCCGTAACCATGCTGCTGGTCTATGTAGTTCCCACATTCAGCCAGGTTTACGCCGACTCAAAATCGAGTCTTCCGTTACCAACGCAAATGTTGATCGGATTTACCAGCGTTCTCAAACGTTATTTCCTTGTCGCTGTCGGTCTCATTATCATTTCAGCTTTCCTTTTAAGGAAATGGTCGGAAACGGAAGCCGGCAGATTCAGGTGGATAGCCTCAAGATCAGAATTCCGTTCATTGGTCCGCTTCTCATTAAGTATGCCATGACCACCTTCATGCGGACTTTGGCTACTGTTATGGGGAGTGGTATTCCCATTGTGGAGTCACTCAGAATGTCAGTGGGTACCCTGAATAACATGTTACTTGAGCGGAAGCTTTTGGCTGCCGTTGTGAGAGTGGAAGAAGGGGTCCAGCTATCTTCAGCCCTTGAAGGAACCAGGATGATGCCTCCCCTTGCTTTGCGCATGTTGGGTGTCGGTGAGACAACCGGTTCGCTGGAAGAAATGCTGGGGGACATATCTGAGTATTTTGAGGAAGAAATAGAACGAAACCTGAACGTGCTGACAACTTCCATTGAGCCTGCCATCATGGTAGTTATGGGAATAATTATCGGCGGCATCATCATAACCATGTACCTGCCCATATTCAAAATAGCAGGGACAGTAGGTTGAAGGTATACATGAACAAAACGTTCAAAAGGAAAAAACTCGGAGATATTCTGGTCGATAACCAGACTATTACTCCGGAACAACTTACTTTTGTCATTGATAAACTGAAAAGCACCAGTGAGCGCTTTGGGGCCATCTGCCTCAATGAGGGGCTGATCACCGATGCCGATCTGGCTCGGGCTTTGGCTGAGCAGTTTGGCCTGGAATATCTTGACCTGCAGGATTTCAAGCCTGACGAGACGGTTCTGGAATTACTTCCTCCCGATGCAATGCAGCGTTTTCATTTTGTACCGCTTGAACTGCTTGGGGATGCTCTGGTAGTGGCCATTTCAGATCCCACTGATGTTCTTAAGCTCGATGAGATGGAGTTACTGCTCGATAGGCCAGTAATTCTGAAAATTGCTCCTGAGTCACAGATTCTGATCTTGTTAAAAAAAGGAGAAGGAGCAAGAAGCGTCCTCAAGGAAGTCTCTGAAGACTTCATGCTCCAGTTGGTAACCGAGACGGATAAAGGGGAAGAAGTCCTGTCGGTGGAAAAAATTTCAGCCGATACCAGCCCCATTATCAAGCTGGTCAACTCAACGATCCTTGATGCCTTAAACCGCCGTACCAGCGATATTCATATAGAGACCACCCAGGAAGGGTCATCATCAAGTACCGCATCGACGGGGTGTTATACAAAGCGACAGAACCTATCGATTTGCACTTCCAGGGGCCGATCATTTCCCGTCTCAAGGTCATGAGCGAGCTGGACATCTCAGAACGCCGCATCCCCCAGGATGGGAGATTCAAGGTCCGGATCAATGGCAAATCCATAGATTTTCGTGTATCCATCATGCCCAGTGCTTTCGGCGAGGACGCCGTAATAAGGATTCTTGACAAGGAAAGCATTGCAACGGATCTCAAGGGACTTACCCTTGAGACACTGGGCATGGACAGCAGGGAAATAAAACGGTTTCGCAAGATGATCAAGGAACCGTACGGGATGGTGCTGGTAACGGGGCCTACCGGTTCGGGGAAAACTACGACCCTTTATGGCGCACTCACGGAGATCCATTCAGGCGAAGAAAAAATCATTACCATAGAAGATCCGGTTGAATATGTTCTTCGTGGCATTGTTCAGATCCCGGTAAATGAAAAAAAAGGCCTTACTTTCGCACGGGGGCTTCGTTCCATTCTTCGCCACGACCCCGACAAGATAATGGTAGGCGAAATAAGGGATCCTGAAACTGCGCAAATCGCCGTCCAGTCGGCTCTTACCGGCCATCTTGTATTTACTACCGTTCATGCAAACAACGTCTTTGACGTGATCGGGCGTTTTACCCACATGGGGATCGATCCCTACAACTTTGTCGCCTGTCTCAACTGTGTCATGGCCCAACGCTTGGTACGAAAGATCTGTCCGAAGTGCAAGTATCCAGTAGTCATTCCCGATGAAAAGCTGATAGAGTCAGCCATAGACCCGGAAAGATGCCGAAACGTTACATTTTACGAGGCCAAGGGCTGCGACGATTGCAATGGTACCGGTTATCGCGGAAGGTCGGCCATTGTAGAGCTTCTGGATCTCAACGATGAAATACGGGAGCTTATAATAGCCAAGGCTTCGGCAATTCAGCTGAAAAAAGCTGCCAAAGAGGCGGGAACCGTTTTTTTACGTGAGTCTGCCGTGGAAAAAGTACTTGCAGGTGATACCACATTACGGGAAATAAACCGCGTCACCTTTGTTGAATAAATAGAACATTCGGGTCCACATCATGTTTTTGTCGAAAAAAGCCATAGGAGTTGAAGTATCGGGGGAGGCCATCAAAATGGCCGTTGTAGACGGAAGTCGTAATTCCTTAAGCCTTGCAGCTTACAATGCGACCCCTGTTCCACATGATCTTCTGAAGTTCGGCATGAAGGAGCAGAATGTTCTCAATCCTTCTGCTTTTGTTGGCATTATCCGAGATGCCTATCTCAGACTCCTGACAAAAGAAACAGTCATTTCCCTGTCTTTGCCAGAAACCGCAGGACGAGTCATGCTTGTGGATATTGAGACCCGTTTTAAAAGCAAGGAAGAAGGAAAAGAAATCATCCGCTGGAAGCTGAAAAAGAATTTCTCCTTCAATATAAGCGAGACTCACCTGGATTATCAGGTGCTAGAAGAAAAAGATGACGGTGCAATGTCCCTTCTTGTGTCTATCATAGCCAAACCGGTGATTACACAATTTGAAGAACTCTTTCTTCAGGCAGGGCTTGAACCCAAATTTATAGATTTTACCGGCTTCAATGTTTACAGGCTATTTTCAAACCGTTTGTCGGTAACAGAAAATGTAACTTTCTTTACTTTCCATAACGGCATTTTCACCATGATGGTTTTTTATGGCGAGGTACTTGTCTTTTATCGCTCCAAAGATCTCTCACAAGGTATTTTCGAGCCTAACCGACTATATCGGGAGATCAACAACTCACAGCTGGTGTTTAAGGACAAATTTCCCGGTTTCTCTGCCAATGAGGTCTTTTGCTTTGCTGCCGGCGAAGACGCCGAATCTTTTAGTGGTGTAGTTAGTGATGCAATAGGCGCGGAACCGATTTTGCTCGACGTGAGCCGCGTGATCTCCAGCCAAAGCGGAGTCGCCACAGATCGAAGATTGCTGCAATCTCTGGCTGGTGCTTTAGGTGCCGCAGTGAGGGATTTCTGATGCAGTTTACTACCAATCTTGCAACCAGAAGCTATATCAATCTTCGTCAGCTGCATCTGATTATTGCCATTACGGCAATTCTTCTCATACTGTGGCTTGTTTTTAACATCAGGGAAATATTCTTCAATCTTGGCGAGACCAAACGCCTTGAGACGCAAATCATATCTCTGGACAGGAAAATTAAGGGTGATTCAAAAGGTGTACCCGCAAAAGAATATGAAACGGTGCTGGCTAAAATCCGCTTTGCCAATTCGATTATTGAAAAGAAAAGCTTGAACTGGCTTAATTTTCTGGAACAGCTCGAATCGGTAGTCCCGGAAGGGGTTACTCTTAGTACTGTAGAACCTGATGTGGAGAAACGCACTCTCAAGCTGACCGGCTATGGTAAATCCTTTACCGATTTGCGGCGCTTTTTTGAAGTTCTTTCCTCTTCAGCATATTTCAAGAACGTTTTCCTGGAAAATCAATCGGCAATCAAGGTAGGACAGAATCAGAAAGGGGTAAGTTTCACCATTACCTGTACGGTAATATACAAATGAATCTCCAACTTTTAAAAGAGACGCTAATAGCCAAGAAGCGCTTGGTTTTACCGATAATTTTTTTGTTGTTCATCAACATTGTTTCCTTCATTTATCTTACTTTCTATCAGGAACCACGGGTTGCATCACTGCAAAGCAGTTGGTTTGAAAAACGGCAGAAGAGCAGCCAGATGAGTGTCCTTGACACTGCCACAATCTATGCCCAAGGGAAGAGAGACCTACAGACGTGGCACTCAAGAATCCTTTCTAAGAACGATTTTGCACGCATGCTGGGCGAGCTTTTTGAAACTGCGAGCAACAATAGTCTGGTCGTAAACAATGTTACCTACAAACCGAACAGCATGAAAGAGCAAGGACTTCTTGCCTATACCATCGATTTTTCCGTTTCCGGTAATTATGCCGGGATGAAAAGCTTCATTTCCGATTTGATGCGCTCCCGGCAGATAATTTTATTGGACAATCTGTCCCTTGCCAATGCCAGCCAGACAAAAGAGGACGTGCAACTCAAGTTGAAACTGATCACCTATTTCCGGATGGAGGGGCCATGAACAGGAAAAAACTGACCCTCGCCATTCTGGTGCTTTTGCTTATCCTGTCCATAATTTACAGTGTTTTCAGCCAACCCAGACAAAAAAAGGCCGGAACGCTCAAATATCCAGGCAAAGGCGCCACCGTCAGTCAAACGGGCTCCAAAGCATTCTCCAGCTCCACTTCCGCCAGGTTGGATGACAAAAAGCTTCATCTGCAATTACTGGACAAAGAGTATCCAAAGTTTGCCGGTTTTAGACGTAATATTTTTGCTCCCATTTTTCACGAGGATGTTAAACCGGAAAGCAGGCCCACCGGCAGAATCAATTTGCCAATACCGCCGCCTCCACCTGTGAGGCCTGCCCCACCTGTGGCGCCTCCTGCGATGCAGATGCCCGAGCAGACTCCGGTGCAGCGTGACATGGCCAGGTTTACCTTTCTTGGTTTTTTGAAAAAGGACAACAGTAAGACGATCTTTCTCTCCAGCGACAAGGAGATTTTTCTCGTGAAAAAAGGGGACACCATTGCCGGTAAATATGAGGTTGCCAATCTTACCGAAGATGCGTTGACCATTCACCCGCTGTCAGGTGGGGGGGAGATAGTTATCCCTCTGATCGAGAACAAATCCCTGGCTGCACCGAAACGCTGAAAAGACTGCCCATAAGGAGTTTCAATAATGCATCCCATAAAACAGCTGCCCACCATAATTCTTGGACTGGCCATTTTAGCCGGTTGTGCCGGCGGTCGCTCCGCACTCAGCAATGCCGAAAAGCTGGAGCGGGAAGGGCGTCTGGATGAAGCCGTTTTGAAATATGCAGAGGTTTCCGGCGCCAACCCCGATGTGGGGGAATATCGCGTAAGGTTTCTTCAGGCCAGTGCGGCTGCTGCAAAAAAGCACATGAAAAAGGGAGAAGAATTCCTGGCGGCAGATAAATATGATGAAGCGCTACGCGAATACCAGACAGCCTTTGCTCTCGATCCTTCACTACAGCAGGCAAAGCAGCAGAGCGATCTGGTAATCAGGTTGAGGAACTCTCTGGTTTATCTGAAAGAAGGGGAGGAGTTCGAAAAAAGCCGGAAACCCAAGGAGGCCATACGCTCCTATCAAAAGGCTCTTGAATTCAATCAAAAGAATGAGGCAGCGAAAAATGCAGTTGAACGCCTGCTAAAGAGCAAGAAACCGAAGATGGACGGCTATGAGCTGAACCTAAAATCCAACAAGCCACTGACCCTTAAATTCAAGGACGCCAAGATAAAAGAGGTCTTCAATATAATTTCGCAACTTTCAGGCATCAATTTCGTTTTTGACGAAGGGGTAAAAGACCAGAACTTTTCCATTTATCTGGAAAACGCCACCTTTCAGCAGGCACTGGATATTATTTGCGGCGTAAACAAGCTTGGCAAAAAAGTGTTAAACGAGAACACGATTATCATTTATACCAAAAGCCCTGAAAAGACCAAACAATATGAAGAACTCATTGTCCAGACCTTTTATCTTAACAAGCTCGATGCCAAAAAAGCGGTAAACCTGATCCGCACCATGCTGCAGGTGAAGAAGATCTATGTAAATGAAGAGATGAATGCACTGGTGATCAGGGATACTCCCGAGGTAATCGAAGTGGCTCAGAAAATCCTGGATGCCAATGATGTACCCGATGCCGAGGTCGTACTCGAGGTTGAGGTCATCGAAATATCCAAGGGCAACGTGGAGAACTTCGGTCTGGCTTTGAGCCAATATGCTGTTTCAACCGCTGCAGCTAAAGAAGGGGCATCGACTTTTCTTTCCGACGTGTTAGTACCGCCGACAACAACCTCGTCATCAACTACACCGTCTACAACCAACACAGACAATCTTCTTAATCTTTTCCGTTGGCGTGGCTTCAACGGTTTCCTGACGGTGCCCAACGCCACCTTCAACTTCGGCAAGACCCTTTCCAATGGCGAGACCCTGGCAAATCCGAAGATAAGGGTGAAAAACCGGGAGAAGGCAAAGTTCAATGTGGGTACCAGGGTGCCGATAACCACCACATCGACCAATGGGACGAGCATCGGCGTTAACGTCAACGTCCAGTACGTGGATGTGGGGGTCAAGATGAATGCCGAGCCCACCATCCAGCTGAACAATGAAGTCTCCATCAAACTGAGCCTGGAGGTAAGCTCCATCCTCAGCAAGGACAAGATCGGCGATGCAAGTTCGCTGACGACCGTTGTCACCATAGGTACCGCAACCTTGACACCGTGTTGAGCCTCAAGGATGGGGAGACCAGCATCATCGGCGGCCTTATTCAGGACTCCAAGACCAAGGGCAAACGTAAAGTGATGATTCTCGGCGATATCCCGATTATCGGTCCGTTATTATCCAGTAACGATAATTCCAACAGCAAGTCAGAACTGGTGCTGGCGATTACTCCCCGGGTAGTTCGCTCCATCAGCGTGCCGGAAGGTGATGCTGCCGGATTCTGGTCGGGTAAGGAAGATGAACCATCCTTGTCCAAGCCCTATTCATCCTTTGTTCAGGAGCCGGAACTCGTTCCAGCCGTGCAAACCACGCCGCTTCCACCGGCCGAAGCACCAGTAAAACCCGAAACCGAGCCGAAGGCTGCCCCATCTGTTCAGCCTCCACCACCAGTTCCCGCACAACCAGAGCCCCCCACTGCTGCCGAACCGCAGTCGCCGGCTCCCAAGGTTACTGTCAATCTGGCTGCCCCTGCTTCGGTGGAGCTTAATAGTCAGTTCAGCGTCGAGATCAAGGTTGCCAATACGACCAATCTTGTCAGCGCGCCCTTCACTTTTGCATATGACCCGATCTTTCTTGAACTGATCAGGCTAACAGAGGGCCCCTTCATGAAGAAAGACGGTAAGCCTACCACGTTTCGTCCAACCATAGACAAAGTCACCGGGCAGGTTGCAATCAGTCTTTCTCGACCGGCAGAGGTAGGGGGGGTAACCGGCAGCGGGACACTGGCAATCGCCACCTTCAGGGCAAAAAATCAGGGACCGGCAAGTATGGGATTTCTTGATACCAATCTCACAGCCGTCGGCGGGAAGCCTGTAGATGCCCTCTCCTATAGTGCCGTCGTTGAAGTGAAATAGAATTTGACGTGAAAACCAATTCTCTGATTAGAAATAACAGCGGCGTAAGCCTGGTTGAGCTTGTTGTGACCTTGGTCATTCTTTCCATTCTGGCCGCAATAATACTGCCGTCGGCGCAGATGACGGCACGACGTACCAAGGAACTGGAGCTGAAGAGAAACCTGAGGGTGATCCGCACCGCCTTGGATGAATTCAAGAAGAAATATGACCAGGCTGTGGCCGACAAAAAAATTACCCCTTCGTTGAACGATATGCAGTCCGGGTACCCCAAGACCCTCAATATGCTAGTGGAGGGATATGATTTTGGCGGCTTGACGGAGAGCAATATCAAATTCCTGCGCAGGATTCCCCGCGACCCCTTCAACCCAGCAAAGCCGGGCGAAGAAGTCAAAGAAGAGGAACTCTGGGGGCTTCGCTCCTATAAGGACAAACCGGACAGCACTACTTGGGGGAAGAGGACGTATATGACGTTTACTCCCTCAGCGAAGAGACTGCCATCGACGGTACAAAATACAAGGATTGGTGATGAAAATATCCGTATCTGACAAGTCGCCGCAGATGATCAGGCCATGGGCCAACAAAAAAGCATTCACCCTCATAGAGTTGTTGATAGTCATGACCATTGTTGGTATCCTTGCCTCCATAGCCGTTCCCAACTACAGATGGGGAATAATCAAGGCAAAGGAAGCGGTGTTGCGGGAGGACCTCTACAACCTGCGTACCACCATTGACAATTTCTATGCGGATCAAGGAAAATACCCCGATGCCCTCCAGGAGCTGGTGGATAAAAAATACCTGCGTGATTTGCCGAAAGACCCTTTCACCAACGATAAAGAAACTTGGAAAGTTGTGCCTCCTCCTGCCGGAGCTGAGGGAGAAGAAATCAAAGGCTCCGTGTACGATGTCCATAGCGGCTCCGATCTCATCGGCACCAATGGCATATCCTACAACGAGTGGTGAAGTTCTTGCCGGTAGTTGCTTATGCTAACAATGAGGCGTGATAAATGATCCAGTTGCATAACGTATCCCTTGCCTATCAAAACGATATGGCTGCTCTCAACAATGTCAGTCTAAAGGTCCCCAAAGGGGATTTTATTTTTTTAACCGGCCAATCAGGGGCTGGTAAATCGACCCTTTTGAAACTGCTCTATGGGGCGCTGGATCCTACCCAGGGGCAGGTGGTCATAGACGGCCAGAATATCTCTCGCCTCTCCCGCTCCCAGATTCCCCACCTGAGAAGAAAAATTGGCGTCGTTTTCCAGGATTTCAAGCTGCTGCCTCAAAGAACGGTTCTTGAGAATGTGGCCGTCACCCTGGAAGTCTTGGGTTGGGGGAAAAAAGACATCGGCAAGAAGGTCTACCACATTCTGAAGCAGATGGGGTTGGAGCATAAAATCAACAGCAATACACTGAGGCTTTCAGGTGGGGAGCAGCAGAGGGTTGCCCTGGCCCGTGCACTGGTAAACGATCCTAAAATTCTCTTGGCCGATGAACCTACTGGAAATCTGGACGAAGAAAATAAGGAACAGATTCTTTCCATTTTCAAGGAAGCAAACATCAGGGGAACAACAGTTGTTGTCGCGACCCATGATCGGCGTGCCATTGAAAACTCCCATCGAAGATTGGTGGTGCTGGAAAAAGGGCGCATCGTGGAGGACTCAAATGTCATCGCGGAATAGACCGACAAAAAGGCCGAAGCTGGATGGGGATGGCTCTTTTGGCAGGCTTGGCTACTTCTTTTCCAGGGCTGTTGCCAATTTAAGACAGAATATTCTTGTCAGTGCTCTCACTGTTGGTACGATCTCACTCTCCCTGTTGATTATCGCCCTTTTTTTGCTCGTATATGTGAATCTTGAGAAAGTGGCGGAAACCTGGAGCGAAAAGGTCCAGTTGACTGCCTTCTTTGAGAAAGAGCTTTCCAATGAGGAGTTCTCTGCCTTCAAAGGTCGCATTGCCTCCCTCGGCGGCACTGAAAAAATTGTCTATGTCTCAAAAAATGAAGCGATGAAAAGGTTCCGCGACAGGCTCAAAGGACAGGAAACATTTCTGGAAGGGGTTGTCCCGGATGTCTTGCCTGCAGCCATTGAAATAAGTCTCAACAAGGCCAGCAGAAACAGCGAAGCTGTCGATTCCTATGCTTCCCGCCTGAAAAACATCCCCGGTATCACTGAGGTCCAGTACGGTGAGGAATGGGTAAGGCGGTTCAACACCTTTCTAAATTTCATGCGCCTGATCGGCGCTCTGGTGGGGGGATTTCTCGTTCTTGCCGGGCTCTTCATAGTTTCAAATACCATTAAACTGACTATTTATGCACGAAAAGACGAGCTCGAGGTGCTGGGGCTGGTTGGAGCAACACGGTTTTTCATAAAAGCTCCTTTTCTAATAGAAGGGATAATTCAGGGAGCAGCAGGAGGACTGGTTGCACTTGTGACGCTTGCCGCCTGTTATTTCGGGTTTCTGCATAATGCTGGAAACTTCTTGTCATTTAATGTGACCACAGCAGGTCTGTCATTTTTGCCCTTATCCCATCTGATTGCCATCTTTGCAGGGGGAGTCCTTGTAGGGTTTATCGGGAGTCTCACTTCCCTTAAGCGTTTCATCACCATTTAAAAATGCACCTTCTAACGTTAACCATCTTGGTCCTTACTTGCCTGTTTCCTCCATTTCAGTGTCTGGCTGATGTGAAGGACGATCTGCAAGGTATTAACAGGGAAATCAACCAGAAAAAATCTCTCCTTAACAAGACGAAAAAGGTTGAGACAAAGGTTTCGGGTGAATTGCAACAGATCGAGAAAAACCTTCAGGAAAAAGAGACCAATCTTCTGTCTCTCGGACGTGATCTCCGTGGCGTGGAGAATAATCTGGGCCGTATCAAAGGGCAGATAGAATCGGTGGAAGCGGAAGCTCTTCGGAAAAAACAGCAGATCAACAGTCGGGTTTCCGCCCTATACAAAGCAGGCGATGCTGGAAATATTCGCATATTCTTTTCTTCCGGCTCCTTTTCACAGATGATGGAAAACCTGCGTTACATGAAGGCGGTTCTGGAGAACGACAGGAAACTTTTTACCGATTACCAGTCTAAAACTGAACAACTGAGACTGCTGAAAACGGAGCTTGAGCACGATCAGGCGAATAAAGAAAGAATCCGAAGCAAAATAGAGGCGAAGAGACTTGAGATTGCAGAGGAGAAAAAGATAAAGACCGGGCTGCTTCTTAAAGTCAGAGAAGACAAACAGGGTTACATAGTCTCTTTAAAAAAGCTGCAGGCCAATGCAAAAAGGCTGCAATCAATGGTTGAAAGGCTTGAAGCAAGGAGTAGAAAGGGTTATACTGTTCGAAAAAACAAGGCGGTAACTGGTGCAGAACGTTACGTCTCCATTCCCGATAAGGGTTTGGGCGCACAAAAGGGTAAATTGTCATTACCGGTAAAAGGCAGTGTAACAGCCCAGTTCGGCAGGCACAAACATCCCCAGTTCAACTCCTATACCGTTAACAACGGCATATCCATCAACGCTCCCGTCGGCACGCAGATACATGCCATTTATGATGGGCAGGTCATATTTGCCGATTACTTCAAGGGTTACGGAAATATGATCATTGTCGATCACGGTGGTGGGTTCTTCAGCCTCTACGCGCACGCATCGTCCATAAACAAGAGAGTGGGCGCCACCGTGGCCAAAAACGACGTTGTGGCCAGTGTCGGGGATTCGGATTCAAGCAATGGGGCGATGCTGTATTTTGAAATACGATATCAGGGGAAGCCGGTTGATCCTTCCCCATGGTTCAGGTAAAAGCAGGGCGAGTTACATAAAGCTAATCAGAAATATAAACAATAGTTGCGGGAGGAAAGATGTCGAAAAGCGGTAAGAGCAGGAAAATGCTGGCCATTGCCACCGTTGTCACCGTTGTGGTGGTATTCTTTGGCGTAGGAATTCAGCGTCGCTGTGCAGCTCAAGGAGGAAACGACTATGAATCCATCGAGCTCTTCACCGATGTCCTTTCCATAGTCAAGAAAAGTTACGTGGAAGATGTGGACACGAAAAAGCTCATCTATGGAGCTATCAATGGCATGCTGTCATCCCTGGATCCCCATAGTTCCTTCATGCCTCCTGATACTTACAAAGAGATGAAGATCGATACCAAAGGCTCTTTTGGAGGACTGGGCATCGAGATAACCATCAAGGATGGCATTTTGACCGTAATTTCGCCTATTGAAGACACCCCGGCATTCAAAGCGGGAATCAAGGCCGGCGACCAGATCCTGAAAATCGACGACAAGTTCACCAAGGATCTGACCATAACGGATGCGGTCAAACGTATGAGAGGACCCAAGGGAACAAAGGTCACCATTTCCATTTTCCGTGAGGGTCTCGACAAGCCGAAAGATTTCACACTTGAACGCGACATAATTCAGGTAAAGAGCGTCAAGTTCAAAACCCTGGATGATGGCTATGGATATGTGAGAGTTTCCCAGTTCCAGGAAAAAACAGATGACGACCTGGAGAAAGCGCTGAAGACCTTGCGTGAGGAAAACGGCGGGAACCTGCGTGGCCTGGTTCTTGACCTGCGCAACGACCCGGGCGGACTTCTGGACCAGGCGGTCAAAGTGTCCGAACATTTTATTGATGAAGGCAAGCTGATAGTTTACACGGAAGGGCGTGAAAAGGATTCGAAGATGAGGTTCACCTCCCGGAAGGGGGGTAAGGAGCAGAACTATCCAATCGTGGTGCTGATCAACAGCGGCAGTGCGAGCGCTTCAGAAATTGTTGCAGGGGCATTGCAGGACCATAAACGGGCAGTGGTAATGGGCACCCAGAGCTTCGGCAAAGGATCGGTACAGACGATAATTCCCCTTTCAGACAACTCAGGCTCAGGCTCACCACGGCCAGATATTTCACTCCGAGCGGCCGCTCCATCCAAGCCAAAGGAATAACTCCCGACATCGTTGCCGAGCGGATCGAACTTTCTGCAGTGGAAAAGAAAGAGGGAATGCACATCAGGGAAAAGGATCTTGATAATCATTTCGAGGTCGAAAGCAAGGAAGCGACTGAAGATAAAAAACCCATGAAGATATCTACCAATAAAATGGATGAACAGATGAAATCCGATTCCCAGTTGTTGAGAGCACTTGATTTACTCAAAGGATGGGACATACTAAAATTGATGAATAAATCTTCATGACAATATCGGCTGGAGGGTATCCCCTCCAGCAGGAGGCATTACAACATTCCAGTTAAAAATACGATTGAAAGGAGTAATTATGCGAAAAAGCACTAGTTTTCTCCTTCTGGGTGTCTTTCTGGCTGTTGTTCTTTCGGCTTGCGGTGGGGGTGGGGGCGATGCTTCCGCTCCTACTCCCAGTCCTACTCCCAGTCCTACTCCTACTCCCAGTCCCAGTCCCAGCCCCAGCCCCAGTCCTAGTCCTAGTCCTAGTCCTAGTCCTAGTCCTAGTCCTAGTCCTAGCCCCGGTCCTGCTGTAACTGCTTCCAAAGGTGTTGGCCTGGCTGATAATGCCGACACTATTACCATAACAACCACCTTTACGGGAACTGTTCCGGCGGATGGTACAGTTGTCAATTTCTCGGTCACTCCAGCGACTGCCATACTGGGAAACACTACTGCAACTACGACTAACGGTGTTGCAACGACAACAGTCAAATCTGCAACGGCCGGAGCAGTTGTGATTACCGCTGTCTCTGGCGCCGCAACGGCTAACACTACTGTTAAATTTATAGCCCAACCGACCACCATGGATGTTTTCATTGCTTTAAACCCAGCTGTAAGCGCTGGCAAGTCTGCAAATTTCCCTGGTCAACGGTTCAGGAGCAACTTTCACCTCTGGTTCCGAGACTGCCGTCAATGGGGCGACAGGGTCCCTTATTGTTGCCAACCAGGCTTCCGGCAGTGACACCACGGTGGTTGCCCTGATCAGCGCCGCCGGTTTCAATACCGGGACTACGCCCATCATCAAACTTTCCTATGGTATAACTTCGGGTCTGCCCGGCGTGCAGGTGAGCACTTCAGGGATTTCGGCGACCAGGCTGGCCAATCCAGCTGATCCGTTGAGTGGTGTGCCCTTGGCTCTTACTCCGCAGAATTTCATAGTTACCATCAAATATAACACAGACACGTTTTGAAAACTGACTGAAGGGGCGTTTTCGCCCCTTCAGCATTAAAGGAGAAGCTTTACATGAAATTATTTGATTCTGCAGTGATGTTTATGCTTAGTCTCTTTTTCGCTGCATCCGCTTTCGCCGCTGCAAATGTGTCAATGGTCCCGTCAGATGACGGCAAATCATGGACTCTGAAGGCAAGCGATTTCGAAAACATTAGCGGAATCGATCTCACCATCACCTACGACCCTTCCATCCTCAGCAATCCCAATGTCACGCAGGCTCCTTTGTTGCCGGCTCAATGCTGGTGCCTAATGCTGATGTCGCGGGAATTGTTCGTATCGGGATTGTTACAGCCAAACCCCTGACCGGTTCCGGGCCGATAGCTACAGTGACTTTTCAACGTAAAGCCAGCGGTTCGGCCAAACTCAAGCTTGCAGCGAAAATTGTCAACAAAGATCTTGCTCCTACACCGGTAATTCCCGTGAGCCCCACGGATTCAGAGGCAGAAGCTACAGATACTTCTTCAGACGGCACTCAGGGATCTTCGGGCAGAAAGGCCAACCAGCAAGCACAGACGCCTCAAACATCTGGAAATCAGTCACAATCTAACGGCTCATCCACAGTTGTAGTTGGTGGTAATGTCACCCTGCCGTCCGACATGACAGCGTCAACCGAGGAGAAAAAAGCTCAGCAGACAACGCCCGAATACAGGGAAGAGCAGCAACGCGAAGCACCTTCGTTTCCAGACCAACGTCTGCACCTGAGGCTAAGCAGGAGGCGGAAGCAAAAGCCTCTGCGCTCAAGATCGAGCCACCTGAGAATATCCTTGGTCGGTTCAACGGATACAAGGGGGAGATGACAAGCAAAGCTTTGATCCAGTTGTTCGCCGTGGATGAAAAGGCCACGGTTAAACAGGACCCGCCCATACTTTTGGCTGATGGCAAGGCAAATCTCAAATTAACCGTACGAAACCCGCAAGGCAAACATGCTCCCAACTTTGCACTGAAGAAGGCCAAGCTGGTGAGTCTGAAGGTAGCTTCCAACAGCACCTGGGTTGTGGTGGCCAAGCCTGAAAAAGGGGCATATGACGCATCCGTAACCATGCTTGTTGATGATACCGCAGTTGAAATGCCCTTGACTGTTGCGCCAAAGGTAGACATTGACCTTGACAAATCCGGGAAGGTCGATGACAACGACTTCAAGATCTTCCTTAAGGACCGAGGCAGCAGCAAGGCGCCTAAACATGACCTGGATAAGGATGGTCGCCGTAACCATATTGACGATTACATATTTACCGCCAACTTCCTCGTACTCGATCAAATAGCAAATGAAAAACCAATGGCAGGCAAGGTTCCGGTGGGAACCAAACAGAAGTCTGATACTGTCCGGGGGGGCAGTAAACCCCAGGAAAAATAAAAATTTACCTTTTATATGAAGAAGTGCCTTTTAAAGGTCGGCTTGTTTTCCAAAAGCCGGCCTTTTTTGTCCATTGGACAACATTTCAATAATTGACAAAACAGCTTAAAAATTGTATACAGTATGCCATTTGATCGTCGGCATCTGCAGTGTTCTTAAGAGTTTCTACGTATTGTCTGTAAAAAAGACGACAATAAAATAACCGGAGGATTGAAAAATGATCGAAGCCTATCTGGCCCATGAAGCCGAACGTAAAGCGCAAGGCATTCCTGCGTTGCCGCTGAACCCTGAGCAGACAACAGGGTTGTGCAAGTTGCTGGAAAACCCGCCCGCAGGCAAGGAAGAATTTCTCCTCAACCTCCTGAAAGAGCGTGTTTCTCCTGGTGTTGATCCTGCAGCAGAAGTTAAAGCGGCCTTTCTGGCAGAGATTATCAAAGGTTCCAAGAAATCCCCGCTGGTGAGCCGCAAGGAAGCAGTACAGATCCTGGGTACCATGATGGGTGGGTACAACGTCACTCCTCTCATCGAGGCCCTTGGCGATGCAGAGCTTGCTGACGTAGCCGCAACTGCTCTCTCGGGCATGACTCTTGTCTATGACGGCTTTGACAAGGTAGTTGCACTTTCCAAATCCAATGCTGCGGCCAAAAAAGTACTAGAGTCCTGGGCCAATGCGGAGTGGTTCACCAAGCGTCCGGGGGTTCCCGAGACCATCAAGGTCAAGGTTTTCAAGGTGGAAGGGGAGATCAATACCGACGACTTTTCTCCTGCCGGTGATGCCTGGAGCCGTCCCGATATCCCGCTCCATGCTCTGGCAATGGGCAAGACCCGCTTTCCGAACCGCCTTAAGGACATCGCCGCATGGCGTGCTGCCGGCAATCAGGTAGCCTTCATCGGCGACGTTGTCGGTACCGGTTCTTCCCGTAAATCCGCCTGTAACTCCGTCCTTTGGCACATCGGTAACGATATTCCTGCTGTCCCCAATAAGAAGACCGGCGGTGTCATCATCGGCGGCGTCATCGCTCCGATTTTTTTCAATACCGCCCAGGATTCCGGGGCACTGCCTCTGAAAGCAGATGTAACCAAGATGAATGATGGTGACGTCATAACCATAAACACCAAAAAAGGTGAGATTTCAAACGAGAAGGGTGAGGTTATCTCCACCTTCAAAATTGCACCCAATACCCTGGCTGATGAATTCCGTGCCGGTGGTCGCATTCCTCTGATCATCGGTCGTGCTGTTACCGATAAAGCCCGTGCCGCCCTCGGCCTTGGCGCTACCGATATCTTTACCCTTCCTGTCAATCCCGAGCCCAAGGCTGGCCAGGGCTACTCGCTGGCACAGAAGATGGTCGGCAAGGCCTGTGGCGTTACCGGAGTTCTTCCGGGAACAGCCTGCGAGCCAAAGATGACAACGGTCGGCTCCCAGGACACAACCGGACCTATGACCGCCGACGAACTGAAGGAACTTGCCTGTCTCAAGTTCCTCTCACCCATGTTCATGCAGTCTTTCTGTCACACTGCCGCCTATCCCAAGCCTGCTGACGTTAAGATGCACAAGACCCTGCCCAATTTCATCACCGACCGCTGCGGCGTACCCCTCAAGCCGGGCGACGGGGTCATCCATTCCTGGCTGAACCGCCTGCTTCTTCCTGATACTGTCGGTACCGGCGGCGATTCACATACCCGTTTCCCGATCGGCATCAGTTTCCCGGCCGGTTCCGGTCTGGTGGCATTTGCCGGCGCCATGGGCTTCATGCCGCTGGATATGCCCGAGTCTGTGCTGGTGCGATTCAAGGGTAAACTGAACCCAGGCATAACCCTGCGCGATGCGGTCAATGCCATTCCCTACTGGGCCATAAAGCAGGGCAAACTCACGGTGCCCAAGAAAAACAAGATCAACATTTTCAACGGCCGTATTCTTGAAATGGAAGGTTTGCCTGAATTGACCGTTGAACAAGCTTTCGAGCTTACTGATGCTGCTGCCGAAAGAAGCGCCGCGGCAGGCTGCATCCAGCTGTCCAAAGAGTCAGTTGCCACCTACCTCCGCTCCAACGTGGCACTAATGAAAAAGATGATCAAGGATGGCTATCAGGATGCAAAGACGCTGCAGAACCGGATTGATGCTGTCAATGCCTGGTTGGCCAAGCCCGAGCTGCTTGAGGCAGATAAAAATGCCGTTGAGACTGGTGCCTATGCCGATGTAATCGAGATTGATCTGGCCCAGATCACCGAGCCGATCCTGGCTTGCCCCAATGATCCCGATGATGTCAAGCTTCTCTCCGAAGTGGCTGGTACGCCGATTCAGGATGTGTTCCTCGGTTCCTGTATGACCAACATCGGTCATTTCCGTGCAGCTGCTGAGATATGGCGCGGACTGAAATTTAACCCCAATGTTCGTACCTGGATCTGTCCTCCTACCCGGATGGATCAAGCTCAGCTCAAAGATGAAGCTTACTTCTCGGTCTACAGCGCCTTTGGCGCCCGGATTGAGATAGCCGGCTGTTCCCTCTGCATGGGTAACCAGGCTCGCGTTCCCGATGGAGTCAATATGTTCTCCACCTCGACACGCAATTTCGATGACAGGATCGGGGATGGCGCCAAGGTATTCCTGGCTCCGCCGAACTTGGTGCGGTAGCTGCGACAATGGGTAAGCTGCCTACCGTTGCCGAGTTCATGGCTGCCTACAAGGAAAAGGTTGAGCCTAAGAAAGATGTAATTTACAAGTACCTGCAGTTTGATGAGATGCCTGAATACAAATAGTCACTCTGCATAATAAGCCACAAAAAAGCCCTTCGCCTGAAATCTCGGTCGAAGGGTTTTTGTGGGTGTTGGGAGTGATTCGGAAGAAATGTCAACTGAGTAAAGGGTGCTATAATAATGATAAACAAATAATGTACAGGAGGGGTGAGATGCTTTCTGATACCTATCGTATTTCCATTAATGCTCAACCGGACACTGTCTGGAACTTGCTGCCAAGCTTGCTGGAGAGGCCGGATATGTATATTCACAAAATAGATTCGATGAAAACGATCGAAAAATCTCAGGATATCCTTGTCCGGGAGATGTCGTGGCGAGGAACGCTGTTCAGGGAAACGGCAATCTTTGACTCAAACAGCAGGAGTATCAGGCATGTGTTGCAGGAACATCCCCTTTACCAGGGAAAGTATGGCACCAGTGTCGTGCCGACTTCTGTTCAGAACCCCATGTCACCTGTGGAACTTCAGATTTACCTGGAGTTGGAGCGAAGATCATTCAAGGTAGAAAGAATGGTGCAGACGGAAGCAGAGCTGGCTGCAGACATAGAGAAGGTGCTGAAGTCTGTAAAAGGAATGGCTGAGGAACGGGAACATGAACTGGAGGGTAGGGGGCAACACCTCAGCGAAGGTGTGACACATCGCTGAGGTGTTGTTTTGTTTGTTCTAGCTGGTATACATGAACTTGCGTTCCAGATCCATGGAATGTGACAGTCGTTTTGCATCTTCCAGTGTTATAAGATCCTGTTCATACATCTGCAACAGATGCTGATCCAGTGTCTGCATATGGTACTGGGTCTGTCCATTCTCAATGTGCTTTTCAATCTCATCGAGCCGCCCTTCGCGAATACAGGCCTGGATGGTCGTAGTGGAACGCATTATCTCAACCACAGGGAAGATGTTATCTCCTGTTTTGTCTTTGACAAGCCGTAATGAAACGGTAGCGACGAGGATGTCCGCCAGTCGCTGGCGGATGATTTCCTGGGCATCGGGTGGGAAATGTCCGACAATCCGGTTTATGGTTGAAACTGCGCTCTGGGTGTGCAGGGTAGACAGGACCAAATGCCCGGTTTCTGCCGTTTTTATGCAGGCATCGATAGTCTCCTTGTCACGCATCTCTCCAACCATTATCACATCCGGATCCATTCTAAGGGCTGATTTGAGTGCAGAGTTAAAGCTATCCGTGTCAATCCCCACTTCTCTCTGAATGATGCAGCTTTTTTGCGAAGTAAAGAGAAATTCAATCGGATCTTCAATGGTAATGATATTGTGGTTGAAATTTTCATTGAGGAATCTCAACATTGAGGCAAGGGTGGTTGACTTTCCGTTACCGGTTGGGCCGGTGACCAGGATCAATCCATTGGGAGCAGTCGCTATTTCCGAAAGGACAGTCGGTAGGTGCAATTCCGAAAATGTGCCGATATTAGGTGGGATGACACGCATGACGACACCGAAATTGCCCCTCTGGCGGAATATACTTACCCTGAAACGACCGCCGCTGGATAAGGAGTATGATGCATCGAATTCACGCAAATCGGCGTTGAATTCACGACCATTATGTTCCATTACTGTTTTGGCGATAAAAAGGGTGTCATCTGCCGAAAGGTTGGGCATTTTAGCTCGGATCAGCTGTCCTCTTGCCCTGAAAAACGGAGGATTGTCCACTTCGAAATGGAGGTCGGATACCTTCTTCTGAAAGGCGATTTCTAATATCTGGTGTAAAGTTCGCGCGTCCATAATAGCCCTTTTCGTTGAAATGTATTTTTATCTATTGCTATTGAGCTTGTTTTTCAAGTTTTTTTCGCATCAGAATATTATCGAAAATAAGGCTTGCATGTTTTGACAGAGAGGCGATCATATCTGTCGGAGCCGGTGTTGCGGCCTTGGCGCCAAAATCGGCGTAGGTTAGGGCGATGACACGGCCAAAACTCACTATGGGCACGACCAGTACCCTTGTCTCGGCTGGTGGGCCGATTTCTTTGTATAGAGATCTCAATGCCTCATCCTCACCATGTTCAAAGGATATCTTTAAGTCATCTATGGCTTTCTGGAAAACTGAGAGTGGCGCAAGTGAAACTTTAAAACGTAATGGAGCCGTTGCCCCGGTGCTTTTGTCGGATCTTATGCCAATACCGCGTTCAGCTATCAATTCTCCGTTGGTAACAATAAAAGTTATCGATCGTTCGAAAATTTCCGAGATAAATTTAAGCAGGGCAAATGAGAGGTCAGGTATCTCCTGGGCGATACCCAGTTCATGTATGCATCTGTTAAAAGCATCAAGTGGGATATCGGCGTCGTGTGAAAAAGAATTTTTCTGCATGTAAGAGCGGAAAGATTCTGTGAAACTAATGCTCCCTTCTGCGAAACCGACTTTGGATTTATTTATATCCGGTTTGGGGAATATGGTGCGAACACCATCTTTCAGAGCCGCCAAAGAGGAATCTATGTCACCTGATACCAGCTTTATCACAGACAATGTCTTGTAAGCTGAAAGCTTTGTGTTTATGAGTCGTGAGTATTTCTCATCAGTTCCAAAACTATCTATTATCAGAACAGGTGAGGCCTTTTTGGCAAGGGTCTGATCGATGATAGGGTCAAGATCGGTTTCATTGTCGGTTGTAAAGACTGCCAATTCATCAGCCTTGCAGGCAGCTGACAACAGGTTTGTGATCAGCCTGTCGCAGCTGTATATTATAACGACAGGTCCGGGAATTCGGGGCGAGCCTGCATCTTTTTTGGGTGCGTTTCCGCACAAATCAACCATGTATGAAACAAGCTTTTGTTGTTGGTCTGCCGGTACGTCAAGAAGTTCTTCCTTCAGTCTCTGGCGCAAGTCTTCTGCCGGATCGAAAAATTTTACCCCGGTAAATACCTCAGGGATTTTTTTATCAAGCTATCCAGATCATCCAGGCCAAGATCGCTTGCCGAGATCAGAGGAGCGTCGCTTTCACATTCAAGAAAACCGGGTTGCTCTGCATCACTGGTAACAAATGTAGGTTCATTCAACGTCCCGTCACGTTTTTTCTCATCGTAGATGCGGAGTGCGTCCATGAGAATGCTTTGGGTGTTAAGGTTCAGGGTTTCTTTCAGCGTATCGGGAAAATACCTATATTCGTCGGAGACTGTCAACTTGTCGATTTCCAGTTCAAAAGTACCGGTGGTCCAAGTCAAAACATCGACGATAGTCATCTCTATCAACATCTCCAGCCCTTTGAAAGCTGTGTCCCTGTTGATCAGACCATTTTCTATCAGTGTGGCAATTAAAGGCTTGCGGTTGTTACCAGCATTCTTCTGTTCCTGCAGAGCGTTTTCCAACTGCGCGGCACTGATGGCATTCAGGTCCACCAGTATCTGACCAACTTGTATGCTGTTGTTATGGTGATTTGCACTGACAATGTAGCCTTCATTGAAGACAATCTGACTCTGGCCCCGTTTGCTTTTCAGCAAGGTGCCGGATTTCTTGGTAGAGTGAAGCAGTTGAATCAAATCGACAATGGGGAGATGTTCAAGATCGCCGACAAAGGACATGCACCACCTTCACTTTCTGTAGATTTTGAATTTTCCTTCCATACTTCCCTTTGGGACTGGGATTATAACCAAAATTTTCCAGAAAATCCTCAAATATTATTATTTGAAAGACCAGACCAGTGTTTTTTTGAAACTTTTATTGTTTTCATGGCTTTAATCCTTGAAGCGTTAAAGCTTTTTGAGTATAATTTGCAGGTTTTTTAACTGAGACAGGACAGGGGGATTCTTTAAATGATAGATTTTCTGGGCGATTGGAAGAGAACACACTACTGCGGTACTCTGACTGCAGATGATACAGGAAAAGAAGTTGTCCTGATGGGATGGGCTCATCGGCGCAGGGATCATGGCGGACTGATTTTCGTTGACTTGCGCGATCGAGAGGGTTTGGCGCAGATTGTTTTCGATCCTGATAACAGTGCTGAAGCTCATCACAAAGCCGAAACCATTCGCAATGAATATGTCGTTGCTGTGAAAGGCAAGGTTATCCCCAGGCCCGAGGGGACTGTAAACACTAACCTTCGGACCGGAGCTGTTGAAATACTTGTATCGGCATGCAAGATCCTCAGTCGCTCCAAGGCACTTCCATTCACCCTGGACGATTATGTCGATGTGGCTGAAAACCTGCGCCTTAAACATCGATATCTTGACCTGCGCCGTCCCGTATTGCAGGATAATCTTATTCTACGCTCCAAGGTGGCTCAGGTTACGCGCCAGTATCTGACAGGCAATGGTTTCCTTGAACTTGAAACTCCCTTTCTCACCAAATCGACCCCTGAAGGCGCCCGGGATTTTCTCGTTCCATCACGCATCAACCGCGGCGAGTTCTATGCATTGCCGCAATCGCCTCAACTATTTAAGCAAATTTTGATGATCTCCGGCTTTGATCGTTATTTTCAAATTGTACGCTGTTTCAGGGACGAAGATCTTCGTGCCGACCGACAGCCGGAGTTTACCCAGATCGACTGCGAAATGTCGTTTATAGATCGTGAAGATATCATCACGGTTATGGAAGGACTTATTGCCCGCATTTTCGCCGATGTGAAGGATATGTCGATAAGCCTTCCCATCAAGCGCATGACCTATGCCGAGTCAATCAGCCGTTTCGGCGTTGACAATCCGGACCTTCGTTTCGGTCTCGAACTGGTTGAACTCTCCGACATTGTCAAGGGCTCAGGGTTCAAGGTCTTTGCCGATGTGGTCGCCGGCGGCGGAATTGTCAAGGGACTCAATGCGAAGGGCTGCGGTGGCATGTCCCGCAAGGAGATCGATGATCTCACGGAATTCGTGAAAATTTACGGGGCTAAAGGCCTGGCCTATGTAAAAGTGACCGAAGATGGCTGGCAATCCCCTATAACAAAGTTCTTTACTGATGAAGAAATATCGGCAATGACAAAAACTTTTGCCGCTGAACAGGGAGACCTGCTCCTGTTCGTTGCCGACAAGCCCAAGGTAGTCAATGATTCATTGGGGAAATTGCGAAATCAGCTGGCTAAAATTCTTGGTCTGCTGGACAAGAATACCTTTAACTTTGTCTGGATTACCGATTTCCCCCTTCTTGAATGGGACGAGGAGGAGAAGCGGTGGGCTGCTGTGCATCACCCCTTTACCGCCCCCATGGATGAAGACCTGGAATATGTTGAAAACGACCCGGGACGTTGCCGTGCCAAGGCTTACGATCTAGTATTGAACGGTAACGAAATTGGTGGAGGAAGCATAAGAATTCATCAGGAAAAAGTTCAATCTCTCATGTTCAAGATGCTTGGCCTTAGCGAAGAGGATGCAAAAGCAAAATTTGGATTCCTTCTAGATGCCTTGGAGTATGGTACACCTCCCCATGGGGGAATTGCTTTTGGTCTTGACCGCTTGATCATGTTGCTCACGGGCAGCGATTCCATCAGGGATGTAATTGCTTTTCCAAAGACTCAAAAAGGAGCCTGTCTCATGTCGGAGGCGCCTTCTCCGGTGGATTTGAAACAATTGAGAGAACTGGGTTTGAAAACGACCGGCAAATGAAGGTAAATGATGTATCGTTTTCATCTAATAAAGTATCTGCAGACTCTTATGCTCATCTGCCTGTTCGCCGGGTGTTCAGCCCCGGCTCCGGTATGGAGCAGGACGCCCTCAGCCTCTTGGAAAGGGTCAGGATTCATGACGGGCAGAAGATTCTTCCCGCTGAATACAAGAGTATCGAGGATCTGGTATTGAGAGGCGATGCCCTGGTGAGGAAAGAGGAGATCGAGGCGGCCGACAAGCTGTTTCTCCTTGCCTGGTCAAAGGCTAATCTCCTCGAAAAAAACCTCCTGCTGGAAAAACGAAGGCTTGCTGAGGAGAAACTGCGCAAGGAACAGGCAGAGCGTCTTGAAGCTGATCGCAAGCGAGCCATGGAAGAAGAGATTCGGAAGCAGGCGGAGCAAAAAACAGTCGAAGAAAAAGCCGCCCGAGCAGCAGAGACACGCAGGCTTGCGGAAAAAGCCGAAAGAGCCAAACAGGCCAGAGAAAGGCAATCCCCCGCATATCACACTGTCAAAAGAGGGGAGAGTCTACCGTTTATAGCTTCACAGCCCGAGGTTTACAATGATCGGAATCTTTGGCCTCTTCTCTACCGTGCAAACCGTGATCAGATCAGTAATCCTAAGCATCTATGGCCTGGGCAGGTGTTGCGTATCCCTCGAAACCCAAGTCGAGAGGATATTGCAGAAGCAAAGAAATATGCTCAGGATCGGCCTCTTCATTAGTTTATTTCCCCTGTAGCCACCGATGATTCTTTAAAGATACTGGTGTCTTAAAAGTCGTAAATTACACCGTTTTCGTCTATATTTTTCCTTGACACTGAAATCGCTTTTGTATACTGTATACAATTTCTCGCAACTATAATGATATTTGTCTAATTTAACCTGGTGGGTGATAGCTTCGCGCGATGTATGCTTCCGGCTCAAATTTTCAATTACGGCGTCAAAGCATGAACTGCATTATTTTCCATTATAGCTCCGGCGATGGCATAAAAACTAAGGAGAGAATATGACAACAGAAACAGCAAAGATTATCTGGTCGAAAATTGATGAAGCCCCCGCACTGGCAACATACTCTTTACTGCCGATCGTAAATGCTTTCACCAAGGCAGCTGGTGTTGTAGTTGAAACCAGGGATATTTCCGTTGCCGGCCGAATTATCGCAAACTTTCCTGATTATCTGACCGAGAGCCAGAGAATGCCGGATTATCTGGCTGAACTGGGCGAGCTCACCCAGAAGCCTGAAGCGAATATTATTAAGCTGCCGAATGTTAGTGCTTCTATCCCCCAGTTAAAAGCCGCTATCAAGGAATTGCAGGATAAGGGATACAAGCTCCCGGATTATCCTGAGGAGCCGAAAAACGATGCCGAAAAAGAGTTGCATGCACGTTACGCTAAATGTCTTGGAAGTGCTGTAAACCCTGTTTTGAGAGAGGGTAACTCCGACAGAAGATCGGCACGCGCGGTGAAGGAATATGCAAAGAAGCACCCGCACAAAATGGGAGCATGGACCCCCGAGTCAAAGACGCATGTATCGAACATGGACTGCTGCGATTTCTTCCACAATGAAAAGTCCATTACCATGGAGAAGGCCGGTAACGTAAAGATAGAGCTCGTCGATAAGGCCGGCAAGGTCACTGTTCTGAAAGAGAAGCTCTCCCTTCAGGCGGGAGAGGTATTTGACGGCACGTTCATGAGCGTGCGTGCCCTGCGCAAGTTCATTGAGGAGCAGATCGAAGACGCCAAGGCGAAGGGTATTCTGTTCTCTGTTCACCTCAAAGCTACGATGATGAAGATCTCCGATCCCATCATGTTCGGTCACTTCGTCTCCGTCTACTTTAAGGACGTTTTTGAAAAGCATGCCGCTACCTTCAAGGATCTCGGAGTCAATCCGGACCTGGGACTGGGCGACCTTTACCTGAAACTCCAGAAACTACCGGACGCTAAGCGTGCCGCGATCGAAGCCGACATCAAGGCTGTTTACGCTAAGAGACCACCACTGGCGATGGTTGATTCTGACAAAGGGATTACTAACCTGCATGCCAGCAACGACATCATTATAGATGCTTCCATGCCGGTTGTTATCCGTGATTCCGGCGGCATGTGGGGCCCGACGGGAAACTGCACGATGTAAAATGTGTGATCCCCGATACGTCTTATTCGGAGTGGTATCAGGTCTGCATTGATTTCTGCAAGAAAAACGGCCAATTCGATCCGACTACCATGGGCAGCGTCTCCAACGTCGGCCTCATGGCGCAGAAAGCAGAGGAGTACGGCTCCCACGACAAGACATTCAAAGTCTCGGCCACCGGAACGGTGCGCGTAGTTGACGAGTCAGGTGCTGTGCTTATGCAGCATGACGTGGAGGAGGGCGATATCTGGCGCGGATGTCAGGCCAAAGACCTGCCAATTCAGGACTGGGTAAAGCTTGCGGTGAGAAGGGCACGGGCTACCGGTGCTCCTGCAGTCTTCTGGTTGGACAAGAACAGAGCGCACGACGCCAGATGATCGAAAAGGTGAACAAGTATCTGAAAAATAATGATACCAATGGCCTTGATATTCGCATTATGGGGCCCGTCGATGCAATGCTTTTCGCTTGTCAGAGAGCAAAAGAAGGTAAAGATACCATCACGGTAACCGGCAACGCTCTGAGGGACTACCTGACCGACCTCTTCCCGATCCTGGAACTCGGCACCAGTGCAAAGATGCTTTCCATCGTGCCGCTTTTGGCAGGTGGCGGGCTTTTCGAGACCGGTGCAGGCGGCTCGGCACCCAAGCATGTTCAGCAGTTTGTTCAGGAGGGGTACCTGCGCTGGGATTCACTGGGTGAATTCCTTGCTCTAGGCGTTTCTCTGGAGCATCTGGCTGCAACCTTTAAAAATGAAAAAGCTCAACTGCTTGCTGACACCCTTGATCAGGCAAACACCAAGTTCCTCGAAAACAACAAGAACCCGGCACGTAAGGTTGGTCAGATAGACAACAGGGGGAGCCACTTCTACCTCGCCATGTATTGGGCTGAGGCGTTGGCCGCGCAGACTAAGGACAAGGACCTTGCGGCACGTTTTGCCAAGGTTGCGCAGCAGCTTAAGGACAACGAGGCGAAGATCAACGAGGAGCTGATCGGCGCCCAGGGGAAACCCCAGGATATCGGTGGCTACTATATGCCTGACCCGGTAAAAACGGAAAAGGCAATGCGTCCCAGTGCAACTTTGAATGCAATAGTAGACTCTATAGCATAAGGTGCAGTAATAAACCCTAAAACTACTCAAGGAGGAAATCATGGCAAGAAAGAAAATTGCATTAATCGGTGGTGGGCAGATTGGTGGCGTGCTGGCTCAGCTTTCAGCCTGCGTGAACTGGGCGACGTGGTTCTTTTCGATATCGTCGAAGGCCTGCCACAAGGCAAGACCCTCGATATCGCTGAGGCATCACCTGTCGATAACTTTGATGCAACTCTTACTGGTGCAAACGATTATGCAGACATCAAAGGCGCAGACATCGTCATCGTCACTGCCGGTCTTCCCCGTAAACCAGGCATGAGCCGTGATGACCTCATTGCCACCAATGCTAAAATCATGCAGTCCGTTTCCGAAGGCATCAAGCAGTATGCACCCAACTCCTTCGTCATCGTCATCTCCAATCCCCTTGACGCCATGGTCACCCTCTGCCAGAAAATTACCGAGTTCCCCTCCAGCCGTGTCATGGGTATGGCCGGAGTTCTCGACTCCGCCCGCTTTGCTGCTTTCATCGCCTGGGAACTAGGCGTATCTGTAAAAGACGTCAACGCAATGGTTCTTGGTGGCCATGGAGATACAATGGTCCCCATCATCCGCTACGCCAACGTCAATGGTGTTCCGGTCATGGAATTGATTGAGCGCAAGTACAACGGCGACAAAGCCAAGGCCAAGGAAGTTATGGCTGCTCTGGTCAAGCGTACCCAGGGTGCAGGCGGCGAAGTTGTCGGTCTGCTCAAGACTGGTAGCGCTTTCTACTCACCTGCTTCCAGCGCCATTGCCATGGCTGAAGCCATCCTCCGTGACCAGAAGCGTCTTCTCCCGGTATGCGCACTGCTGAATGGTGAGTTCGGTGTTAAGGGATACTATGTTGGCGTACCTTGCGTTCTCGGCGCCAATGGCATCGAGAAAATTGTCGAATTCTCTCTGGATGCGGAAGAGCAGGCAATGTTCGACAATTCGGTTGCAGCAGTCAAAGAACTCGTCGACAGCATGAAATAATTAGTTTTAAAGGATGTAAGCTGGAAAAGAAGGGCAACAACAGCTGCCCTTCTTTTCCTTTTTTAGCGTCCCGAAAAGACCCTAAAACGTTGTTACATGACTGAAGAGGGTCAGTAAACAACTCTTTCTTGCTTTTTGTATACAGTATGTGCTATACAAGCACAGTTTTGCCTGAAAAGGCATATTCCAGCAAAGGAGTGTACGTAGATGGATAAGAAGCTTCCGACAATTGAGATCATCGAGAAGTACTGCAAGGGATGTCACATCTGTGTCGAGTTCTGCCCGACCAAAGTTCTCGAAATGAAGGGCTTTGTGGCGTCGGTTAAAAATCTTGAAGCCTGCATCAAATGCATGCAGTGCGAACTGAGGTGTCCGGATTTCGCAATTAAGGTCAGCGCTTAATAATTAATCAGGAGGTAGAGAAAGTGGCAAAGAAAGTTGCTTTTATGCAGGGTAACGAAGCTGGTGCCCAAGGTGCATTGTATGCCGGCTGCAAATTTTTCGCCGGTTACCCGATTACTCCGTCAACCGAGGTTGCGGAAGTGATGTCGGCAGAGTTGCCTAAAATAGGTGGCAAATTCATACAGATGGAAGATGAAATCGGGGCGATGGCTGCTGTCATCGGTGGTTCACTCGCCGGCTCCAAGGCTCTTACCGCTACTTCCGGCCCTGGACTGTCGCTTAAGCAGGAGCTGATCGGCTATGCCTGCATTGCTGAGACACCTGTTGTCATTTTTAACGTTATGCGTGGCGGCCCTTCAACGGGTATGCCGACAGGCCCAAGCCAGTCAGACGTCATGTCTGCCAAGTGGGGAACCCACGGCGACCATCCGGCCATCTGCCTTGTTCCTGCGTCGGTTCAGGAAATATTCGAAGAAACTGTCCGTGCCTTTAACCTTGCAGAAAAATACCGTACTCCCGTTATGGTCATGCCTGATGAAATCGTTGCCCATATGAGGGAGAGAATTGTTTTCCCCGAGCCGGGCGAACTCAAAGTTATCGACCGCACCGCTCCTTCCGTTTCCCCTGATCAATATAAACCATACGATACCAAATTCGGCGATGTTCCTCCCTTGGCTGCATTCGGCTCCGGCTATCGCTTCCATGTGACCGGCCTCAATAAAGCAGAAGACGGCTTCCCCACCACCAAGGCTGCTCTTGTTCAGGCCGAAGAAGAGCGTCAGGTACGTAAAGTGGATGCAAACATCGATGATATCGTCACCTTCGAAGAATACATGCTTGACGATGCCGAAGTTGCCATTGTCGCTTTCGGCTCCACTTCCCGTTCCGCACGTTTTGCAGTTAACGAAGCTCGCAAGGCTGGCATCAAGGTGGGCTTGTTCAGAATCAAGACCTTCTGGCCATTCCCTGACAAGCAGATTAAGGCACTTGCTTCAAAGGTAAAAGCAATCATAACACCGAGATGAACCTTGGCATGTGCACAATTGAGGTACAGCGTTGTGCCGAAGGCAAGGCACCGGTTCACGGCATTTTCCGCGTAGATGGAGAGCCGATCAACCCTGGTCAGATCCTCGATAAGATCAAGGAGGTTAAGTAAAAATGGCTTTTGATTATGATAAATATATCCGTCCCGGCAAACTGCCGCATATCTGGTGTCCAGGCTGCGGCCACGGCATAATTATGAAAGCTGATCCGGGCCATAGATACCCTTGGCCTTGAAAAGAACAACACTGCAATCGTTTCAGGTATCGGTTGCGCTTCCCGGCTTCCCGGTTATTTGGATTTCTGTACGTTGCACACTGCCCATGGGCGTGCTGCAGCTTTCGCTACCGGCGTAAAAATGGCCAAGCCGGAGATGAACGTCATAGTAGTCGGCGGTGACGGCGACGGTACTGCAATCGGCGGCAACCACTTCATCCATGCCTGCCGTAGAAACATCGACATGACCTACATCATCATGAACAACAACATCTACGGCATGACCGGTGGTCAATTCTCTCCCTGTACGCCGACCGGCGCCAAGGCTTCCACAACTCCTTATGGAAACCCTGACCCTGCATTCGACATAGCCAAGCTTGCTATCGGCGCAGGTGCTACTTTTGTTGCCCGTGGCACTGCCTATCATGCGACCCAGATCGACAAGCTCATTGCTGAAGCAGTTCAGCATAAAGGCTTCTCCGTCGTCGAAATCCTTGACGACTGTCCTACTACCTACGGCCGTCGTAACAAATTCAAGTCCGTTATCGAAATGATGAACAGATTGAAGGATATTGCTGTTCCCGTTAAAGCTGCCGAAAAAATGACCCCTGAGCAGCTCCAGGGCAAGATTCTCACCGGCGTGCTTTACAAGGAAGAAAAGCCGGAATACACCACCGAGTATGCAAAGGTTATCGACCGCGCCAAAGGCGGCAAGTAATTAAATCCTAAAGGAGAAAGTCAGATGTCACAAAGATATGAAATCAGATTCTCCGGGGCAGGCGGACAGGGTTTGATCCTTGCCGGAGTTATCATGCTGAAGCCGCCTCGATATATGATGGAAAGCAGGCCGTTCAGTCCCAGAGCTATGGCCCCGAGGCTCGCGGTGGTGCATCCAAATCCGAGGTTATCGTTTCGGACTCCCTTATCGACTATCCCAAGGCCACTGTTGTTGATGCGCTTCTGGCACTGACACAGGAAGCCTGCGACAAGTATTCCCATGACCTTAAAGAAGGGGGCATACTGCTTATTGACTCCGACCTGGTGACAAGGCAGCCCAAGGGCAACTTCAAGGTTGTTTCATTTCCCATTATCAATACCGCTAAGAATGATGTCGGACGCGAAATCGTTGCCAACATCGTAGCGCTTGGCGCGATGGTGGCACTGACCGGTGTCGTCACCAAGGAAAGTGCAGAGAAGGCAGTTCTTGCCCGTGTTCCCGAGGCATTTGTGGACCTGAACAAGAAAGCTTTCCAGATGGGCTATGACAAGGCTATTGCCGCAAAATAATCCAGTTTGTATCAGCTGAAAAAAGCCCGATATTGTCATCGGGCTTTTTTTTTCTCTTGTAAGAACCCCTCTCACCCATCAGGCCACCCTGTCCATTTTCCGCAATGTGCTTCTCGGGGTATTTTTCAAGATCGAGCATCTCTTTGACAAGATTTATGAGAGCTTCAACGTTAATCCTGCCAATTGATACTTTTATTTCCACCCATTTTGACATATAGTATCAGCATTTTATTTCCCGGATATTCCTGCCGAAGAAGGAGCCTCGGATGTTTCTCTTGCCAAAGGGAAATCCATTGTATGAAAACGTTGCTGCAGCCAAAGTCAAGCTGCCGGAAATACTGGACAAGCTGAAAAACGGCGGTTTCACTGGATATCTCAACTTTGTTTTTCCATCTTCAAACGTGATTCTTTTCTTTGAGGGGGGAAAACTTATCAGCACCATGTGTGAGCAGGGCAATACCAGGTTGTCGGGCTTTGAGGCTTTAGCCGCATTGTGCAGTCATATTTTCGCTGGAGGCGGCAGCCTTTCCGTCTACAGGCTCTCACGTGATCTGGTTATGGGACTGCACGCACTGTTGCATGGCGAAGTTCTATACAAAGGGCAGGAACTGAAACTGATCGATGTGAAGGGACTCCTTGAAAAGATGAGGCGCAACAGCTCAACGGCTGCCTGAGAATTTACACCGAGGACAGGTCGGCACTCATTTTTTACAAGGAGGGGTCCCCCCTGGGCTTTTTCCATGATGGATCCAATGATATAGAGACCTCTGCCACCGAATCACAGAAGATTGCCGGGCTACCGGGTGCAAAGGTAGACATTCTTTCCACAAAAAGCGCTGACGAGTTGATGCTCCTTGACCTACTCGAAATGGTCAATATCGATAAAATATGGGAATCGACCAAAATCCGCCATGAGGCCCAGCTGCAGCAACAAAACAAGGACGCCCGGGAGCGGGACAACAGGCAACAGGATGCGAAACTGCTGGAACTGGAGGAAGATCTGAAAGAAGTCGCCGCAGCCTACCTGGGCAAAATGGGGCGGACTCTGATCGATAAGGAGCTTGCGGACTGCGGCGGCAGAAAGGGCCTGCTTGATGCGGATCAGGTGGCAAAATTCCTGGCAGGGGTGGAGAAATCATCGAAGCTGCTTACCAGTCTTACCAAGTTGAAGGAGATGACCGATCTTTTGCGGAAGGAAATCAGCCGCCTTTCCATTTAATGTGACGTTTTGCAGGAGGAGCAGCAATGGATTTATTTTCTAATGTCAGTACCATTTCACTGATCCAGACCGTTTTCTGGTTTCTGGCAGGCATCATCAGTTTTTACTTCAGTATCGGCAACGCCCGCATCTGGACCAGCATTTCCCTTGGGTTTTTCCTGATCTTCATCAGCCAGGCGTACATGCTTGCCCCTTGGAGTGATTATCCGCGGCTGGCTGCCATTCATTATATAATCGGCACCGTCTCCATAATGGTCATGACCCATGGCTTTCAGGAATACTATGTTTTCAGCCGGACGCTGGAGGTTGGAGGGAGCAAGGCCATGGTATACTTGACCTGCCTGGCCGTCATCCTGCTTTCGGCCGCATTCGTCTTTATAAACCCGGAACCCACCTACAACATTCTGCGTAACATCCGCATGATCGAAAATGCCAACTGGGTCTTTCTCTCTCTCATAAATATCGACATGATCAGAAAGATATATCTGCAGGTTCGGGACTCCGTCATAGCCAACGGCTTTATTGCCTTCGGCATCGTCTTTGTCTGCATTTTCCTCTGGAAAGGATCGGAGCTTTACCTGCAGGTATTCTGCTGGGATAACGACTGGCACCTGTTCATGCAAAGCATCGGTGCCTATCACAACATAGACTATCCGGGTCGAGTCAACTTCTCTTTAATGGTGAATCAGGCTGCTGGCCTTCTATCGGGTCTTTCCGTGGGAGGGACCTTCATCTATCTGCTAAGGCTGTTGCGCTGATAACGTTTCTGCAATTGGCTTTCCTCGGAAAAGCGTCATTATCGGCGCTTTTCTTTTTCATATGCAGACCGCCTGTCCTTGACCTCTCACTTCATATCAGTTATCTTATCAACCTCAACGGAGCTATTTATGAGCCGTCCCAGCTGGATGAATATTTTATGGGGATTACCCACCTGGTTGCCAAAAGATCGACTTGTCTGCGCCGTCAGGTTGGGGCCATCATCGTCAAAGACAAGAACATTCTGGCAACCGGCTATAATGGAGCTCCGTCAGGTGTTTCCCACTGCTTGGATGTGGGGTGTCTGCGGGAGAAGCTTGGCATTCCGTCCGGAGAACGCCACGAGCTTTGCCGTGGTCTGCATGCTGAGCAGAATGCCATAATACAGGCGGCAAAGCACGGCACCGGTATCGAAGGGTCAACTTTGTACTGCACGACCATGCCGTGTATCATATGCTCCAAGATGATTATCAATGCCGGGATCAAGCGGATTGTCTTCGAGATGGGATACCCTGACCAGCTGGCCGAAGAAATGATCCGGGAGTCGGGGATTATCGTGGACAGCTTTCAGAAAAGGGATTCTGCACAGGAGGAACGATGAAGTGTCCATTTTGTGCCTTTGCCGACAGCAAGGTGGTTGATTCCCGTCCCGACAAGGAAGGTTCGACGATTCGCAGAAGGCGGGAATGCGAATCGTGCGGCAAAAGGTTCACGACCCATGAACGGTAGAAGAGATACTTCCGCTGGTGATCAAGAAGGATGGCCGCCGCGAGCCATTCGACAGGATGAAGCTGGTGGCCGGCGTCATGAAGGCATGCGAGAAGAGACCGGTCTCGGTGGAAACAATCGAGCGGCTCATCGACCGCCTAGAAGTACAGATGCAGGAGAGCGGGGAGAAGGAAATTCCCAGCAAGTCCTTGGGGGAATGGGTGATGACGGAACTTCATGCAATCGATCAGGTTGCCTATGTGCGTTTTGCCTCGGTCTATCGCTCCTTCAAGGACATAACCGAATTCATGTCCGAATTGCAGGAACTGTTGAAGAAGTGACGGACTTTGCCGAAAACATGATGAAACGTGCCGTGGCCCTGGCACGGAAAGGTGTGGGAAAAACCGCACCCAATCCGGCTGTGGGCTGTGTAATCGTCAAGGATGGCGCAATAGTAGGTGAGGGGTGGCATAGGAAGGCCGGTACACCCCATGCCGAAATTCATGCCTTGAGGCAGGCAGGGGCTCTGGCAGAAGGTGCCGATGTCTTTGTCACGCTTGAACCTGCTCCCACTTCGGCAAGACCCCGCCGTGCGCCGACGCCTTATTGCCGCCAAGGTTGTCCGCGTTTATGTGGGCATGGTCGATCCGAACCCGAGGGTTTGCGGCAAGGGAATTTCCAAGCTGCGTGCTGCCGGTATTCAGGTGGAGGCGCCGCTGCTGGAAGAAAAATGCCGGGCCCTTAACGAACCCTTCATCAAGCATGTGACTACCGGACTTCCCTTTGTCATTTTGAAAACCGCCATGACCATGGATGGGAAGATTGCCACTGCCGGGATGGACTCAAAATGGGTAACATCTGAAAAGTCAAGACGATATGTCCATAAACTTCGATCAGAACTTGATGTTATCATGGTGGGTGTGGGAACCATAATCAAAGATGATCCTCTTCTGACTTCCAGGATCCCAGGTGGCAGAAATCCCCTTCGGGTTGTTGTCGATTCAAAGCTGAGAATTCCTCCGGACGCTCAGGTTTTGCATTGCGATTCCACTACAAAGACTGTCGTTGCCACTATCTCTTCAGATGAGGTACAGGTCTCCCGCTTGGCAGGTTTGGGCGCCGAAGTGCTTTCTTGCGGCGAAGATGGCGATCGGGTCGACCTGTGTTGCTTGATGGCGGAGCTGGGAAAGCGAGGGGTGCAGTCCGTCCTTTTGGAGGGAGGGGCTGAACTGGCCGGCGAGGCACTCCGCAAGGGCATCATTGATAAGTGCATGTTCTTTTATGCCCCTAAACTGGTTGCCGGCGATGGGCTCGGGCCCTTTGCCGGCAATGGGGCAGGTAAAATGGCTGATGCGCTCAAGCTTCAAGGAGTGACCGTGACGAAAATCGGTGTCGATATCCTGGTGCAGGGGTATCCGGAGAAGATATGTTTACAGGGTTGATTGAAGAGATCGGTACGGTTGCAGGGATGGAGATGAAAAGTAGTGCGGGTATCTTGACCGTTTCCGCCGCATTTCCGTCTGACCGGATCGCCATAGGCGATTCTATCGCTGTAAATGGAGCTTGTCTTACGGTCGTCGGCAAAGGAGCCGGCACCTTTTCCTTTGATGTTTCGCCGGAAACAGTTAACAGAACCTCTCTAAAGGAACTGAAAAAAGGGACGCCGGTAAACCTGGAACGTGCTCTTGCCGTTTCGGGACGGCTTGACGGCCACCTGGTTTCAGGCCACGTGGATTGTCTGGCCGTGGTCCGTGATCGACGCACTGTTTCGGGCAACACAGTCTTTTTCTTCCGCATGCCGGCAGAATATCTCAGATATGTGGCGGCAAAAGGCTCCATTGCCATCGATGGCGTAAGTCTGACCGTAAATACCGTCGATGATGACGGTTTTTCAGTGAATATCATTCCCCATACCCTTGCAAAGACCACTCTTGCTGGGAAAAAGGCCGGCGATGTCGTCAATATAGAAACGGACATACTGGCTAAATATGTGGAACGGCTGTTGGGGCATCGCGACAGGGGGGAGAGCACTGGCATCACATTGGAACTGCTTGCAAAAAGCGGCTTTATGTGACATAAGGTTATGCTGTCCGATATAATATCGTTTTATTACTTTGAAAGAAGGAAGGTTTGGTTATGACCGTAGCAAAGATAGAGGATGCCATCGAGGATATCAGGCAGGGAAAGATGGTTATTCTGGTTGACGATGAAGACCGGGAAAATGAAGGTGACTTGACCATGGCGGCTGAAAAGGTCACGCCTGAAGCTATCAACTTCATGGCCAAATACGGCCGTGGCTTGATTTGCCTGACCTGACCGGGGACAAATGCGATCAGCTAAATCTACCGCCCATGGTTTCCACCAATACCTCCTCATTCGGCACAGCTTCACTGTCTCCATAGAGGCGAAGAAGGGGGTCACTACCGGGATTTCCGCCGCTGATCGTGCCCATACCATACTAACGGCGGTTGCTGATGATGCATCGGCCGATGACCTGGCCAGACCGGGCCATGTTTTCCCCTTGAGGGCAAAGGCTGGCGGCGTTCTTGTCAGGGCAGGGCAGACTGAGGCTCTGTTGACTTGGCCAGGCTGGCCGGGCTTAAACATGCAGGGGTCATCTGCGAGATAATGAATGATGACGGAACCATGTCCCGCATGCCCGAACTGAAAAAATTCGCCAAGGAGCACGGCATCAAAGTTTGCACCATTGCCGACCTGGTTGCATACCGGCTGAAACACGAATCGCTGGTGCGCAGGGCTGCCGAGGTAAGGCTTCCCAGCCAACTTGGTGAATTCAGCGCCATTGCCTTCGAAAATGACATCGACAAACTGGAACATCTTGCCTTGGTCAAAGGGGAGATTCGCGGTGACGAGCCGGTGTTGGTCCGTGTCCACTCCGAATGCCTTACCGGAGATGTCTTCGCCAGCATCCGTTGCGATTGTGCCGAACAGCTGCATCGTGCCATGGAAATGGTCGAAGCTGAAGGGAAAGGGGTTGTCCTTTACATGCGCCAGGAAGGGCGTGGCATCGGCCTGATCAACAAGCTCAAAGCCTATGCACTCCAGGATCAGGGAAAGGACACCGTTGAAGCCAATCTTGCTCTTGGCTTCAAGGCCGACCTGCGCGATTACGGCATTGGCGCCCAGATTCTCGTCAACCTCGGGATTAAAAATATCAGGCTGATGACCAACAATCCCAAGAAAATAGTCGGCCTAGAAGGATACGGTATCAACATTGTTGAGCGGGTACCCATAGAGATTGCCCCTTCCATGAGCAACAAGAAGTATCTGAAGACCAAAAGGGAAAAAATGGGGCACCTGCTGGAAAACATCTGAGATTAAAATGGAGGGAGTCATGCCTAAATTTATAGAAGGAAAATTGGATGCTAAGGGCCTTCGCTTCGGCATCATTGTCGGACGTTTCAACAGCTTCATCGGTGAGCGGCTTCTGGAAGGTGCGCTGGACGCCCTGATCCGCCATGGGGCTGACGACAAAAACATAGAGGTTGCCCGGGTCCCCGGTGCCTTTGAAATTCCCCTGGCCACCAAGAAAATGGCTGCAACTGGTAAATACGATGCCATCATTTGCCTCGGCGCCGTCATCCGTGGAGCAACGCCACACTTTGATTATGTGGCTGCCGAGGTTTCCAAGGGTGTTGCCCATGTCTCACTGGACAGCGGCGTTCCGGTCGCCTTCGGCGTTCTTACCACCGACACAATTGAGCAGGCCGTGGAAAGGGCAGGTACCAAGGCCGGCAACAAGGGCTTCGATTCGGCCATGACGGCAATTGAAACGGCCAATCTGTTCAAGGGGATAAAGTAGTGAGCAGCAGAAGAGAAGGGCGAGAACTTGCCCTGCAGGCACTGTATTCATCCGATGCGGAATCCCTCGGCGGAACTTTTGCTTTGAAGAAGATCATGGATAATTTTGCCGATGGCTCGGAGCCCTCACTGGATGTCCATGGGCGATCCTTTACCTTTGCCACAGAACTGGTCAATGGGGTACTCTCCAACAGCGAGGCGATCGACCGCAAAATCGAAGAGAAATCCAAGAACTGGTCCATAGCCAGAATGGCGAAAGTGGACTTGAATATCCTGCGGCTTGCCGTATTCGAGCTTTTTTACCGGCCGGATATACCGAAGAACGTTACCATCAACGAAGCGATTGAAGTGGCGAAAAAATCGGCGCCGAAGACTCACCAGCCTTTATCAACGGCATACTTGATGAAATAGCGTCATCGTTGCCCGACAAGGAATGACGCCCAGTGGCAAGACATGTTATCTGTTAGCGAGGGAATATGAACGAGATCAAGATTGGTCTGATCGGCTTCGGCACCATTGGTGCCGGTGTCGTCAAATTGCTGGATAAAAATGGCAGCCTTCTGGAGGAAAAACTCGGAACAAGACTCTTCCTGAAAAAGATCGCCGATCTGGACATCACTACCGATCGTGGCGTGGAGGTGGAGCCTGGAGTTCTCACTACCAATGTGGACGAGGTCCTGTGTGATCCAGAAATATCCATAGTCATAGAATTGATCGGCGGTTACGAACCTGCCCGCAGTTTTGTCCTCAAGGCCATTGCCAACGGCAAGCATATCGTCACCGCTAACAAGGCTCTTCTTGCAGTACACGGCGAGGAGATATACGCCGCTGCCGAAGAGAAAGGGGTAGAGGTCCTTTTCGAGGCTGCAGTAGGAGGCGGAATACCAGTCCTTTCTTCCATCAGGGGAAACCTGGCCGGCAACAATTTCAGCACCGTGCTCGGTATTCTCAACGGCACTTGCAATTACATCCTCACTAGAATGACACAGGAAGGGGCCGACTTCGCCGAAGTACTGAAAAACGCCCAGCAGCTGGGCTATGCGGAGGCTGATCCTACCTTTGATGTGGAAGGGATCGATACCGCCCCATAAGCTGTGCCTTCTCCTTTCCCTTTGTTTCGGCACCAGTTGATCTGAAAGAGGTCTCCACTGAGGGAATAAGCTCCATTGCAGCGGTCGATATCAATTTTGCCAGGGACTTCGGCTATAAGATCAAGCTGCTGGCCATCGGCAAGCGTGATGGTGAGCGCATCGAGGCCAGGGTCCATCCGACAATGATTCCGGTAAATTATCCCTTGGCGGATGTGAACGGCGTCTTCAATGGCATCAGGTTGTCAGGTGACTTCGTGGGCCCGGTTATGTTCTACGGGCGCGGTGCCGGGATGGAACCCACTGCCAGCGCAGTAATCGGCGATGTGGTGGATATCGCCCGAAACCTTGTGGCAGGAATCTCCAGACGCTCCGCTCCTCTGGGTTTTGGTGACGACAAGGTGAAGAACCTTACCATAAAGCCCATGGGAGAGATCACCAGCAAGTATTACATCCGCTTCAATGCATTTGACAGACCGGGGGTCCTGGCCAAGATTTCGGGGGCGCTGGGTGACAATAACATCAGCATCGAATCCATGATGCAGACGGCGCGGAGCACCAATTGCACCGTACCTATCGTCATCATGACCCATGAAGCCCGGGAAATGGATATACGCAAGGCGCTTTCAGTGATCGACAACTTTGACGTTATCAAAGAAAAGAGCAACGTCATCAGAATAGAGGATAACCTGGAATAGGTCATCTTCCATTTGGATTGCACCTAACCGCTTGTTCGGCCACCTGCCGACGGGCGGTTTTTTTTGTGCTTGAAGAAGGCAAAGAATGCCAGCCTTGAGGATGGAAAGATGGCTGTTAAGATAATAATAACAACATGTGACCAAAAGGCGATACCTCAAAGGAGGTTGACAATGCTACTTAACGCGGGTTTTTTCAATCGTTTTCGTGCAAACAAACGGAAAAGGGCAGATATAGAGCCGAACAGCGACAAGCCACTCAATTTCAACCGGGATCAACTGCCTAATATCAAAGGAAAACTAAGACATTTAAACATGGAGCGAGGCCTGGACATGGCGATGACTTCCACAGCGCTCATGTTGCTGGGGAGTGGTCTGGGCTTCCTGATGGCGCGCAGATACAGGCTGGCATCTTTTTTGGGTGTCGCTTTTATTGTCCAGCAAGTTTTGGAAAACCGGCGGATCGATCGTCATGACCCCAACGAGATCGAGTTCGAACGCCGAGCCTTGAAATTAGAGAGGGGAGATTTCGGCAAGCTGGAGGTGATTCCGTTCAAATAGAATCAGGCGGCAACATTTTTACCTCGGCAAGATCCACCCCCGTAGAGCCTTCCTTGGGGATCAGCTGGCTGAAATAGTGAATGGATGAGAAGTTGGCAGAGGGTCTCGGTGTGAGGGCGGAACTGAAACGGCTTACGTAGATCAGATATTTGATGCCGTACTGGGCCGCTGTGGACAAGTTTGTCTCGCTGTCTTCACCAAGTAGCGTCCTTTCGGGATCGTAGCTGATGCGGGAGGCCAACGCAGGCCAGAAAGCCACATCTTCCTTGGGCAGGCCAAGATCGTGGGCGGAAATGATGCCGTCAAAGTAGGAGCCGATGCGGGTTTTTCTCATCTTCAGGGTCAAAGTTTTGCTGTGGGCATTGGTCACCAGGTAAACGGCCTTGCGCTGCTGTCTGAGATAAAGCAGGAACTCGACGACAAAGGGGTGGACGGCGATAAGATGATCCACCTCTTCCTTCAGCAGTGGTATATCCAGACCTAGCTGTTCGGTCCAGTAATCTAGGTCTGTCCAGTTGAGGGTGTTTTCCTGGGAGCGGAAACGGCTGATTAGCATGGCCTTGGCATCTTTCAGCGCAATGCCGTGCTTGTCGGCATAACGTCTCGGCACATGTTCCAGCCAGAAATGATCGTCGAAATGGCGGTCCAGGAGGGTCCCGTCCATATCCAGCAGGATCGTGTCTATGTCTTTCCAGTTCAGTTCCATGGATTGTCTGGTTACCTTAAGTAAATGAAAAACCCCGCCTGAAAGACGGGGTTCTCTTGTCATTACCTATTTAAAGAGCCTTTTCAGCCACGTAGTTCTGTATTGTTGCCCGGTCCGCAGGCATAATCTCGCAACGGGTCGGCAGCTGTTCTATCCCTTCCAGTGAGTCCGGCAGGGGAGGGGGATTGCCGGTGGCCTTTTCTACTGCTTCGGCAAATTTGGCCGGGTGGGCCGTAGCCAGACATACTACTGTGCTGCCTGCCGCACAATCCTGAGCGGCCTTGACCCGACCGCGGTATGGGGATCCAGGATATAGGAAGTTTCCCGGTGAAATGCGGCAATGGTTTCAAGGGTTTCCTCTTCGTTGACAGAGCGGGAAGCAAAGTCTTTGCGCACCCTCTCCAATTCTTCGGCCGTAAAGGTCATCCTGCCCGTTGCGGCAAACTGACTGAAACATTCGCGGACCCGGGCAGGGCTTTCATCGAACAGGTAGTAGAGGTAGCGCTCGAAGTTGGATGCCACCTGAATGTCCATGGATGGAGAGACCGTCTGGACTACCGATCCTTTGGAGTAGTCGCCATCATTGATGAAACGGGTAAGAATGTTGTTCTCATTGGTTGCCAGCAGCAGTTTTGCTATGGGAAGTCCCATACGTTTTGCCACATATCCGGCAAAGATATCGCCGAAATTGCCGGTGGGAACGGAAAAAACCACTGGGCTTTCCTGGGCATCGGTTACCCGGAACCATGCGTAGAAATAGTAGACGACCTGGGCCAGGACCCGTGCCCAGTTAATGGAGTTAACGGCGCCCAGGGCATACTGTTCCTTGAAGGGAAGGTCGTTGAACAGGTCCTTGACTATATTCTGGCAGTCATCGAAGGTGCCATTGACCGCGATGTTGAAGACGTTTGCGTCAAGAACGGTGGTCATTTGCCGCGCCTGAATGGGTGAAGTCTTGCCGTATGGATGGAGGATGAAGATATTGATGTTTTCCTTGCCCCTGACGCCATAGATGGCAGCACTTCCCGTATCGCCGGATGTGGCACCGACGATGTTCATTTTTCTGCCGCTTTCTTTCAGCAGATATTCGAAAAGGTTGCCGAGAAGCTGAAGGGCCACATCCTTGAAGGCCAGGGTAGGTCCATGGAAAAGCTCCAGGATATGGACGCCGTTTTTGGCTATGACCGGGGTGATTTCTTCGTGGGCGAAGCTGTCATATGATTTATCGATGAGGTTTTTCAGGTCGGTGGCGGGAATATCGTCCACAAAGCGGGAGATTACCTGAAATGCCAGTTCACGGTAGGGGAGAGTACGCCATGCAGAAAGGGTTCCGGCGTCTATGACCGGAAAACGTTCGGGTAGAAGCAGGCCGCCATCTGTGGCAAGGCCCATCATTACAGCGTCTTTGAAGCCAACCGGAGCGATATTTCCCCTGGTGCTGATGTATTTCATGGTCTTGTTCTCTCTGTGGAAATTGATGGTGTTGCCATTGAATCCAGGCATCTTAGCAGGTAAGAGGCGAAAAGTGAAGGGTTGCAAGGCCGTTTTTATTCCTGTGGCCGAAATTATTGTTTTTCTGTCTCCTTGAGCAGTGATTCCCGCTCTTCCATGAGCTGCCGGCATTTCTTCTGGTTGCCCATCTTGTCATGGAGCCTGGCCATGAGGAGCAGGTCTTCCGCCGCAGCTTGCCGATCTCCATCGTTCATGCTTACGCTCTGGGCACGCCCGTAGAAGGAGATGGCTTCTGCATTACTATTCGTATAAGCATGAACAGCGGCAATACCACGCAGATCAGCGGCGATTTTTCGACTTTTGCCGAGAGTCTTGTCCAGTTGGAGAGCCTTGCCGAAAGCATCAAGAGCTTCAGCGGTGCGTTTACCGTTGGAATGAATAGTGCCCAAAAGGCGCAGCGCATTCGCCTCTTCTTCTGTCTGGCTGTTATTTCTACTTAAGATAAGCGCCTTATCAGCCTGCTCTTTTGCCGCATCATGCTGTTTTCCCAGATACAGTATCCTGGCAAGCAGGTTGGTTGCCGCCGTTGTCTTGCTGCCAGTTGCTGCCGCAATTGACTTTGCTGCCCATTCCTGTGCGCCGGCCAGGTTCTTCAACTGGAGTTCGACGCTACTTTTTTCGAAGGCTACTTCAGAAAAGATATCTGATTCAGGCGTTACCAGTTCCAGTGCCTGATTTACTGCTTTCAGGGCCGAGTCTGCATCTCCCGTGTGGCGATTGACCCTTGAGATGTTCACCAGTGCCACTAACTTGCCTTCCGTATTATCGACAGACCCGTTTATTCTCAGTGATTCACTAAACTCTTCCAGGGCCAGTTCGTGGTTTCCCCGGGCCTCGGCCTTGATCCCTCGCAGGTTGTGATTGACAGCCTCCAGCTGAGGCCCCGACAGGCGCGGCAGGTCCTTACTGCAACCGGAACCGATAATTGCCAAGAGTGAAAGCACGATGTAACAGAAGGTGAATATTCTGGGGCTAATCATGGCTGTCACCTGGGACGAACTGACGTTGATCCGCAGCCGGGACGTGGTTTTTAAATGGCCACATATCCTTGACGGCATTCAGCACCGTATCTGCCCCGCCATGACGTCTTCAGCCTTGTTCATCAGCTTCGGAACCCTCGGCATGGCTTTTTCCGATGTTTTCTGCAACTGCAGTGTGGTCTTTTCCAGATGATCCATGCTTGCATCGACCTTTTGCAGTAATGGGGGAAGGCTTTTCTCCAGATTGGCCACTGACCTGTCCACCTTTTCCAGGGTAGGACAGGGCTGAAACCTTGGCGTTGGTGTTGTTCAGAACATCGACTCCGCTTTTGGTCAGGGTGCTGACATTGTCCCTGGAGGAGACGAGCAGGTCGTCCACCTTTTCCCTGGTACCCTGCAACTGCTGAGTCAGCAGCTTTATGTTGCCCAGCGACTGCTTGATATCACCATTGGGGTCATTGATATAGCTGATGATTTCCTTGACCTCAATCAACACCGGCTTGACCTCTTCGGCTATATCATTGGCAACTTCTTCCAGGCCTTTGCTCTTTTCAAAATTTATCGTATCGCCGTTCTTGAGGACCATTGCCTTGGCGGAACCTGCTGTTACCTCTATGATGCTGTCACCAACCAGCCCTTCCTTTACCAGTCTTGCACTGGAATCACTCTTGATCCATTTTTGATATTTCTTGTTAACCTCTATCTCGATGTCAACCATGGCCTGTTCATTGAGGTTTATGCTTTTAATTCGCCCTATCCTGAACCCTGAAAGTTTCACGGGCATTCCTTTGGCGAAGCCGGTGCCCTTTTCAGTAGTAAACTTCAGCTTGTACTTGGGGGTGAGAAGGTCCTTGTCGGCCCCGATGAACAGTACGACTGCCAATGCGCCTACTATGGCAATAGCTGCAAACAGCCCGATCTTCTTTTCCAGATGTTTGAAACGGACATCTTCTTCTTTTATCATGATAGCAGTCCCTGGTTTATGTGGATGGCCCTGGCAGCCTTTATCATGGTAAGGATATCAGGGCTGGATGAGATGAAAAGGGAGGTTCTCCCGGCTTTTTCCCCATGGAATTCCATGGCTGTGTTTATAAAAAGACGTCTTTCCTCATGGTTCAGCCCCAGAAGTGGGGATTCATAGACCATCAGTTCCGGATCCATGAGCATGGCCCTGGCAAAACCTGCCATTTTTTTATGATGGAACGGCGTGTGACCGGGCAGTTGCATCAACTCTCCCGGATAACCCACCCTTTTCAGAGCAGAACTACCAATCTTTTCAATCTCGCGTCGTTCAGTCTGGTCATGTATGAAAGGGGCAGGGTGACGTTTTCCCATATTTTCAGATTCGAGATGAGGCCACCGTTGGCATAGACAAGGCCGATCCGTTTTCGAAATTCATACAGCTTGTTTCCGGTCAAGGAAGACGGGGTGTTGCCGAAGACGGAAAATTCTCCCCGGTCCGGATCGATGAAACCAAGGATCAGCCTTGCCAGCCAGGCGTCAACTTCTTCCTTGGCAGTAATGATGACGGTCATGGATCCTTTTGTTACTGCAAAAGAGACATCATGCAGCAGGTCGCTCCAGGCGATCTTTTCAGCTTTTATTATCTCAGGCACATTGTCCATAGTTGATGTATTTGCACCTTATAAAAGAGAGATCAGCGTTATGATGCCATCGAGCACGAATACGAGAAAGAGACTCTGCATGACCCCCTTAGTCGCCGCCTGGGGAATCTGTGTCGCACTTTTCCCTACGCCAAGTCCATGTCTGCAACAGGCGGCAGAGAGAAAAAGGCCGAAAAACAGGCTCTTGATGAAAGACATCCCCAGCTCTTTGAGGGTCAGTATTGAGAATATGCTCTGGGCGAATTTGTCGAAAGGGACATGCCAGCCGATTGCAGCGACAACAAAACCTCCCAATATGGCGGCAATCTCGAAATAGATCGTCAGTATTACTACAGAGGTGGTGACACCGATGATCCTGGGCATTATAAGGTAACGGTCAGCAGGAATTCCCAGGGATTCGATGCTTTCAATCTCATTGTTGATCTTCATGTAGCCAAGTTCTGTGGCGATAGCAGTGCCACTTCTGGCAATGATAATGATGGCCGTCAACACAGGGCCCAGCTCTCTGATAACCACCCACACCAGAACGCGTCCGGTCAGTGTCTCGTTCGCCCCGACCAGGCTGATTATCTGGGTGATGATGACAATGCCAATCGTTACCGAGATGATGACAATAACTTTCAACGATTCAAGGCCGGTGAAATAAATCTGTTTTCGCAGGACAGCCATGATCGGACGTCTGCCCTGTTTAAAGGAAAGGAACAAGTTCCTGAAGGCCTGGATGATGGTTTCAACAAGTCCCATCCCGGTCAGCAGCAGTTTCAGTATCCATTTACCGAGGGCTGTGATCATCGGTTGGGCACGCTGTCAGAATTCATAAATATTGCCGTCACGCAGCAGCTCGATCTGTTCCACGCCCAGATCGTCAAGTTCGGATGCTATTTTGTCGTAGTGCTGCGGTTTCGGGTGGGTGATCAGGATGCGTGGCGGCAGATTTTTCATCTTCTTAAGTTCTGTGGCAAGCAGGGCTGGCGTAAGATGTCTGGTCAGAAGCGCCAGCTTTTCCATTTCATTGGGAAAGGATACTTCGACAATAAGAGCTGAAATGTTGTCTGTGAAATCCCAGAGCCTGTCAGTGGGGCCGGTATCACCGGTATATATGATGGACTTGTTACCCTTGCGGACAATGTATCCCACCGCAGGTACGGTGTGATTGACTTCGACGGCCATGACCTTATAATCGCCGACTTCCAGTTCCACCTCCGGAACAATCGGATTGTATCGTATGACCGGATGGGTGGACGGAATCTTGCTGAAATCGGGCCAGATCACATCGTTGAGTAGGTGTGTACTCAGTGATTCAATGGTTTCCCTGATGCCGTAAATGGTCAGACTCTTGTTGAGTTCCTTGATGACGATGTTGTCGGCAAGCATGGGAATGCCACGAATATGGTCCAGATGAGCGTGGGTGATGAATATCTGTGCAATCGCCCATTGTTCATGTTCTGAAAGCACTGCGCCAATGGTGCCTGCATCGAGCAACAGGCTGTCATCCACCAGAAATGCCGAGGGGTGAAAATGGGGGAACTCAGCCCCGGCACAACCCAGTACACGTAATTTCATGCGATTTCCTCAGTACTTCCGTATTGGCGAATGGACTTGTTTGCCTTTAATTCATGTGCCGCAATTCATACTCGCGCTATGTTATATCTTTTGACTAATGAAAACCAGCAGTTTCTATCAAATACTACCGTGAAACGCTTTTTCGTCAATGCAAGCAGAAGACCGTTGGGAAAAGGATTTATACGATAAAATTTTCTAAAATAAATGCTTGCCTTTTGGCCATCTGCATGATAAAGAGAAGATCACAAGTAAATGTTCACTGAAAGTGAGCTCCTCCGGCTCACTTTTTTTTATGGGAAAATTATGGCAAAAGTCGATGTGGTCTCCCGGGTAACCGAACTTGCAGAACAGGTACTGTCCTCTCTGGGCATGGAACTTGTTGAGCTTGAATATAAGCACGAGGGAAGAGAACTGGTGCTGCGGCTTTTCGTAGACAAGGATGGCGGTGTTACCCTGGACGATTGTACAGCGGTCAGTCGTGAATTGTCCGAGATTCTCGAAGTGGAAGATATTATTCCTGGACATTACCGTTTCGAAGTCTCTTCCCCCGGTCTGGATCGCCCCCTGAAAAAGGATTCAGATTACGAGAAATACGCGGGGAGGCTGGTAAAAATAAGAACTTTTGAAGCCCTGGCCGACGATGCAGGTAACAAGCGAAAAACCTTTCTCGGCGAACTGAAAGGCCTCAAGGAGGGACAGGTGCATATTGCCCTGAAGGAAGGACAAAATGCCGCCATCCCCCTGGATAAAATTGCCAAAGCCAATCTGGAATTCGAATTCTGATTCAGTGAAATAATCTATATCAAGCAGGTATTAAGGAGATAGAAACGTGGAAACGAACTTCAACCTCAAGCATACTATCGATCAGATCGTAAAAGAAAAGGGGATTGATAAAGATGTGGTGCTGGAGGCTCTTGAGCAGGCGGTTCTGACCGCTGCCAACAAAAAATTCCGCAACACCCGTGACCTTGAGGCCCATTATAATCCCGAGATCGGTGAAGTTGAATTGTTCGAGTTTGTGACCGTTGTTGATGAGGTGCAGGATTCCTATAAGGAGATCGACCTTGAAGAGGCGCGGGAGATCGACCTGAAGTGGAAGTAGGGGACTCTCTCGGGATGAAGATGGATGCCAGCGGTTTCAGCCGCATCGCTGCCCAGACTGCCAAGCAGGTCATTATTCAGAAGGTGCGTGAAGCGGAACGGGAAACTATCTTCAATGAATTTCAGGAGCGCCAGGGAGAGGTTATCAATGGCGTGGTCCGTCGTTTTGAAAAGGGAGATCTGGTGGTGGATCTTGGTCGCGCCGAGGCACTGCTTTCGCATAAGGAGCAGGCTCCGCGGGAGGTATATCGTCAAGGGGATCGCGTCAAGGCACTCATTACCGAGATCAGAATGACCACCAAAGGGCCGCAGATTCTTCTTTCCCGTACCCATCCCATGATGCTGGCCAAATTGTTCGAGCTGAAGTGCCGGAAATTGCAGAGGGGATCGTCGAGGTAAAGAATGTTGTCAGGGAGCCGGGCAGCCGGGCGAAGATAGCAGTCTATTCCCACGATTCGGATGTGGATCCGGTTGGCGCCTGTGTAGGTATGCGCGGCAGCAGGGTGCAGAACGTAGTGTCCGAACTTCGTGGAGAAAAGATCGATATAATTCCCTGGTCCGAGGATGTGGCACGTTTTGCCTGTAATGCGCTGGCTCCGGCAGTTGTTTCCAAGGTCTACGTGGATGAAGACAATCGGGCCATGGAGATAGTCGTTGCCGACGACCAGTTGTCCCTTGCCATTGGCAAGCGGGGACAGAATGTGCGCCTGGCGGCAAAGCTTACCGGCTGGAGGATCGACATAAAGAGCGAGACCCGCGTAGCCGAAGCCGAACTGCTGCAGTTTGCCTCCTACGATGCACCGAAGAAGAGGCCGTTGAAGAAGAAACCCCTGAGGAGATTACTCCTACCGAAGAATCGGAGGAGTGATAATCAGAAGTCTGCCCATGGTAGAAAACGGCCCGGAAAGAACCTGCATTTTTTGCAGGACCACCAGAGGCAAACAAGAGTTGCTTCGCTTTGTTCTGTCGCCGGACCGTCTGCTGGTTCCCGACCTTTTGGCCAAGCTTCCCGGTCGAGGTGCTTACACCTGCATGGCCGTATCCTGTGTGAAGGGTGCTGCTGAAAAAAAACAATTCAGCCGCGCATTCAAGGGAGAGGTCAAGGGGGCAGATGCTGCAGCTGGTAAATCAGCTCAGGATCAGGATGGAGGAACGGATAGCTTCCTACGTCTCACTGGCTAACAAGGCTGGCAAGGTTTCTTCAGGAACGGATATGTTCTGGAGCGGATGAAAGACCGCCTGCCCGGCTTTCTTTTCATCGCCTCGGACATCTCCGCGGATATCGGACAGAAGGTAAAAACCCAGGCTGAAAGAAACGGGGTTGAATACTGCACCCTTTTTGATAAAGAGAAGTTAGGTGCATTGATCGGCAAAGAAATGAGAGTTGTAGTGGCAATCCAGGTGGGCGGTTTCATTGGCCCACTAAAGCAGGAGACAGCAAAGTTGAGGAACTTCTTCGAGGAGGGACGATAGTAGATGAGTAAAACCCGTGTATATGAGCTGGCACAGCAAATGGGCATCGATAATAAGGAACTGATGGCGAAGTTGGCTGCGGTAGGTGTGGAAGTGAAAAACCACATGGCAGCCATTGATGATGCCGACATTAAAAAGCTGAATGCTCCGGCTACTGTCAAGGAAGTCTCTCAGGAAGAAGTTCGCGTCAAGCCTACCCTGATCCGTCGTCGGGCCAAGGTTGTGGAAGCTGTTGCTGAAGAGCCCCCCGTCGAGTCAAAGGCGGAACCTGCACCGGCAGAAGTGACCACCGAGAAAGTTGCCGAAAAAGCCAGGGTAGAGGAAGCTCCTGCCCCTGAGGCTCCTGCTCAGGTTGCAGAACCTGTCAAGGCAGCAGCAGAGGAGGCGGCACCGGAGAGGGCCACCGCAAACAAGGCGAAGATTCTTGGCAGGGTGGAAATCCCCGGATTGACCCAGAGGGCGAAACCACCGGTGCAACGTGAAGCCCAGCCGGCTGCACGGGGCATTGAAAGGCCTGAAACACGGCCCTCTGCGGAAAGACCAGCCCCTGGCCAGCGGCCCGAAGGCCAGAGACCAGGGCAACGACCGGAAGGCGGATATCGTCCCGCCGGACCGCGGCCTGCAGGTCAGCGACCGGAGGGACCGAGACCTGGCTACACCGAACGACCTGTCTCCCGTGGCCCTGAAAGGCCCGGACAAGCCCGTGGACCTGAGAGGCCGGCTCCTGTCGTGCCATTGGAAATGCCACCCGCTGGTGAAGACAGGAGAAAAGGACGCAAGGGGAAAGAAGTTGCAGGCGCCGGTAAAAAAGGTCCTGCAGGCGCCGCTGTACCCAAGCGCAAGGAAGAGTTCAAAAAAACAGAGTTGTTCGAAAAACATGAGAGGGTTTTTGAACCGGGGCCTAGGGGTAAAGGAAAGAAGAGGCAGGCCGAAAAGATTCAGATCGGTAAAAAGACAGAAATCACTGTTCCAAAAGCCATCAAGAGGATCATCAAAATATCTGAGACCATCACAGTCGCGAGCTCGCCAAACGTATGGGGACCAAGGCCAATGATCTGATCCGCGCCCTGATGAAGATGGGGGTCATGGCCACCATCAACCATGCCCTTGACTTTGACACTGCGACCATCCTTGCCACCGATTTCGGTTATGAGATCGAAAACGTGGCCTTGGACATAGATGAAATTCTCGAATCGACGCCTGATACTCCGGAGAGCCTGGTCAAGAGACCGCCCGTGGTCACCATCATGGGTCACGTCGACCACGGCAAGACATCACTGCTGGATGCTATCCGCCAGGCCAACGTCATCGCCGGCGAGGCCGGAGGCATCACCCAGCATATCGGCGCCTACGATGTTACCCTAAATGGCCGCAAAATAACCTTCCTCGATACCCCGGGTCACGAGGCATTTACCGCCATGCGTGCCCGCGGAGCCAAGGTTACCGACATCGTCATCCTGGTCGTTGCGGCGGACGACGGCGTCATGCCCCAGACGAGAGAGGCTGTCAATCACTCCAAGCTGCAGGCGTACCGATAATTGTTGCCGTCAACAAGATCGACAAGCCGGAAGCCAAACCGGAACGGGTCAAACAGGAACTGATGGAACTTGGGCTCGTCTCCGAGGAGTGGGGTGGAGATACCATTTTTGTCGATGTATCCGCCAAGAAGAGGGTGAATCTTCCCACATTGCTGGAGATGGTACTGCTTCAGGCCGACGTGCTGGAGCTGAAGGCCAACGAAGATAAGGCCGCCCGTGGAACCATCGTTGAAGCCAAGCTGGATAAGGGGCGTGGACCGGTGGCAACGGTACTGGTTCAGGAAGGTACCCTCAAGGTGGGTGACTACTTTGTTGCCGGTATTCATTTCGGCAGGGTAAGGGCTATGCAGAATGACCGTGCCGAAAAAGTCCTCTCGGCAGGTCCCTCAATGCCGGTCGAAGTGATCGGCTTTACCGGCGTACCCGATGCCGGCGATGTTTTTGTGGCCCTGGCCGATGAAAAGCAGGCCAAGGAGATCGCCAGCCTCCGCCAGCAGAAGGTCCGGGAGACCGAGCTTGCCAAGCACAGCAAGCTGTCTCTGGAACAGCTCTACGAAAAAATCCAGATGGGCGAGGTCAAGGATCTCAACACCATCGTCAAAGGTGACGTCCAGGGTTCAGTGGAAGCTGTATCCGAATCCCTGCGCAAGCTTTCCACCGACGCATCCGTCTCAATGTCATTCACGCTTCGGTCGGCGCCATCACCGAGACCGACGTCAACCTGGCAACGGCAAGCAACGCCATCATCCTCGCTTCAACGTCCGTCCCGAGGTCAAGGCACAGACGCTTGCCGAAAAAGAAGGAGTCGATATCCGCCTCTATAACATCATCTACGACGCCGTGGATGATATCAAAAAGGCCATGGAGGGTCTGCTTGAGCCGACTCTGAGGGAGAAGTTCCTCGGCCGTGCCGAGGTCAGGGAAACCTTCTCAGTGCCTAAACACGGCACCGTTGCCGGTTCTTATGTCCTGGACGGTAAAATGATCAGAAATTCCCAAGTCCGCCTGCTTCGTGACAACGTGGTGGTTTTTGAAGGGAAAATGGGCAGCCTGCGCCGCTTCAAGGACGATGTTAAAGAGGTTGCCTCGGGCTACGAATGCGGCATTTCCATCGAAAACTACAATGATATCAAGGTGGGCGACATCATAGAATCCTTCGAGATGGAGAAGGTTGCCACCAAGCTCTGAGAGATTCACCAGAGACAAACAGAGGAGTTCAAGGTTGTTCAAACGTTCTGAAAAAGTAGCAGAAGCGGTCCATGAGCTGGTCTCCGAGTTGCTGGTCAAGGGACTCAAAGACCCGAGGATCGGCTTTGTCACAATTACCGGGGTCAAGGTGACCGACGATATGCACCTTGCCACCATTTATTTTACGGTAATCGGCAGCGATGAAGAAAAGAAGGCTACTGAGCAGGGGCTGAACAGCGCACGGGGCTTTATCCGCAAGGAGATGGGCAAAAGCTTCCGCATGCGCTATGTCCCGGACATTGTCTTCAAATACGATGCATCAGTGGAATATGGCTCACGCATTGAATCGATACTCAAGGAAATCGGCTCACCGGAACACGATGATAATGATAAAGAGAATAGCTGAAGAAATTGCAGCCCTGAATTCGTTCCTCATTACCACCCATGAAAGTCCCGATGGCGACGCCGTTGGTTCAAGTCTGGCTCTGGCCCGATATCTCACCTGCCTCGGCAAGGATGTAACCGTTTATCTCTGCGATCCGGTGCCCGATGTCTACCAGTTCCTCCCCATGGCCGAAAGGGTCGTCCAGGAACTTCCCGACCGTTCATTCGACGCCTGCTTTGTCCTGGACGTGGGTGAATTCAGGCGTGCCGGCAAAGCCATTACCGATTGCCGGACCATCGGCAAGTTCATCAACATTGATCATCACCTTAATTGTGAAGATTTCGGTGAGATCAATTATGTGGACACCACTGCCTGTGCAACCGGCGCCCTTGTCTACCGCATCATTGAAGCGGCAGGCCACGAGATAGATTACGATATCGCTCTCTGCATCTATACTGCAGTAATTACCGATACCGGTTCCTTCCGGTATTCCAATGCCAATCCTGAAGCCTTTGCCATTGCTGCCAAAATGGTTGAAAAGGGAATCAATGCCTGGGATGTGGCTGAAAAGCTCTATGAGAGTCAGCCACAGAACCGCCTGCAACTTCTTGCCATGGCACTGGCCACCCTGTCGTTTTCACCTTTTGGCGATTATGCATCCATCGCCGTCACCCTGGACATGTACCAAAAGTGCAATGCCAGTGCCGAGCTGACCGACGGCTTCGTCAACTATCCCCGCTCGATCAAGGGGGTCGAGGTTGCCATCTTCTTCCGGGAGATCAGGGACGGGCTGTTCAAGGTCGGCTTCCGATCCAAGGGCAAGGTGGATGTTTCGGCTCTTGCCGCTGCCTTTTCCGGCGGGGGACACCACAACGCTGCCGGTTGCACCATTGAAGGTTCGCTGCCAGCCGTCAAAGAGAAGGTATTCACCCTTCTTGAAAAATCCCTTCGCAAATGATCGATGGCTTTATCGTAGTTGACAAGCCAATCGGCGTGACATCCCACGACGTGGTCGGCATGGTGCGCAGGATGGCCGGACAGAAGAAGGTCGGTCACACCGGCACCCTCGATCCTTTCGCCACGGGTGTACTGCCGGTAGCCCTCGGTGAAGGTACCAAGGCCATTACCTTCCTGGACGAAGGGGTCAAGGAATACCAGGCGGTGATGATGCTTGGTTCAGCCACCGATACCCAGGACTGCACTGGTACCGTTACCAGCAGCAGCGACTGGTCGAATCTGACAGAACAGGCAGTTGCAAAAGTATGTCTTTCCATGGTCGGCAAGCAGAGCCAACTGCCCCCCATGTTCTCCGCCCTGAAAAAAAATGGCGTGCCCCTGTACAAGCTGGCCAGGCAGGGAACAGAGGTGGAACGTGAGGCCAGGGAAATAGAAATATTTTCCCTGGCCATTGACCGGATGAATCTCCCCCAGGTGAGTTTCACCGTCAGGTGTTCCCGCGGTACCTATGTGAGGACCCTGGCCCACGATATGGGCCTGAAGCTTGGTTGCGGCGCTCACCTGGTGCAACTTCGCCGAACCATGAGTGGCCCGTTTACCATTCAGGATGCCGTTACTCCCGATCTTCTGCAGGAGCGTCTTAAACTGGGCGCAAATGCTGTAGGACTGGTCTCTCCCTATGCCGCTCTTTCCCATTTGCAGGACCTTGTTCTTACGGAAAAAGGTGCGGCCAAGGCGATGTGCGGTATTGCCCCTGGGGAAGGGGATTTCCTGAAAATGCCGGGCGCAAGACCGCATCAGGGGCAACTGGTTCGGCTGTCCATTGGCGGGGGCCTTCTGGCAGTAGCCGCGGCAGTACTTCCGTCAGGGGATGGGGGACAGCTGTCTTTTCGGCTCTGCCGGGTATTTAATCATGATAATTCCTTTACAGATCAACGGGTTTGTGATAATAGTATCTAGCTTTATCCGATATTTTGCTTGTGCATCAAGCTAAAATCCTAATCTTAAAGAAAAAGGGGGTGTAGTAAATGTTGGCAACTGACAAGAAACAGGAAATCATAGGTGCGTACAAACTCCATGACAGCGATACCGGGTCTCCGGAGGTTCAGATAGCAATCCTCACCGAGCGCATCACCTATCTGACTGAGCACTTCAAGACCCACAAAAAGGATCACCACAGCGTCGTGGGCTTCTGAAGATCGTCGGTCAAAGAAGGGGACTGCTTGATTACCTCAAGAAGAAAGATGTGGAAAGATACAGAAGCATTATTGAAAAGCTTGGTATAAGAAGGTAAGAGAAGGCAGTATACCTCTTCCGGGGTATATTGCCTTTATTTTTTCTCTCAAAATGGGCTGTAATGGCCCTTTTATTTTGTTGGGGGCGTGGATAAACAAGTCATTGACCGGTTGTGAAAAACATCCGCAGCGGTTTTCAATGACTTCTTTATCGGCGGCCCCAACAGTCAACGAAAAGGCTAGGAGACCGAACGAAAATGGAAACTAAAGTACAGGTTGAATGTGGTGGAAGAACCATCACCATAGAAACAGGCAAGATGGCCAAACAGGCCAGCGGCGCCGTGGTTGTCAGCAGCGGCGATACCAGGGTACTGGTGACTGCGGTTGCCACCAAGACTGCCAAGGAAGGCAGGATTTCTTCCCCCTGACCGTCAATTACCAGGAAAAAGCATATGCGGGAGGCAAGATTCCCGGCGGTTTCTTCAAGCGCGAAGCGCGTCCTTCAGACAACGAGACCCTGACCTGCAGGCTCATCGACCGTCCGATCAGGCCGCTCTTTCCGGATAATTTCCTCAATGACACCCAGATCATGGCCACGGTCATCTCTGCCGACAAGGACAATGATCCGGGTATTCTCTCCATGGTTGGCGCTTCCGCCGCCCTGATGGTTTCGGACATCCCTTTCCAGGGGCCGATCGCCGGGGTGAAGGTGGGCAGGATCGATGGCCGCTTCGTCGCCAATCCCGGTTTCGAGGAGATGGAGAAGAGTGACATAGAAATAGTTGTGGCAGCAAGCAAAGACGCCATCATCATGGTTGAAGGAAGCGCAGCAGAGGTTTCGGAAGAGGATATGCTGGAGGCCATTTTCTTCGGTCACGCAGCCATTCAGGGCCTTTTGTCCGCCCAGGTGGAACTGGCCCAAAAAGCCGGTGTTGCCAAGCGTGAAGTTCTTCCCCCGGTTGTAAACGAAGCGCTGAAAGCCAAGGTAAAAGAACTGGCCTATTCCCGCATGAAAGAAGCCGTGAGGATCAAATCCAAGGTTGAGCGGCACAACACGATAGATGCCATCACCGGAGATGTTCTGGTTGCCCTGGCCGAAGAATTCGAAGGCGCCGCCAAGGAAATCAAGGGTTTCCTTGGCGATTTCGAATACGATCTGGTGCGTGAGCACATCATCAAGGACGGCGAGCGCATCGACGGTCGGGATACCAAAACCATCCGCCAGATAACCACCGAGGTCGGCTTGCTTCCCAGAGCCATGGTTCGGCTTTTTACCAGGGGGGAGACACAGGCCCTGGTTGTGGCTACGCTTGGCACATCCATCGACGAGCAGCGCATCGACTCCCTGTTCGGCGAGAGTAAGAAGCGCTTCCTCCTCCACTACAACTTCCCGCCGTTCTCCGTTGGTGAGACCAGCTTCCGTCTCGCTCCGGGGCGCAGGGAAATCGGCCATGGCATGCTGGCCGAGCGGCTCTCGCCAGGGTAGTGCCCAAGCATGAAGGTTTCCCCTACACCATCAGGATCGTTTCCGACATCCTGGAGAGCAACGGCTCTTCATCCATGGCCTCCGTCTGCGGTGGTTCCATGTCCATGATGGACGCCGGCATCCCCATCAAGGCCCCGGTTGCCGGTATTGCCATGGGTCTGATCAAGGAAGGTGACGACTTTGCCATTCTTTCCGATATTCTCGGTGATGAGGATCATCTGGGGGATATGGATTTCAAGGTTGCCGGAACTTCAACCGGTGTTACCGCCCTGCAGATGGACATCAAGATCGGCGGCGTCACTCGCGAGATCATGGGCGTTGCCCTCAAGCAGGCCCATGAAGGGCGTCTGCATATCCTGGGCAAAATGGCCGAAACCATCGGTACCTCCAAGGCCGAGCTTTCCACCTTCGCACCGCGTATTACTACCATCTATGTGAAGACCGACAAGATCCGCGACGTCATCGGTTCCGGCGGCAAAAACATCCGCGGCATAACCGAGGCCACCGGCGTCACCATCGACATCGACGACACCGGCAAGATCAATATCGCCAGCACCGATAAGGCTGCCTGCGACATGGCTATCAAAATGATCAGGGATCTGACCGCCGAGGCCGAAGAAGGCAAGCTCTACATGGGCCTGGTGAAAAAAGTCATGGAATTCGGCGCCTTTGTCGAGATATTCCCCGGCACCGATGGCTTGGTTCACATCTCCGAGCTGGATACGGAGCGAGTCAAGAACGTCACCGACGTCCTCAAGGAAGGGGACAAGGTACTGGTGAAATGCATCGGCATTGACAAACAGGGTAAGATCAAACTGTCCCGGAAAGAAGCATTGGGTGCCAGCCTGCCCGAGTAGCGGCTGGTAATTTCCCGATTCCGGGGTATAGTTCTTACCATGATAAAAAAAACCACCCTTAAAAACGGCGTACGTGTCATTTCAGAGGCACTGCCTAACCTAAGCTCAGTATCGATCGGAATCTGGGTCGCCAACGGCTCCCGCCATGAACGGCGGGAGTCGAATGGCGTCGCCCACTTCATAGAACATCTCCTGTTCAAGGGAACAACCAACCGTACCGCCCTCGACATCGCCCGGGAAATAGACTCGGTCGGGGGCATCCTCAATGCCTTCACCAGCCGCGAATATGTCTGCTACTACGCAAAAGTGCTGGACCGGTTTCTGCCCAAGGCGGTGGACATCCTTGCCGACATCTTCACCAATTCCATCTTCGACCCCGAAGAGATCGAAAAAGAACGGAAGGTCATCCTCCAGGAAATAAACATGGTGGAGGACAACCCCGAGGATTTGGTCCACGATCTTTTCCACCAGAAATTCTGGAAACACCACCCCCTCGGCATGTCCATCCTGGGGGACCAGCAGTCGGTATCCGGTCTGACACGGGAAAAGATCATCGGCTTCAAGGACCGCATGTACCGGGCTGAAGACATCATTATCGCCGCCGCCGGCAATGTGGATCACCAGGAACTGCTGGCTCTGCTGGAGAAAAACCTCCCCCAGATTGCCACCGGCAACGGCCGGGAAACTGCGACCGAACCGGTGCATAAAAAGCGTATCGAGACAATGGAGCGGGACCTGGAACAGGTGCATATGTGCCTGGGTATCCGCGGCCTGCCCCAGAACCACCCCCGGCGTTTCGACGCCTTCGTCATGAACACCATCCTCGGCGGCAGCATGAGTTCCCGCCTCTTTCAAGAGGTGAGGGAGAAGCGCGGCCTTGCCTACTCCATATATTCTTACATGGCTTCCCATGCCGATACCGGCTCCCTGGTCATCTATGCCGGGTCGGGGCCGGACCACTACCGTGAGGTGATGGAACTGTCCCTTGGGGAGCTGAAACGGCTGAAAAGGGAACCGGTGCCCCAGGTGGAGCTGGATGCTGCCCGGGAGCAGCTTAAAGGAAACATGATCCTTTCCCTGGAGAGCAGCGACAATCGCATGTCCAAGCTGGCCAAGAACGAGATCTATTTCGGCCAATACCAGCCCATCGATGCCATTATCGCCGGTTTCGACTTGGTCACTACCGACTCCATCATGGAGATTGCCGGCCAACTACTGGACGACGATTACCTGACCCTGGTGATGCTGGGCAAGGTGGAAGCCGGCCACACCTTTTCGGGCATTTCCCTTCAATAACTATCCATGAATTCAATTGACGTAAAAATAAAACGCATCAGCCTGAAAAAGGCAATCCGCTTCCCCGGTACATGACCGCCCATGCCGCAGGCGTGGATCTGTGTGCCGATCTGGACCAGGAGCTGGTGCTTGAACCGGGGGAGAGAACCCTGGTCCCCACCGGCATTGCCATCGAACTGCCGGAAGGTTATGAAGCGCAGATCAGGCCCCGTAGCGGTCTGGCCCTGAAACACGGCATTTCTCTGGTCAATTCGCCCGGCACCATCGATGCCGATTACCGGGGGGAGATCGGGGTGATTGTCATCAACCATGGCAATGAACCGTTCGTTATCAGCAACAACGAACGGATTGCACAGATGGTCTTCGCACCCTTTACCCGAGCCGTCTTTCAGGATGTCGCCGAACTTGGAAAGACCGAGCGGGGAGAAGGTGGTTTCGGCCACACCGGTAGATGATATCTCCCTCAAGCTTCCCTGCTGCCATAGGGGGAAGCGATCGTAAGCGAGCAGGGAGGGCGGGGCGCTCCCATCGTTTTCGGATGGAAAATAGATAACTGGCAGTCGGGAGGTCATATGAAAGACACGCGCGTCAGGCAATTGGCCGAGGTGCTGGTAAATTATTCGACCAAGGTAAAGAAGGGGGACGTGGTCCTCATCTCGGCGACCGGGATGGAGTCGATTCCCCTGGTCAAGGAGCTTTACGCCCTCTGTCTGGAGAAGGGGGCCAAGTATGTGGAATACGAGTTCAACGTCCCCGACATCAACCGCTATTTCTACAACAACGCCAGCGAAGACCAACTCTCCTACTTCCCCGAGCATAAGCTGGACCTGATGAAGAAGGCAGATGTCTACATCGGCCTCTCCGCTGCCGATAACTCCATGGTCATGGCCAAGGCCGACCAGAAGAAGATGATTGCCTGGTCCAAGCTGACCCGTCCCATCGTCGACTGGCGGGTAAAGAACACCAGGTGGGTCATCACCCGTTACCCTACCCACGGCGCCGCACAGGAAGCCAAGATGAGCCTGGATGAGTATGAGGACTACCTCTTTGCCGCCTGCTGCATCGACTGGCATGCCGAATCCCTGAAACAGGACAAGCTGAAAAGGCTGGTGGATGCCGCCGACCGGGTGCGCATCAAGGCTTCCGATACGGATCTTTCCTTCAGCATCAAGGGGCTGCCCGGCATCAAGTGCGACGGCCGCTACAACATCCCCGACGGCGAGGTCTACACGGCGCCGGTGAAAAACTCCGTTGAAGGACATATCACCTACAACTGCCCCACCGTCTACCAGGGCAAGGAATTCAACGACATCCGCCTGGAATTCAGCAAGGGGCAGATCGTCAAAGCCACCTGCCGCGGGATGGACAAGGAGTTGAACGGCGTCCTGGACACCGACGAGGGTGCCCGCTACGTGGGGGAGTTCGCCATCGGCGTCAACCCCAACATCCGTGTCCCAATGCGCAACATCCTTTTCGACGAGAAGATCTTCGGTTCCATCCATTTCACCCCCGGCCAGTGCTATGATGAGTGCGACAACGGCAACCGTTCGGCCGTCCACTGGGACATGGTCAAGATCCTCACCGGAGACGGCGAGCTGTGGTTCGATGATCAATTGATCCAGAAGGATGGCCGTTTCGTTCACCCCGACCTTCTGGAACTCAACCCTGGTGACTGATGCTACTGGAAATAAACCCACAGAATCCCCAGCCACGGCTTGTCGCCCAGGCTGTAGAAATCCTCGAAAAGGGCGGGGTAGTGGCTTACCCCACCGACACCACCTACGGCATCGGCTGCAGCATCTTCAACAAGAAGGGCATCGAACGCATTTACGCCATCAAACAGCGTGACAGGAAAAAACCCTTTTCCTTCATCTGCGCCGACCTCTCCGATATCGCCCATTACGCCCAGGTGAGCAACTACGCTTTCAAGGTCATGAAACGGTTCCTGCCAGGGCCATACACCTTCATTCTCGACGCCACCAGCGTTGTTCCCGACCTGTGCATGACAAAGCAGAAAACCGTCGGTATCCGCATTCCCGCCAACAAGATCTGTCTTGCCATAACCAAGCTCCTGGGGCATCCCATCATCACCACCAGCGCCAATCTATCCGGGGAAGACCCCATCGGAGATCCCTTCCAGGTGGAAAGAACGCTGGGCAAGCTGATCGACCTGACGGTGGACGGCGGGGTACTGACAGCGGATGTGAGTTCGGTTGTGAGCCTGATCGGCGACCGCCCGGAGGTGCTGCGTAAAGGGGTAGGGGACGTGAGCTGGTGCGAGTGAGGCTCTGCTGAATGCGCAAGAGAACGGTCAGGCTCGGACTCAACTACATCCTTGTCGCCATGGTGCTGATCACCATCGCCACCTTTTTCCACGAGGAACTGGCCTGGCTTTTCATGCTGTCGCCGGTGGGGGAAACGGAGCTTGCCCTGACCGGGCTGGTGGTGGGCTGGATGTTCGGCGGGGTGGGGGTAGTGATCGCTGCCGTCGGTTTCCTGCAGAGTGCGACGCGGGAAGCGGATGTGCAACTGAGGCCGATCATCATCATCCTTGCGGCAGTCCTTGCCATCTTCATGATGCTTTTCTACACCTCCCTCATCAAACCGGAGGAGCCAAGGCTGCGGCCCGGCGAAACCATTACCATTTAGGACTGGGGCCAAAGCTGCCGCTCATCCTTGATGTACGCCTCGTCTCCTCGTTCGCTTGGGCCTTGCATAGCGACCTCCTCGTTGACGTTTTTCAACACCTGTTAGGCACTGCGGGTCCTCGCTGCCTTTTTCAAATGTCTCACTGAGGCCGGCTGTCGCGCCTTCGTCCCTTAGTTCTTCAATGATCCATCACATATCTATCGATCAGCTCCTCTATCATCTCACCGATGGTGGTCCGCCGATGGGCAGCGGCGATCTTCAGCTTCAGGTGCAGGTCCTGGCGAATATTTGCCGTCAGGCGCACGTCCCCTTCAGGAACCAGCCCGATACCGCCTTTACGGTTGCAGCCTTCACCGCTCTTTTCACCGGTTTTGCCACCGGCTGCCTCTGCTTCTTTAACGCCTGGTTTTGCGTCTTCTCAATTGCTTTCCTTACCGGTGCAGCCTTCTCCGCAGCCTTTTTTACCGGTGCCGGTTTATTGATCTTCGGTATCTCGAAAAGCCCCATCTGGTTTTCCACATCGTCCATATGTCCCTCTGTTGCATCGGCAGTATTATTTGCGAGCAGGAAATATATCAACAAATACTTACCTGTTCAAGTAATTGTGCCGCGTGAGGCAGGTTTTTGTGACAACAAGGCCTCTTACCGGATGGGAAGGGGCCTTGTTTCTGGCAGAGGATATGATTAATAAAAGAATTATAAATTTTAATGTATTGAACCGGAGGCAGTATAGGCATATATTCACCCGAAATCTCAATTATCTTAATGATATATTTGTTGTAAAATTTTTTTACACTGTAAAGAATTTTTACACTATCACTTCACCCTTTAAAAAACGGAGGTTTTTCGTGAATATATTGTGGTGGCATTGGCTGGTGCTCGGTCTGGTTCTCATCGGTCTTGAGCTGGTCCTTCCCTCCTTCACCATCATCTGGTTCGGCCTTGGCGCGATCCTGGTCAGCATCTTCCTGGCTATTTATCCTACCTTTTCCCTTCCTCTGCAGATACTCACATGGAGCGTCGCCTCCATCATCTTTACCTTCGTCTGGTTCCGATTTTTCAATCCCCGCACCAGTAAGACCTTTTCCGGCTCCGCCAAAGGGACCGTCCTTGGCGAAACCGGTCTCGTCATCCGTGGCGCCCAGCCGTACACCAAGGGCACGGTCAAGTTTCAGCTGCCGCTTCTGGGGGCCGATGAATGGCCGTGCATGGCCGATGAACCCTGGAGATAGGGGACCGGGTGAAGGTGGTCGACGTGGAAGGGCACGTTATGAAGGTGGCAAAACTCAAAAAAGGAGAAAGCTGATGAATCCAGGTACCGTTGTCTTGGCTGTTCTGTTTGCCTGGTGGTAATAACCGTCTTCATGGGGGTGCGGCTCGTACCCCAGGGATACGAATTCGTCGTCCAGCGTCTCGGCAAGTACCACTCCACCCTCAAGCCGGGCTCAATTTCATCATTCCCTATGTGGACATCGTCGCCTACCGCCTGACCACCAAGGACATTGCCCTGGAAATCGGCGCCCAGGAGGCGATCACCAAGGACAACGCCGTCATCGTCGCCAATGCCATCGCCTTCATCAAGGTCATAGATCCGGTGAAAGCAGTCTATGGCATCAGCAACTACGAGTATGCCATCCAGAACCTGGTCATGACCTCGCTTCGGGCCATCATCGGCGAGATGGAGCTGGACAAGGCGCTCTCCTCCCGGGACATCATCAAGGCACGCCTCAAGGAGATCATTTCCGACGATGTCACCGACTGGGGCATCCTGGTCAAATCGGTGGAGATCCAGGACATCAAACCCTCCGATTCCATGCAGCGGGCCATGGAGCAGCAGGCCACCGCCGAGCGGCTGAAACGGGCCATGATCCTGGAGGCGGAAGGGAAGAAGGAAGCCATGATCCGCGAGGCGGAAGGAAAGCTTGAGGCAGCCAAGCTCGAAGCAGAGGCCCAGGTCAAGCTGGCCGAGGCTTCGGCCAAGGCAATTCAGGATATTGCCGGAGCAGTAGGGAGAAGGAGTTGCCTGCTTTATTCCTCCTCGGGGACCGGTATGTGAATGCGATTCAGAAGCTGTCGGTATCTGCCAATGCGAAGACGTTTGTGTTGCCTGCGGATATTCTGGGGGCGGTGAAGGGGATTGCGGGAAGGTCGTAGAATAGGAAATACGGGCAGTGTCCCGAATTTTTCCCGAATTTTTCCCCCAGGAAGGAGGCCTCTGCCTTCAGAAGAAAATTCGGTGATGCAATCTTATTACGGAAGGCACTGGTTGGCGATGGGAAGCAGTAAGCAACGAGGAGTGCTGTCAGGATTGCGATGTGGATTTCTGACAGTAAGTCAACGGTTTGGGCGGTGCGTCCAGAGAAGGTGGCGAAAAGTATCGAGAAATACGGGGAGTGTCCCTAGTTTCCCCTAGTTTTCCTAGTTTTTCCTAGTTTTCCCCTATTTTTCCCGATGGCGTTGAAGAAGGAATACATTTATGAAAAAGTGGAAGATATTAAGAGTTTGTGCCAGTTTTTGTGTTTTTGCAGCCATAGGATCGTGTGTTGCTGGATCGCCAGCGCCGGAATCTAAAATATTAATGACATTGTCGAGTATATTCTGGTTGCTTGCTATTAGCATTTTTATTTGGTACAGAGTTGGTGAATGGTGGCATCGCAATTAGATTAAGCTGAGTCTCAGTTAGTCAAACGATATAACAACAAAAGGAGTGTCAAATGTTACTAATAACAGGAGATTACAGGGTCGGGTCTACATTCACATTTTATGTAGAATGTAGATCCGCCCCCTAAGCCTTTCTCTAACTTTGATACTGTATATACTAGAGAGTAAAACTTAATGATACTTACAGCAAACTACATCACTCTACCAGACCTTTACCTCGCCTATCGTAAAGCTAAGGCCGAGGCTTTCTTTGCCAAAACTCAACAATCTGCGCTTGCATTTACTGATTTTGAACAGTCTCTTGATACCAACTTATCTCAGCTACTAAGTTCTATTAGATCTAAGACAGCACCTTGGTATGAAGACAGCGCAATAATCGGTGGGTTCTATTACATTCCCAAGAGTATTGATTTATCGGTTTGGAACGGGCATGACACAACTCATTATCGCGCTATAGATCCTTTTGTTGATTGGAATAACAGATTTCAACAAAGCGGACAGGTTCTTGTGTCGGCGAAATATCGGCTAATGATGGCGCCTACAGTTCAGTTCCAAATCTTGTCTGCCCTATGGATACTGAAAGTGGGCCATTTATACGAGGCAGCCCTTGATCATGATAAGTCATTCGGAAACAGATTGAGACGGATTCACGACTGGGGATCCTCGCGTCGCCCAAGGTATGGTGGGATCAACGAAGACAGCTCGGTTTGTTCCAGCCTTACTTTACTGGGTATCAGCGCTGGAGAGAGAGTGGATTGTCAACGATGCGAAAGGCCATTGTTGATGGTAATTCGGTTGACGCAATTACCATGGACCTAGCCAGCTTTTACCACCGTGTCAGTCCCGACTTTTTGCTGCGGAAGGCTTTTCTGGAACAGATGGGAGTGCGGTTAAGGCGCGAAGATAGGATATTCACAAAACATTTCGTCTCAGCAATTTGGACTTGGTATAGGTCGACTCCCGACTATGCCGATCGCCCTGAAGGAGCATTGCCTGTAGGGTTGTCAGCGTCAAAAGTCATCGCCAATGTGTTTTTGCACCAATTTGATAATGAAGTATCTGAACATTTAGATCCTTTATATTATGGAAGATATGTAGATGATATTTTCTTGGTCATTAACCCGAATGAGGATGCTATAGCCGGTGATGATGTTATTTCATTCATTGCTGATAAAGTACCATGCATTTCTCAAGAAGATAATGGAGCCCTCCGTATAAATTTTTCATATGGGAAAGACTCAGACCTCATCTTTTCGGGCGACAAACAAAAGATTTTTTGCCTCACCTCAAAGCACGGGCTTGATCTAGTTGACCATATCGCAAGTCAAATCAGGAAGCATTCGAGTGAGTACCGACTTCTCCCCGATGTGCCTGACGCAGGTCCTGACATGGCCTCACGCGCACTGTTGGCCACTCCGAGTGCTGCTTTAGAGGCAGATGCCCTTCGTAAGGCTGATGTTGTATCAGTACGAAGACTGGGTTTTTCTCTTCTTTTGGGTGATGTTGAGGGATACTCCAAGGATTTAGATCCCAAAGCTTGGCCTGCCTTACGCAAAGAGTTCTATGGCTTGGTCCATAGACATTTGCTTACACCACTGGGGATTTTTGAGTTCACCCAGTATTACTCTCGCATTTTCTCACTTATGATAGCCTGTGGTGATTTTGTCGATGCAACACTCTTTGTAGATTCTTTAAAGCGTGTTTTTGATGTTTTAGGAGAGACAACAAGAGATGGTACTGACGACGAGACGAAAGCTACGTCATGTAAACTTTATTTGGCTCAGATGCTATCGGAAACAGCGCTGAAGGCATCAACTGCTCGGAAATTTTCAGACTGGCGAAAGCTTCAAAAACTCTTTAGGAAGGTATTTGAAGTTGATCGCCGTGCATCTGTCACAGTTACAAGACCACGGATCCAACAGAGAAGTGCACAGATCTTACTGGCTGATTTTGGTGTTCGCCCATACAAAGACTATTGGTATTATGATCAACCAGCAGACGCTGACGGTCCTGCTATCCCTCGATCGAGGAACGTTAGGAAAACACTGCGGCTGGCAACTATTCGTAAATTCCGAGATTCCGCAAATCTGAAGCTCCCACACTGGCCTGCTCTTGCGTTCCCTACAAGACCTTTGACCATTAACGAGATTGCGCTAGTGTCACCCGAGGTTCTGGATGACACTTCGATTTTTCAAAGGTTTATCTGGGGCTTAAGAGGTGCGCGTGTACCAGATAGCCCCAATATTGGCTTCATCGAGCAGCGGAAGAATCAAAAGCTGCTGTCAGTTCCGTTCGGCAAAGACAACTCTCAAAGAGACAAAATCAGGATTGGTCTTACGAGTATCAAAACTTCTGATGAACAATGGACTTCTGCTGCCTGCGGTACTCCTGATCGTTCACTTGCACGCTACAAGAACATCATTCGATTAATAAACAGAATTCTAAAAGATGATCCTCGGCCTGACTATATTGTTTTTCCCGAACTAAGCATTCCGCGACGCTGGGCTTTTAGTATAGCCCAGAAGCTTGCGAAGGACGGAATCTCATTTATAGCTGGACTTGAATATTTTTCATTGGAAAGAAGAGGGGTTAAGAAGAAGCTGATAAATGATTGCATGGTGTCATTGGCAACAAGGTGGCCGGGATATGACAGTTCAATTGTCTGGTTACAGCGCAAACTCGAACCAGCGCATGGTGAAAAGATGGAGCTCAAGAAGCTTGGAAAGGTTCTTCAGTCGCCGACAAAAGAAGAAAAGGACCTTGTAATTTACGACCACGGGAGGTACTTCTTCGGTATTCTAATTTGTAGCGATATGACTAATATAAGCCGTAGATCAAACCTTCAAGGGAAAATTGATACTCTATTTGTCTTAGAATGGAATCCTGACCTGGAGACCTTCGGGTTTTTGGTTGAAGGAGCTGCGCATGACCTCCACACATTTGTTGTTCAGGTAAATAACAGAACCTACGGTGATAGCCGAATTAGGGCACCATACAAAGAAGATCACAAGAGGGATTCGATACAAATCAAAGGGGGAATAAGGGACTTCTATGTCCTTGGGGATATCGATTACCTAAGCCTGCGTAAGTTTCACAATACTCGGAGGCATTCTAGATACCCTCTTTTTAAGCCACTACCAATCGGATTTGAGGTTGCAAGGTGGCGGAGGAGGTAAATGAATGCAACTGACCTTCCCCCCTTATTAGGTTAGTGTTTTCGGGGAATTCCGGGGACACATACGTATTCCTTAGCTCTCTTTGAGGGGCTTAAATATGCGAGCTTAACTTAGTCTGTCAACTCTAAAAATCGGAGCACTTTTTGTTCTGATAGGGAGTAATAAGGGCCTTGAAAAGGGAAAACGCAATCAGAAAAAAAGATAGCCAAAATTCTCTTTTCAAGACCCTTCTTCTCCCATTATTCGAGCGATAACAACCGCGGTTCAACAACCAGCTTGAAAGAAAAAGGTCCAACAATCGCCCTTTGAGGGGCCTAACCATTCGAACTTAGCCTTTCAAAAATCGGAGCACTTCTTGTTCTGTCCCCAATGCAAAACCGAGTACATCGATGGCATCAAAGAGTGCGCAGACTGCCGGATTTCCCTTGTCCATACCATCCCTGCAATCGTCCCGAAAGCCGCTGTTATACCTGAACCAGGATCAAGGTTGATCACGATAATGGAAACCGGCGATTCCTACGAATTTCTCACCGCTGCAGACGGTCTGCGGAATGCCGGCATACCGTTTACCGGCGATGAACACTACACCGGCGAGTTCCGCCCCAGCAAAATAGCACAGGCACCTTATGTCTGGACTCTGCTCGTGCCGGAAAACAGGGCAGAAGAGGCACGGCAGGTGCTTGATGGCGAACCGATCAGCGGCCCGGCTGCAGTCCACCTGATGAGCCACGACACCGCGGCACGAGAATACAGCACCACAGAAAAGGTGCTGCTTTTGGCTGTCTCCCTTATTCTTCTCAGCGGAATCGTGTTGCTGCTGAAGAAATGAGAGAAACAGAGGAACATAGTCTTATAATGGAACTGTTTTCACCACCCTGTCGGTGTGAAAGCCTTGGGTAGCTTCTGATGACCAACCTCACCAACCATAAAATCAACTTCACCGAGCGCTTAAAGCGCCGCCATGCCCTGCGGTTCCACATGTCGTTGATCCTGCTGGCCACGTTCAGTTCAGGCTCCTGGCGACCAAGCTCATGCTGGTGCTGGATATGACCAACGTCATGTGGCGCTACCCACTGGCGGTCTTTTTTGCCTATGGCGTATTCTTCGCTTCAGTCAAGATCTGGCTGCATTACATATCTCCCAGCGCGGCGGCAAAGAAAGCCCATGACAGTCATGTGGATGCGGGTGACCTGCTGCCCGACTTGCCCATCTCCGGTGGTGGGAGTTCAAACATCACACCTGCCTTTGAAGGGGGTGGGGGAGAATTCTCCGGCGCCGGCGCATCGGGAAGCTTCGAGGTTGACGGTCTACTTGCCGATACCGGCAGTCCCGTATTAGACGGTGCGGTCGATACTGGCAGCGGCATAGGGGATGTGGTTGGCGACGCGGCGGGGGAGGCCGTTTCGTCGGCATTGGGAGATGAAGGCGGTTGTCTGGTGGTGGTTATTATCGGCGTGCTGGCTGCGATGCTGGCGGTAATTGTCGGTGCCGGGGCCTACCTTGTCTACGAAGCGCCGTTCATTCTGTCTGAGGCGGCATTCGAATTCATCCTGGCGGCGAGCCTTTGCGCGGGGCCAGGCGCATGAACAGCGGCGACTGGTGGGGGAGTGTGTTCAAAACGACCGGCATTCCTTTCTTCGTCACCCTGGCACTGGCATTTCTTGCCGGCTACCTGATGCACCGTTACTTTCCCGGCGTAACCAGAATTGCTGAATTGATAGCACATTTATGAATTTGGGGTCATGCATGTGTCGCAGTAACTGTCGAAAAGTGACCAGGCTCTGCCGGATCTTTGTCTATGGACATAACCTATAGGATCGATGGGAGGAAATATGCCGATCAAAGTAACTTGCAGTTGCGGCGCAACAGCCATGGTAAAGGATGAATATGCCGGACGGACGGGAGAATGCCGTACCTGCAAGGTCCAATTGTCGTCGGGCAATCGCCAGTCCTTGATGCTGTAACTATCCCGGCTGCGCCGACTCTTGACTTTACCCAGCCAACGGTTGAGCGGATGGCTCCTGAACCCCCACGGGTAAAGCCGTCCTCTCCGGCGTCGGATCCCACCTTCAGTCGGGACATCTTTCTGCTGCGGCAAAAGCACCTGGCGATCAACGAGAAATATGCAGTGTGGGACGAAAATGGCAGCGATCTCCTCTTCATCGAGCGGCCGGCACATCTGTTGCGCAATCTGCTGGCCTTGTTTGGTGGATTGACTGCCGGCGGAGCCATGTTCGTCCTGCTTGGATTCACCTTTCAGAGCATGCCCCAGGCCGTGCAGGTCGGCTATCTCCTGTTCGGCAGCCTTATTGCCGTCATTGTCATCATTGCCGTTTACGTTCGCCTGGAGCAGAAACGCCACGTGGAGTTTTATCGGGACGAATCCCGGAGCACCAAGGTCTTGAGGGTAATTCAGGATAAGAAGTTCGAGATCATCACCGCAACCTTCACGGTTACCGATGCGGCCGGCAAGGCCGTCGGCACCTTCCGCAAAAATTACCTCTACGACCTGCTGCGCAAGAAGTGGGAGTGCCGTGACCTGCACGGCAACCTGCTCTTCATTGCCCGGGAAGATTCCATTATCAAATCCCTGCTGCGGCGTCTTTTGGCCCATTGTTCGGCCTATTGCGCGTCAACTTCATTTTCTGCGAACCGGTGAACGGAGAGGTCGTCGGAATGTTCAATCGCTCGTTCACCATTCTCGATCGGTACGTTCTCGATATGACCCAGGACAATGGACAGCGGATCGACCGGCGGCTGGCGCTGGCCATGGGGGTTCTGCTGGATACCGGCGAGCGGCGGTGAAAGGGAAGGAGTTTCCAGGAGTTACAGAGTCAGCTGATTACCCGTCATCAAAATTTCTCCACTGGCAGTGTGCCAGTAAGAAGCAATGGTGCCAGGCTTGCAATTATGCAATTCGCCTTTGTATAGGGTTCTGAGGGCAGTACTATAAAATTTGTAGGAGCAAATATTATGATCTTTTCAATTAGCTGTACCCGTGACATTGTCGGTTATCGCATTGACGTGCAGATAAAGGCTGAGGGATCAGAAGCAATTACTCTGGTCAGTACGAGTTACGAAGGTTCTTCGTTGGCTGACGACCAATTATCTCCACCTGAAGTTCAGTATCAACGCATTTTTTCACAGGTGGGCGGATACACGCCGGGAGTGGAACGCACGGTTAAGGTAACAGCGACCACCGATGCCGGCAAACAAAAAACAGCAAGTAAAAGGTGGCAAGATTAGCCATTGTTCAGGAAGTAACGCAGGGGAGCAGGTATAGCACAGACGGTTTATAGTTGCCCCCGCGCAATCACCAATAAGGGAAAGGATAAAGGCCGGCCCTTGACATGGGACAAAGTGCAGTAGTTGAGGACGAAACAGCCGGGGAGTCTCGTGTCGAAGGCGACCTTCTGTTTTTCAAAAATTTGCCGGCCAATGAGGCTACGTAGTCTGACCCAGAATCCACAGACTTAATATCGGAGGGCTGGATGGCAGGAGAAACTGAAACAAAATCATGCTCGGTCTGTGCAGAGACAATCCGCAGGGATGCACGGAAATGCAAGGTCTGCGGCTGTTATCAGACGTCTTTCGCCCGTGCTATGGATGTTGTGAGTTCATCCTTTGGAGTCATAGCCGTCATTGTTTCGGTGTGCACGACGCTGTATGTGACCTATGTTACCTATGCCTCTATTTCCGGCAGAATAAAGATGTTCTGCAGGCTGGTAGATAATAGCTCCATAGCGATTAATGCCGGCAAAACGGGCAATATTCCCGCAACCATAGAAAAGGTTACCATGCGGGTCATATCCAGAGGGAGCAGTACCGAACCTAAGGAACTTGCCAGGAAAGAGAAATCGACATTTCCGGTTGTCACACCCAGAACCTATTCCACGTACATCTACCAGAATGAAGCCAGTGATGTGCCTACGGCATTCGATCCGGGCGGGGATAGCGAATGCAAATACGAGATTACGGTGCTGTTTCGGGATCTGACCGATAATGACACGACTCTGAAGGAGACGTTGCCATGCATAAAATGATTGTCGCTCTGCTGCTGCTCTGCATAGGGACTCCTGCTGTCGCGACAGGGGAGGACCCACCTCGCCTGAAAATTACCGTTTTCAGGTATATCGGCATGAATGAGAGGGAGAACTCCTACAACGACCTTGTGATGAGACGGCTTAAAGAAAAAGTGGACGATATCAAGCGGGAGTTTGCCGATTCAACGTATATCAAGGGGCTCTTCGTCGAACGGGGCATCCGTGAACCCAGGAGTTATGAAGAATTTGTCGATCAAGCCAAGGCTCTGCAGGCATTCACCGGAGCCATGGACCAAAGCCGCCTCCATACGACCATCTACCTTTGCAAGTTGCGGGGAAGCTTCCCAAGGAAAAGGTAACCATTTCGACGAAAATTGCCATGGCTGAATACCAGGAGCTTCGAGATCTCTACAAAATGGTTACCCTCTATGCTCTTGCGATGGATGCCAAACGGCTGCACAAGACCGCCGAGGCAATCCGATTCCTGCAGAAGGCTAACAGTCTGAGCTATGGGAGAAATGTAAGCAAAGGTGATGACACTGCCATGTTGATAAGGGCCATAAAAACCGAGTTGAAGAATCTTAGCGGGAAGGGGTAACCGTGATGTTGATACGTCTTGTTTTGGCTCTGATGGTTTTGCATCTCATTTCCGGCAATGCATCTGCCGAAAAGTTTCGGCTTCTGCTTCCTCCCTTCTCCGGCGATCCTGTAGGCAAAAACGTCTCATCCTTTCTTAACATCGAGATACTGAAGTCCTTTCGGATAAACACTCTGGAAAAAGGCCGCTCAATCAGGCGTGCCACCATTAATCATAAGGATCTCGTGCTTTCGAACCATTCAAGTGCAGAAGGAGCGGGGCGGAGAACAAAATCGGATATGGTGTACTGGGGAAAGGCTTTCAAATACGGTGACGGTGTTATCGTTGAAAGTTCTCTGACCATTCCTGCGGACAAGCTGCCGAAAGGTTCGTTCTGGGTGGTCAAAAGCCCAAAGGCGAAGGCACAGCTTTCTATCGACTTACCGAACCGCTACTATGAGTTCAAACCATTCCTTTTGGACAGAAAGATCTACAAAGAGTACACCGATGTCTCCCAGGCGGTCGTCTACACCGACCGTGCTTTCAGGACCCCTGTAGGAAAGGTTGGCCCGGTGTTCAGGGCCATATCCATGGAGTATGAATCCATAAAGGTGAAGTATCAGGGAAAAGAAGGGTACATCAAATACCCGGCAATATCAGAGAAACCCGAGGGCGCCATTAACTTCATCAACGGGATTATCAGGGTCTTGCGTGGCGATCGGGTCCGCGGGAAACAGAGCTGCTGAAGGTTCTGGACGCTCAAGATGTTTCCCGTGAGGTACAGGAAGATACCCGGTTGTTTCTTGGGTATCTTGCTTTCGCTACAAAGGACTATGCCCAAGGGAATAAGTATCTGCGAGAGGCCTATGACATAAACCCGTATTCTGTAACGGTTGTCAAATACTACCTGACAGGTCTTATAGCAGCGTCACTGTCACCTGATGGGACGCCAAATATAGATGTTGTCGAGCAGGTCGCCGGTTTATTGAAGCAGAATGAAAAATTATTCGAACCGGGTGACACGTGGCTTGCTGCATGTCAGAAGATTCTTGAGGCTGGGAAGCAATAGTTGCTCTGTGAGAAAGAGGTATGTGGGAGGATAAAGGTGGGGAATTCCAGGGACAGCATACGTAATTTCGGCTTCGGGCGATTGTAGTGCCCTTGAACCAGCCCCAAACGGCCACTCAAAGAGAAAACCAAGGGGAAGTTTAATACGAGGTGGACCCCAAGGTGGACCGTACTTGAGGCTTGACACCGGAGAAATATGAAGAAACAGTTTTGTGCCTGGGATGGTGATACGCTGGTGCTTAATATACTCGGCACTCCCAATGCCAAACGGGACGCCATCGGCAAGGTGAAGGGGCATCAGCTTTGTGTCAGTGTGACGGCGGTTCCCCGTGCCGGGCGGGCGACCGACCATATGGTGCGGTTTCTGGCCGAAGAGTTTGGCGTCTCCGTCAGCGATATTCAGGTTGTGTTCGGGCGGATGAATGTCAATAAACAGCTGCGGATCAAGGCGCCCAAACGGTTGCCCTCAGTCATCGGGCAGCAGGAATTATGATAGTTCGGATAACATTCAATCTAATTTAGCGGAGGACGTCGTGGGAAAATTCTTGTTTATGCCGATGGTATTACAGCAGATGGCCCAGGAAAAATTCTTCAGGAGGATCTGCGCAATCGCCCTGCGACTTTTGGCCCTGGTCGCGATATTTGCCGGGCTCAGCGGTTTCGTCCACATCTGGAATCATATTGTCAAGCAGCGGGGAAGCGAGATCCCCGGCGGCGTCATTTTTATCCTGCTGTTTGCGGTGGCGGTGTACATGGTGGCGCATACCCTCCTGATCCGCGCCGAACAGTTGCTGGAGCTGCCGGAGACCGAATTCGGCATCGTCTCCATCGCCTCTGTTTTTCTCAGGCTCGGCGGCGAAGTCTATGCCGGTTTTGCAGTCCCCATAGCGGTCGGCGGCGGCATCTTCATCTGGTTCGGTGGTGAGGACGCGAGGGATTTCATCGGAAGCATGACCCCCATGGTGAAGGGGTTCGGCGACGGGACCTTTCTCGGTGGGATCGAATACATGCTGGGAGGTGGCTTCTGCGCTTTGTTGGTACTGCTCCTCTCCTATCTCCTGGCAGAGCTCCTGGAGATCGCGCTGAAGCTGACTGGCCCCCGTTAAATTCTATTCTTCAAAAATCAAAAAGGATTCAAGACCGACACATCCCTGAAGACCTTCATCGGCCGGGGCAGCGGAGAATCGCTGCAGACGAAGGTCCAGGGAGACAGCATGTCCTGGCACCTTCAGGCCATGCGGCGGTATGAGCGAAATGCTGAAAGTGACATTGCGAGGGTCAATGCCGAATTTAAAGCACGGCACAGGCAGTTTACGGTTTCAAAATATTCCATAGCCTGCTCTGCAATTAGCCTTGGCCTTGGCGCAGCACTTCTCATTGCCGCAATTATCTTTGCTCTTACCTGAAAAAAGCCCGAGGTTCTTTAAAAGTGAGTTTTTCAGGATCTCCGGGGCTCCTTGATTTGCCGATCTCTGTAAAACAAATTCTTAAGCCGATAATCAGCGCGTCAGGCACAGGTCGCGATTTTTAGGGCGAGATTTTATCTTGCACTGCGTCACAAAGAGTAGCACTTTATGGGGAGCCCGAAATTTAGACCTGATCAAATCAAGAAGAGGACCGGTTTATGAGTGTCATTTACCTGCTGATATCCGCTCTCTGCGTCCTAGCGCTGGCGTACCGTTACTACTCGGCCTTCATTGCCGCGAAGGTGTTGATGCTGGACGACCGCAACGTGACGCCCGCCGTTACCTGCAATGACGGCAAGGACTATGTGCCGACCAACAAATGGGTTGTTTTTGGCCATCACTTTGCGGCCATTGCGGGAGCCGGGCCGCTGATCGGTCCCACGCTGGCAGCCCAGTATGGTTGGGGGCCCGGATTCTTCTGGATTCTGCTGGGATCTGTTTTTGCCGGCTGCGTCCATGACATGGTCATCCTCTTTGCCTCGATCCGCCACCAGGGGCAGTCCCTGTCGGTGATCGCGAAAAAGGATGTGAGCAGGCTGACCGGTATTACCACCGCCTTCGTTACCCTGTTTATCATCATCGTTGCCCTGGCCGGGCTGGCCGTGGCCGTTGCCAATGCCCTTTACAACAACCCCTGGGGTGTGTTCACCATCGGCATGACCATTCCCATAGCCATGGTGGTGGGTCTCTACATGTTCAAGTTCAGGCCGGGAGCAATCCTGTCGGGGACGGTCTTCGGCGTGATCGCCGTCCTTGCCGCCGTCTATTTCGGGGCGCCCCTTGCCCAATCCTCCATCGCCCCATGGTTCACCTTCAGCAAGGAGAGCCTTTCCATCATCCTGCCGGTCTACGGTTTCTGTGCCGCGGCTCTGCCCGTATGGCTTTTGCTGGCGCCGCGGGATTATCTCAGCACCTACATGAAGATCGCAGTTATCGGCGGGTTGGCACTGGGGCTTCTCTTCGTCAACCCGACTGTGCAGATGCCCTTTGTCACCCGGTTCATCAGCGGCAACGGACCGATCATCCCCGGACCGGTCTGGCCCTACGTTTTCATTACCATCGCCTGCGGCGCCATTTCCGGGTTCCATGCCCTGATCGGGTCCGGCACCACCCCGAAAATGCTGGAAAAGGAAACAGAGGTACGCATGGTGTCCTACGGCGCCATGCTGACCGAAGCCTTTATCGGCCTGATGGCGCTCCTTGCTGCGGTGACACTGGTGCCTAACGATTACTTTGCCATCAACACATCGTCCGCTGTCTTTGCCAAACTCAACATGCCGGTCAAGAACCTGCCCGAGTTGTGCAGCCTGGTGGGGCTCGACGTGGCCCACCGCCCCGGCGGGGCCATCTCTCTGGCGGTCAGTACTGCGTACATCTTCTCCAATATCGGCGATGGGCTGCAGCATACCATGAAGTACTGGTTCCAGTTCATAATCATGTTTGAAGCGCTCTTCATTCTGACTACGATCGACGCGGGAACCCGGGTGGCGCGGTACATCCTGCAGGATATCCTGGGGCATCTCCATGCCCCGTTCAAACAGACCAACTGGCTGCCGGGAGTCATCCTGACCAGCGGTGCAGTCTCATTTGCCTGGGGGTATATCCTCTATACCGGCGATGTATCCTCCATCTGGCCCATGTTCGGGGTAACTAACCAGACGCTGGCAGCCCTGGCGCTGGCCATCGGCACGACGATCATCCTCCGTATTTCGGCCAAAAAGAAGTACGCCCTCATCACGCGCTGCCCTGTGCCTTCATCACGGTGACGACCTTTGCAGCAGGGTTAATGAACATCAAGCTCTACCTGGCGAAAGGGATGATGCTCAATACCGTTCTCAGCATCGTCATCATTGCTCTGGTGACAGTCATCATCGTGGAAAACGTCCGGGTCTGGCTGACGCTTCTCAGGACGGCTAAGCCGGTCGGCATGAATGACGAGCGGGAGAAAATATACTGCCCCCTCGTTTCCCCTCACGCACCTGATGATCTGCCCCTTGCGTGAGAAAAAGGCACTATACAAGGTGTCGCCCCTTCGGTTGGTCGTCGAACCACATGAATAGGTAATTTTTCTGAATTATCGGCACCGTGGTTTCTCCCTGCTGTGTCCCAGGGGCATCACTTCTTCCGGGTGTAAGTACCTCCATCATCTTCTCTTCTTTGCCACTTTTGCCGGTGCTGTACATTTCCATGGCCAAAGTATCGTTATCCACGATCCTTGTCACGGAACGCCACTCCATGGGACCTTGGATAGGGTCGTCGTATCTGCTTACCTGGGTGATACTTCTTTCATCCGCGCCCATATCTCCTTCAAATAAGTAGATGCCGGTGCCCATGGTATCCATCCAGGTAGAGACAAACTTTTTGGTGTTGTTGTCGTACCCCATGAAGCCGATGCCGTTGAATGGACTACCCATCATGTCGCCGCTGAACTCCTGCTGTAAAAAACGTCCATCGAGAACCATTTTCTGTTCGCAGGCGCCAGTGGTTTCCGTGGGAGGCTTGTCAGGTTCCATCCACGACTTCATCCTGGCATTCCAGCTTCCCGCCATCCTGGACAACAGCCTGTGGGGAGCGCCTGGCGTTGCCAGCTTCTTGTACGCTTCCATCATCGCCTGCATATCCATCTTGCCTTCTTGTCTCTCTTCTGCGGCCATGAGATACCTCCCTGTAGAGTATTCACCCGAGGCCGCCGCCGGGCAGCGGTCTGGTGAATGGGCTTATCAGCAATGGGTTCTTAATCAAAGTCTATCGAAAAAGGATTGTGGCACAAGGGAACCGGCAAGAGGGGATTCTGATTAAATAATTATAGTGTTAATGTCGTTGAATCCACTCTGCACTTGCCTTATATTTCCATAAACTTAATTAAGATAACCATATACTGCCACTATTTCAGAATTCCTGGTAGTTGCGCAAAAGAAAAGGTACTCCTCCTGTCAAGTATCCCTGTGTCTATCCAAAAAACAAAAGAAGGGGCGTCATGTTTAAAAATGTTTATAAGCTTTTAGCAGGTGCATTTTTAGTTGTGACATTCATATTGTGTTCGTCGCAGCGTGCCAGCGCGACCGAAGAGTATGCCAAAGAGACCGGTCAGACGTGTGCGTCCTGCCACCTTGACCCGGCCGGCGGCGGCGAACTTACACCGGCAGGCAGGGCATTCGCTGCTTCACATTCCCCTGAGACACATAGCTTCAAGACAGGCATTGCCCCCAGAGTATTCCGCCTTCTGATCGGCTACATCCACTTCTTGACCGCCATTTTCTGGTTCGGAACGATCCTCTATGTGCATCTGGTCCTCAAACCGGCATATGCAGCCAGCGGTCTGCCGCGCGGCGAGTTGCGTGTTGGAATTTTCTCCATGGCCATCATGGGGATGACAGGCGCAATACTTACATTTTACCGGTTTAACGCCCTCGACACCCTGCTTCATACCCGCTTCGGAATTCTCCTTCTCATGAAGGTTTCCCTCTATTTGGTCATGGTTATTTCTGCCGTGATCGTCATTACCGTAATCGGCCCGCGTCTCAGGGCGAAAAGGAAGGAACCGGTATCTGTTGTCGAAGCAGGTGATTTAACACCGGAGGGACTGGCACACTGTGACGGGAAAGAAGGGCGCCTGCATATTTTGCCTTTGAAGGTAACATCTATGACGCATCTGGAAGCCGTTTGTGGAAACAGGGGCTGCACATGGGTCGACACCAGGCTGGAGCCGACTTGACAGAAGCCCTTAAACTTGCTCCCCATGGACAGGATAAAGTATCGGCAATGAGGGCGGTTGGTTTACTTCTTGCCGCTGAACCCAAAAGAATGGCACTGCACGAAAGAGTTTTCTACTTCATGGCATACATGAATCTTTCCATCGTTCTCATAATCATTCTGATTCTTTCTCTCTGGCGTTGGGCATAATTGCAGTGCCGATGATGATGTGGATGCTATCAAGGACACCACAGAGATCGTACGAAAGGCTTTCCCTTTCCTTTTTAACTCCTACCGCTCTCTGCTCCGCCGCCGACCGAGCTTGGGGGCGGGGCGCTCGATGGCGGCCTTATTCCGGCCGAGAGATGAGGCCTTCGACGAAGCTTTCGCCTGCTTCGCCGGAGCTTTCGCCTGCTTCGCCGGAGCCTTCGCCTGCTTCGCCGGTCTTGCCTCTCTCTTCCTGGCCTTTGACGGGCCGTTGTCCGGCTTGATTTTGTTGGCGCCACTCCGTTTGACTGCATACTGGGGGAATTCCGCCAGCTCTTTCAGCGGAATGTTAAATTTAAGCAGCTTTTCTATCGCCTTCAGCAGCGGCTGTTCTTCATGGCTCACCAGCGAGAGGGCAACCCCGTCCTTTCCGGCACGGCCGGTACGACCGATGCGATGGACATAGTCTTCGGGAACCTGTGGGAGGTCGTAATTCACCACATGGGGCAGGTGCTCGATGTCCAGTCCCCGTGCTGCCACATCGGTTGCCACCAGCACGCGAAATTCACCGCGCTTGAACTCGGCCAGGGTGCGATTCCGAATAGACTGGCTCTTGTTGCTGTGGATTGCGGCAGCTTTGATCCCATCGTAAAGCAGCTCTTCAGTCAGTTTATCGGCGCCGTAGCGGGTGCGGGCGAAGACCAGCACCTGGCTCCATTTCCCCCTGCTGATCAAGAACGAAAGCATTTCCCGCTTGCGGCTCTTTTCAACCTGGTAGACTGCCTGGGTCACTGCGTCAGCGGTGATACTGCGGCGTGCTACTTCTATGTGCCGCGGCTTGTTGAGCAGGTCGTCTGCAAGCTGCTTGATGCTCTGGGAATAGGTCGCCGAAAAGAGCAGCGTCTGGCGCTTTTCGGGCAGGTACTCCGCCACTTTCTGGATATCATCTATAAAACCCAGATCGAGCATCCGGTCGGCCTCGTCAAGGACCAGAAACTTGATCCGGGAAAGGTTCACCGTCCCCCGTTCCGCGTGATCCAGCAGCCGCCCGGGCGTGGCGACGACAATATCGACTCCTCGGTGCAGCCGCTCGATCTGGGCCTGAATATTTACCCCGCCATAGATCATGGTGGAGCGAAGCGACAGGCGCCGGGCGTAGTTGTTCATCTGTTCGCTGACCTGGGCTGCCAGCTCGCGGGTAGGAACCAGAACCAGGGCGCGTGGCCGACGACGCTTTTCCGGGGGAATGTTTTCGCCCAGCATCTGTACGATCGGCAAGGCAAAGGCTGCTGTCTTGCCGGTGCCGGTCTGGGCGCCGGCAAGCAGGTCGCATCCCTCAAAGATAACCGGGATCGCTTGTGTCTGGATGGGGGTCGGCATGGTGTACCCCTGGCTGGCAATGGCACTCAACAGTTCGACGCGCAGGCCGAGAGGATCAAAGGACATGTATCGTACTCCTGAATGTAAGCGTGGCAGCTTGACTGGGAAAACAAAAACCACAGGCAGAACCTGTGGTTCGAAAGTATTTCATGTATAGCACGTCATCCCTGTGGCGACAATGTCTTTCATGGCCAGATCTGTTTGGGTGGGTTTGAATTCATCCAGCCACAGTGGTATCCTCTTTTCAGGTATCGAGGTGACAATGAACGGCATCATTTTCGTTTACAACGCCGACAGCGGCCTTTTCAACACCCTCACCGACATTGCCCACAAGGTGTTTTCACCAGAAACCTATTCATGCAACCTCTGCGCAATTACCCACGGCAACTTCGGCATGCGACAGGAGTGGAAGGATTTCCTGGAGACGCTGGAGATATCCATGCAGTTTCTCCACCGCGACGAGTTCCATGAGCGTTACGGGATGCAGGGACTGGCGCTGCCGGCGGTGCTGGTGCAGGAAGGGGGACAGCTTCGCCTGCTTGTTTCGGCAGACGAAATCGGCCGATGTGCCGATATGGCGGATCTGAAGGGGCTGTTGCAGGAAAAATTGAAGTAGTACATGGTTGATTCGGGAGAGGACAGGCTGTCTTGTCTCAGGGTAAGAATGCAGCCTGTCCTTTCAATATTGTGTGGCGCTAAACCGGTGCGCTCAGCATCAAATGTCCACCAGCTCCTTTTCCAACTCCTCCGTTCCCGCAACCTCCCAAAGGTTTCCCCCTCCATCTGACGGAATGCGGCGAGCTCCAAGGAAGCGGGAGAGGAAATAGGGGGTATCTACTCTGGAAATCATCACTCTCCCACCTTCGGAAGAGGCGTGAATCATCAGTCGTTGCCGATATAGATCCCGACATGGGAAGGGAAGCCTGCATATGTACGGTAAAAGAGAAGGTCACCCTTCTGCAGCTCTCCGGGTGACACATCTTTCCCAAGTGCATATTGCTCTCGTGCCGTTCGCGGCAGCGACAGACTTTGAGATGCAAATACCTTTCTCACGAAAGCGGAGCAATCGATACCGGCATAGCTGCTTCCTCCGAAACGGTACCTGATCCCGAGCAGACCGAAAGCCTTTTGCAGCACTGCATTTTCCTGAGGTTCCAATTCCGATACGAGATATTGTTCTTCCAAATGCAAGGGACGCTGACGGGAATCATTGTGTGAAATCTTTCTGGATGACTGCTTCATTTTGATGGCAACAGCTTTCTTCTTGCTGGCAGCTGCTACTTTTTTCTCCTTGATGCGGGCAGCTTCACTGTTGGACACGACAACCAGAAACGAAAAAACCATGAACAGGGAGAAGAGCAGAAGCAAGCGACGACGAATCGACATGGTGCAACACCTCCATTTGTTATTCCAGCGGCCAGAACTCTTTAATCACCTCCTTGCCCCGCTTTTCAATCCGCTGTAAAAAAGAAAGCCGGGTGCCGGAAATGTGATATTTCGGCAGCCCGGCTGTCTACTGGAGACCCATGGGTTTTCCGCCCCATCCTCGCGGATGGTTTAGTATTGTCGTCTATCGTGAAAATTTTTAATCTATGTGCAAGATGAATTCCTTCTTTTTCGAATTACAGATAATCTACTGAGATTATTTAATTTATTTTCTGCCATTTTTCGGCCTGAGAAATTTTTGATAGACAAATAGCTACTTAATAGGTCCCATCTCTGACAAAAATTGTCACCAATGAGGAGTCATTAGGAGTGTTATCATCTTACATGCCTGCATGCCTGGGCTGCGCTTTTCTGCGACTCATGGCTACCGCGCCAATGGCGATGGCTCCGATACCCAGGGCAGTACGGACTGTCGGGGTCGGCATCCACTTCATGGCTGTGAGCATGGCCTTGGGCGGCTCATTCCTCTGGGGCGCCGATGCTGCATGGGCAGGCGCCCGCTCTGCATAGGGGGCGGCACCGGAGAATGCATCTATAATCGCCGGAACAAAATCCATCAAGTCCTGTGGACCTCTGCTGGTGATAATGTTGCCGTCGCGGACCACGGCCTGATCGAGCCAGGTCGCCCCTGCATTTACCACGTCATCACGGATACCGGGCCACGAAGTTATGGTCCGCCCCCGCAGCATACCAGCCGAGGCCAACACCCACGCCCCATGACAAATGGTGGCAATGGGCTTGCCGGATACATCGAATGAATGGACGAACTCTCTGGCCTCGGCAGACTGGCGCAACAAGTCCGGGTTGATGAAGCCGCCGGGGATGAATATACTCGTAGTTCTTGGGATCGGCCTCTTGCACAGTCATGGTTACCTGAACCTTTCCGGCAGGCTCATGCATGTTCACACCTCTGATACGACCTGGCCTGAGCGAGATCACGTCTACTGTCGCCCCTGCCAGCCGTAGCGCTTTAAGGGGGACCTCCAGTTCCACCTTTTCAAAGCCATCTGCGGCAAGTAATGCGATGCGCTGGCCATCGAGCCTGGTGCTTTCGATCATGGCAACCTCCTTTTGTGGATATCACTTTAATTTTCTTTCACCATTTGAGCATGTCAAGGGGATGCGGTTATATCTGCCCATCTTTAGCCCTTGCCGTCGGAACTAAGCGATGGCTGGAAATTCCTTTATTATTTCAGGGAATTTGACAAATCCCATTACGACAGTATTATTTCCACTGACATTTCTGACCTGTTATTCGCATCCCCCTTCGGGAGAGGGAATTTTACTTCTAAGGAGGCACATATGAAAAAGGTTCTGTTGTTATTGGCTTTAACCATTGCCCTGACAGGCAGTGCATTCGCAGGCCAGGCTACCCAGAACACCGGCTGCGGTCTGGGGACCTTGCTCTGGCAAAACAAGGCAGATAACTCCATCCTGTTCCAGGTATTCCAGGCTACCACAAACGGATCGTTCGGCAATCAGACCTTCGGCATTTCCTCCGGCACCTTGGACTGTCAGCAACCCTCCAAATTCGTCCAGAACGAGAAGCTCATGCACTTTGTCCAGTCCAACATGGATAATCTGGCCAAAGATATGGCCATGGGGAAAGGTGAGACCTTGAACACCTTTGCCGAAATGCTCGGTGTCGCTCCCTGGCAGCAGGCTTCCTTCAATACAAAGGTCCAGGCCAACTTCGGCAGGATATTCACTTCTGAAAAAGTTGTCCTGGCAGAGGTGATCGACAATACCATCACCGTCATGAACAACTGACCAGCCAAATCAATTGAAGCAAAGGTAGACAGCATTTTGTCTACCTTTGCTTGTCTTAGCGGATACGAATAGTGACCTTTTCTTTACCATTTCCCCCTCTGTCGCTGCTACTTTCACTCCTCTTAAGCATTTCTGTTTACCCCATATTCTTGTCGCAGGCCAAGGCTGAAACTGAACCGCACATGGATAGCATGTTGGTGCGGGCCGGCCAGCTCGTGCTGGACGAGGAACGAACGTGGGAGGTGCTGCTCCACTATACCAAAACCTATGGGGGAGGGTATAAAAGCAGGATCGATGATGGGAAGTTTTTCCTGGCCCCGAACGGCAGGACCGACAAAAAGGCCGAACTTGAAGCTACCGTGAAAAGCTTTTTCAAAACTGCCAAGGACGGAGAGCATACCGCTTGCCGTTTTCCGGCACGTTACGAGTGGCTCAAAGAAAAACTGGAGATTGACCCGGCACAGCTGCCGGCGTTTACCTGTTCTGAAAAGGATAAGATCTTCAAGGAAGTGGATGCAAAATCGGCGGTGCTGGTTTTTCCAGTGGGCCACATCAACAGCCCCGCATCCATGTTCGGCCATACTCTGCTGCGCATTGACGGCAGCAGCCAAAGCAACCTTGTCTCATATGCAGCGAATTATGCTGCCATTACCACCGACAGCAATGGCCTGGTCTATGCCTGGAAAGGGCTGTTCGGCCTGTACCAGGGCTTTTATTCCATAAATCCATATTACCTGAAGGTGAAGGAGTACAACGACCTGGAACACCGTGACATGTGGGAATACCGACTGAAATTATCCGAAGATGAGGTCAGGCGGATGCTGAACCACATCTGGGAGCTGCAGAATATCCATTCGCCCTATTACTTCTTTGACGAGAACTGTTCCTACAATCTGCTTTTCCTCATCGAGTCGGCCCGCCCGGAACTGCACCTGACAGACAAGACAGGTATTTTTGTCCTGCCAACCAATACCATCAATATTGCCATGGAAAAGGGACTCCTGGAGAGTGCCCGTTATCGGCCCTCCCAAGGCACGAGGATCAGAAAGATTCTCTCCCTCCTGGACCGGACGGACCAGCAGTTGGCGTTCCATATGGCCATGGGAGCAAAAGCCCCGGAGGTTTTGAGGGTTCTTGATCGCGCGGACGTGACAAGGATCAAGGTACTGGATCTGGCTGCCGAGTTCGTTCAGTTCAGGCTGTCGAGGGAAGAAATAGACAAGACTGCTTATTCCGGGCTGTACCTGAAGATTCTGGCGGAGAGAAGTCGCCTGGGAGCGGCTCCCGATGATTTGTACAAGCTGCATGAGCCATCGACGCCGGAAACAGGTCATCGAACTACAAGGGTATCAGTGGGGGGAGGGATACGAAAGGGGGAGCCATACGGCGAGGTCAGGCTTCAACCGGAGTTTCACGCTCTGCTCGATCCTGACCAGGGATACCTCAGGGGGGCGCAGATCAAGTTTCTGGACACTGCTTTAAAATACAATTTTTCCACGGATAAGCTGCAGCTCAGGTACCTTCACGTCATCGACATCTTCTCCATTGCTCCCAGGGACGTCTTTTTCAAGCCGAAGTCCTGGAAGGTCAATGCCGGGATGGAAAGGGAAGCCATGGCAAGCGGCGAAGACCACCTCATTGGCAGGCTCAATACCGGCGGGGGCTATGCCTATGATTCACCATTCAACGGCATCATGTACTTGTTTGGTGAAGTGGATATCAACGGGGGTGGTGGAATCAGAGCCGGAGTTACAGCTGGTCCCGGAATCAGCATTGGCGATGTGGAACAGCTGACCGACTGGTGGAAACTTCACTTTTCAGCCCGAGGTTTCATCTATAAAGTCGGAGATGATCGCCATAGCCTGAAGTTTTCCCTCGGGCAAAACTTCCGCCTGAGCAGGAACAACAGTATCAACATCGAAAGCTCCCAGGAATTCGTCAATGGTCATTCCATACCGGAAGCCTCAATATTCTGGAATCACTACTTTTAATCAGGTAAGTATGTATCCCGGTACGCCGGTCTGTGCATGTACCAACCCCGGTTTTCTTCATCAAGTTACACAGAGAAAGAAATCCTTTCTCCAAAATTCACTTTATCAGGTAAAAGTTAGCCTTGAAAAAGGTGTGATTGTCTGTATGATCGAGCTCAAATCAACCTCATGCGGCTCATTACCGCAGTATGCAATGGAGATGGCATGCCTATTAAAACACTTGATCTTAACTATGCGGCTTACGAGCAGAATTTTAATTACCGAATGGGCTTTGACACTGCCTACCACACCCAAAACTTCATCTATAGCAATCTGGTTAATGGGGTCTTCGTCGATCCTCCAATGGTGCAGGTGTTGACCCAGTTCCTGCAACCGGGAGATACGTTTATGGACATCGGGAGCCATATCGGCTACTACTCCCTGCTGGCCCGGCAAGTTATAGGCCTTCCGGACGAGTGTTCGCCTTTGAGCCGAATCCAGCTACATTCAGCGTGCTTGTTCTTAATAGCCTGTTGAACAACCTGGGTAACCTGCATGCCTTCAACTGTGCTTTAGCCGACCAGCCCGGTATTGCCACCCTTCATATCAACCAAACGGACGAGGGGTTGTCATCTCTCCACAAGCCGGCTGACAGCGGGACTGCACCAGCAGAACAAAAGAGCGTAATGGTAACGGCCATGACCCTCGATCAGCTTTATGACCTTTATTCCTTTACCCGCGTACAGGTCGTAAAAATAGACGTCGAAGGCTACGAGTGGCAAGTAATTCAAGGTGGTGCCAGATTTTTTAAAGAATGTGCACCGCCGTTCATTGTCTTCGAAGTAAACAATATGGACGATTCTCGTGTCAGCGACGACTTTGTCATACGCAACCACTTCCATGCCATGGGCTATCATGCCTATTTGATACGTCCCTGGCCTGCCAATGCCGATAGCGAGGAACAGTTCAGGGATAAAGCGGTGTTGCCTCTGGCCAGTGATGTGAAATTGAATATCGGTTATGGCAATATTCTGCTCAGTAAGCATGTTCTATAGCGGAATTTGTGGAAGGCGGGTGCTTGGCACTGAACAGATCGGAAAAAATGGAACCAACGATGAAAATATGGATCGATGCCGATGCCTGCCCGCGTGTCATCAAGGAGATCGTCTTCAGGGCGTCCGGGAGGTTGAAGATTCCTGTCTGCCTGGTGGCCAACAAGAGCCTGGCAAAGCATGAGACCCACCTGGTCCAGTGTGTCGTGGTAGGTGAGGGCTTCGACGTTGCCGACGATTACATTGCCGACAATGCTGCTCCTGAAGACCTGGTAATTACGGCGGATATACCCTGGCGGCCAGAATCGTCGCCAAAGGTGGCGTGGCACTGGATCCACGGGGAGAACCCTATACGGAAGACAATGTGGGGGAGCGGCTATCCATGCGCGACCTGATGGCGGAACTCCGTGGGGGAGGCCTCCTGCAGGGAGGTCCCGCCCAGTTCAGCCTGACCGATCGGCAACGATTCGCTTCGTCTTTGGATCGTCTGCTTACCCGAATGGTTCGAGGAGAGAAACCGTTGTGAGATGATTACTTGTGTGGAGGCTTGTTACTACTGGAAGGGGAATCAATGTAACTTTTAAACTATACCCTGAAATTTTTTTTTTAAATAGCCTGTTTTTTAAATTTTTCGGTGCTAAATTAAAATCAGCAGGAAGGAAGTAGAAACTGCATAAAGGAGGATAATCTTATAGACGATACTCCACCAGGCAGGTTAAATAAAAGGCAAGTTGCATAGATCCGGAGTTAATAAGAGCCGGAACAGACCTTGAAAAGGTATCCAAGATTCAGAATAAAAAGAAGCCCACCTAACGCTGGTGGGCTTTTCATTTTGCGAAATTTTACGGCAACTCCAGCGGCGGTTCTTCAATGGCCGCCAGTTGTTCGCGCAGCTCCAGAATGTGCTCACCCCAGTAGCGTATGGTGTTGAACCAGGGGAAGGTGCGGGGGAAAATGGGGTCTTGCCAGCGGCGCGCAAGCCAGGCGCTGTAATGGAGCATGCGCAGAGCCCGCAGGGCGCCGATCAGCCGCAGCTCTGCCGGATTGAAGTCGCAGAACTCGTTGTACCCTTCCATAAGGCCGCCAGCTGGGCCGTCTGGCGCGGTCGCTCGCCTGAGAGCATCATCCACAGATCCTGCACCGCCGGCGCCATCCGGCTGTCGTCGAAGTCGACAAAGTGAGGCGCCTCGCCCCGCCAGAGGATATTGCCGCTGTGGCAATCGCCGTGGACACGGATGGCACGGAACGGCACTTCTGCCGTGATTCTGTCGACTGCTGACAATAACTGGCCGGTGAGAGCTGTATAGCTGTCCCGGTACTCATCGGGGATGAAGTGTTTGCCGATGAAAGAAACACTGGCATGGCCGAAGCTCTGGCTGTCCAGGGTGGGGCGGTACTGAAACGGGCGAATGGCGCCGATGCGATGGATCCTGCCCAGCAGCCGGCCCAGGATCAGCAGGTTGTCCAGGTTGTCGAACTCCGGGGCGTGTCCACCCTGGCGCGGATACAGGGCGAAGCGAAAGCCGTCGTGGTGAAAGAGACTCTCGCCGCCAGTGTTGGTGCATGGAGCTACCACCGGCAGTTCATGTTCCGCCAGTTCAAAACAGAAGGCGTGCTCTTCGATGATCTGGCTGTCGCTCCAGCGGCCGGGGCGGTAAAACTTGGCAATGATGGGCTCGCCGTCTTCAATCCCAACCTGGTAAACGCGGTTCTCGTAGCTGTTCAGGGCCAGGGTGCGGCAATCGCAGCGATACCCCTGGCTTTCGACGGCGTCCATTATGAAGGTGGGGGTGAGGGTGTGAAACGGGTGTGGGCTTGCAGACATCGGTTCTCGCTCCAAGCGTTTAATGGTCCGGATGGACCACCATACCATCGATTCCCGCCGGAACCAAGGGGAAGCGCCGTCAGGTCTGCCAACATACGGTCATACCTGAGAAGAAGTACCGCCCATTCGCCTGGTTCCTTTGGATCGCCGGGATTGTTAATTTTATTTTATTTAATATAATATTATCGCTCCCCGGACCAACTTGATCGACAGGGGGAAGAATGTCCAGGTTGCGAAATAGTGCCATGTCAGTATTGCATATTACGGTAGTGGCCATCTTTTTTGTGGCAAGCGGTATCTGTCCACCTGTCTGTGCCGGCGGATCGTCCACGGTGACCCCAACTCCGGCAGGGAACCCTGTCGCTGGTATACCTGTTTCGTTACAGGACAGCAACACGATCTTTACGCTGCTCCTTGGAGTAACCCTTTTCTCCTATAGTCTTATAATCGCGGCAATCATAGCAGGTCTGCTCCTTTATGTTCTGATCTTTCATTTTCTCCATAGAGCGGAGAAGTACGGCTGGATATTGTCCGATCCGCGAATGGTGGACCGGTTGGCTGCTCCAGCTCGTATCATGCTGCCATTGTTATGCGTCATTATCATCTCGCCCTATCTGTTGTTCCAGGAACAGATAACAGCTTTCCTGCAGCATCTGTTTGAAATTTCCCTGATCGTGGCTTGTACCTGGTTGCTCATGAGCCTGGTTCTGGGACTTCAGGATGTCATTCTCAGCAGGTATGATTTGATGGTCCATGACAACCTGAAGGCGCGTGTCGTTCATACCCAGGTGAACGTTCTAGTCAAGATTGTACTTGTTGTCTTTCTCATTCTGGCTTTTGCCTGGCACTGACCACCTTCGAACAGATCAGGCGAATCGGTATCAGTATCCTTGCATCAGCGGGCATTATCGGTGTGATTGCTGGCATCGGTGCCCAGCGATCCATAGCCATATTTTTGCCGGTATCCAGATAGCCCTGTCCCAGCCGATTCGCATTGATGATGTGGTAATAGTTGAAGGTGAATGGGGGGTAATTGAGGAAATCACCCTTACCTACGTGGTGGTAAGGATCTGGGACTTGCGGCACTTGGTGGTGCCCATCACCTATTTTCTCGAAAAGCCGTTTCAGAACTGGACGCGTGCCACCGCCCACCTGCTTGGAACGGTGATGATCTATGCCGATTATACGGTGCCTGTGGAAGAGCTGCGGTCCGAGTTGAAACGGATTCTCGACCACGCGCCGAAATGGAACGGAGAGGCCTGGGCGCTGCATGTAACCGATGCGAAGGAGCGGTCGCTTGAACTACGAGCTTTGGTCAGCGCCGACAATGCCGGTAACCTTTGGAACTAAGATGCCATGTGCGCGAGAAGCTGGTCGAGTTCATGACCAAAAGCCACCCGGAAAGCCTGCCCCGCTTCAGGGCCGACTTGGGGAGCTGACAGGTCAAGGGTGTAGAAATTCAAGCAACCAGTGTCTTGCTTGGTTGCAGAGAGCCGATAAGCAGCGCTTCCTTCATCTTCCACAGCTTTATGAACTCCCAGGGAGGTTGGGGATTATCCTGTTTCCATAGTCCGCGGCGCTCCCCCCTGGCCTGTTCTTCGGCTTTCCCGTACTCTGTAGCCAGAATTCCCTTTGAACGGGACTGACGAGCCCAGGCCAAACCTTCCCGTACCATTTCCAGCCCGATATTTCGCTTGTCCAGCCGTATTATCCCCATCTGTTTTTCTGAACGACCTTCAATTCCGATTATCTCGACCTTTACCTTTCGGTTTTGCAATTTGCCCTTTAGAGCCTGAAATGCTTCTTCGCCGAAAAGTTGTCCCGGTCTCTTCAACATTCCCGTTTGCGCATCTCTTTTCTCCTTTTTAGGAGAATCAATTCCGTAAAGGTGAATCTTTATCTTTTCGCCGGAGGGAATAGTGATCGCAACGGTGTCGCCGCTAAAGACATCGGAGATAATACCTTCCAGCACTGACTCTTTTGCCGGGGCAGGGGAAGCAGCACAGATTGCCAGTAGACAGAGGCAGACCTTTTTCAAAAAATGTCGCATATTTTGTATTACCTTCTAAACGGGTTTGCCTGGAACCATCACAATCTGAATGACTTTATTCCTCATTAGAAAAATTGGCAACATTTTTCTGAAGTCTGCACTTTCTTTGTCGGATGCCGATGAAGCCTTTGTTGATACATGATTGCATATAACTGTGAGCAGGTAAGTATTTACTTCGATAAGTCCATACGTCGCCTTTTTTACCTAATCTGTTCTCATCTCAAAGACCGGAATTCCCGTAGGTATGGTTTGGTTTTCATTTTACAACGATCCCCGTTTTTGCTAGGATGTGAGCCGCAATCCAGCTGTAAAAAAGGTTTCCATGTCTCAAATCACCCCCATGATGCGGCAGTATCTGGAAATAAAGGCCGACTACCCCGACGCGGTCCTTTTTTTTCGCCTTGGCGACTTCTACGAGATGTTTCTGGACGATGCCGTCAAGGCATCACGTATTCTGGACATCACCCTGACTTCCCGCAATAAGAACTCCGATGGCGCCGACGTACCCCTGTGCGGTATTCCCTATCATTCAGCCGGTCCATACATAACGAAACTCATCGAAGCGGGCGAAAAGGTAGCCATTTGCGAGCAGGTTGAGGACCCGAAGAGCGCCAAGGGGATCGTCCGCCGCGAAGTGGTGAAGGTGATAACACCCGGTCTGGTTGTGGATGGTTCCAGCTTGTCCCCCAAAGACAACAATTACCTCTTGTCCATCCACAACGATGACGGCAACCGCTGGGGGCTTTCTTACCTGGATCTCTCCACGGGAGAATTCCGACTCACCGAACTGGATAGCCTTGATGCAGTCGTTGCCGAGATTGCCTGCGTCGGCCCCAGGGAGATCCTGCTGCCGTCATTTTTTCGCGATAACGGCAAAATGAAGGAGCTGGCCCGTGCCACTGCTGGTCTGGTAGTTACCCACGTGGAAGATTGGGTATATGACCATGAATACTGTCGGCGGCTTCTGGCCGGTCATTTCGCCGGCGCCTCACCGTCGTCCCTGGGATGTGACGGTCTGGTGAGTGGTCTGTATGCAGTAGGTGCGGTCCTCCATTACCTTCAGGAAACCCAGAAGGGGAAAGCGGCCCATGTTACCTCAATCAAGGCCTATACCAACGCCGAGCATCTGCTTCTGGACGAGGCTACCCGAAGAAACCTGGAGTTGACTGCCACCCTTGCCGAGGGAAAACGCAAGGGCTCTTTGCTCGGGCTCATGGACAGGACAACGACGGCCATGGGGGGGAGAAAGATAAAGCAGTGGATTAACTATCCACTAGTAACTATTCGGGGTATAACGGATCGGCAGGATGCGGTTGAGGCTCTGCTGCAGGATGCTGGCTCCCGTGCCGAGATTACCGCCCTTTTGAATGGCGTCTATGATCTTGAAAGGTTGAACGGGCGGATAAGCCTGGCCAGTGCAGGGGCCAAGGACCTGGTAGCCATGAAGGAATCACTGGCTAGAATTCCTGCAATCAAGGAGATGCTTGCCACATTTTCTTCCAATCTGCTGGCAGGGCTGAACGAGGGTCTGAATCCATTGCCTGAGCTGATAGAGCTGATCGAGCGGGGTATCGTCGAAAACCCTCCCTTCGTACTGCGTGAGGGAGGTATCATCGCCGACGGCTACAACGCCGAACTGGATGAGCTGAGGGCCATCAGTCGTGAAGGGAAGGGCTTTATCGCCAGGCTTGAGGCCCAGGAAAAAAAGCGCACCGGCATCAGTTCCCTGAAAATACGCTACAACAAGGTCTTTGGTTATTACATCGAGGTCACCAGGACCAACCTTGATTCCATTCCTGCCGATTACATCCGCAAGCAGACCCTTGCCAATGCGGAGCGATATATAACGCCCGAATTGAAAGAGTATGAAGACAAGGTCCTGGGGGCGGAAGACCGGATCCGGGATCTTGAATTTTCCCTCTTTCAGGAGATCAGGGAGCTGCGGCCGGTCATGGGAACTTCATCGCCCGTACCGCCGATTGTCTGGCAACGGTGGACGTGCTTGTATCCCTGGCAGAGCTGGCCCATGAGAACAACTACTGCCGACCAAAGGTGGATGACGATACCAACCTGGCCATCGTTGATGGGCGGCACCCGGTCATAGAGGCCCTTAACCAGGGGGAGCGTTTCGTCCCCAACGACACACTGCTGGACAATGACGAAAACCAGATCATCGTCATCACCGGACCCAATATGGCAGGCAAATCCACCTTCATGCGTCAGGTGGCCCTGATCGTCCTCATGGCCCACATGGGAAGCTTCGTGCCTGCGACAGAAGCACGAATAGGAATGGTTGACCGCATTTTTACCAGGGTCGGCGCTTCCGACAACCTGGCGCGTGGCCAATCCACGTTCATGGTGGAGATGATGGAGGCAGCCAATATTCTGCGTAACGCCACGCCGAAAAGCCTGGTTATACTTGACGAGATCGGCCGTGGTACTTCCACCTTCGACGGGGTGTCCATAGCCTGGGCCGTGGCCGAATATCTTCACGATAATGGAGAGCATGCGGCAAAGACCCTCTTTGCCACCCATTACCATGAGCTGACCGAACTGTCGGTGACACGGAGGCGGATCAAAAACTTCAATATTGCGGTAAAGGAGTGGAACGAGCAGATCATCTTCCTGCGCAAGATCGTACCTGGTGGCGCTTCCCATTCATACGGCATCCAGGTGGCGAGACTGGCGGGGCTTCCCCTGGAAGTTATTGAGCGGGCAAAGGAGATACTGGTCAATCTTGAAAAAGGGGAGTATGCCGAAGAAGGTATTCCCCGTATCGCCCGGGGGAAAAAGGCCACTGTACCTACTTCCCAGCTTTCACTGTTTCAAAGCACCGAAGACCTGCTGCGCAAGAGGTTGCTATCTATTGATGTGGCGACACTGACTCCTCTTGAAGCGCTTAACCTGCTGGACGAACTTAAAAGGATGGCATGAAAAAATGCGAAGGATTCTGATTTTTTCCTGGATAACGATAGTTGCAGTTTTATTCTTTTCCACAATGCCTTCATGGGCAGAAGAGGGTACCACCGCCAAAACGGCTAAGCATGCCAAAAAAGCCGGCAAAAAAGTGAATGTAAAGCAGAAAGAAAAGAAAAAGTCAGGCAAGAAGGACTCTGGCAAGAAGAAAAGCTCTGGCAAGAAGAAGACCAAACAGAAGACTGCTGCACACAAGCCTGTCGTTACCAAGGCTGAAGAGCCGGAACCGGCTGCAGTGGTCACGGAAATCCGCCACTGGTCCAACCCTGACTATACCCGTATAGCTGTTACCCTAGATCGAGAAGCCAGATTTGAATATCACAAGATTCCCGCCACCGGTGACGCGGGCGCACCGAGGGTTTACATCGACATCACGGATGCCCGTCTGGATTCCGGCGTCAAGGATCACCCCATCGGAGACGGACTGCTGAAGACAGCTCGCGTTGCCCAGTACAAAGCCGATGTGGTCCGTGTAGTTCTGGATCTGGACAGCATCAAGGACTACAAGATCTTCTCCTTTTCCAATCCTTTCCGCATTATTATCGATGTTAAAGGTGATCGTAAACCGGAGATCTCGGCCATAAAAGAGACCATTCAGGAAGCGCCTCCCATGGCCGAGGCAGCGAAGATTTCGGCTGTGGAAGAAAAAAATCTTCCGGCAAAGAAGGGGAAACCGGGCAAAATCCGCAGGATCGTGGTCGATCCCGGACATGGCGGCCATGACCCGGGTGCTGTCGGTGCCGGTGGTACCAGGGAAAAGGACGTCGTGCTGCAGATCGGGCTGAAGCTCGCCCAAAAGTTGAAGGAGGAGCTTGGACTTGACGTTGTCATGACCCGTTCCACCGATGTTTTCATCGAGCTGCAGGAGCGCACCGCCATCGCCAACAAGGTCGGAGCCGACCTCTTCGTTTCGGTGCATGCCAATGCCTCCTTGAATCGAAACGCAAGCGGCATGGAAACCTACTATTTAAATCTGGCCAAGACGGAAAAGGCTGCCCAGCTTGCAGCCAAGGAAAACGGCACCTCGCTTGAAAAAGTAAGCCTGCTTCAAGCTGTGCTCTTCGACCTGATGGCCAACTATAAACTGAACGATTCGGCTCACCTTGCAGACGAGGTGCAGAAGGCTGCCTATGGGAAAGCCAACGGCTTGTTCCCCATGAAGAATCTGGGGGTAAAGCAGGGTCCCTTCTATGTCCTGGTGGGGGCAACGATGCCGAGCATCCTGGTGGAGGCCGCTTTCCTCAGCAACGAGCGGGAAGAGGAGCGCCTGAAGGATGCGCGCTATCAGGAAGCAGTGGCAGAAGGAATAATGGCAGGGGTCAAAGGCTACATCTCAAGCCTCAAATAAATAAGCACGGCGTATTTATCCAATACAAATCCTGCGGGGCGCAATGGAATACCAAATCGATCATTATTTTCCGGAAATGGGCAAAAAAGGCCACGGCTCATTCGAGGAGATGCGTCCGGTTCTACTGTCGGCCAGCAAGGAGTATCTCGGCTACTATCGCGAGCAGATAAAGGAACGGCATCGTGCCGGAGAGTCCGGCGAATGGGTGGTAAAAGCAATTACCGCCATGACCGATACCCTTATCCGCAAGCTTTTTCTCAGCATCACCAAGTGGCTGGACAACTACAAGCACGCCAGGGAGCAACTTACCCTGATTGCCGTGGGCGGTTACGGCCGTGGCGAGCTCAATCCCTATTCAGATATCGATCTGATGTTTCTCCATGGGGGTAAGGATTCCCAGAGGATTGAAGATATTGCCCAGAAGCTTCTTTATTTTCTCTGGGACATGCGCCTCGATGTGGGGTATTCGGTGCGCACCCTCAACGATTGCATTGAGATGTCCAATGCCGATACCACCGTCAAAACGGCTATGCTCGACGGCCGTTTCATAATCGGCAGCAGGTTGCTTTTCCAGGCCTTTCAAAAAACTATGCTGACCCAGATACTTGCCAAGAGAAGCGATGCCTTTATCAGGGAAAAACTGGATGAGCTGAAGAAACGCCGGGATAAATACGGGTCCAGCATCTATATTCTTGAGCCGAACATCAAGGAGGGGGAGGGGTGTCTACGGGATCTGCATACGGCAATCTGGGTCGCCAAGATCAAGTACAAGATCGATGATCCCCGCGAGCTGATCGTCAAGGGGGTGCTGTCCGAAGAAGAACTTGCCGTTTACAACGCTTCGCTTTCCTATCTGTGGCGGATACGGAATGAAATGCATTACCTTGCCGGGCGCAAGAACGATCAGCTGACCTTCGACACCCAGACCAGCCTTGCCCAGTTCTTCGGCTACAAGGACCGGGGAAAGGTATTGGCGGTAGAAGATTTCATGCGCGATTTTTATCTCCATGCAACAAGGGTCGAGCATTTTTCATCTCTGGTCATCACAAAGTGTGCATTGCGTGAGGATGGCCCACTCAAGATACTGGGCTACTTCACCCGCCGCCCCGTGGGAGAAGGCTTCTATGTGCTGAAAGGGGAGTTGGTGATCCCCGATGAGATGATCATCGAGAAGGACCCGGCCCGGCTGATGAAGCTTTTCGAATACGCCCAGAAGCACAGCGTATCCCTGAACATCAAGGTAAAGGCATTGGTAAGGAGAAACCTGGACCTGGTTAACGACAAATTCCGCCGTTCGAAAGAGGTTAACAGCTCATTTTTTGCCATCCTTCGCTCGGAAAAGGGGGTTGCAGAAACACTGAAACTGATGCACCACCTGGAGTTTCTCAACGTGTTCCTCCCGGAATTCGAGAGGATCTACTGCAAGGTTCAGCACGACATCTACCACATTTATACGGTGGATATCCATTCCCTGTTCTGTGTTGAGGAGATTGTAAAACTTTGGAGAGGCGAGCACCGAGGATCTGCCGCTGCTGACACAACTTGCCTGCGAGGTGGACAAGCGGGAGTTGCTTCTGCTTGCCGTGCTGCTCCATGATGTGGGCAAAGGGGAAGGTGGAGGCCATGCGGAAAAGGGGGCTGACCTGTCCCGGACCATTGCCCGCCGTATGGGGCTCAGCAAGGAGGACAGCGAACGTCTCGATTTTCTGATCAGAAACCACCTGCTTTTCGCCCATATTGCCCAGCGACGTGACCTGCACGACGAGAAGATGATCATCGAGTTTGCCCGACAGATGGGTAAGAGCGAAAACCTGAAAATGCTCTATCTCCTGACCTATGCCGATATAAAGGGAGTGGGTCCCGAGGTTTGGACCGAATGGAAGGCCCTGCTTCTGCAGGAACTGTATGAAAAGGCTTTCCAGGTTCTGGAGCGAGGAGACTTCGAGTTTGAGGCCAGCAGTGAGCGGGTGAAGAAGGTCAAGCGGCAGGTTCTGGAAATCATCGATGACGAATATCCTGCTACTGTCGTCAAAGATGAACTCAAAGCGCTTACGACGAGGCATGTCCTTTCCAATGCCCCGCCGGTGATTGCCGACCACGTGCGAATTCTCCTGCAACTTGAAGAAAAACCGCTGGTGCTGAAGGTATCCCATGAAATAGACAGGGGTTTTTCCAGCTTTACCATCTGCACCTTTGATACCCCCGGCCTCTTTTCCATGATAACGGGGGTTATGGCGGCAAACGGCATGAACATTCTCGGAGCGCACATCCTGACCAACCTCAACGGCAAGGTGCTGGATGTGCTGCAGGTCAATTCTCCCCAAGGCTTTGTCATAACAGATGAGGCGCGCTGGCAGAGAGTTGAAGACGACATGCGCCAGGTTCTTGAAGGTAAGACAAAGATCGCTGCCCTGGTGAAAAAACGGCACCGGGCCGCCTTCCTTGCTGAAAAGGCAAAACCGAAGTTTCCCACCAGGGTCGAGATCGATAACGAGGTTTCCGCGGATTACACGGTTATCGACATCTATACCCACGACAAGGTGGGACTCCTCTACAGGATCACCAGCACCCTGAGCGAACTTGGTCTCTATATCGGTGTCTCCAAGGTTTCCACCAAGGTCGACCAGGTTGCGGACGTATTTTACGTGAAGGACATTTTCGGCCAGAAGATTATCGATCAGGACAAACTGGAGGAGATCCGCGGCCGGTTGCTCCAGAGCATAGATGAGGCATGAACGAATATCTTGACCTCTTTCTCAACTACCTTCAGGTGGAGAAGGGTTTGACAAAAAACACCCTTGAGCCTATAGTCGTGATCTTAGCGTCTATCTTGATTTTCTTGCAGGCCAGGGACGCCTGGATCTGGACCACATAACGGCCATGGATGTTATTGAACACCTTGCAGGTCTGAAGGAGAGGGGACTTTCCCCCAGAAGTCGGGCCAGGGCCCTTTCTGCTGTTAAAATGTTTCACCGTTTCCTGATGGTGGAAAACCATTGCCCGAATAATCCTGCTGTCATTATCGAAGCACCAAGGAGCCTGAACAGGCTGCCTGACATACTGTCGGGGCGAGAGGTCGAACTGCTGCTTGATTCTGCTCGCTCTGCGGACTTAAATGACCTCAGGGACCTGGCCATGCTTGAGGTACTCTATGCCACCGGTCTCCGCGTTTCGGAACTGGTGGCGCTGAAGCTTCGGGATGTCAACCTGGACGCCGGCTATCTTCTTACCATGGGCAAAGGGGAAAAGGAGCGTCTGGTTCCGTTGGGAGAAACTGCACGGCTTGCCACAGCCGAGTATCTGCGCTCTGCCAGGGTAAAAGCCGATCGAAAAGGAGACTGCGAGATCCTTTTTATCAGCAGGCTGGGTGACGGGATGACCCGCCAGGCCTTTTGGAACATCATCAAGAAGCGTGCTGCCGCCGCCGGCATCAGGAAAAGCATCTCGCCCCACAGTCTGAGGCACTCCTTTGCCACCCATCTGCTGGAAAACGGGGCTGATCTGCGCAGTGTGCAGATAATGCTGGGCCATGCGGACCTGTCTTCTACACAGATATACACCCATGTGACCAGAGAGCGGCTAAAGCAGCTCCACCAGGATATACACCCAAGAGGTTAGCTTTTTTGTAATGCATTAATTCCATTAACGAAAGGAAGTTCCATGAAGTACATTGTCTTGCTCGGCGACGGCATGTCCGACGAAAAGGTCGGGGAACTGGGGGGTAAAACTCCACTGCAGGCGGCTAAGACGCCGAATATGGATTTCATGGCAAAGCGCGGCAGGTTGGGGCTTGCCAGAACAGTTCCCGATGGTCTGCCGCCGGGTAGCGACGTGGCAAATCTTTCCGTTTTCGGTTACGATCCTGCAAGTTGTTACACCGGCAGGTCGCCGCTGGAAGCAGCGAGCATGGGGGTTGAGCTGGGAAAGGATGATGTTGCTTTCCGGGTTAATCTGATCAACCTTCAACCCCACGCCGGCAAGCTTTACATGCGCGACTATTCGGCAGGGCACATTTCCACCGATGACGGCAGAGAACTGATCGAGGCGCTGCAGGAGAATCTGGACAGCGATGAGTTCCAGTTCTATCCGGGGGTGGGCTATCGCCATCTCATGGTCTGGCGAAAGGGAAAGGACAAGATTTCTGCCACCCCTCCCCACGATATCACCGGCAAGGAAATCCTTGAATTTCTGCCCCATGGAGAAGGGGCTGAGGAGCTTATCAACCTAATGAACTCTTCCCAGCTGGTTTTCTTCAACCATTCCCAGTATAAGCGGCGTCTGGAGAAAGGCGAAATGCCGGCCAACTCCATCTGGCTCTGGGGACACGGCAAATCCCCGAAAATGGCCACCTTCGCCGATAAATTCGGCCTCAATGGCGCCGTCATCTCGGCAGTGGATCTGATCAAGGGGATCGGGGTCTATGCAGGCCTCGACATTATCAATGTGCCGGGAGCGACCGGTTACATAGATACCAACTACAAAGGAAAGGCTGATGCTGCTTTGCAGGCTCTGCAAGAGCACGATTATGTCTATCTTCACGTTGAGGCCCCCGATGAGGCTTCACATTCAGGTAACCTGCAGGATAAGATAAAGGCCATCGAGCAGTTCGACTCACTGGTAGTGGGCCCGGTCTTGGAAGGAATCCGTCAGTTCGGTCAGTATCGGATTCTCTGTGCACCGGACCACCCGACCCCGGTCAGCCTGATGACCCATACTTCCGACCCGGTTCCTTTTATCCTCTATGGGGGCGAAGAGAAGGTCAATGACGGCGTGGCCGGATATGACGAGGAATCTGCAGCTGCCACAGGCCTTTTTGTCGAAGAGGGCTTCAGATTGATGAATATGATGATGGCTAAAGCCTGATTCAGGACATAAAGGCGGCTTTTTTCGCCAGGCATTTTTCTTGATTTGCACTATTGTTTGAGCTAAGCTTACAAAAATTTAATTTCATTTAAGGGGGCAACAAAATGTTAAGCGAGCCGGGGAAGTCAAAATTTCAAATCGATCTGCGTCGTCATCTGCGCAGTCAGAATATCTGTGACAAGCTTGTACACCTCATCTGCGAAATTGCCGAGGCAAGCAAGTATGTGATTAATGCGGTTCGTACCGGCGATCTGGGTGTTGCCGGTACCTCCAACCTTTACGGTGAAGAGCAGCTGGCTCTGGATGTACTGTCCGACCGGATCATGAGGAAGCGGCTCATTCATTCTGGAGTAGTCTGCAACATAGCCTCCGAGGAGATGGATGAGATCTATCAGGTTACAACAGATTCCGACGGCCTTTACTCGGTTGCCTACGACCCCCTTGACGGCTCGTCTCTGGTGGATGTCAACCTGGCCGTAGGCACCATCGTTTCCATCTTCAAGGGAGACAACCTCCTGCAGGAAGGACGCAAGCAGGTAGCTGCCATGTATATCCTTTACGGACCCCGCGTCTCACTGGTATACTCCGTAGGTGACGGTGTACATGAGTTCACCATGAACCAGTTGATGGAGTACAACCTGACCAGGGAAAACGTCCGCATGCAGCGTGACGGAAATATTTACTCCCCCGGAGGACTGCGCAACAAGTACAACGAGGGGGATGAGAAGTTCATCCGTTACCTTGAGGCAAAAGGTTGCAAACTGCGCTATTCCGGCGGATTCGTGCCTGACATCAACCAGGTTCTGATGAAAGGGAAGGGGCTTTTCATGTACCCGGCGCTGAACGGTTCACCCAATGGGAAACTGCGCCTTCTGTTCGAGCTCAATCCCATGGCCTTTCTTATTGAACATGCAGGGGGGGCTGCAACAAACGGCAAAACTCCCATACTGGACCTGAAGCCGGAAAGCCTGGACCAGCGAGCACCAATTTATATCGGGTGTGTGGAAGACGTAAATCGCGCCATGGAGTACGTGGACAAAGCATAATGATTCAACGGAGTAAATTATGGAAGATGTACAAAATCAACGGAGACTTTGCACGGAAATACAGCTCTTTGACCTGTGTGACAGGGATGCCTGTTCGCACCGCGATGGGCGCTACTGCACCAAAGGAGACATCCTCGCAAAATTCGAAGCAATAAAGGAAGAGGACGAGCGCTCCCCCGAACAGTTCATGGCCGAAGAACTTGATGACACTGAAGCGCCGGTGACATGGGCTATGATGAATCATTCGGCGTCGACGAATACGGGGATGATGAACCTGACGAAGATGATCTGTAATTGCACCATCAATAACCACCATCAAAAAGCCGCTTTGCAAAAGGCGGCTTTTTTATGGATCAACGCCAACCGCTAAAGGAGTATGTTTTGCAGCCGATACGTATTTATAGAAAGAGGAGATCCAACCAATGACGGCAAAACTGCTTATCCTTGATGACGACCCAGATATTCTCCTGATGCTGAAAACTGTTTTTCATGGTGAGGAAATGGAGGTAATGCTTGAGAGCGAAAGTGATGCCGCACTCAAGCTGATACTGACCGAACGTCCTAATGTGGCCATTTTCGATATAAGCATGCCAGGCAAATCGGCTTTCAGGTTTTGCAGGAGGCGAAAAAAATTGACCCCGGGCTGTCAATTATCATGACCACCGGCCACAAGACTACCCAGAATGCAATAGAAGCCATGAAATTTGGCGCTTACGATTATGTAACGAAACCTTTCGATACCAACAAACTTAGATCATCCGTGCAAAAGGCTTTGGAATGCAATCTGCTCAACAGGAAGGTGAGATACACCAAGGACACCAATCAGCTCAAACTTGAAGAAGACGCAGATGACATCATGATCGGTTCCTCTGCGGAAATGATCGAGATCTGGAAGATGGTGGGCAAGGTTGCCGATTCCGATGCCACGGTTCTGATTCAGGGTGAAAGCGGGACGGGCAAGGAGCTCCTGGCCCGGGCCATCTATGACAATTCCCGGCGGAAAAACCGTCCGTTTCTTGCAGTCAATTGTGCGGCCATGCCGGAAGCTCTGCTGGAATCGGAACTCTTTGGCCACGAGAAAGGGGCCTTCACCGATGCCTATGCCAGAAGAATAGGCAAATTCGAACAGTGCAACGGCGGCACCATCTTTCTTGACGAAATAGGGGAGATGAGCCCGGCTAATCAGGGTAAGCTTTTACGGGTGCTGGAATGCCAGGAGTTCGAGAGGGTCGGGGGCAACGATACTATCCGCGTCGATGTGCGCATCATTGCCGCCACCAACAAGAGCCTGGTGACCTCGGTCAAAGAAAAGACCTTCAGAATGGATCTCTTTTACCGGTTACGGGTTGTCAATTTTTTTCTTCCTCCCCTGAAAGACCGGGCAGAAGATATTCCGCTGCTCATTGACCTGTTCGTCAAGAAATTCTCCCGCAAATACGGAAAAACCATCAGGCGCGTCGCGCCGGAAACAACGGACCTGCTGCTGAAACACCCCTGGGAGGGAAATATCAGGGAGTTGAAGAATGTCATCAATTCGGCGACGGTATTCTGCAAGAGCGACGTGCTGATGCCGGAAGATCTGGAATCATTTCTCACCGCAAAAGCCGGATTCAAGGAAGTGGACCTGGACTGTGCCGGGGATGATTACTACGAGGTATTCTGGAAGATGCTGGAGCCGGTTTTCGACGGGATCTGCCTCAAGAACAAGGGGACCATTTATGAAAGCGTCAACATGGGATTGGAAAAGGCCCTGATCCATATGGCCATGGAAAAGAGCAACAATAACCAGGTCTTCGCTGCGAAACTGCTGGGAATCAGCAGAAATACTCTCCGCGATCGGCTGGAGAGGTACAAGAGCGGGGCAAACGAATAAGCTTCAATTCTTAGGTAACTCTGCAAACTCATTTAATTCTCGCCGGGGGGAATGCCTCGCCATTGGCTGATCCGGCGTTTCCAGATGAAAACTACCTAAGAAAAGAATTTTCCTGCCGCAGCTTCCCATTCCTTTTTATCGATTTGCAAGAAGATGTCCACGAGTTCGGGATCGAACTGAAAGCCTCTGCATTTGATGACTTCATCGACAACTGCCTGGAAAGGCAGAGCTTTTCTGTAAGGCCGGTCTGAGGTCATGGCATCCAGAGTATCGATCAGACCGAAAATGCGGGCGCTGACAGGTATGTCCTTCCCTTTGAGGCCATTGGGATAACCATTCCCGTCAAAGCGTTCATGGTGGCAGAGTACCAGTTCTGCAGCCCCTTTGAAGTATCTGATTCCCTTCAGAATATCATGTCCCACTTGCGGGTGCCGCCTCATCAGTTCCCACTCTTCAACATCCAGTTTCCCGGGTTTCAGCAGAATATTGTCGGAAATACCTATTTTGCCTATGTCATGGAGCAATGCTCCCTTTGCCATGGCAGTTGAATCCTCCTTGTCGATGCCAAGTTTTTGCGCCATGAGGAGGGTATATGTCATGACCCTTTCTGAATGGGAACCGACTTCTCTTTCCCGTGCGTCCAGCGCCCGTATGAGCGCCGTCAGTGTGTGCTCATAGGCAAGGTTCACCTCACCCATGGCTTCTCTGATTACCTCTGTCTGTTCACGGACCTTTAGTTCGAGATTTGACTGATACTCCCTGTTGTCTTTTATCAGGCGGCGCTTTTCCGAGATATTCCGCACTGTCAAGAGCACCCTGTCCAGATTGAATGGTTTGGTGATGTAGTCCTCTGCGCCCAAATGTATGCAGGATAGAGCCGTATCCATGTCGTTAAGTGCCGTTATCATGAGGACGCTGATGTCGGGCTTGACTTTCCTGGCGTCCTTCAACAGCTCCACACCCGACCTGCCGGGCATCATGATATCGAGAAATGCAACTTCTATGGGTTGGCTTTCCAGTACGGTCAGGCCTTCATCGGCATTACTCGCCTGGTGGCAGTGATAACCTTCCTTGCCCAGGGTTGCGCAAAGCAGGTCCCTGATCATTTCCTCATCGTCGGCAATGAGTATGTGTTCTTTCATCTGTCCGCTCCTAGCTCAGTAGTTCTATCCTCTAAATTTGCAAGTGTACGGGCTATTTTCGTCACCAGCGCCCCGTTGGTAAATGGTTTGGCTATAAAGGGAGTGCCATTTTCCAGGATCTTCTCGAAGTTGACCTTGTCATCGGTGTGTCCGGACATGAATATGACTTTCAACGCGGGTTTTTTTCGGGTTAATGCCTCGGCCAGTTTCGGCCCGTTCATGAACGGCATCACCACATCCGATAAAAGAAGGTCTATTTCATTCCCGCGCTGATCGAAAATTTCCAGGGCCTCAAGGGGATCGGTCGTCCCAATGATATTGAAGCCTTTGTTTTTCAGGGTATGGGTGACCAGGTTCAATACTCCCGGTTCATCTTCGACCACAAGTATGGTGTGGCTTCCCTCAGCAGGTACTTCTGATACAAGTTTCACCGGCGTATTCTGCTGCTTTAACCTGGGCAGGTAAATTCGGAAGGTGGTGCCTTTCTCCAACTCACTGGCCACGTCAATATAGCCGCCATTCTGCTTGACGATACCATAAACCGTGGCCAGCCCCAGACCTGTACCGCGTCCCATTTCCTTTGTAGTGAAAAAAGGCTCGAATAGCCGGCTTTTTACTTCTTCTGTCATGCCGGTACCATTGTCGGTAACGGCGAGCATGACATAGCCTCCCATGACGGAACCAGGGTGTATCGATGCGAAAGACTGGTCAATTTCAGCATTCGTCGTTGCAATGCTTATCACACCACCGTCTTTCATGGCATCCCCCGCATTGACAACCAGGTTCATGACGATCTGCTCCACCTGTCCCGGATCAATCTTGATCAGGCCGATATCCCCGGCCAGAGATGTCTCCAGATAAATATGCTCACCGACAACCCTGTGGAGCATTTTTTCTATGCCACATATCTGATCATTGAGATTCAACATCCTGGGGGCCAGAATCTGTCTGCGGCTGAAGGTCAGCAGCTGCCGTGTCAGGTCTGCTGCACGGTCTCCTGCCTTCAAGATCTGTTCAGCCTCCTGATGCTGTGGGCTTTCCCGGTCCAGGGACCGGAGCAACAGAGTGCTGTAACCATTGATAATGGTGAGAAGATTGTTGAAATCATGTGCTATGCCGCCGGCAAGCTGGCCCAATGCTTCCATTTTCTGTGCCTGTCGCAACTGTTCGAATGCTTTTTTCCTCTCAGTTATGTCCAGAAGGGTGCCTATGATGCAGGTCTGCCGTTGAGCTCGGTTTTGGTCCCGTGCATTTCCAGCTGCAGATCTTTGCCGCACTTACCCTGTCCCCTGAAATAACAGGGGGGACCATTGTCGGAATAACCCAGTATTGTCTCGCAGATTTCAGCGACAGCCTGCCGGTCTTCATCAATAACCAGATCGAGAAGCGCCCTGCCGTCGACCAGTTCGCTCTGTTGAAAATTGAAAATCTCCGCAAATTTGGGATTAACATAGGAAAAAATCCCGTCCTGCAGGAGGTATATGCCCACAAGTGACTGCTCGACCAGGCTTTTAAAGCGCGCTTCGGTGGCATGAAGGGCTGCTTCAGCTTTATGTCTTTTATCGCGATCCGATGCTTCCTTAAGCTCCCGTTTTATTGCCGGTATGAGACGGCTGAGGTTTCCCTTGACCAGATAGTCATGGGCGCCGGCTCTCATTGCTTCAACGGCAAGCTCCTCGCCCATCTGACCTGAAACCATGATGAACGGGAGATCCCGATTCTGCTGATGAAGGATGCTTATGGCCGCAAGTCCATTGAACTCCGGCATGACGAAGTCGGAAACAACCACATCCCATTTTCCCTTTTCAATGGCGGAAAGCATTGCCTCTTCCGTTTCGACACGCTCCATTACCGGACTGAATTCCTTTTTCAGTTCCCTGACGAGCAGGACGGCATCTTCAGGAGAATCATCGATAATAAGTATTCGGAGCGGCGGCTTCATGATCACCTGCTTGAAAAGTTGACAATCAGTGTTCTTATCGGGCTGCAGCAGGAATATGTTAACAAATTGTTTGCAGTTGCGGCAATATGAAGAAGTTTAGTGCCTGCCGCTTCGCAAGTAGCTGATTTATTGACACAAGTTGCCTTGGTGCAAGTACGGCCACAGCGAATATGGATAATAGCGGGAGAACTAGTTTAATAAATCCGATAAATATGCTAAAAAACAAATGACCTGAAATCATTGCTGGAGGCCCCGGGTGTTCAAATCTACCCATAAGCGTAATTATTACATAAGCCTTCGATTAATATTGTTTCTGCTTTTGCTCAACTTTCTGTTGACCGGCTGTGCCAAGAAAAAGGAAAAACCCAAAGGAAAGCCTCCAGTGCCGGTTGCCGTAGCCACCGTCCAACAGAAGACTGTGCCCATAACCGTCAATGCCGTCGGCAATGTGGAACCCTTTAACAGCGTACCGGTCAAGGCACAGGTCAACGGGATTATTTCCAGGGTTCATTTCCGTGAGGGACAGGATGTGCAGAAGGGGGACCTCCTTTTTACCATAGACCCCGGAACTTACCGTGCCGCGTTGAAACAGGCGGAGGCAAACCTGGCCCGTGATCTGGCCCAGGCCAGGAACGCTGAGGAGCAGGCAGGACGTTATGCAGCGCTGGTGAGAGATGGAATCGTCACCCAGGAACAATATGACCAGCTAAGGACTAATGCAGAAGCCTTTTCCGCAGCGGTGGCTGCAGACAGGGCGGCAGTGGAAAATGCCAGAATACAGTTATCCTACTGTTATATCCGTTCACCTATCCCCGGCCGTACCGGCAGTCTGCTGGTAAATGTGGGCTCTCTCGTCAAAGGCAACGATACTGCTGCTCTGGTTACCATCAACCAGATATCTCCCATTTATGTCAGTTTTACCGTTCCTGAAAAACAGCTTACCGTCATCAAGCCGCAAGTGGCTGGTGGCAGTATGACTGTGGAGGCACTGGTGCCCAATGATGCGCAGGGAAGTTTGCGGGGTGTCGTCAGCTTTCTCGACAATACCGTCGACACGACCACCGGCACCATTCGTCTCAAAGGCACTTTTCCCAATGGAGACAGACGTCTGTGGCCCGGGCAGTTCGTTAATGTATCGCTTATCCTTGGCACCAGGCCAAATGCCATTGTAATCCCTGCCGCCGCTGTGCAGACCTCCCAGCAGGGCCAATTCGTCTTTGTAATCGGCGCCGATAAAAAAGCGGAGCTTAGACCCGTATCTCCCAGCATTAGTGACAAGGGCCTGGTAGTGATCGACCATGGGCTGCGTCCTGGAGAAGTAGTCGTTACCGATGGGGTGATGAGACTGACCCCTGGCGCTCAGATTGAAATCAAAAAAGGGGGATCGGGAAATCTGCAGCCGTCTTCACCAATGGGACAAAAATAGCTTTCTTAACCCTGAGTTACCCGCAAATAACAGTTTCAGGTCCAAGGTGCCATGCACATCTCTGAACTCTTCATAAAACGTCCGGTCATGACATCGCTGATCATGCTGGCTGTCATGATTTTCGGCCTTTTTGCCTATCGTCTTCTGCCGGTCAATGACCTGCCGCGCATCGATTACCCCACCATCCAAGTTACCGCAAACCTGTCCGGGGCAAGCCCCGAGACCATGGCCAGTGCCGTAGCCACACCGTTGGAAAGGCAGTTTTCCACCATCTCCGGATTGGATTCCATGAGTTCCACCAACGGCCAGGGCGTTTCCATCATTGTTCTCAAGTTCGACCTGGACCGGGATATCGATGCTGCTGCCCTGGACGTGCAGGCGGCAATCTCCAAGGCCGCCCGTCAACTGCCACAGGACATGCCCAATCCACCGTCGTTCCAGAAAGTTAATCCTGCCGATCAGGCCGTGCTCTATCTGGCACTGAGTTCACAGACCCTTCCATTGTCGGCGGTCAACGAGTACGCGGACACGATCATCGCCCCACGGATTTCCATGATCAGCGGTGTTGCCCAGGTACAGGTCAACGGTTCGCAAAAATATGCCGTTCGGGTACAGCTGGACCCAAATGCCTTAACTTCCTTGAAAATAGGCCTGGACGAGGTTGCTGCCGCACTTGACAGGTGGAACGTCAATCTGCCCACCGGAGGCCTGCAGGGGGAACGTCAGGCATTCACCATCCAGGCCACAGGACAGTTATACAATGCTGAGGCTTTCAAGCCGCTCATTGTTGCCTACCGCGGCAACTCCCCCGTCAGGCTTTCAGACATAGCCACGGTTTCGGACAGTGTTGAAAACGACAAAGTCGCTGCCTGGTACAACACCAAGGGGAAATCCACCGGGCCATCATTCTGGCCGTCCAGCGCCAGCCGGGGACCAATACCATTGAAGTCGTCGACAGCATCAAGAAGCAGATTCCCAGCTTTCGCAGCCAGATTCCAGCTTCGGTACAGCTCGATGTTTTTTTCGACCGCACGGTTACCATCCGGGAATCGGTTGCCGATGTGAAGTTCACCCTGCTGTTGACTATCGCCCTGGTTATCCTGGTCATATTTCTCTTTCTGCGCAATCTCTCCGCTACGGTCATCCCCAGTCTTGCCCTGCCGCTGTCCATCATCGGCACCTTTGCCGCCATGTACGCCTTCGGTTTTTCCGTCAACAACATCACGCTGATGGCACTTACCCTGTCGGTGGGTTTCGTTGTCGATGATGCCATCGTCATGCTGGAAAACATCGTTCGCCACATGGAGCATGGCGAGAATCCCCACGAAGCGGCATTACGCGGCTCTCGGGAAATAGGTTTCACCATTATTTCCATGACCATTTCCCTGGTGGCGGTCTTTATTCCGGTGCTGTTCATGTCGGGGATGCTGGGCAGGATGCTCCATGAATTTGCCGTCACCATTACCGTCGCCATTCTTATCTCCGGCCTGGTGTCACTTTCCCTTACCCCCATGCTCTGCAGTCGCTTTCTCAAACCGCCGGCAGAGGTTCGGCACGGCAAGTTCTACAACTTCATGGAGCGTTTTTTTCAGGGAATGCTTGAGCTGTACCGGCTGACCTTGTCCAGGGTTCTAAGGTACCGGCGCACGACGATGCTGATAACTCTGGTGATGACTGCCGTCACCATCTGGCTTTTTATGATAATGCCCATGGGGCTGTTGCCTTCCGATGACATCGGTGCCATCTCGGCTCCCACAGAGGGTGCCCAGGGCGTGTCATTCGAGGAGATGAAGAGGCACCAGCAGGAACTGGCAAAGATTGTCCTGCAGGAGCCGAATATAGAGGCTTTCATGTCCACAGTGGGGGCCAGCGGCTCCCGCGTCGGCTCCAACAGCGGATTCATGTTCATAAAGCTGAAGCCGCGCCATGAGAGAAACCTGAACGCGGACCAGATCATCCAGAAACTGCGGCCGAAGGTGATGGGCATTCCGGGCATCACCATGTTCATGAACAATCCCCCACCGATCCGTCTCGAAGCGACATCATCCAAGTTACAGTATCAGTTCGTCCTGCAGAGTCCGGATACGGAGGATCTCTACCAGAACGCCTCTGCATTCGAGGCGAAGCTGCGCGGGCTGCCCATGCTTCAGGAGGTGACCAGCGACCTGCAGTTGAAAAACCCGCAGATCAATCTGCAACTGGATCGTGACCGGGCTGCTGCCTTGGGGATAACTGCAGAACGCATCGAAGATACCCTTTTTTCCGCTTACGGAAGCCGCCAGGTTTCCACCATCTATTCGCCCATAAATCAGTACAGGGTAATCATGGAACTGGCTCCCCAATATCAGTCTGATCCGGCAGCCCTGTCCATGCTCTATGTGAGGTCCAATGCCGGACAACTGGTGCCCCTTTCCTCCCTGGCAACTCTGACTACGGGGGTGGGGCCACTGTCGGTCAATCATCTGGGCAGATAACCTCGGTCACAGTCTCCTTCAACATCAAACCCGGAACTCCATTGGGTGATGCGGTGGCAGCCGTGGAAAACGAAGCAAAATCGCTGCCTGCGTCCATTACCACCGGTTTCCAGGGAACGGCGCAGGTTTACCAGGCCTCCACCAAAGGGCTGGCCCTTCTGCTGATCATGGCCATTTTAGTCATATATATCGTTCTGGGGATCCTGTACGAGAGCTACATCCATCCGCTGACCATTCTTTCGGGGCTACCCTCCGCCGGTTTCGGCGCCTTGATCACGCTTCTCATCTTCGGCAAAGACCTGAACCTGTATTCATTTGTCGGGATCATCATGTTGGTGGGAATCGTCAAGAAAAACGCCATCATGATGATCGATTTCGCCCTGGAGGCGCAGCGGAATCAAGGCCTGAGCCCCCTCGACGCCATCTATGAAGGTTGTCTCGTCCGTTTTCGGCCGATCATGATGACGACCATGGCGGCGCTGATGGGCACATTGCCCATTGCCATGGGTTTCGGTGCCGGCGCAGAATCCAGACGGCCTTTGGGGCTGGCAGTTGTCGGCGGGCTTCTCGTTTCCCAGCTCCTGACCCTCTTCATTACGCCGGTCGTCTACTATTACATGGACCGTTTTCAGCAGTTTCTCCGCAGCAGGGCAGGCGATCTCTGAAACAAATGTGCCATGAACCGGCAGGGAGCTGATAATGCTGATCAATGATGAGATTCAGAAACAACTTCTCCAATTATTCGCCAAGTCTTCCAACTTGCCTAAAGTCGAGGCAGAACAGCAATCGGCCTCCCAGCTGCAACTGACACCCGGGCAGCAGGTCCAGGCCGAGGTTGTGGCAAAACTCCCCAATCATCTCTTTCTGGCCCGCATTGCCGGTGAACTCTTCAAGATGGAACTTCCCCTGAATGTGCAACCGGGCGAGACCATGCACATGACCTTCGTCAGTGCCGAACCTCGCATTACCTTCGAGTTGGCGAGGGCCGATAACGGGAAGGTTCCAGTAACTATCAGCACCACCGGAAAGTGGCTCAGCTCGCTGATGAACAATGTGATTGCCCAGGAAAGTAGCAGCTCCCAATCCCTGTCACCGATATTGAATGGACCGCCGACAGATACCGAGCTCTTTGCAGTCAGGCTTAAGGAGGCCATGACATTGGGCGGCCTGTTCTATGAATCCCATTTGGCCGAGTGGGCGAGGGGAGATCGCCAGATCGCCCAACTCCTGGTAGAACCCCAGGGAAAGCTGTCCCGAAGGTTTGTGAATCCTGATCCAGACGTGCTGCAGAAAGGAAACGAAGGAAACGGCATTTTGCCCAAGAGCATTGCCGAGGAAGCGACAGCTTCTAAACCAGCTGCCGGCTTTATTGCAGACCCTCAGACCCTTCACATTATCAAGGACCAGTTGGCAACCCTCAACTCAGGTGTGCTCATCTGGAATGGTCAGGCCTGGCCGGAACAAAAGGTGGAAATCTCGGTACAGGAACGTGAAGCTGACGGTTCAAGCCCGCAGGAAAGGGGGTGGGAAACATCTCTCCGGCTGCAGCTGCCTGCCCTTGGCGAAATCTCAGCCACACTGCGCCTTTCTGGAGCCGGTCTGAATATTGTTTTGCAGACTGATGACACCAGGACTGCGGCAATTCTCCGGAAAGGGTTTCCTGTATTGAAAGAGCGGGTGGATGGAGCGGGGATTAATTTGACCGAGATGGTGATAAAAGATGAAAAAGGCGGAGAATGACCTGAAAAAGGCTGTGGCCTTGGCATATAACCCGGCTGGAGATTATGCGCCGAGGGTTGTGGCGAAAGGCTGTGGTGTAACTGCAGAAGCGATTATCGCATTGGCAAGGGAAAATGGTGTTTACGTCCACGAATCGCCCGATCTGGTAAATCTGCTGCTCAAGGTGGACCATGATCGCTATATCCCCCCTGAACTGTATCGCGCAGTAGCTGAATTGCTCGCCTGGCTCTATCAGCTGGAACAAACTTCCGCTACGCCTTCCGGCAATGCCGGTAGAGAGGAAAATAAGTCTGGAGAATAAATTTAAAGGTTGAATTTAATAGTAAAAAAAACTTTAATAGGCGGATATCTTTTCGAAGAACCGGCTGTCAAGCGGTTGTTCGTGATGTGATGTATCAAGGAGGGTTGGACGATGTCTTCCACAGAACCGGAAAAACTGTTTGCACGGGGCCTGGCTGCCTTCAAGAGTAATGACACCCTGTCAGCTCTGGTCCTTTTTGAAAAAGCCTGCCAGCTTGATTACAATCCCGGCTTTGTCTCCTATCTGGCCTTTTGCCTGGCAAAAGAGCGCGGACAATACAAAAAGGCAATAGCCCTTTGTAAGGAATCCGTGGAGAAAGAGCCTGCCAACCAGGCCCATTACCTCAACCTGGGCAGGATTCATGTGTTGATGGGCAATAAGCCCGATGCCATTCTGGCATTCAGGGAAGGGCTTTCCTACGGCAACTGTCCCGAGCTTTCAGACCACCTGGAAAGGCTTGGCGCGCGCAAGAAACCTTTCATTCCGTTTCTGAAAAGGAACCACCCCATCAACAAGTTTATAGGCATTATTCTGGGCAAGCTGGGACTGAGATAGTTCAGGCGGGCGTCCTACTTCGAATACACGACTTTTCTTCCATCAACTTTCAAGCGACCCTCTGCGAAGAGCCTGATGGCTTCAGGGAAAATTCGATGTTCTTCCATCTGGATCCTGGCAGAAAGGGTGTCTTCGCTGTCGTTTTCCTCCACCGAAACAATGGCCTGCATGACGATCGGCCCGGTATCGGTGCCTGCATCGACAAAATGAACCGTGCACCCGGTTACCTTTACTCCATACTCCAGGGCCTGTCGTTGGGCATGCAGGCCGGGAAAGGCCGGTAAAAGGGCCGGATGGATGTTCATGATGGCGTTGGGGAATGCCTCAATGAAGCCGGGGGTGATGATGCGCATGAATCCCGCCAGGACCACCAGTTCTACGCCGTGAGACTGTAAGACCTTAACCAGCTCGGCGTCGTAAGCAGTTCTGCCGTTGAAATCGGTGTGTTTCAGGCAGATTGCTGTTATTCCATGGCGGCGGGCTCTTTCAAGTGCATAAGCTTTTTCATTATTACTGATGACGCAGGATATGACTGCCGGGAGGGAACCATCCTGGCAGCGGTCAATGATCGACTGCAGGTTAGTACCGCTACCGGATACAAGTACTCCTATTTTAAGCCGTTTGCCCATTGGATGACCTATACCATTTCGACACATTCGGATCCGGCATCGCACTTGGCGATTTCACCGATTACAAAGGCAGTTTCGTTCAGACCGGAAAGCCTGATCAGGATCTCTTCCACTTCCTTTTCAGGGGCGGAGAGAACCATGCCGATTCCGCAGTTGAAGGTTCTGAACATTTCCTGTTCTTCAACGTTACCGGCATTCTGTATCAGGTTAAATATTTCCGGAACCTGCCAGGTTGTTTTGTCGACGACTGCCTTGCAACCGTTCGGCAGTATCCTCGGTATGTTCTCCAGCAATCCACCGCCGGTTATGTGGGCAATACCGTGGATGGTGAAATCCCTAAGCAGGTTGAGTATGGATTTGACATAGATACGGGTTGGGGTGAGAAGCTCATCGGCAACGGATTTGTCAAGGCCGGGGATGGTGTCGTTGATACCGAGTCCCATCACATCCATAATCACTTTACGGGCGAGGGAATAGCCGTTACTGTGCAGACCGCTGGAGGCAAGACCGATCAGTTTGTCGCCGACGGTGATGGACGAGCCGTCGATAATCTTGTCGCGCTCGACAACGCCCACAGTGAAGCCTGCCATATCATATTCACCACCAGCGTAGAATCCTGGCATTTCGGCGGTTTCGCCCCCTATAAGCACAACCGGCCTGAAGACAGCCTTCTGCAACTCCCTTGATAATCGCAGCGCCTTTTTCGGGATACAGTTTGGCTGTGGCAAGGTAATCCAGGAAGAACAGCGGTTCTGCCCCCTGGACGATGATATCGTTGACGCACATTGCCACGAGATCGATGCCGATGGTGTCGTGACGGTCGGCGAGAAAGGCTATTTTGAGTTTTGTTCCCACTCCATCCGTGCCCGATACGAGCACAGGGTTTTTGTACTTGCCGGAACTGAGGGAAAAGAGCCCGCCGAACCCACCGATATCGGCAAGGACTTCCGGTCTTGAGGTGGCCTTAACGAGTGGCTTGATCAATTTGACGAAGGTATTCCCGGCATCTATGTCTACACCGGCGTCTTTGTACGTAATCCTGGCTTTGCTCAAAACATTCCTCCCTTTAAATGGAACGAAAAATCTAAACCATCGGAAGGTAAATGTCAAATTCAAACTGGCCACCAAAAAAGGGTTTACATTGAAACCCTCTTTGCTTATGATGCCCGTAAATGGACAACCGGCTTGAAGAAATCACAATCTGCCCCATGTCTGAATCTGATCTCGATGGCGTTCTCGCCATCGAGATCAATTCATTCCCCCCGTCCCTGGACCAGGACTCATTTTCTTGCCGAACTTGAAGCCCCGCACTCTTTTCCCCTGGTGGCACTGGGCGCTGAGAACAATGTCATGGGTTACATCTGTCCAATGCTTGTGCTGGACGAGGGACACATTCTTGACGTCGCTGTCCACAGCAATTACCGCGGCAAAGGGATTGGCAGAATGTTGGTGGAAAGGGTGCTGCACGACTGCAGCGAAAGAGGGGCGGAATTCGTCTCCCTCGAAGTGAGGCAGTCCAATGAATCCGCCATAGGCCTGTACCGGCAGCTCGGTTTCCTGGAAACCGGCCGCAGGAAAGCCTATTACGAGAACGGCGAGGATGCTCTACTGATGGAATATATTTATTAACGGAAAAGGCAGGTCTTGCATGCAATTCAAATCCATGGTCATATCAAATGTTGAAGTCTCCCCTGATTATTTCAGGATGAGAATGACGGCCCCTCCGGCCATTGTCGAAGCCATACCGGGTCAATTTGTCATGGTCAGGGTGCGCGACGCCATTGATCCCCTTCTCAGGAGGCCCTTCGGCATTTTCGACCTGGGTACCTTCGCGACGGAATACACCGATTGCGGCAGACAGACCTTCTGTGAAATTCTTTACAAAGTTGTGGGCAAGGGAACGGAGATGCTTTCTTCCCTGCACCATGGCGACCATCTGGACATTCTTGCCCCGCTGGGAAAGGGATTTGCTGCCGGTGATCCTGCAGACGAAAAGATTCTGGTCGGTGGCGGAGTCGGTCTTGCCCCCCTTTACTACCTGGCAAAGGAACTGGCAAAGAATTCCAGGGTCCGGCTTTTTGCCGGAGGCAGAAACAAGGAGGATATCCTCTGCATCACCGAATTTGAACGGCTGGGGGTGGAGACGTATGTTTCCACCGATGACGGTACCTTAGGGGCGAGTGGTCTTGTCACCGAAGTTCTTGAAAAACATCTGGCAGAGGATAACGGCAGAAAAAGCCTTTTCGCCTGCGGGCCGTTTCCCATGCTTAGGGCCGTGGCCGGGATCGCCGGCCGTCATGACCTGGAGTGCCAGGTGTCTTTAGAGGCGTATATGGCATGTGGTGTAGGTGCCTGCCTGGGATGTGTCATAAAAGGCAAAAACCACTCCGATCAGACCCCCGATTTTCGCTGCGTGTGTAAGGATGGGCCGGTATTCTTTTACCAGGACTTGAAGTGGGATTAAAAAACTGCTGATGACTGTATCGAAGGAGATGTGATGGCAAAACCCGACCTGTCGGTTGAAATTTCAGGCATCAAGCTGCGCAACCCGGTAATGACAGCATCCGGCACTTTTGGTTATGGGAAAGAGTTTTCCGACTACCTTGACCTGGAGAAGATCGGTGCCATTATCACCAAGGGTTTGTCCCTCCGCCCTAAAGCGGGTAATCCGACTCCGCGCATTGTTGAGACCCCTGGCGGTATGCTCAATGCCATCGGCCTGCAGAACGTCGGGATCGATGCTTTCATTGGGGAGAAACTGCCCTTTTTGCGCACCGTTGATACGCCGGTGATTGTCAACCTATATGGCAATACCCTGGAAGAATACGGGGAGTTGGCGGAAAAACTCGACAGGTTGCCGGAGGTTGCCGGGCTTGAGGTAAATATTTCCTGCCCCAACGTGAAGCAGGGAGGAATCGTTTTCGGAACCGATCCCAATGCCGCCGCCGAAGTGGTCGGGCTGGTTCGCAGATCCACCTCGAAGCCACTGATCATCAAGCTTTCGCCAAATGTTACCGATGTTGTCCGCATGGCAGATGCATGCGTCAGTGCGGGCGCCGATGCGTTGTCACTGATAAATACCTTACCGGGATGGCCATTGATCTGCAGAAGCGCCGCCCGATTCTTGCCAATATAACCGGCGGACTCTCCGGTCCTGCGATCAAACCGGTGGCATTAAGGATGGTCTGGCAGGTATCACAGGCTATGGCTGTTCCCATCATCGGCATCGGTGGTATAATGTCGGCAACGGATGCCCTGGAATTCATACTTGCCGGAGCGACTGCCGTCCAGGTGGGCACGGCAAATTTCCTTGATCCCTCGGCAGCCCAGACCATTGCTGCCGGCATTGAAGATTACCTGGCAAAGAACGGTATTGCAGACGTCAAGGAGTTGATCGGGGCTTTGAAAATCTGACCTAAGCTAGCTGCAGGATACCCGAAAAGGCGGAGAATGATTTCCCCGCCTTTTTTCATTTCAAGGAATAAATGCATGAACCGTTGGCAAAAAAATCTGCAAACCTGTGTTACCGCACCGGATGAATTGTCACCGCTTTTCAATCTGGATACTGAAGACATCGCACAGGTGGTGAAACGCTATCCAATGAGGATAACACGCTATTACCTGGGGTTGGTAGAGAGGCCCGGCGACGCATCTGGCGCCAATGTATACCGGACCCCCTTGAATTTGAGGATCAAGCCCAGATGGAAGACCCCCTCGATGAAGAACTGCTCAGCCCGGTACCCGGATTGATACATCGTTATCCGGACCGTGTTGTGTGGCTAGTTTCCTCTGTCTGTGCAGTTTACTGCCGTTTCTGCATGCGCAAACGGCGGGTTGGCTGTACAGAAGCCACAGGAACCGGCACGCGGCAGGCGGCACTTGCATATATAGCCAATCATCCGGAAATCAGGGATGTGATATTGTCCGGAGGGGATCCGCTTCTCCTGGAGGACGATGCCCTGGAGGAAATACTGTCCGGCCTGAGACGGATACCCCACGTGGAGATCATCAGGATCGGCACGAGAACAACGGTTACCTTGCCGGAAAGGATTACCACCGGTCTCTGTCGAATGCTGAAAAAATTTCATCCGATTTATGTAAATACCCATTTCAACCACCCAAAAGAGATCACCGCCGCATCGGCTCGGGCATGTGCCAGGCTTGCCGATGCCGGCATTCCACTGGGGAACCAGACCGTGCTTCTGAAGGGAATCAATGACGACCCACAGGTGATGAAGCGGCTCATGCAGCTTTTGCTGAAAATCAGGGTCAAGCCCTACTATCTCCATCAGATGGATCTGGTCAGAGGAACGGCGCACTTCCGAACAAGCATAGACCGGGGCCTACAGATTATGGAAGGGCTGCGGGGACATACTTCGGGGCTTGCATCGCCATATTATGCAATAGACCTGGAAGGGGGGAAGGGGAAAGTGCCGCTTTTGCCGGAATATGTGAGGCGGGATGATGATAGTCTCCTGATCAGGAGTTATCGAGGTGAAGTGGTTAGGTACCGGGACGTGGAAAAATCATAGGTCCTCGTTGGTAAAAGATACTACTCCATCGATTTCCGGAACGTCGAGAAGAAGCATGACAAGCCTGTCAACACCCAGTGCGATGCCGGCGGCCGGCCCCATCCCAGACAATTCATCAAGAAATCTGTCCGGCGACGGATAGGCCGTTTTACCCATTGAAGCCCTGAATTCGGCTTCTTTTGCGAACCTTTCCCTTTGTTCCTGGCTATCGTTTAGCTCAGAAAAGCCGTTTGCCAGCTCGATTCCTCCCATATACAGCTCAAAGCGCTCCGCCAGTTTCCGGTTTTCCTTTTTCAGGCGGGCAAGAGCTCCTCGTGCAGCAGGGTAATCGTAGATAAAAGTAGGGTGGTTAACACCAAGATTAGGTTCTATATCGTTAACCATCAGTTCATCGAAAAGGTCCTTTTCCTCAGCTTCTTCCACAGACATGGCAGTATAACGGAGAAAAGCCTCTTCAACGGTAATTTTTTCCCAGGGAGCTTCCAGTTCAATGATCTTGCCCAGATAGGATATGCCGGCGCTTTTGTGCACAGCACATGACAGAAACCGCACCAAGGCCTCGCAGTCATCCATCAGATCACGGTAGTCGGACTCAAGTCTATACCACTCCAGCATGGTAAACTCAGGAAGGTGCCGTTTCCCGCGTTCTCCCTCTCTCCAGCAACGGCATATCTGGAAGATGCGCTCGTAGCCCGCAGCCAGCATTCGCTTCATGCAAAGCTCCGGAGATGTCTGGAGAAACCAGTTTCCTGAAGGAACGGCATCGATATGGGATTCGGGCGCAGGAGCGGGAATGCGAAGGGGGGTATCCACTTCAAGATACCCCCCTTCGTTAAAAAACTGCCTGATTTTCTGGATTATAAGACTTCTGCCCTTGAGTGCCTCTTTACGATTGGCCAAGGACCTGTTTTGCACCATCCAGTTATCCTTTTACCCTGGTCGAGTACTCTCCGGTGCGGGTATCTATGGTTATAAGCTCCCCTTCTTCAATGAAGGGGGGAACACGCAAGGTATAACCGGTCTCTACCGTTGCCGGTTTGGAATCACTGCCAGAGGTGTCTCCCTTGGCCCATGGATCTGTCTGAACAACACGCAGATTGACAAAGTTGGGAACATCGACACCAATCGCCTTGTCCTTAAAAAGAAGTACATCGACCGGGAGATTGTCGATCAGGTAGTTTTTAGCGTCTCCGAGAGCGTTTTCATCCACATGGAACTGTTCGAAGGACTGGTTATCCATAAAGCAGTAATGATCATCTTCCTTGTAAAGGTATTGCATCTTGCGGTCTTCAAGGCTGGCAGGTTCGAAGGTTTCACCGGAACGATATGTTCTGTCAAGGATAGTGCCGTTAATCATATTGCGCATTTTTGTACGATAAAGGGCTTGTCCCTTGCCGGGTTTGGCAAAATCGAAGGCGATGACGATATATGGATCGCCGTCGAGGGTAATTTTCAATCCTTTTCTCAGGTCCGCGACTGTGTACATTTTTGCTTCCTCTATTCCAATATAAATGGAGTTTTGCCTTATAAAGGCAACTTATGACCGGCACGTTAAAACGCAGAGGTTATTTAAAGATGATTCGATTTGATGGCGGGTTATTTTGCTCGATAGGTTATACGGCCCCTGCTCAAATCATATGGGGATAGTTCGACGGTAACCTTGTCGCCGGGAAGGATCTTGATGAAATACTTGCGCATTTTGCCGGAAATATGGGCGAGGACGATATGGTCGTTTTCCAATTTCACCTTGAACATTGCATTTGGCAGTGGTTCAATGACAGTTCCTTCAACTTCTATGGCCTCTTCTTTACTCATCTCAGCTCCTTAAGATCCCGTTTTCAACCGCAAATTATACGAGATGCTGCAACCAATTGCAACCATTGTTTTCTTTTTCATGTCAACCCGCCACGACAAGCTCTGCGATAAATGCCTTTACAAAACAATAAAAACCATATTATTAGTAACTTACACATAATTGTAAAAGGGACGTACTTTCATGCACAACTGCTGTCAGGAGAAGCTATTCCGGAATGAAACCTTAAACATCACCTGTCGGGACCTTTCGCATCGATATTTTGGAGATTTTCATGTGGTTTCTCTTGAAATTAAATGCGAAATGGATATACTGCCTCGTCATTTTAAAAACGTATCGATTCCCGAAGAAATCAAGTCCGCCATCGGCGAAAAAATTACTATCCTCAGGAAAATACAGCAAATGGGGGTTCCCTCGGCACGAGTAAACCAGGTGAAAGATGAAATTATTCACAACTTCAAACGAAATTCACTTCCCTATTTTACCTCGTCTTCCTTCCCTGCAAAGGCCATATTGTCTGAAATTCGTAAATCGAGAAAATCCGATCATATTTCTGCTGCAACCATTGAATTTCTATGCGCCAGGTAGAAGTCGCCATTGAAAAGCTCGCCAATGGCGGTGCCGGCTTCGGCCGTTGTGACGGGAAGGCCTTCTTTGTACCCTTTACAGCTCCCGGGGATGTTGCCCGCGTTCGCATCACCTGTGAAAAAAGGTCCTATGCCGAGGGCGAACTGATCGAACTGGTAAGTTCTTCTGCGCTAAGGGTAAAACCACCGTGCCCTGTCTTCGGCATATGCGGCGGATGCAACTGGCAGCATATGGAGTATTCAAGCCAGATCAGGGAAAAGACCCAGATATTTGCCGACCTGTTATGGCGGGCGGCGCGTATTTCGCCGGAAACCCTTTTGCCGCTTTTGCGGGCGCCAGATCCCTATGGATACAGGTCAAGGGTGCAGTTAAAGGTAAATTGCCAGGGAGGGAAGACCCGCTTGGGCTTTTACCGGCCGAAGTCCCATCAAGTGGTAGATATTCCGGGACATTGCGCCATTACCCACAAAAGCATCAATGATACTCTGGAAAGTCTGCGCTTGCTACTGGAAGGGTGTCCTGATCCAGGTAACATAAACCAGATCGACATAGCCAGGGGGGATGACGAAAGCATCAGTGTCATTGTCAACTATGCAGGTGCTTCTGTCGCTGAAGTCTCGGAGTATCTCCTGCAGTACAGGGAAATCTCTGACTTGATCGGTTCCATGTTTGTCAGGCATAAAAACAGCACAACCAGTATTTTCGGCACTGAGCATCTTTCCTACAGAATCAGGGGAAATATGCTGCCAGGTGGGTCTGAAAAGACGCTATTCTTCAGCAAAGATGCATTTTCTCAGATAAATTACCAACAAAATATGCAGTTGATTAGTGTCGTCTCGGATTTCGCCGCCCTGACCGGCAAGGAAAAGGTTCTCGATCTTTATTGCGGCAATGGTAACTTTTCCATACCTCTGGCTGATAGGGCAGCACATGTCACGGGTTTTGAAGGATATGAGCCTTCCATTGCCGATGCCAGAAAGAATGCTGAGTGGAATGGTGTGACGAATATTTCCTTTCATTGCAGTGATTCATTGGCCGCTGTCAAAAAACTTGCTGCCGCCGGAGAGACTTTTGATGTGGTTGTGCTCGATCCCCCTAGAAATGGTGCAGCAGAAGTGATGCACCACATCCAGGCACTCGATGCCGACAGAATTATCTACGTTTCATGTGATCCGGCGACCCTCGCCCGTGATTTGGATATTTTGAAAAAAAAGAGTTTCCAAGTGATAAGTATCCAGGGTGTCGACATGTTTCCCCAGACATACCACTTGGAAAGTGTCACACTACTGACAAAAAGTTGACCAGAACGGGAGGTATATGTTCAGTCTTTTCAAAAAGGATTATCGGCATTATCTGGCAAAAGGGGAGAAGTATTTACAACAGGGACGGTATGTGGACGCAAAATTTTCCTTCCACAAGGCGTTGGAAACAGTGGATAAGTCCAGCGGCGAAGGAAAAAGTAACGAGGCCTGGTTGCTGACAAAATTGTCAGGAATTAATAACTCCCTAGCCGCGATGAATCTCAAGGAAGCAGAGTATGCAGTAAATTGCGGGAATCATGGAAAAGCTGACGAACATCTGCAGATCGTCATGGAACTGGCAGAAGACGTAACCCTTAGGGAAAAGGCTGAAAAACTTACGGCTAATTTAGTTAGCCGAAATGATATTCATAACTTAAGCAATAATAATAATGCCTGTTCCAGCTGCAAAGGGTCTCACGTCCAAACATCTGAAAGCATGGAAAGCAGCTTTCATGCTGATTCACATCTGTCCATGGAGGAGAAATTCGATCTTCTGACCAGCACGTTACCAGCGCCTCTTCCTGAACGCTACGCCTCTTTGGGAAAGGAATTTGCATGTTGCTACCTGTCCATTAATGACGGCGAAGATGACAAAGCACAGCCGATACTGGAACAACTTCTGCAACACACTGAAGATGATATTCTGTATTATGAGCTAGCCTTAATAAAATTCAGGCAGAATGATTTCATCAACTGTGAACAATATCTGAAAAGAGCCATTGCAATAAACTCGCAAAACCCGTTATGCTATCTGGCACTTGTTCAACTGAAGATCGAGTCTGGTAGTTTTGCCGATGCCATACCTCTGTTGGAACATATGATAATGTCCAATCTTCTTTCAGGACAGGCACAGATCATTCTCGGTGATGTCTATGCCATGCTCGGTGAAGATGTAAAAGCTTCCGAAATTTTTTCTGTGGCACTGTCCTTGCCGGGTATCTCACGTGAGGCAGCCGAAAGGCTGGTGCCTTTACTCTTAAAGCAGGATAGGGTACCAGAAGCCGAATACATCAAAAAACAATTTCTCAAGAAATGCTGTTGAATATTTGTTACATCAATTCTGGTGGAGGCTGTGAAATATGAACAAATCTGAATTAATCGAGCTCTGGCCGCTAAAAAAGGTTTGTCCTACAAAAAAGCTGAAGAAATAATAAATTCCATTTTTGAATCCATGACCAATGCGCTTTTGACCGGTGACAGAATTGAGATCAGGGGATTTGGCAGTTTTGTCGTCAAGTCTTACCAATCCTATATGGGAAGAAATCCGAAAACGGGCGAATCCATAGCCGTCAAATCGAAAAAACTGCCATTCTTCAAGGTCGGTAAAGAACTCAAGGAAAAGGTTTCCGGCTGAACTTGTTGTTTCGGGTTTTAATTGCTGACGGCATTTAAGCTATGGTTATTACTGTGTTAATTACATGAGAATCTTCCTTCTAATTTTTATTTTATCTTTAGTCTCTGCCCAGGCTTTGGCCAACCCCACGCAAACAGGTGTCACAGGGCTTATCAACGTTCCAAGCGCTGATACCCTCGATGCCGGCAATATTTGCGTCGGTGTGTGGGGAAATGTCGGTAAAGCAGCAGGCAAAGACTTTGCAATTATGCCGGCTACGATCACTCTAGGTATAGGCTCATTCTGGGAAATTTACGGAACCTACCCGAACCTGCTGTTCAATGGTCAAGAAAGCAGGTCAGGTAGAGGAACCGCTGACATCGGCTCCAAGATCAGATTTTTCGGCAAACGCAATTCAAATATTAAACTTGCGGGCGACGTATTTTTACAGAGACATGTTTCCGAAGATATGACCATAGACGGCGCCACAGATATTGGCGGCAGGCTTATTGCGTCATTGAAAATGGACTGTGAGTTTCCATCTCAACGGCGGCTACCTGTCAACCGATGCTGGTGAAAAGGAATATATCTACGGCGGTGGAGTTGAATATCTTCTTACTCCAAAAACCAAAGTGACCCTGGAATTAACAGGAAAGGGTTCAGCTCCTGTCGAAGCACTTGTCGGCTTGCAATATTATCTATCACCGCATCTTACTTTGAATTTGGCAGGTGGAGGGGGTATTACAGCCGGTAGCCCTGACTGGCGAGCAATTGTAGGTTTCAGCACTTGTCAGGGGGTTGGTAATTATATCAAAACAATACCGACAATTGCTTCCGAGGAAGAGGAAAAAGATAAAAAAGCCCAGGTGGTCAGGCCGGTTAAAATAATGCCGATCAGTTCCTTGATCAAGACGGCATTGCCAGCTGTACCGGTCAGTAAACTGGAAGTGCCTGTTGACCCTGATAAGGAAGAAATCGTTATAAAACCCTTCGGCCAGATAGTAATTCCTGCGCAACCGGTTGCTCCTCCTGTCGTTTTGCCTCTGATGCCCCGTGAACCTAAAGCGCAGCCGGTCCAACCGAAAGTCCAGCCGCAGGTTCAGCCAGTAGTACAACCCAAGGTTCAGGAACCTAAAATAACAAAGCTGGAAACTGAAATAACGGTAGAACCTAAAAAGGAAATTCCCACGAATCTTAATCCCATAGAGGAATCAACAGCTGAAGGCGTATCGCCACTTTACGGAATTGAGACCAGGGGAGACAGCCTGGAAATATCCACCGCCAAGGCTGCACCCATTGCAACCAAGATGTTGGTTTATCGCAAATTCCGCTTTGCCGACATCATGTTCGAATTCGGCCAGGCGGATTTGTCCAACGAGGTTAAAAAATCCCTGTCCGAGGTGGCAGAACAGGCCCGTACTGACAAGAATTGGACCTATATGCGCATTGACGGCCATACCGACAGTATCGGCTCAACTGGCTACAATATGGATCTTTCCGTTAAACGGGCAATAGCCATAGCCAGCTATTTGATCATCAAAGAGGGCATCGATCCTTCGAAGGTATTTATCAAAGGGCTCGGCAAATCAAAACTGATAGGTGACAACAGCACCACCGAGGGACGAAGGTTGAACCGGCGTTTCGAGATTCTTTTCCTGGTGCCGAAGGGAAATAAATGAGAAGTCTTCTTTTTATATGCTGCCTACTGATAATAAGTAGTCATTGGCTGGTTTTTGCCGAAGAGGGTAACAGTTTCTCGGAAGACTCCCTGTTGGTCGGAGAAGCAGTCGTGAAATCGGAATCTTTCAAGAAAGACAAAAATGCCATGCGCAGCGTGGATGCCATGGTTCCTCTTTTAAGAAAACTGGGTAAGGGGAAGGTTGTGAGGATTGAGGGAAGCTTCGCTCCAAGCCTGAACAAGGCTGAAAAAGTCAAAAAATCACTGAACCTTGCCAAAGAAGTGGAACAGTATCTTCGCCAGAAGCACAAGCTACCCCTTGACTTGTACATAGCCACTCAGGATGATATTGTTGATAAGCATTCACGAAAATCTGTACGGATCCTGGTTTTTCAGACGGAATTCAGCGAGGCCAGATTATAAAATTGCACCCGAATTTCAAAGGGAGAAACACCATGAAACAGTCTTTATTTTCCTTTGTCATATGCATGTTCCTTATAACAGGTTGTTCTCACAAGGTAGTGCCTGTACCGGTAGAGTCGGGTGTAATTGATTCAAAGCAGCTCGCCCAAACCATTGCCAGGGAAAATATCTCCATAACTGCGGGCAGCGCCGAGTCACAACTCTATAGTTATAACCTTGACGGCGCGTATCCGCTTTTTCCCTTGTCATAGACAATCTGGGCAACGGTGAAGTGGCTGTCGATCCGGGTATGTTCCTGCTGGTTGATGACGAGGGAAACCAGTATTTCCCCCTAACCCCGGAGAAGGTAAAGGAGATTATCTCAAGAGACTCCTATTATCTTATTCCCTATCCGTATGTGGGTTTTTATTATCTTGAAGATTATGAAAAATCCTCCTTTTACAACACATTCACCTCTGAGAAACCTTATTACTATGAGGTCTATCCCCAGGATATCTACACCAAAGCCTTGGCTGGCGGAACACTGATTCCCAAGGCCAAGATGTCGGGGCTTGTCTACTTCAAAATCAACCTGAATGCCAAAAAAGGTGTGAAATTACTTGTATATAAGCCAGGAACATCCAAATCCGCTCCAGCCGATTTTACCTTTCCCTTCAAAATCGAGTAGCACAGCCGGAGAACAGCTTCCATGCCTGTTTCCTTCCTGATGGAGGCATTAGGCGGTCTTGGACTCTTCATACTCGGTATGAAGTTCATGTCCGAAGGACTGCAGAAACTGGCCGGTGAAAAGCTCAGGCAGGTCCTGGAAAAAGTTACCGGCAATCGCCTTACCGCCGCCCTTACGGGGAGTGCCTTGGCGTCTCTGCTCCAGTCTGGCAGTACCGCATCCATCATCGTCATAGGATTCGTCAATGCCGGGCTGATATCATTGTATCAAGCCTTGGCAGTCCTTCTCGGTACCGGCTTGGGCACTACCATCGCCATCCAGTTCATAGCCTTCAAAATTTCCTTTTTCGCCTTGCCGATAATTTTTGTCGGGGTCATCTTAAGGTGCTTCAGCAGCAGAAGGCGCTGGGTTAATGCCGGAACTCTTCTTTTGGGTGCAGGCTGGTATTTTTCGGCCTCCATCTGATGGAAAACGGCTTTGCTCCTTTACAAAACAATACCCTCATCCACGGACTGGGTCAGCACTTTCTTTCCTGGCGATTGCCGGCCATGTTGCTGGGAGCCGTTCTCTCGTTCTTAATGCAGTCCAGCAGTGCTGCAATAGGCATTGTCATTGCCGTCGCCAGCAGTGGTCTGATAGGTTTCGACACTGCGGTGGCCATGGTCATCGGCGAATCACTGGGAAGTTCCCTTATCGCAGCTATTGCCTCTATAAATGGGACTCTGGCGGCAAAGAGAACCGCCCTTATCTACATCATCGTCAACCTGATTGCCATCAGCCTTGCAATGATCGTCTTTCCTCTCTTTCTTCAACTGGTCAGGTCCTTTTCTCCAGGGGAGGCTGACCTCACCGTACGCGGTATTCAAACCCTGAATGTTTCTCCACTCGCCTCCGAAACAAAGCCCTTTATTGCCAGACATCTGGCCAATGCCCATACTATTTTCACTGCTTTCTCAGTCTTCTTGTTTCTGCCGTTGGTGGGTTTTTTGCCAGATCGGCGTCAATCATCGTTCCCGGCAGGGAAGGGGAAGGGGACATGGATCCCCGTCCGCGGTTTCTTGACCATAGGGTAGTAAATACCCCAACTATTGCTCTTCTGCAGGCAAAAAACGAGATCAAAAGAATGGCCCAGGTTGCCGGTACCATGTTTTTGGAAATGGCAGAGCAGTTCAACAGTTTCAATGTCCGCACTGCCAGCCGCCTCAAACAGAAGGAAGAACTTCTCGATATACTGCAACGGGACATTTCAGCATTTCTTATCACCCTTTCACGTCAGCAGCTCTCCACGGAAAATGCCATGGAAATACCTGCCCTGCTTCAGCTCATCAATGATCTTGAACATCTGGGGGATCAGGTTGAAGCTATCATGGAGTATATGCGGCGGAAAAAAGAGGACAAACTCAGATTCTCAGGTGCGGCCATGTCCGAGATCAGAACCCTGTCAGCTCTTGTCTCACAGGTGGTAACGGTGGCAGTAGGTTCCCTTGACACTCTACCGATATCCTCTGATAGGAATGATCTGGAAAAGGTCATGGCTGAAATCGAATCTACACTGGCAACGCTACACCTGAGTCACATAAAAAGACTTCACAGTGGCAAATGCAGTGTCATAGCAGGTCTGCTTTTCTCCGATATCATCGCCTCCTTTGAGAAAATTGCACAGATTGCATACAACACGATCAAAACAAGCAGGGAATTAAAATGACAGAACTTAAAGCATCAATTGATCTTGGAACAAACACCGCCCGTCTGCTGATCGGCTTCAAGGAAGATGAACATACCATCAGGCCGGTACTCCTGAAACGGCAGATCACCAGACTCGGGGGAGGCTTTACCCGCGAAAGCGGGATTTCACCAGAAGCTGAAGCCAGATCTCTTGCCGCCATGCAGGAGTTCGCTGGCGAAATCCGGCGCCACAACGTCGGCAAAATTCGTGCTGTTGCCACCAGCGCCGTCCGGGATGCTGCTAACGGAGCTGAATTTTGCCGCAAGGTCCTTGATGAAACGGGTATACAGCTTCAGGTCATTTCCGGTGAACAGGAGGCTCTTTTCACCCTGCGCGGTGTGCTGGCAGGCCTTGATAACAAAAAAGGGAAGTTCCTCGTTTTCGACGTGGGTGGTGGCAGCACCGAATATACCCTTGCTGAAGGCAGCTTGCCGATTTTCACCCGGAGCCTTCCCTTGGGTGTGGTGCGACTTACCGAAGGAAAATCCGGCCCTGAGGCAATGACGGAGAAGATCCGCCGTGAACTGGCTGCACTGGGTGGAGAAATGAACAGATCTGCAGTAGACTTGGGCGGAACTATTCTGGTGGGCACCGCCGGCACGGCGACCACCCTGGCAGCAATCCATATGGAGATGACGGATTACGATTACCGGCGTGTCAACAACCATACCATGACACTGGCAGACATAGAGAAAATCCATGCTCGCCTTCTTCCATTATCACCGGAAGAGCGACTGAAGGTAAAAGGGCTGGAAAAGGGGAGGGAAGACCTGATTGTGGCCGGGACCCTGATAACGATCAACACCATGAAACACTTCGGTTTCAACAGTCTCAAAATCAGCGATTTCGGGCAACTGGAAGGTTTGTTGCTTGAGGATTAAAAGGGCCTTGTTGGCTCGATGCAGCTATTGCCGTAAAAGCACATCTTGACGATAAATCCCCTTCGTTCGGTTCAAGTCGGCTCACCCGGAAGACTAATCTAAAACATTTCATCGCCAACCTGCTACACAGCCGATTCGGTGTAACCCCGTTCTACAAACAGATTGACTATACCTGCTTCTTTCTGTATATTTTTGGCTCTTTACGGGGCTAGGAGTCTGTCGGACTTAGGGATCGAAGCGAGAGAATCCGACAGACTCCCAGGTCCCCTTATTTTATTTGAAAAAGGTGTCTAATGAAGGAAATTCTTTCCGGCAACGAGGCAATTGCCCGCGGTGCCTTCGAAGCAGGGGTAAGGGTGGCCAGTGCTTATCCGGGCACCCCATCCACAGAAATACTTGAAAACATCGTCCAGTATAAAAACATCGATGCGTCTTGGGCGCCAAACGAGAAAGTTGCATTAGAGGTGGGTATCGGCGCCTCTTTTGGCGGTGGCAGGGCACTGGTCACCATGAAACATGTGGGCGTCAACGTTGCCGCAGATCCGCTCTTCACCTTTTCCTACACCGGTGTCAATGGCGGACTTGTCCTGGTCAGTGCTGACGACCCTGAAATGCATTCCTCCCAGAATGAACAGGATAATCGTAATTATGCCAGGTTTGCCAAGTGCCCATGCTGGAGCCGTCAGATTCCCAGGAGTGCAAGGACTTCACCCGGCTGGCTTTCGACATATCCGAGCAGTTCGACACCCCGGTCATGCTGCGCACCACCACCCGTACTTCCCACGGCAAATCCATCGTAACTCTGGAAGAGCCTGTTACCGGTCTGCCCATTCCAAAACTGACCAGAAACGCTGCTAAATTCGTCATGCTTCCCGGCAACGCAAGGTCCGTCATCCGTTTATCGAAGAGCGGACCCTCAAGCTCAAGGAGTACGGGAAAAATCTTCCCATCAACCGCCTGGAAATGAGGGATACTGCCATCGGCGTTATCACATCGGGCGTCCCCTACCAGTATGTGCGCGAAGTATTGCCCGAGGCCTCGGTGCTGAAGCTCGGCATGGTCTACCCCCTGCCGGACCAACTGATCCGTGAATTTGCGGCAAAGGTAGACAAGCTCTATGTGGTCGAGGAGCTGGATCCGTTCATGGAAGAGCAGATAAAGGCTCTCGGCATACCTGTTACCGGCAAGGATATCATCCCTATCTGTGGAGAACTGACCCCAGGCATCCTGCGTAAAGCCTTCAATCTGCCAGAGCCGGAAAAAAACACCGTGGAGAAGCTGCCGGGGCGCCCCCCCAACATGTGTCCGGGTTGTCCCCATCGTGGTGTCTTCTATACCCTCAATCAGCTGAAGGCCTATGTCACAGGCGATATCGGCTGCTACACCCTGGGTTTTCTGCCTCCCCTTTCCGCCATGGATACCTGTGTCTGCATGGGGGCCAGTATCGGCAATGCCACCGGCATCACCAAGGTTCTCTCCCCGGAGGAGCAGAAAAAAATCGTGGCTGTCATCGGCGATTCAACCTTTCTCCATTCGGGCATAACAGGTCTGCTGGACATGGTTTACAACAAGGCGCCCGCCACGGTCATCATTCTCGACAATCGCATTACCGCCATGACCGGCAGACAGGAAAACCCCGCCTCCGGCTATACCCTCATGGGCGAAGAAACCTTTCAGGTCGATCTGCCCCAGTTGGTAAGCGCTCTGGGGGTAAAAAATATCAGAATTCTTGATCCACTGGATCTTGCCGAAACAAAAAAGGTCCTGCAGGAAGAGATGGACAGAGCTGAGCCATCGGTAATCATCACCCAAAGGCCATGCGTGCTCATCAAGAGGGAAGGGGTCTTCAAGAGAGGAAATACTTTCGAAGTGGACCTGGAGCTCTGCACGGGGTGCCGGGCCTGCCTGAAGCTCGGCTGTCCTGCTATCATCTGGCAGGCGGAAGGGGAGAAAAAGGGAAAGGCAACCATCGACCCACAGCTCTGTACGGGATGCACCATCTGTGAGCAGGTCTGCAAATTCAACGCAATCGGGGCAAAAAAATGAGCGGCAAGATTACCAATATACTCATGGTAGGTGTGGGCGGACAGGGAACCCTTCTCGCCTCGGAAATACTCTCCGAAGTTCTCAAGGAGGCGGGTTTCGACGTGAAGAAAAGCGAGATCCACGCATGTCCCAGCGAGGCGGCAGTGTCGTTTCCCATGTGCGCTTCGGTAATGAAGTCAATTCACCGATAATTCCCGAAGGAGAGGCCGACATTCTGCTCGGTTTCGAACTGCTCGAATCTTATCGATACCTGCCTTTGTTGAAAAAAGGATGCAAGCTGGTCGTTAATGACCTGAAAATAAACCCTTCCATCGTTTCCACCGGGGGAGAAGCCTACCCTGAAGGCTGGAAGAGAAGATCCGGCAGCGTTTTCCCGACTGCATTCTTCTTGACGGTCTGAAGCTTGCCACCTCTGCCGGCAACGCCAAAACTGCAAACACGGTGTTGATCGGTGCCCTCTCTAAATGCCTGGATATGGATGAAAAATACTGGCTTGCAGCCATCGAAAAAATGGTTCCCCCCAAGGCTGTAGAAATAAACCGGAAGGCATTTTACCTTGGCAGGGAAGCAGCTTGACCGCTTGCCGCTGTAAAATTAAAGGGGTTTCTGCCCATGTTCAATGAAGAATTTGAAACTCTTCCCAGACCGGCGCTGGAAGCACTGCAGCTTAAACGTTTGCAGGCTATGCTGGAGCGCATCTATGCAAATGTTCCCTTTTATAAAAATGCACTGGACAAGGCAGGAGTAAAGCCGGGACAGATCACCTCATTGGCCGACCTGCAGCGACTCCCCTTCACCTACAAGCAGGATATGCGGGACAGTTATCCCTATGGTCTCTTTGCCGCCAAAATGGAAGACATTGTCCGCATTCATGCCTCTTCCGGCACCACCGGCAAACCGACAGTGGTAGGCTATACCCGCAAGGATATCGAGACCTGGTCCGAACTGATGGCCCGTTCTTTTGCTGCTGCAGGGGTCCACAAGGGTGACATCATCCATAACTCCTATGGTTACGGCCTCTTCACCGGCGGTCTCGGCGCCCATTACGGTGCAGAGAAGCTGGGAGCCTCGGTTATCCCCATGTCAGGGGGCAACACCAAAAAACAGATCATGATCATGAAGGATTTCGGTTCCACCGTCCTTACCTGCACTCCGTCCTATTCCCTATTCATGGCCGAAGCGGCGGTGGAGGAGGATGTGGATTTCAGGAATCTCAGTCTGCGGGTGGGCATTTTCGGTGCCGAGCCATGGTCTGACTCCATGCGCAAGGAGATCGAGGGCAAGCTGAACCTGTCGGCCATAGACATATACGGACTGTCGGAAATCATGGGGCCGGGCGTCGCCATAGAATGCCAGCAGGCAAAACAGGGACTGCATATCTGGGAAGATCACTTCATACCGGAGATTATCGATCCCATGACAGGAGAGGCGCTTCCTCCAGGCGTCAAGGGGGAACTGGTCATAACGACCATCACCAAGGAAGGCATCCCGCTCCTGCGCTACCGGACCAGGGACATTACCAGCATCACTTTTGAGCCGTGCGTTTGTGGCAGGACCCATGCACGGATCGCCAGGATGAGCGGCCGGAGCGACGACATGCTCATCATCCGCGGTGTCAATGTCTTTCCGTCCCAGATTGAATCGATCCTCATGGGGATCGAGGGGGTCGAACCCCATTACGTGCTGATCGTAGAGCGTAAGGGAAACCTTGATGTCCTGGAAGTGCAGGTGGAAGTGGGAGAAAACCTTTTTCCGATGAGGTCAAACACCTTCAGGCACTTTCCCATTCCATCGAAAAAGAGATCAAGGACATGTTGGGCGTAAGCTGCAAGGTGCGGCTGGTTGAGCCTAAAACCATCGCCCGTAGCGAAGGCAAAGCGAAACGGGTTATCGACAACAGGACCATGGGGAACTGAAAACTGGTTCACATGGTTGCAGGCCAAAAAATCCATTTACCGGAGGTATCGATGCAGGTAGAACAGATCTCCATTTTCATTGAAAACAAGTCTGGTCGTCTGGCAGAGGTGACAAGGATACTTGGGGAAAACGACATCAATATCCGCACACTCTCCCTTGCCGACACCTCGGATTTCGGGATTCTGCGGCTCATTGTCAATGATCGGGAAAAGGCATGCGGTGTGCTTAAGAGCAATGGCTTTACCGTCAACAGGACGGAGGTGGTAGCCGTGGAGGTCCCCGATCGTCCCGGAGGCCTCTCTGCAATCCTCCAGGCACTGGACCGGGAATCCATCAACGTGGAATACATGTATGCCTTTGTGGAGCGATGCGGTGAAAATGCGGTCATGATTTTCCGTTTCGACGAAACGGCAAAGGCTATCGAAACCCTTCTGAATAATAATTTCAACATCCTGCCCGGTGAGCGGCTCTACAGCATGTAACCCATTAAGGAGCAAGCATGAAAAGAATCGTTTCGTATGCAATAGCAATGGTGACGTGCTTTTCTGTAGGCACGGCAACGGCAGCATCTTTCGTCCGCATCGGTGCATTATTCTCCGTTACCGGTCCTGCTTCCTTTCTTGGAGAACCAGAGAAAAACACTCTGGAGATGCTGGTCAAGGAAATCAACGAAAGTGGGGGGATCAACGGCACCAAACTGGAGGCCGTTATTTACGATACCGGTGGTGACGCCACCAAGGCAAAGCAGCTGGTCAACAAACTGATCAAGAACGACAAGGTGTCGGTCATCATCGGACCAAGCACCACCGGCGAGTCCATGGCTATTATCGACGACGTGGAAAGGGCGGGTATTCCGCTTATTTCCTGTGCTGCGGGGCTAAAGATTACTGAGCCGGTGAAGAAGTGGGTTTTTAAAACTCCTGCCAACGATCATGTTGCCGCTGAAAAGATCATGAACTACATGGCGAAGCAGAAGCAGAAATCCTTCGCCCTGCTGACGGTAACTGACGGTTTTGGCCAGTCGGGCCGGGAGCAGATCAAGGCTCTGGCCAGGCAGAAAGGGCTGAAGATTGTTGCCGATGAAGTTTACGGGCCGAAAGATACCGATATGACGGCACAGCTGACCAAGATCAGGGGGCTGAAGCCCGAAGCCATCATCTGCTGGGGGACCAATCCAGGGCCGGCAGTGATTACCAAGAACATCAAGCAACTGGGGATCAAGACTCCCATCTATATGAGTCATGGTGTGGCATCAAAGAAATATATCCAGTTGGCTGGCGCCGATGCCGCAGAAGGTGTAATGCTGCCGGCCGGCAAACTGGCCATCTATGATGTTCTGCCAAAAACCGACGCCCAGTATAAACTGCTGAAATCCTATGACAATTCTTACAAAAAGGCTTACGGTACCGAAGCTTCCACATTCGGTGGCTATGCCTATGATGCTTTTCTCCTGCTGACCCAGGCCATTAAGAAGTCGGGGACTACCCCGGAGCAGATCCGCAACGGTATAGAGCAGGCCCGCAAACTGGTCAGCATCTCCGGAGTCTTCAACATGTCGCCCACAAACCACAATGGTCTTGATCTCTCCGCATTTGAAATGGTCAGGGTCACCAAAGGTGACTGGGTGGTTATCAAGTAAGCGGGAGTTATGAAATAATTTATCGGGGGGTCGTATGCGGCACAGATTACTGTCACTTTTTTCTGCAGCAACCTTGATACTGTCCAGCGCAACAGCCTTTGCGGCGCCAACCATAAAAATCGGCGCACTTTTTTCCGTTACCGGCCCGGCTGCTTTCCTTGGCGAACCAGAGCGTAATACTGCCGTAATGGTTGTCGATCAGATCAACAAGGCAGGGGGCATCAAGGGCAAGAAGCTTGAGCTGGTGGTTTACGATACCGGCGGTGACGCAACTAAAGCCAAACAGCTGGTCAACAAGCTGATCAAGAATGACAAGGTCGCGGCAATCATCGGCCCCAGTACTACCGGTGAATCCATGGCAATCATCAATGACGTTGAAAAGGCGGGTATACCCCTGATCTCCTGCTCAGCAGGAATAAAAATTACAGAGCCTGCCAGAAAATGGGTCTTCAAAACCGCCCAGAATGATTCCCTTGCCGTGGCCAGGATATTTGACTACCTGCAGAAGCACAAGCTGACCAAGGTAGCCATCCTCACCGTTTCCGACGGCTTCGGCCAGTCCGGCCGCGAGCAGCTTAAGGCCCAGGCTGCCAGGTATGGCATCTCCGTTATTTCCGATGATACTTACGGACCGAAAGATACCGACATGTCGGCCCAGCTGACGAAGGTCAGAGGCTCAAAGGCCCAGGCGCTCATCTGCTGGGGGACCAATCCCGGGCCGGCGGTTGTCGCCAAGAATGCGCGCCAGCTTGGCATCAAAATTCCCCTATTCATGAGTCACGGGGTCTCATCGAAGAAATTCATTCAACTGGCTGGGGATGCAGCCGAAGGGATCAAGCTGCCGTCAGGTAAGGTTATAGTTGCCGATGTGCTGCCTGCTTCAGACCCACAGAAGAAAGCGCTCCTGTCCTTCGTCAACGACTATAAGAGACAATTCAAAGCTGAAGGCGACCATTTTGGCGGTCATGCCTGGGATGCTGTCATGCTCCTGAAAGGGGCCATCGAGAGGGGAGGGGATACTCCTGCAGGTATCCGCAACCAACTGGAAAAGACCAGGCAGTTCCATGGCATAGGCGGTACCTTTACCTTTACGCCCCAGGACCATGCCGGTCTGGGCAAAGATGCCTTTGTTCTGGTGGAAGTTAAAAACAGGGACTGGGTCCTCGTCAAATAAAGACAACCGGGCAGCACTTGCCCTGAATTAATCCATGGAGAGACACGGCTTTCGTGTCTCTCTGTGCGTATGGATGTCGAGGTAAATGCAGTTGGAACAGATCTTACAGTATTCTCTCTCAGGCCTTGCCACCGGAGCTATCTATGCGTTGATCGGCATCGGTTTCTCCATCATCTACAACGCCACCGGCATCATCAACTTTGCCCAGGGTGAGTTCGTCATGCTGGGCGGAATCCTGACCTTCTTTTTTTTGGACATCCTCCAGTTCCCCCTCTGGGGCGCTGTCCCCATGGCGGTGCTGGTGCAACCCTGTGCGGACTTCTTTTCGAACGGCTGGCTATCCGTCCACTTGCCAAGGCATCACCCATTAACCTTGTCATCATCACCATCGGCGGCAGCATCCTTATCAGAGGGCTGGCCATGCTCATCTGGGGGAAAGACACCCATTCCGTTCCCTCCTTTTCCGGAGACGACCCCATCAGCATCGGCAGTGCCACATTGCTTCCCCAACACCTGTGGATCATGGGCATCACCGTGGTGGTAATCTGTCTGAACAAATATTTCTTCTACCATACCATCAGCGGCAAGGCCATGCGGGCCTGTGCTACAACCCACGCGCCGCAGGCCTTGTCGGCATCGACGTGAGACGGATGGTACTCCTGTCATTCGTTATCAGCTCGGCCATGGGGTCCATGGCCGGCATCATCATCGCCCCGCTGACCATGACCGCCTATGATGTGGGGGTAATGCTCGGGCTCAAGGGCTTCTGTGCTGCGATCATCGGCGGTATGAGCACCGGGATGTCCGTCGTTGTAGGCGGACTACTGCTCGGGGTGCTGGAATCCCTCGGGGCGGGCATGATTTCATCGGGTTACAAGGATGCCATTGCCTTCATCATCCTGCTCCTCATTCTCTTCATCCGCCCCCAGGGGCTGTTCGGCAAAGCCGAGACGGAACGGGTGTGACGTGAAGAACTCTCTTACCAGGTTTGCAGCCTTTGTCGCGATCATTCTCGTCATCCCATTTCTGATGAAAGAGAGTTACCTGATCAATGTCATGGTCTTCGTTGGCATCAACACCATGCTTGCCGTGGCTTTGAACCTGCTGCTCGGCTATGCCGGCCAGATATCCCTCGGGCATGCCGCCTTTTTCGGCCTCGGCGCCTACATCTCCGGTGTGCTTACCGCAACGCACGGCATGAACCCGTGGCTGGTGATGTTTGCTGCAGCCGCAGTTGTCGGTATGTTGGCATTTCTCATCGGTTTCCCCATCCTGAAGCTCAAGGGGCACTATCTGGCCATGGCCACCCTCGGCTTCGGCATCATCATCTATATCGTCTTCAACGAGACTGTCGACATAACAGGAGGCCCCTCCGGCCTGTCCGGCATACCAAACCTTCAACTGGGACAGATGACCTTCGATACCGACCTGAAAAATTACTACCTGATCTGGTTCTTTACCCTGTTGGTCATACTCTTTGCCGTAAATCTCACCAATTCACGCATCGGGCGCTCCCTCAGGGCAATCCACGATTCGGAGGTCGCCGCCAGGGTCATGGGGGTCAATGCACGACTGCTCAAGGTCCAGATATTTGCACTCTCCGCCGTCATTTCATCTCTGGCCGGCAGCCTTTATGCCCATACCATGGCCTTCGTCGCACCAGCCTCTTTCGGATTCAATTTTTCCGTGGAGCTTTTGACCATGGTGGTCATCGGCGGCCTCGGCAGTGTTTACGGCTCTTTTCTGGGGGCCGCTCTCCTCACGTTGCTTCCCGAATTCCTCCGCTTTCTCCACGATTACGATATCGTTTTTTACGGCCTGCTCCTCATGCTGATGATAATGTTCATGCCGGGAGGCTTGGTGCGGGGCATTCCGGCACTGCTTCGCCGGGTAACGAGCCGGAGAAGGGAAGGGGCGGCCGATGCTTGAGGTTCGGGGCATAAAGCAGATTTTTGGCGGCGTTACCGCTCTGGATGATGTCTCCTTTACCATGCATCGTGGAGATATCACCGGTGTCATCGGTCCCAACGGGGCAGGAAAGACAACCCTGTTCAACATCATCACCGGCATCTACACCCGTACTGCCGGTGCGGTTATTCTCGACGACCGGGATATCTCCAACCTGCCGGCGGAGCGGCTGGCAGGGCTTGGCATGGTCCGCACCTTTCAGAATATCGAATTGTTCGCAAAGATGACGGTGTTGGAAAATGTCATGGTCGGCCTCCATAGTCGCAGCAAATGCGGCATGCTCTCCTGTGCGTTGAGAATGCCCTGGGCTGCTGCCGAAGAGCGCAGGATCCGTAGCGAGGCCATGGGTTGGCTGGAATTTGCCGGCATAGCGGAACTGGCCCAAGTAGAAGCAGGCAATCTTCCCTTCGGCAAGGGGCGCCTTTTGGAGCTGGCCAGGGCCATGGCCTGCGAACCGCGAATATTGTTGATGGACGAGCCTGCTGCAGGTCTGAACAGCCAGGAAACCCTGGGACTCGCCAAGCTGATCAGGGCTATCCGGGATAAGGGTGTCTCGGTAGTTCTCGTTGAACACGACATGGAACTGGTGATGGATATCTGTGACCGTATCATCGTACTCAACCTTGGCAAGAAGCTGGCAGAAGGGACTCCCCGTGAAATACAGGAAAATGCCGAGGTCATCTCTGCCTACCTGGGGGAGGATCTTTAGATGCTGCGACTGAAGAACATAAATACCTATTACGGCAAGGTCCACGCCCTGAAGAATATCTCCATACATCTGGCGCAAGGGGAAATCGTCACTCTGATAGGGGCAAACGGAGCAGGGAAGACCACTATTCTCAATACCATTTCCGGTGTCACCCCCTCTGCCGGGGGTGAGATCCTCTTCGAAAAGGAACCGGTCCAGGCACTTTCTCCCGACCGCATCGTACGCCTCGGCATTGCCAGGTGCCCGAAGGACGCCAGGTTTTCAAACCGCTGTCCGTTGAGGATAACCTGGACTTGGGGGCATACCTCAGGCACCGGCAGAGAGAGGCGAAAAGCCGGATTCGGCAAGACAAGCAGGAAGTATTTGCACTTTTTCCGCGACTTGAGGAACGCCGTAAACAACCTGCAGGCACCCTGTCCGGAGGTGAACAGCAGATGCTGGCCATCGGCCGGGCGATGATGACCCGCCCGAAGCTGATGCTCCTGGACGAACCGTCCATGGGACTGGCTCCACTGGTTGTCCAGGAGATTTTCCGGGTCATCGACAATCTGCGTCGCCAGCACGGCACGACCATACTGCTGGTGGAACAGAATGCAAAGGCCGCGCTTAATCTTGCCGACCGTGGCTATGTTCTCGAAACAGGTAAAGTAATACTTGAAGGATTGTCTTCAAACCTGCTGGAAAATAAGGATGTTCAGCGCGCATATCTGGGCAGGGAAAAGAAAGAACTTTGGGAAAGGTAATATCTTGGCGAGGGAATTATGGAACTGATCTGGGACCAGACGTACGAATGCATGGAACGGGAAGAAATCCAACAGCTGCAGCTGGAAAGGTTGCAGGCCACTTTGAACCGCGCTACAAGAATGTGACCTGTTATCGCAACAAGTTCAATGAACTGGGGATCGTACCCGAGGACATCCAGTCCCTGTCGGACCTTACCAGACTTCCTTTCACCACCAAGGAAGATCTGAGGCTCAACTATCCCTACGGCATGTTTGCCGTGCCGCTTCGGGAGGTGGTGCGCATTCATTCTTCTTCGGGCACGACCGGCAAACCCACCGTGGTCGGCTATACAAAACATGATCTGAAGACCTGGTCCGGACTGGTAGCCCGGTTCATGACTGCTGCCGGCGTAACCCATGACGACGTGGTGCAGATCGCTTTCGGCTACGGGCTTTTTACCGGCGCTTCGGTCTCCACTACGGTTCCGAGACCATCGGCGCCAGCGTCATTCCCATGAGCTCGGGCAATACGGAAAAACAGATCATGATCATGCAGGATTACAAATCCACCGCACTGGTCTGTACGCCCACCTATGCCATCACCCTGGCCGACAAGATGGAGAGGATGGGGATAGATCCAAAGAACCTCTCATTAAAAGTTGGATTGTTTGGCGGTGAGCCATGGTCCGAAAGCATGCGCAAGGAAATCGAAACCCGGCTTTGTCTGAGCGCCACCGACAACTATGGACTTTCCGAGGTCATCGGCCCGGGTGTCGCCGGCGAATGTTCCTGTAAATGCGGCATGCATATCTTCGAGGACGCGTTCATTCCAGAGATCATAGATCCGGAAACCTGCCAGGTGCTTCCTCCAGGCAGTGTCGGCGAACTGGTTCTGACCACGCTTACCAAGGAAGCGTTGCCCATGATCCGCTACCGTACCAGGGATATTACATCGCTGGATTACAGCAAATGCGACTGCGGCAGGACCATGGTGCGGATGAAAAAAACCATGGGGCGCAGCGACGACATGCTCATTATCAAAGGGGTCAACGTTTTCCCGTCCCAGATCGAGGAAGTCCTCTTTGCCATCGAGGGCTGCGAACCCCATTACCAGTTGGTGGTCGACCGGATCGGCGCCATGGATGAACTCGAGGTGCGCATCGAGGTTACGGAGAATATCTTCTTCGATGAGATGAAAAAGCAGCGGGCTTTCCTGGAAATGGTGGAGAAAAAGATTGCCTCCATGCTCGGTGTCGGGGCAACTGTCAAACTTGTCGAGCCGAACAGCATTCCCAGGCAGGAAGGCAAGGCCAGCCGGGTCATTGATAAACGCAAGATCTAGGCCCCTAGGAGT
>NZ_BBCJ01000002.1 GCF_001311985.1 Geotalea toluenoxydans JCM 15764
CCCTTGGCAGTCTCAGGTCGGCCTGATCCCCGTGTCAGGGTGACCGAGCGGCGACCCGAGTGCTTGCCGTCGTAATAATATCCCTGAATTACCGTCATAGGCCGATATCGATGCCGAACATGTCGCCGATCTCTTCTCCTGCCGCGCCCACATTGGCATTTCCCCAGCCGAGGAACGATTCCATGTCATCCTTGAGATGGAGGGAAAGGTTTTCGAAGCGATAGCGGGTTATCCTGATGGATGCCCAGGGAATGAGGAGCCCCAGGGAGAGGAAAATGGCGGCGGCGCTGGAAAGGTAGAGCCAGGCCATGTCACGGACCCTGAGGGTACTGGAAAAACGGCTGTTCCTGATGCGAGTTCCCTGCCAGGTAAGGTTGGCGAGGGCCGTCTGCACGTAAATGGTGAAGAAGAGGTAAATAAGGTTGATGCCGATCATGACGGCAAAAAAATGGCAATGAAGCCTTCTGGGTGGTCTTTTTGCCGACGCTGCCATCGAGGAACAGGGGCGACAGGTCCCGGAACACGGTGGATAAGAGGAAGCTGCAGGCGACGAAAACGGAGATGATGAGGGTGGCCAGGCCGGCAGCCTTGATGAAGATCAGGTAAAAATCCTTGACGGTGGCGTCGAAACTGCAGCGGTTTCGACCGTAGCCGCTGTTTTCGACGAAGAATTTTTTCTGGCGATAGACCATGTACGGGATGATCGCCCCTAAGGTGAAGGGGATGAGAAACGGCAGTCCGGCAAAGATCAGGTACGCCTCACGGTAGTTGGGCTGGAAAGTGAAGCGGATATTGCGGTGGGAAGAGTAGCGCATGTTGAAGATGCGGGAGCGGACGATCAGCCACGCATTGCCAGAAAGAAAAACGTGCCGAGGGTGCCGGCAAGTAAGGGATTTACGTTTGTTCCCACCGAATAAAGGACGAATAAGACCGCTGCCAGAAGCCATCCCTTGAAAAGGGCCATGGGGTCGGCCAGGTATTCGAAGACGGTGTCGTTGAGCAGGGTGTTGCCGTAGAAATAGCGGCGTTTACGCACCTTTGCCCAGGCCGTGTAGATGCCAGGGTGACGATCTTGAGCAGCGTGTTGACGATCCAGATGCCGAAATAGTCGCGGGCATTGCCGGTGAAGGAAAAACGGAGCATCCTGGGGCGGGGCTGCGCAGACTTGTCCTGATCGGCAGCTTGAGCCGACGGATTTATGGGGGGTGGCGAAGGCTGGACTTCAGGAGGCGGAGGGGATGTGGATGTTCCCTTGTCGATGGAGTCATGCAGGGGGAAGGGTTGCCGGCACTTGGGCAGGTGGCCCTTGTCACCCCTGCCGGTATGGCCGAGTCTTCCATCTCACGCCTGAACCCGCAATGGGGGCAGGTGATGCTGATACGCGGCATGGTTTTTCCTTTCCCCGTGGGAATTAATCGGGCTGTTCATGGGCTTTGCGCCCATGTACTTTCTCGAAGGCGCGGCAAAAGGGGCAGATTTTTTCCTCCACCCTGGTTACCAGCCAGAATGCCATTCCTTGCTGCTTGCGTTGGGCTGAGCGGCAGGCGGGACAGGTTTCGCACAGCCTGGCCATGGCACGGTCAAGCGCGGTAATTTTCACGTTGCCCATGAATCCTCCAGACAAAAGAGTTCTGCGCCGCCCACTTCAAATAATCTGCTATAAGAACCCTCGATCGACGAAGCTGAGAAAGGCTCCGTCACCGATGATGATATGATCGAGGACCTTGATGCCCAGGAGGTCGCCTGCTTCCTTCAGCCGGCGGGTGATTTCCATGTCTTCGCGACTGGGGGTCGGGTCGCCGGTGGGGTGATTGTGCACGAGGATAACCGCCGCTGCCGATTCCCGCACTGCTTGATTGAAGACTTCCCTTGGATGAACGATGCTTTGGTTGAGGGAGCCTTCGGAGATTTGGACCCTTTTCAGAATGCGATTTTTGCCGTCGAGAAGCAGGGCAAGAAAGTATTCCTTGCGTTGGTTGCGAAATTCCGGATGAAAATGCTCGAAGACCTGGGTGGGGGAGGTGAATCGCTCCAGGGTTTCGAATCGGCGGGCGCCGAAACGATTGCCTAATTCCAGTGCGGCCTTGACGCAGGCAGCCTTGGCAGGACCGACCCCCTTTATGCTGCAGATTTCACTGGCTGTTGCATGGGCCAGATTACGCAGATCGCTGAACTCGACAAGCATCTGCCTCCCCATGTCAAGGGCACTCTGACCACTGGAGGAATCGCCGGTGCCGATGATCAGCGCCAGCAGTTCTGCATCTGACAGAGCTGCAGCTCCACGTTTCAGAAGCTTTTCCCTGGGCCGCTCATCCTCGGGCCACTGCTTGATTCCCCCAGCCATGATACCTCTCAGCCAAAGTTGATGAAAACCAGCGCCAGGCAGCCAATAGCGATCCTGTACCAGACAAAGGGATATAGAGAGCTGCGCTGCACCATTTTCAGGAGAAAAGCGACACTTATGTAGCCGAAAACGGCAGAGGTGGCGATGCCGATGAGAAGTGGCGCCACGTCGGATGGAGGGATGCCGGTCTTGAGCAGACCACTGAGCTCGAACAGGGCTGCACCAGCCACAATAGGCAGCGATAGCAGGAAAGAAAAACGGGCCGCGGTTTCCCTGTTGAAGCCGAGCAGGAGAGCAGCAGTAATGGTAATGCCTGACCTGGAAACACCCGGGATAAGCGCCAGGCACTGGGCCAGGCCGATGATGATCGCCGATTTGAGAGTGATGGCCTCGATCTTCCATTTTTTACTGCCGCTGGTGTCGGCAAAGGCGAGCAACAGGGCAAAAACGATAAGAAATAAGGCGATCAACGACGGACTTTTCCTGAAAAGTTCCTCGATGGGGGTCTCCAACAATTTGCCGACGATGGCTGCCGGAAAGGTGCCGGCGATGATATAGAACGGAAGCCGTCTCGATGTGGGTTGATGCTTCCAGTCGGTCATTCCGGTGAAAAAATCGCTGACAAGTTCAATTAGATCCCGCCAGAAATAGAGGCAGAGGGCGATGAATGTCCCCAGGTGGAGAGCTACGTCGAAGGTAATTCCCGATTCTGGCCATTTAAGAAAGGTGGGAATAAGGATCAGGTGGGCTGAACTGCTGATTGGCAGGACTTCCGTGAGTCCCTGGACGATACCGAGAGTTGTAGCTTGAAACAAATCCATTTGTTGCGTTCTCCTCTTAATTTTTGAAACGATAAGTGATGCGGCGGCCAAAAGCAAGGGAGAAATGGCCCTGTAGGGAGAAGAAAAGCCGAAATCACGGTGGAACGGGAATGAAAAATTCGTATACAGTTCCTGTAACAAATTTGTAACATTTAAGTGGGCACTGCTGGAAATTTATGTTATTTACTACGGGTTTTACAAATATCAGGTTCAGGATGTTCTGGGCCGCCCGGAGGTAACGGAATGTTTGGACTGATTCCTAAAGACGAAAAGTTTTTTAACATGTTCAAAGAAATGACCAGCAATATCATCGAGGGCGCTGAATTGTTGAAGGATATGCTGGACAATTTCAATGATCCTGCCACAAGCCAGCGGCGCATAAAGGACGTGGAGCATAAGGGTGACTCCCTGACCCACGACATCATCAAGAAGCTCAACAAAAGCTTTGTCACCCCATTCGACCGGGAAGACATTTACGCCCTTTCGGCGGCCCTGGACGACATCCTCGACCTTATCGACGCTTCGGCCCAGCGGGTGGTCATGTACAACGTGGAGAAACCTACCCCCGAAGCCAAGGAGCTTGCCTTTCTTATTCTCAAGTCCTGCCAGACTATAGATAAGACCGTGGCCCTCCTTGGCGGTAAGCTGGAGCCGATCAGCGAGTACTGCGTCGAAGTGAATGCGCTTGAAAACGAGGCGGATCGGGTCTGTCGCGAAGCCATCAGCCGCCTTTTCGACGAGGAGAAAGATCCCATCCAGCTCATCAAGTGGAAAGAGATTTATGAGACCTTGGAGAGAGCTACCGATAAATGCGAAGATGCCGCCAATATTCTCGAAAGCGTGGTGGTAAAAAATGCCTGATGCAACGCTGGTAATGCTTTTTCTGGTCATAGCCGTGGCGCTGTTGTTCGATTACATCAACGGCTTTCACGATACCGCTAATGCCATCGCCACCTGCGTCTCCACCCGTGCCCTGTCCGTGCGCAGTGCCATCATCATGGCAGCCGGTCTGAATTTCGCCGGGGCCATGATCTCCACCAAGGTGGCAGCCACGATCGGCAAAGGCATTGTCGATGCCAATAATGTAACCCAGATGGTAGTCGTCGCCGGAGTCACAGGCGCCATTATCTGGGACCTCATCACCTGGTATTACGGCCTGCCTTCCTCCTCTTCCCATGCCATCATCGGCGGAATAATGGGCTCGGTAATCGCCCACGCGGGTGCTGCCGCACTTCACTGGGCGGGTCTTAAAAAAATCATCCTTGCCCTGCTCGTTTCACCGGTTCTCGGTACAATCATCGGTTTTCTTTTCATGGTCATAATGATGTGGGCCTTCAGGAACAAGGCCCCGTACGGGCTGAATCGTTCGTTTCGCAGGCTGCAGATCGTCTCGGCAGCCTTCATGGCCTTTTCCCACGGCACTGCCGATGCGCAGAAATCCATGGGGGTCATTACCATGGCCCTGCTGAGCTATGGAACCATTGCCACCTTTGCTGTTCCCACGTGGGTGAAAGTTGCCTGTGCTGTGGCCATGGCCCTGGGTACGGCGGCTGGCGGCTGGCGGATAATCAAGACGGTCGGGCGGGATTTCGTCAAGTTGCAGCCGGTGCACGGTTTTTGTGTTGAAACCGCTTCGGCCGGGGTTATTCTCGGTGCTTCGGCACTGGGCATGCCCACCAGCACCACCCATGTCATAACTTCATCGATACTTGGCGTGGGGCTCTCAAAGAGGATGTCGGCAGTCAACTGGGGGATTGCTTCAAGAATACTGGTTGCCTGGGTCCTGACAATTCCCGCTTCGGCAGCGGTTGCATTTGTAACCTACATGGTGCTGTCACCGTTTCTGGGGAAATAGAAGGATAGAAGGAGTTTGATAAAGCTGATCGAGGGCTGGGGAGAGTGACCCCGGTCCTTTTTTATTCCATGTCCTCGCCGGTTTCTTCCATCTCTTTGGTTAATTCTGCCAGAGTCTCATCTTTCTGCCTGAAGCGTACGACAAGATAATAGCAGATGAAATAGGCCGCCACGGCGGCAATGAATCCGAGGATCGAGGTGCCGAGCAGGAGAGATGTCCCATGTTTTTCCAGGTGCTGCCACTGCAGCTTCGATTTGAAACTTCTCGGGGGGAAGGCCGCGGAGCATCCTGCCAAGCTTATAGCTGACGCCCAGGATGGGGATGACGGTGATGGGGGTGTTGACCCAGCGCCGGTGATGCAGGTGAGTTTGTTGAGGCGGAAGATGAAGGCTGCGGCAATAGCCATCGGCGTATGTAGGCCGAAAAAGGGAGTGAAGCTGATGAATACACCGACGGCAAAACCTGCCGAGATATGGCCCGGATGGCTGTCCAGTGAAAGGATGGCCTTGATTTTTTTCTTCCATTTTTCCTTGTTCAGCAAACGGTGCTCCTTGTCCGGCAGGCGACCAGTCTAAAATCCCACCGGCGGTTTGTCAACGTGAAACTGGCCCGATTCGCTCATGACTGTTTGCCATAGCCTGGTAAACATGCTATTAAAGATATCTTTAGGTTGCAAAGATTCCGGGTTAATTCAATTGCGAAAAGAGATTCTGAAAAAGGTAAAGCGCGTTGTCATAAAGATCGGCAGTGGTGTCATCACTTCTGTGGACAATGGTCTTGACGGTGACCGCATCAAGGGACTGGCGGCCGAAATGGCCCGTTTTCGGCAGCAGGGGGTTGAGGTCGTTCTTGTTTCATCGGGCGCTGTTGCGGCCGGAAGGCTGGCGCTTGGATTGTCTGGCCGGCCGCGGACCATCCCCCAGAAACAGGCGGCGGCGGCAATCGGCCAGTCGAAACTGATGCGAGCCTACGAAGAGGAGTTTGCCCGCCACGGGATCAAGGTGGCCCAACTGCTTCTGACCCGTGACGACTTGGCCAGCAGACCCCGATTTCTCAATGCCCGGGCGACCATCGATACCCTGCTCGAATGCGGCATCATTCCCATCATCAACGAGAACGATACGGTGGTGGTGGAGGAAATAAAGTTCGGCGACAACGACAACCTGTCAGCCCTGGTGACCAACCTTGTCGAGGCCCAGCTTCTGGTGATCCTCACCGATATAGATGGTTTTTATACCGCAGACCCCCGCACCAACCCAGAGGCCAGACTGATCCACCTGGTCCGGTCCATTACCAGGGAGACGGAACGCGCTGCCGGCGGAAGCGGCTCATCCGTAGGCACCGGCGGCATGGCGACAAAAATAGCCGCTGCCAAGAAGGTGGGGAAATCGGGCGTTCCCACCATTATGGTCAATGGTAAGAAAAGCGGTAATCTTGAACTGGTGCTGGCCGGTACAGAGGTGGGGACGCTGTTTTTGCCGGCAGGTGTTAGCCTTAATCGGCGCAAACATTGGATAGCCTATACCCAGAGGCCGGCGGGCCGGGTCGTTGTCGATAACGGCGCCTTCAGGGTCCTTTCCCGGCATGGCAGGAGCTTGCTGCCGTCGGGAGTGGTCCAGGTCGAGGGGAAATTCGACCGTGGCGCCTGCGTCAGGATCTGCACCCCGGACGGCACAGAATTCGCCCGTGGCATTACCGACTATTCCAGCCGCGAAATGGAGCTGATAGCCGGACATAAGAGCGGCGATATCGAGCAGATACTGGGATATAGGTATGGGGATGATGTAATCCACCGCGACAACTTAGTGGTACTGTGAAATGCGGCTTTTCCGCAATCACGGCGTTGCCTTTCGGTATCCCTTGTGACTCAGCCTTAAGGCTTCGCCCTCCGGGGCAGCAGGGCTGTCAACTTTCGCCTTGCGAAAGTTTGCGGCGGATTTTCAGGTCCTCCGCGCGATCCCTCAGGCGCCTTGTGCTTATCGGAAAATCCGCATTCCTGAAGCAGCAGAGATAGGGGAAGAATGATGACTATTGCCGAAAAAATACGAAAAATAGCTGCTGATGCGCGGGCTGCTTCTTTGGCCATGGCCCGGCTGTCTTCCGCTGCCAAGAACGAGCTTTTGCTCAGGATGGCAGAGGCTTTAGAGAACAACGCACCGCGTATTACGGCGGAAAACGCCAAGGACCTGGAAGCGGGACAGCAAAAAGGTCTTTCAGCCGCCATGCTTGACCGGCTCATGCTGGATGAGTCACGCATCAAGGCCATGGCAGATGGTCTGCGAGAAGTCGCTGCTCTCCCCGACCCGGTGGGAGAGGTGACACACATGTGGAAGCGTCCCAATGAGATCACCGTCGGCAAGATGCGCATTCCTTTGGGTGTCATCGGCATTATCTACGAGTCACGCCCCAATGTGACCTCCGATGCTGCCGCCCTCTGTCTTAAGGCGGGCAATGCCGTCGTTCTCCGCGGCGGATCTGAGGCGATCCATTCAAACCTGGCCATCGCCGGCCTGCTCCAGGACGAGATGCGGAAGCTGGGTATCCCGGTTGCGGCCCTGTCGCTGATTCCTTTCCCGGAGCGGGAAGGGGTGACGGAGATGCTCAAGCAGGAGGAGTTCATCGATGTCATCATTCCCCGGGGAGGGGAGAGCCTGATCAGGTTCGTCGTCGAGCACTCCAAGATCCCGGTCATCAAGCATTATAAGGGGGTCTGCCATATCTTCGTCGATGCCACGGCCGATTTCGGCATGGCGGAGAAGATCATCATCAACTCAAAAACCCAGCGACCGGGAGTGTGCAACGCCCTGGAGACCCTGCTCATCCATAAGGATGTCGCCGAGACCTTCGTGCCCCGCATCCATGAAGCACTCTCCACCTTGAAGGTGGAACTGCGCGGCGACGAAGCGTTCCGCCAGTTTGCCCCCGGAGTGAAAGCAGCCACCGAAGAGGACTGGTATGCCGAGTACCTGGAGCTGATCCTGGCGGCCAGGGTAGTGGATGATCTGGATGAAGCCATCGCCCACATCAATAAGTACGGTTCGCTGCATACGGAAGCTATCATTACCAGCGATTATGCCAATTCCCAGCGGTTTCTGCGAGAGGTTAACTCAAGCGTGGTGCTGGTCAATGCCTCCACCCGCTTTTCCGACGGCAATCAGCTTGGTCTCGGCGCCGAGATCGGCATCTCCACCACCAAACTCCATTCTTTCGGCCCCATGGGGTTGGAAGACCTGACGACGACCAAGTTCATCGTTTACGGCGAAGGACAGATAAGGCAGTGATTGGTGAATGGTGAATGGCTGAGAGGTGCTGGAGGGCTATGAGGATCGGTATTCTTGGGGGTACCTTTAACCCCATACATAATGCACATCTGCGCATTGCTGAAGAGGTGCGGGACAGGCTCGACCTGGAGCGGGTGATGTTTGTGCCGGCCGCCTCTCCACCCCACAAGCTCCTGGCTGGCGAGTTATCCTTCGAGGTACGGTATGAAATGGTGCGGCTGGCCATTGCCGACAACCCTTTTTTTACCATTTCCGATATCGAGGGGAAGAGGGGGGGAACTTCTTACTCCATTCACACTTTGCAGGAATTGCATCTGGCATACCCTGCCGACGAATTCTTCTTCATTATCGGCAGCGACTCCTTTCTCGATATCGGCTCCTGGAAGGAGTACGCGGCTATCTTCAACCTGTGCAACATCGTCGTCGTATCCCGTCCCGGTGCGGTTGCCGATCCGCTTGACAAGGCCCTGCCCGTTGCCATAGCTGATCGGTTCTGCTACCATGCGGCGGAAAAACGCCTGACGCACAGCTCCGGCCATTCGGTCTACTCCATTGCCGGAACTCTGCTGGATATTTCCTCCAGCGAGATCCGCACCCTGACACGGCAGGGGCGGTCAATCAGGTATCTGCTGCCCGCGACCGTGGAGCAATACATAAAGGAACAGAGGATTTATAACGATGGTCGATAAAAACGTGCTCGATTCCAGGGAACGCGCCATCCAGTGCGCTGCCCTGGCTTTGGACAAAAAAGCCCTGGATGTTAGAATTTACGAGATAAGCAGGCACTCCAGCATTGCCGATTACCTGGTCCTGGCAAACGGCCGCTCGGACAAACAGACCCAGGCCATTGCCGATTCGGTCCGGCAGGGGTTGAAGAAATTCGGCAAGGCGCTGGATATTGAAGGGATGCAGGAGGGGCGCTGGGTCATCATCGATTACGGCGATGTGATTGTGCACGTCTTCCAGGAAGAGGTTCGCCGCCATTACAACCTGGATGAGATGTGGAACAACTGCCCGCTGGTGGAGATACCGGAACAATACCTGTGGGAAGATAAGGAAAAATGAGGCTCAAGGTCCTCTGGGTCGGCAAAACCCAGGAGGAATGGGTGAGGCGCGGCATTGACGAATATGCCGGCCGCATTGGCAGATATATGCCATTGATCTCGCCGAAGCCAGGGATGAGAAGGGGGCAGCTGCCGAGGCAATGCGCGAGCGTGAGGGGGAGCGGCTTTTGAAGCTGTTGCCGAAAAATGCCCGGCTGGTGCTCCTTGATGAACGGGGTGAGCAGATGAGCTCCCCGGAATTGGCCCGCTTCCTGGCCACCAACCGGGACGGCGGCACCCAGGAACTGGTCTTCGCCATCGGCGGCGCCTACGGCTTCAGTGAGTCCTTCCGCGCCAGGGCGTTCAAGACCGTCGCCCTGTCCCGCATGACCTTCACCCACCAGATGGTACGTATTTTTCTGCTGGAGCAGCTCTATCGGGGGTTTACAATTATCAACGGCGAGCCCTATCACCATTAAAACCGAATCCGCAGATGACGCCAATTGTGGGGATTTATTGCATCTGCGTACACTGTGTCATCGGTGGATGTCATTTGTTTTTCAATTCTGTTTCCAAGGAGATGCCAATGCCGAAACAGCCGCTCATGCTGATGATTCTGGATGGATGGGGGATCAATCCACAGCGGGAGAATAACGCCATTGCCCAGGCGCGGACCCCCAACATGGACCGGCTCTGCGCCGAGTATCCCTGTACCGAAATGGGAACATCGGGCATGTCGGTTGGCCTTCCCGAGGGGCAGATGGGCAATTCGGAGGTGGGGCATCTCAATATCGGTGCCGGGCGCATCGTTTATCAGGACTTGACCCGCATCTCCAAGTCCATAGAAGATGGAGATTTCTTCACCAATCCGGTGCTTTTGGACTGCATAGCCAAAACCAAGGCTGCCGGCGGCAGGTTGCATCTGGCCGGGCTCCTTTCCGATGGCGGAGTCCATTCCCATAACACCCATCTTTATGCCCTGCTCAGGCTGGCAAAGCAGCAGGGATTGGATGAGGTCTTCATCCATTGTCTGCTGGACGGCCGGGATACACCTCCCCAGAGCGGGGCAGATTACCTGGCTCAGCTGGAGGCGGAAATCGCAAGGATCGGTTGCGGCCGTATCGCCACGGTTATCGGCCGCTTTTATGCCATGGATCGGGATAACCGTTGGGAACGGGTGGAAAAGGCCTACCGGGCCATTGTCTGCGGCGATGGTGAGGTATTCTCCTCGGCTGCAGCAGCCATCGACAAGAGTTATGAAACGGCGTCACCGACGAATTTGTCCTTCCTTCCGTTATTACTGCGGGGGGTGCTGCCATTGGCAAAATCAACGATGGCGATGGGTTTATCTTCTTCAACTACCGTTCGGACCGTGCCCGGGAGATTACCCGCAGCCTGACCGACACCGCCTTCGCCGGTTTCCAGCGCCCCTGCTGGGCAAATCTCGCCTCCTATGTCTGCATGACCACCTATGATGAGACCTTCGGCCTGCCGGTAGCCTTCGGCCCGGAGGAACTGAAAAATATCCTTGGCGAGGTGCTGGGCCGGGCGGGGCTCCGTCAGCTGCGCATTGCCGAGACGGAGAAATATGCCCACGTTACCTTTTTCTTCAACGGCGGCAGCGAGGTTCCCTTTCCCGGCGAAGACCGGGCGCTGATTCCCTCGCCGAAAGAGGTGGCTACTTACGACCAGAAGCCGGAAATGAGTGTCTATCCCGTTACCGAAGAACTCCTGCGGCGGCTTGATCAGGATATATACGATGTCATAATTCTCAATTTCGCCAATGCCGACATGGTGGGGCATACCGGCATCATGAGCGCCGCCATCAAAGCCATCGAAGCGGTTGACGAATGTGTTGGCACGCTGGTTGACAAAGTACAAAGCCTTGGCGGCCGGGTCATCATTACTGCCGATCACGCAATGCCGAAATCATGACCGATGAGGCCGGCGGTCCCCATACGGCCCATACCTGCGATGTGGTCCCTTTTATTCTGGTTGACGATACGCGGAAGTCGGTGAAGCTGCAACCGGCGATCCTGGCCGACATTGCACCGACCATGCTGGAGATCCTGGGGTTGGAGAAACCGAAGGAAATGACCGGCAAAAGCCTTATAATGAACGCGTAAAAGTAACCTTGTTAGCGCTGATCTCCTGCTATAGCTGTAAATAGTTCCCTTTCCTTGAGGGTGAAGGCAAGGATCAGGAAAAACTATAAGTAAGGGCTTAGGTTGAAATAAAAACGCCGAAATCCGTGTAGCCTGTGGATGCGTCTTAAGGAGGTAGTATGAATTTCATTGCCATTAACGGCAGTCCCCACGCTCAGCGCGGCAATACGGGTCTACTCCTGGATAAGGTGGTGGAAGGGGTACAGAACGCCGGCGGCACCGTGGAGATGGTTTATCTTTCGAAAATCAAGGTAAATCCCTGTGTGGGTTGCGATGCGTGCCACAAGACGGGCAGCTGTCCCATCCCCGACGACTTCGAGGAGCTGAAGAAGAAGCTCCTGGCCTGCGATGGTTTCATCCTTGCCAGCCCCAATTACATCATGAGTGTTTCGGCCCAAATGAAGCATTGTTCGACCGCTGTTGCGGCATCATTCATTGCCAGGCCATGGACGGCAAGTATGGCGTGGTGGTGGAGACATCCGGCGGGGGTGGCGATGAGCAGGTGATCGACTATATGCAGCGGGTGGTTGGCATGCTCGGGGCATGGTCTGTCGGCGGCGTCGGGTCATCCATTGCCGGTGAGCGCCTTTTTCCCGATCAGGATCGGTTGTTTGCCAAGGCAACGGCACTGGGGGGGGAACTGTATCGCGCCACACTGGAAAAAAGGGAGTATCCCGATCAGGCAGGGGCCAAGCTTGCCCTCAGTGCTACATGCGGGGCTGGTGGATTTGATGAAGGATTTCTGGCGCTATGAATATGATTACTGGGCCAAACTGGGAAAATAGTGAAAGTTGAAAGGTGGTCGCATATGAGTCAAAGCAAGGAATTGATGGACTGGACATATGAGCAGAAATGCAAAAAGGCCGTGGCCGCCCTGGAAAAGAATGGTTTCACGGCGATCTACTGCCAAAGCGGAAAGGATGTCCATGACTATATCGTGAAAGAAGCGGCCGATGCGGCAAATATCGGCTTCGGCGGCTCCATGTCCGTGGCGGAACTGGAGGTTGCCGATCAACTCAGGGACCAGGGGAAGGAGATATTGAACCATGGCCAGCCCGGTCTGTCCATGGAAGAAAAGGTGGCCACCATGAGACGCAGCTCACCTGCGATCTGTTCCTTACCGGGACCAATGCCCTGACCCTTTCCGGCATTCTCGTCAATATAGATGCTTCGGGCAATCGGGTCGGTTCCATGTTCTTCGGACCGAAAAAAGTGATCGTCGTTGCCGGGCGCAACAAGCTGGTGGATGGCGACATCGATGCCGCCGTCAAGAGAATCAAGGACTGGGCCAGTCCCCCCAATGCCAGGCGCCTCAATTATAATACTCCCTGCTCGAAGACCGGCTTCTGCTCCGATTGCAATTCCCCGGACCGCATCTGCCGCATTACCACGGTCATCGACAGAAAGCCGCGCCTTACCGACGTGAGGGTGCTGGTGGTCAACGAGGACCTGGGTCTTTAGACATTGTCGTTCAGGTCTCTGCTGGACATCATCTTCCACCCCTTTGCCACCTGTGCAGGGTGTACATCCCGGATGCGGGGGATGTGCACCTCTGCACAAGTTGCCTCAAACAGCTGCATCCCATCGCCTCACCGCTTTGCCCCATATGCGGCGTTCCTTTTGCCACCGAAGACGGCATTGACCACCGTTGCGGCGCCTGTTCTGTTCGTCGTCCGGCCTATGTGGCGGCGCGCGCCGCCTTTGTCTTCGACGGACCCATCCAGGAGCTCATCCACCGCTTCAAATATGCACATAAGACACACCTTTCCCGGCCGCTGGCGCTGATGACGGCTCGCCACCTTGCCGACTTTGCAGGCCAGACGGCAGCAGATCTTGTCATACCTGTTCCATTGCACAAAAAGAGGCTGCGCTGGCGCAGCTATAATCAGGCGATACTTCTGGCAGCCGTGCTGGCCAAGGAGTGGCGGATTCCGCTCTCCCGCAATGCCCTGCAACGGACACGCTGGACTGAGCCGCAGATCAATCTTGCCGCAGACGAGCGTCAGCAGAACGTCAAGGGTGCCTTTGCCGTTGCCGAACCTGAACGGGTTGCCGACCGGCGGATCATATTGATTGATGACGTTTTCACTACCGGCAGTACTGTCGAAGAATGTGCGAAAACGCTAAAAAAGGCGGGTGCAGCGGAGATATTTATCATAACCGTTGCCAGGGCATTATCCAATTGACAAATGGGTACAAATTTATTGACATGAATTAATCGGAAGGGTATAAGAGCCTTGTTTGTCTATTTTAATTTCGTTGGAGGATCAAAGTATGAAGAAAGTATTAGCTGTTGTATTGATGGTTGCTTTTTCTGCATCGGCTGCTTTTGCAGCCGACACCGTTGTCATGAAAGCAAAAAATGGTAACGTAACCTTCGATCACAAAAAGCATAGCGCTTCCGGTGATTGCAAATCCTGCCATGGTGAGGGGACTCCAGCCAAGTTGACATTGGGCAAGGATGCTGCTCACAAGCTGTGCAAGGGTTGCCATGAGACCAAGAAAGCTGGTCCGACCAAGTGTGGTGAGTGCCACAAGAAGTAAATCGGGCAGTGCCGTTAAGAAAGGGGCCTCCATTTTGGGGGCCTTTTTTGTTCGCTGGGGCTATAGAAGTTATGGGGAAACTACTTTTACTTGTAAAACACTATTTTATTTGTTATGGTTCTTGCGTGGGCTGCAACTGAAAAGGCTTGATGACTGCGGAGATACTATGGCAAATGGATTTGATTACACAAGATTGAAACGTCTGATCACCATCTACTATGTGGTGCAGGGATTTCTCCTGGCGCTTTTGGCTGGAATCGCTTTCTGGCTGCAGGCACATGTGCCGCAGCAGATATTCATCAACAGTCTTATCAGGCCGTGGTGGCGCAGGTTGTTCTTTTCTACCCGGTCTACAAATTTGCTGCCTATGAAGCTACTCGCGAGGTTTCTTCCTGCAGTACGTCCCTTTCTTCCCAGGAGGTACTGGGGCTGCGGCGGAAAAGAGTGACCGGCGACATCGTCAAGGCAGGGATCTTCATCTTCTTCCTGGTATTCATCCTCAGGGCGCCGCAGCTTCCAGGCGCGCAGTTCTCCATCCTCTTCGTCTTCATCCTCATGACGCTCTGCTATTTCCAGTGCTACAACTATGTCGCCAAGCGGCAGATGAAGGCTAACCCCTGAAAAATTCCGACATTGCGGCAAAGACTTCTTCCCCTTTTCCCTTGACCATTCTTACATCGGGAAGGGAGCGAAGAAAGGACTTGCCGTAATTTTTGGACAGAACACGGCAGTCCAGGATTAGCACTGCGCCACGGTCTTCCCTGCTCCTGATCAGCCTGCCGAAGCCCTGCTTGAACTTGATCACTGCCTGGGGCACCGTGTACTCCATGAACGGGTCTCCACCCAGGGAGGCTATGTGCTCGGCCCGTGCTTCCAGGATCGGTTCTGTCGGCACCCTGAATGGCAGGCGGGTGATTATCACCTGTTCCAGCGCCTTCCCCTTGACATCCACCCCTTCCCAAAATGAGTCGGTGCCAAACAGCACAGGATTGTGCCCCTTTTTGAATTGGGAGAGGAGCAGATGCCGGTTGATCTCACCCTGGCGCATCGGGGTAAGTCCCGCCTTTTTCAGAGGCTCCGCCAGCCGGCTGTAAATACGGCTGAGCAGACTGTAGGAGGTGAAAAGAACAAAGGCTCTCCCCTGGGAAATACCCAGTGCCTGCAGCAGGTACTTGTTCAGTACCGGCTCGAATCCAGATGCCACAGGTTCGGGAATATCGGTGGGTATGCCGACAAAGGTCTGCTTTTGATAATCGAAAGGGGAGGCAAGGAGTAGCTCGCTTACCCTTGGACCGGGTACCATGCTGAGGCCGGTTCGCTTTTTCAGGTAATCGAAGCGTTCCCCCACCGCCAGGGTGGCAGAGGTGACTACAACCGTCTTGAACTTATCGAAAACAACTTTTTTCAGGGATTCCGCCACCTCCAGAGGGGAAGAGCAGAGCTTGACCACCAGCCCCTTGGTCGTCTTTTTAGATTCGAACCAGCGGCAGAATCCTTCTTCCCGCGCCACAAAGAAACGCAGGTTCACCTGGGCCGTTTCTAGCCTCCCTCTTACTCCCTTCAGATCAACCAGGCTGCCCGCCAGTTTTTCCAGCACCTTGTCGGGGAGCTTTTCACATGCCTTGAGAAAGTTCTTCAGGGCAACAGCATACTCGCCAATCTCCCGGCACAGTTCGTTGACCCGTTCTTCCACCTCGATCCACAGGGGCGTTGAGTAAATGGTAGGGGTAAGACGTAACTTGATCTCTTCCTTGCTGCCGACATCCTTGCGCAGGTGCGAGTTCAGGGCTATGCCAATGGCATCCATGGCGCGGTTCATGGTGTCGGTGAGGGTAAGCCGTCGGGGAATAAGCCTTCCTTCCAGGATGGCAGCAACCTCCATATATATGTCATCCATGGCTTCCGGCACTTCACGGGAAAGCTGGGTGGAAAGGAGCGGCAGCAATCCCCTCTGCGTCTTGCGCGGGTGCTGCAGCTTGCCGAGGATCCTCAGGAGGCCGTTGCGCGAGACTTGGGCTGAGAGAAAGCTGGTGGCCACGTCTTCCAGATGGTGCCCCTCATCGAAGATGATGCGCTCGAAGGGTGGAAGGATGGCGGTGGAGCCATAGCCGGTTTCCTGCCGCACGGCAACGTCTGCCATGAGCAGGGCGTGGTTGACCACCAGCAGGTCGGCGCCGGCTGCCTCCCGCCGGGCCTTATAGAAAAAGCAGCGGGCATAATGGGAGCACTTGACCCTGCCGCACTGATCAGCCTCACATGAGATCTCGTCCCACGTCTCATCACGGGGAATGAATGAGAGATCGCTGCGGCAGCCTTCACCTGTCTTGCCGCTCCAATCGATGATGGTCTGGAGCTCATTGGCTGCATCATCCTTGAATAGGGTCGGCTCGGCCTTGACACTCTCCAGCTTGCGCAGGCAGAGGTAATTGTTGCGCCCCTTGACCAGCACGGCCCGGAACTCAATCTCACCGTGCTTCTGGAGAAAAGGAATATCTTTCTTGATCAGCTGTTCCTGGAGATTGATGGTGTTGGTGGAGATGACGACCCTCTCCTTGTTGCGCAGACCCCAGAGGGCGGCGGGGAGGAGGTAGGCGAGGGATTTGCCGATGCCGGTACCGGCCTCGATAACGGCGATGCGCTCCTCGTTGAAGGCTTCGGCTACGGCAAAGGCCATGCGCGTTTGTTCGGCGCGGTGTTCGTAGCCCTTCAGGTTTTCGGCAAGCACTCCGCCCGGTGCATACCACCGTTCCAGTTCCGGATAGGAAAGGCGCTCCAGCACCGTGCGGGCAAAGGGGGAAACAGCCTGATAACAACGCTCCACGGCATTGTCGACGATGTAGAAGCCGACTCCCTGATTACCCATGAGGGAGGCAATCTCGATATCTGCCTGGGAAGGGGTGAGAATGCCTGAGGGGTGGTTGTGGATGACCACGTCCCCGAAGGAGGTGACGATCATGATAGCGGCTACCGCATCGGCATTGCCCCGTGCCAGCGGTTCGGCATCGATCACTACTTTGGCTTCGTCGGTGCGGCCGAGGAAAAAAACCTCGTTGCCGCCTGCGTCTGATATTGCTTCACGCATCTGCAGCAGCGCGTTTTCGGAGAAGTAACGTTTCATCTTCACTGAAGATACATGCTTTAATTGGGTGCTGCAACGAAAAAAGGGGCGGCAATACGCCGACCCCTCTTTTGGTGAAGCCATGTCTAACTAGCTGAAACAAATTACTTTTTGTGACACTCGCCACACTTGGTCGGGCCGGCTTTTTTCTCTTCGTGGCAGCCCTTGCACAGTTTGTGGGCGGCATCCTTGTTGAAATTCTCAATCTTGCCGGTCTTGTCCCCATGGCAGACTTTGCATTCCTTAAGGGTTTCCTGGTGCTTCTTGTGATTGAAGGTGACATTGCCGTTCTTTGCCTCAAGGGTAATGGTGTCCGCTGCCATGGAGGCACCTGCTGCAAACATTACCAATGCTGCTGCTGCGATCATTTTTTTCATTTTTTACTCTCCTCTTTTTGGTTGATGTTTCTGCACTATGGTGTTTAAAAAATACCATACGCATGGTAGTGTAGGTATGGACATCTATAGTAATTCCACCCGATGTCGGGTGCCAAAAGATCAAATTAAAGGGAAAAAGCCGGTTTCAATGAGGGGGAATTGTTAAAATAAATTCATATGGATAATTTATCAGATAAAAATGAAAAAGCAACTTCGGGCAGTGTCGCCATCGAAGGTGCAACCATAAAAACGGTCCGCGAGACGAAAAAGCTTACCCAGCTCTATGTGGCAAGCGTGGTAGGCGTCACCACCGATACCATTTCCCGTTGGGAAAACAACCGCTATCCGACCATCAAGAGGGAAAATGCCGAGAAACTGGCCATGGCGCTGGAAGTGAACCTTGATGAGATACTTCGCCATGAAACTGCCTGTCCGTCGGAAGAGGTCGCCGAAAGCGAACTGCCTCAACCAAAGAAAAGAAACCGGCGCGGTCTTCTGCTGGCGATATTGATCATCGCCCTTATTATAATTGCCGCTTTTTTTATCCTTTCCAATATGTCTTCTCCTGTGGCCGCCGTGAGATGGATGCCTGAATACTCTGCCCCTGGAGAGATGATGCCGGTCCAGATAACGGTGAACAGGATGGACAATACCAGCCGGGGCCTGATCATCAAGGAGAAGCTTCCACCCGGTTGGCGTCTCGTCAATGCAATGCCTCCTGCTGCATCGGGCAAAGCTCCTTCGGAAGAAATAAAGTGGCTTATTCCCGGCGGTAATGGTGCGGTAAGGATTTCCTACGTGGTGCAACTGCCCCAGGATGTGGCAATCGATACTCGCGCCGAGCTGCATGGAACCATTTTCATCCATACCGGCAGTATCAATCGTGCTGAAGCCATAAAAGGCAACGACAGGGTCACCATCGCCCCTCTCCATTGGGCCGACAGCAATGGCGACAGCCGGATAGACGACAGCGAAATCATGCCCGCCTATTATATTACCGAGGAAATGAAAAGTCTGGCGTTGGACTGGAGCGGGATCGAAGCCATCTGGAGTGGAAGTGGATACACCTGGGATCAGACCAGGAAGGGGTTCAAGGTTACCAAATGAGGCTTAGCCCCTGATGCTTGACGGAAAAAAACGCTACAATATCTTTTCCGAGGAACTGAAGAGGGTTTTCGGCTGCCGTGTCCATCGTATTTCCGTGGATGCCGGCTTCAGCTGCCCGAACCGTGACGGCACCGTAGGCAACACCGGTTGCATCTATTGCGGTGGTTCAGGTTCCGGTTCATTCGGCATAATCCGCGGCGCATCCATTGCAGAGCAGCTGGAGCACGGCAAAGAAGTGATGACCAGGAAATACAAGGCAAAGAAGTTTCTCGCCTATTTCCAGCCTTATTCCAATACCTTTGCCGCTCCTGGTCGCCTGCAGGCCCTCTACGACCAAGCATTGGCAGTGGAAGATGTGGTCGGCCTCATCGTCGGCACCCGTCCCGATTGCCTGCCTGCTGCAACACTTGATCTCCTGGCATCTTACGCACGAAAGACTTACTTCTGGCTTGAGTTGGGTCTACAGTCCCACCTGGACCGCACGCTGAGCCTGATTCGCCGGGGCCACGACTTCGCTTCATTCGTCAGGGCAGTGAAGGAATGTAAGGCCAGGCAGATCAAGGTCTGCGCCCACATCATCCTTGGGCTGCCAGGAGAGACACGGGAAGAGATGCTGGCCGGCGCCAGTATCCTCAAAGATTTGGGGGTGGATGGGGTGAAGCTGCATCTGCTCCATGTGATGCGGGATACGGCCTGGCGGATGAATATCTGCGGGGAGGGGTGAGGATTCTCGATCGGGACGAATACGTGGGATTGGTCTGCGATTTCCTGGAACTGCTGGATCCCACCATCAGCGTCCAGCGCCTGACCGGCGACGGCAATCGCGATCATCTCATAGCGCCGCTCTGGTCATTGCAGAAATTTGAAGTTCTCAATACCATCGACAATGAGCTGTTGCGGCGGGGAACTTGCCAAGGTGCGAGGTTCTAAGTTCTATGTTCTATGTTGCAACCTGGAACCTAGAACCCAGAACATAGAACCATTTTAAAATGGGTACCCCAGCCCGACGAAAACTGCCGGTCCTTCCTTGCCGATCCCCAAATCCACCCTGCCGACGATGTTGGGGCGGACCACCGCCCGGAAACCGATGCCGGGGTTGAACTCGAAGCTCCTGGTGCTGACCTTGTCCAGTCTTTCCATGACTGCTCCAAGATCTATGAACGGGGCAATCTCCCAATCCGCATTGACATCGAAAATTTCCCAACGGAACAGCCTGATCCGCTCCTCCAGATTGAGGAGAAAATAACTGCTGTCGATAAAACGGTTGCGGCCGTAACCTCTCAATGTCGTTTCCCCACCTAGAATACTTCTTTCCAGAAAAGGCACGTCATGCCCTAGGGTCTGGTTGTAGGCCAGCCGGCCGACGCTGATGAACTGCGCATTCATCAGGGGATAATAGGCTTTCATCTCCGCCTCGTAATGGCGGTAGTCGGCACTGCTGCCGAGCCTCTTCACGCTGGCTTCCACTGCGACCCTGGCATACCCTCCCCAGGTGGGCAAAGTAGGTGAATCCAGCGTGGAATAGACAATTCCCAACTTTTGGGCATGGGCAGTGAAGCCGTCCATACCCGGCACCTCGGCCGGATCGAACTTCTCACGGATAAAGGGTACCTTCGTGATGGCCCCATGCTTTATATCCACCTTCTTGAAGCGCTCGCCGACAACCAATTGGACATGCCGGAAAATTTGATAGCCGGCGGAAAGATTGAAGCCGGTTTCTTGATCGGCATAATTTGTTTCGTTTGCTTTCTGGCTGGTTTGCTGAAAGCCGAAAAAACGGGCCGAGCCGTCGGTCAGGGAGAAGAGAAAAGCATTCAGCTCCAGCTTCTTGTCGAGCAGGGTACTGTCACGTAGCTTGAATTCGAAATCTTCATTGACCTTGGTTGACTTGGAGAGTGCCACCTCCCAATAGCGGTCTTCCACGGGATAAAAGGTGGCAAAGAGAGTCGCCGTGGCGCCGAAGTTTTTGTTGTAGTTGACCTGGGGGGCGACGAGGGTGCTGACCTCTTCCTTTTTGTTGTGGAGCAGAAAAGCGGTCAGAGCTCCGAAGGTAATTCCTTCATTGGGGCTGGAAGCAATGATCGGCAGAGGAATGGAAACAACCTTTACCGGATCGGCAAATTCCTGGTTGGTCAGGGGAAAGGGAAGATTCTCCTTTGGCGCCATGGTGGTGCAACCGGCGAGGAATAAGGCCGTTATCAGAAGTAAAAGGAGGTTTTTCAGGGGCATTGGGATTTCTTTCAGCGGAGAGATTAAAAAAGAAGAAAATATATAGCCATCTCTGGTTATTTTCAACAAAAATATAGAGTTGCCTTGCCTTGGCGTCTGGAACCGGGGCAATTATCGGGTTATTCCATAAGGTCAAAATCTTGACCTTGAGCTATTCAAAATGCCGTCTTTTGCGAATGTATTTCCCGAAGGTCTACTCAAAAAACTGGCCGTTAATTCTCCCTTCTACCCTTCCCGTGGCCGCCGGCAGGCATTTTCTCCGGATGGCACAACGGTTGCACAAATGACTGCGCAGTTGAAAAGCCCATGATTTTTCAGAGGAATTTCAAATATGGCGCCGGCAGCAGAAGCAATCGACATACAGCCTTACCGGAAAAACTCCGACATTTATATGGCGGTTGCGCTCATCGGCATCCTTTCCCTGATGATCATCCCTCTGCCTGCCTTCGTTCTTGATGTCTTTCTTGCGGCCAATATCACCATTGCCCTGGTAATCCTGCTGGTCAGCCTCTACACCATCCAGGCCCTGGACTTCTCCATCTTCCCCTCCATCCTCCTGATAACCACATTATTCCGCCTGGCCCTGAACATCGCTTCCACCCGCCTGATCCTGCTCCATGGCAGTGAAGGGGCCGAGGCTGCCGGTGCTGTCATCAAGGCTTTCGGCCTTTTTGTTGTCGGCGGCAACTATGTGGTCGGCGCCGTAATCTTCCTTATTCTCGTTGTCATCAATTTTGTCGTCATAACCAAAGGCGCCGGACGGGTGGCGGAGGTCGCCGCCCGCTTCACCCTCGATGCCATGCCGGGCAAGCAGATGGCCATCGATGCCGATCTGTCCAACGGCCTCATCACCGACAAGGAAGCCAAAGCCCGCCGGTCCAAAATTTCCCGTGAGGCGGACTTCTACGGCTCCATGGACGGCGCCAGCAAGTTCGTCAGGGGTGATGCCGTTGCCGGCATCCTCATCATGCTCATCAACATCATCGGTGGCTTCGTCATCGGCGTCTGGCAGCAGGGGATGGAACTGGCCGCAGCCCTGTCCAATTATACACTGCTGACGGTGGGGGAGGGACTGGTTGCTCAAATACCGGCACTGATCATATCCACCGCCGCCGGCATCATCGTTACCCGCTCCGCAGACGAAAAGAACTTCGGCCATGAAATCTCCGGCCAGCTTCTGAACTATCCCAAGGCTTTTTACATTGCCTCCGGCGTCATGTTTGTCTTTGCACTGATCCCCGGCCTGCCGCACTTCCCGTTCCTGCTCATTTCCGGGGCAGCCTTCATGGCCGGGCGGTTGGCGGTTGAGAAAAAAGAGGTGCAACAGGAGGAGATGGCGGCAGCGGGCGCCCTGGAGCCGGAGGACGCCGATCAGATCAGCTCCATTCGTCCGCTGGATATGCTGGAGCTTGAAGTGGGGTACGGACTGGTGCCGATGGTGGATGCGGCCCAGAACGGAGAGCTCCTGGACAGGATTCGCTCCATCCGCAAACAGTATGCCCAGCGGATGGGTTTCATTGTCCCCCCCATCCATATCCACGACAACCTGCAGTTGAAGCCCTACGAATACAACATTATGATCAACGGCGCCAAGGTGAGCGGCGGCGAGCTGAACGGACAATATCTGGCCATGGACGCCGGTAGCGCCTCGGGTAACCTTGAAGGCACACGCACCACTGAACCGGTTTTCGGCCTCCCCGCCATCTGGATCAAGGGTAAAGATCGGGAACAGGCCCAGGTTTATGGTTATACCGTGGTTGACAACACGACCATACTGGCTACCCACGTCAGCGAGATCATCAAGAAACACGCCCATGAGCTGGTGGGCCGACAGGAGCTGCAGCAGCTTCTGGACAGCCTGTCTTCGACGCTGCCCAAGGTGGTGGAAGAGCTGGTTCCCTCGCTGCTGAGTCTGGGTACGGTTTTGCGGGTCGTCAAGAACCTGCTTCGTGAAAACGTCTCCATCCGCGACTTGCGCTCGATTCTGGAAACCCTTGCCGACTACGGCGGGGTAACCAAGGACCCGGAAACCCTGACCGAGTTTGTCCGCCAGAGCCTCGGCCGCTACATTGTCGAACAGTACAAGAGGGAGGATGATACCCTCTGGGTTCTCACCCTCGATCGGGAGGTGGAGGAATCCATCGCCGATGCGGTACAGATATCCGAGCAGGGGAGCTATCTGGCCATCGAACCGGCCACCGCCCAGAAAATTCTGGCCGCGATACGCAAGGCGGCTGAGAAATTCGACCAGACCGGGACGGCGCCGGTGGTGATTGCCTCCCCTAGCGTCAGAAGGCATATGAAGAAACTGACCGACCGTTACATGCCGAATCTTGCGGTGATCTCCCATAATGAAATCCCGCCCAGCATAAAAATCCAATCGATAGGGATGGTGAGTCTCGATGCTAGTTAAAACATTTCAGGCGGTAGATATGTCGGAGGCCTTGAAGATGGTCAAGGCCGAAATGGGGCTGGATGCAATGATCCTCTCTTCGAAACAGGAGCGGCGCAGGGGAATTCTCGGCTTTTTCTCCAAACCTTACTTCGAAGTAACGGCAGCTCTGGAACAGAAAAAAGTCCAACGCCCTGTTCATTACCAGGAAAAACCTGAGCGTGAACTGAGCACCAGGGAAGAGTTCCAGAATTCCATGCTGGCGCCTCTGGCTCGGGAACTGCGGGAGCTGAGGGAGCGGGTTGAAGTGCTGGCAAAGAAGGATGCCGAAAAGAAGGATGCCGAAAAAAAGGAGGCCCTTCCCCCGACGGCAGCGGAAAAGTCTGAAGACGAGATCAAGCCATTTCAACCGCAAAAGGAGGGGAATGCTCCCCGGATTTTTGCCAGGGAGGATATGGAAGAGATAAAGAAACTGCTGCTCAATGCGGTTGCAGCCAAGGAGGAGAAAGGTCGAAGCCGGTATCGTTCCCGGTGGTCAGTACCGAGGATAAGGTGTGTGTCAAAAATTTGGCTGACGACTGCGAACTATCTGATGAAGCGCTGGAGCTTTTGGCCAATGAGCTGCGCTCGGAAGAGGTCGGTACCGACAGTATTCATGCCCTGCTTGAGCTGATCAGGCCTGCAGCCGAACTGGGTGAAGAGTTGGAGGCGCTGAGGGAGCGGCTTGTTGATGCCTTTGCCGGGATCATCAAATGTTCCGGCCCCTTGCGTCTCAGAAAGACCGGCCCGCGCATCATGGCCACTGTAGGCCCCACCGGGGTCGGCAAGACCACCACCATAGCCAAGCTGGCCGCCATGTACGCCCTGAACCGCGGGGCGCGTGTCGCCATGGTCACCACCGACAATTTCAGGGTCGGCGCCGTTGAGCAGCTGAAGACCTATTCCAAAATAATGGATGTGCCGCTGGAAGTGGCCGCCACTGCCAAGGAGCTTGAGGCTGTTTTGGCGAAACATGCGGACAAGGACCTGATCCTCATCGATACGGCCGGCAGAAGTCCCAAAGACCGGGAAAAGCTGGAGGAACTGAAGGTCTACCTGGAATCCTGTCCCGGCATCGAGACCTATCTCTGTATTTCCGCCACCACCCGGGACCGGGAGATGAATGAAATCGTCGCCCAATACAGCCTGCTTCCCATTACCAGACTGCTCTTCACCAAGCTTGATGAGAGCGAAAGTTACGGCTGTATTGTCAACGCCCAGGTGCGTAACAGGTTCCCCCTTTCCTATTTCACCACCGGACAGAAGGTGCCTGAGGACATCGAAGTGGCGACGGCGCGAAAACTAGCCAACCTGGTGCTGAGGGAGACGGAGAAATGAGCAGCGATCAGGCTGACACCCTGCGGCAGCTGGCCGGCACCGTTAATGTTACCCGGCGCGATGTGAACCTTTATGCAGGAAGGATCAGCAGCCGCCAGGATATCCGCGTGATATCGGTAACCAGCGGTAAAGGGGGCGTCGGCAAGAGCAATGTGGTGGTTAATCTGGCGGTGTCTCTGGCAAACCAGGGGAAAAAAGTGCTGGTGATTGATGCCGATCTGGGGGTGGGAAACATCGATATCCTTCTCGGCCTGCGCCCTGTATTCACCATGAATCATGTCCTGTCCGGCGAAAAGAGCCTGAACGAGATCATTATCAGTGCAGCGGGGGGGATAAAAGTGGTGCCTGCCGGACTGGGAGTGCAGGAATATACCAGTCTCGGTACGCCGGAGCGGCTCAAACTCCTTGATGAGCTGGACCGGCTGGAAGAGGATTTCGATGTCTTTATCATCGACACCGAGGCGGGGATTTCGGAAAACGTCACCTATTTCAACGTGGCGGCCCGGGAGATCCTGGTCGTTGTCACTCCTGAACCCACCTCCATAACCGATGTTTATGCACTGATCAAACTGTTGTCGACCCGTTACGGTGAACGGCATTTCAAGGTGCTGGTGAATATGGCCAGGGACCAGAAGGACGCGGTGGGGGTCTACGACAAGCTTTATAATGTAGCGGACCGTTTTCTCGATGTATCCATGGATTTTATGGGTTGCATATTGCGGGATGACCTGGTGGGTGAGGCGGTAAGAAGGCAAAAACCGGTTTGCCAGCTGTACCCTAATGGCAAGGCCTCCCGTTGTTACACTGCACTGGCGAGAAGGATAATGGCAAGCGGCTGCGACAACCGGCTGAAGGGGAATATCCAGTTCTTGTCCCGGAAAAATTTCCCCAGCACCGCAGGATTGGAGTGTATATGAACTGTCTTCTCAAGGCTTACGAACAAGAGGCTCAACGTACTGCTATCCCCGACAGGGACGAACTGGTGGTTTCCCACCTGCCCTGGTGAAATTCCTGGTGGACAGGATTGCTTCCGCTCTTCCCCCGCACCTGGACCGGGATGACTTGAGGAGTGCAGCCGTCATTGGACTTATTTCCGCTGCAGAACGTTTTGATCCGACTCGGGGGGTCATGTTCAAGACCTTTGCCGAGCAGCGCATCAGGGGCACAATCATGGACGAGCTTCGCTCCCAGGATTGGCTGACCCGCTCCCTGCGGGATAAGTTCAAACGCCTGGAGCGTGAGTTTTCCGCCCTGGAGCAGCGTCTGGGGAGAAACCCCTCCAGCGATGAGGTCGCTGCGGCCATGGGACTGGATCTTGAGGACTACTTTCATCTTCTGGAAGAGATCCATTTCCTTTCCTTTGTCAGCCTCGATGATGCCTGGATGGATGAAGACGGCAGCCCGCTGGGACTCCTGGACGTACTGGAGGATAAGGGGATCGAGAGCCCGCAGAACCAGCTAATAGCCAGACAGACGGTGGAAAATCTGGCCGAAGCCATCGATAACCTCCCTGAAAAGGAGCGGATCGTCATTACCCTTTACTATTACGAAGAGATGAACCTGAAGGAGATCGGCGCCGTGCTCCATTTGACAGAGTCGCGGATTTCGCAGCTGCACAGCCAGGCATTGCTCCGTTTGCGGGGCAGGATGAAGCTTCATCGGCCATGACAGGTTTTGAAAAGGATTTGGCGGTCACAAGCCTTCTACAAAAGGAGCATTAAATGAACAGCGGTCTTTATGCGGCACTCTCAGGCAACCTGGCGGCCATGCGCAGGCTGGATGTGATCAGCAACAATCTGGCTAACGCCAATACCGCCGGTTTCAAGGGCGATCGCCTGCAATTCGAGAGTGTTCTCGCTTCATCGAAGAGCCAGTCGCAAGCGGCAGCCGGCCCCAATGACTCGCCGGTATTCAGCAGCGAAATATTTTTTACCGACTACTCGCCCGGACCGCTCAAGCAGACCGGCAACACCCTGGATGTGGCCCTGGACGGGGACGGTTTCTTTGTCGTCAATACGCCCCAGGGGAGGGCCTACACCAGGCAGGGCAACTTCCGGATGGACTCCGCAGGGCGACTGGTGACCAGCGAAGGTTACGAGGTGCAGGGTGGGGGGCCGATCACCATCAACGGCGGCCGCGTGGACATCGATGCCAGGGGCGCAATTCTCGTGGATGGGACACCTGCCGGGACCCTGGACATCGTCGATTTCCAGAAGCCGTATGCTTTGCAGAAATTGGGCGAAGGTCTCTTTATCCCGGCCAATCCCCAGGAAACGCCGGTGAACGTAACGACGACCACCGTGCAGCAGGGGACCCTGGAGGGATCCAATGTCAACGTGGTTGCCGAGATGGTCCGGATGATAGAAACGACTCGCTACTTCGAATCCTGCCAGAAAGTTGTGAGAAGCTACGATGACATTACGGGAAAGGCAGCCAATGACCTGGGAAGGGTTTAAGGCTGTTCTACGTTCTATGTTCGAGGTTCTAGGTTAAAACCCAGAACCCAGAACTAGAACACAGAACATAGAACACAGAACACAGAACACAGAACACAGAACATAGAACATAGAAAACATAGAACAGATTTTAAGGAGGTTATCAATGATCAGGGCATTATGGACGGCAGCATCAGGGATGCAGGCTCAGCAATTGAATATCGACGTGGTTGCCAACAACCTGGCCAACGTCAACACCACCGGCTTCAAGAAGAGCCGTGCCGATTTCCATGACCTCATGTACCAGAGCATGAAAACCAGTGGCGCCCCATCAACAATGCCACCCAGATCCCCACCGGCATCCAGGTTGCCTTGGCTCAAAGCCGGCAGCAGTCACCAAGATATTCACCACCGGCAACGTCACCCAGACCGGCAACGAGCTGGATGTAGCCATCGAGGGAGATGGATTTTTCCAGATACAGATGCCCGATGGCTCCACCGAATATACCAGGGCCGGCGCTTTCAAAAAGGACAGCCAGGGGCGTGTGGTCACTTCCGAGGGATACCCGCTTCTGCCTGAGGTGGTCATCCCCAACAATACCACGAGCATTACCATCGGTAACGATGGTACTGTCTCGGTCATCCAGTCGGGACAGACCTCACCGACCAGCGTCGGCACCATCCAGCTGGCCACCTTTTCCAACCCGGCCGGACTCTCCAGCCAGGGGCATAACCTCTTCAAGGAGACCGAATCATCGGGGGCGGCAACCACCGGCACTTCCGGGCAGAACGGCATCGGCACACTCAGCCAGGGCTACCTGGAAATGAGCAACGTCAGCGTCGCCGAGGAGATGGTCAACATGATCGTCGGCCAGAGGGCGTACGAGATCAACTCCAAGGCGGTTCAGGCGGCGGATGAGATGTTGCAGACAGCTAACAATCTGAAGCGGTAAAGAATCCCTCCCCCCGACCCCCTCCTTTATGCCTTATGGTACATAAAGGGAGGGGGAGGAGTACCGATAATGAAACGTGCCTTACTGACAGCCCTGCTGCTTCTTATCTTCGGCATTATCCCTGCCCTGGCCGCAAGCCAGACGGTGAAGGAGGCGGTGGTCCGCCAGGTGGTTATCGACTACCTGCAGCAGAAGTGCGACAATCTGGGACTGGAGATCAACATCAAAAAGATTGTCTATAGCGGCGATCTGTCCCTTTCTGCCGGCGACCTGAGTTATGAAGTGGTGGCGCCAGACCGCTGGGAAGGGTGGGGCAGCGCCAATCTTGCCCTCATCATCCGGGTTGACGGGCGGGTCGAGCGCAATGTGCCGGTCAAGGTGGAGGTGGAGGCCATGGCCGAGATGGTGGTGGCGGTCCGTCCCCTTGAGCGTGGTGAAGTCATCGGTGCGGCAGATGTTGCGGTGCAGAAACGGGGGCTTTCCCGGCTGCAGGGCCGTTTTGTCCGTGATGTGGACGAAGTTGTTGGGAAAAGGGTACGCACCGCCATTCGCGGCAACAATCCCATCAGACCTGATTTTCTGGAAAGAGTACCGCTGATTAAAAGCGGCCAACTGGTTACCATCGTGGCGGAAAACGAATCGTTACGCATAACGGCCGCCGGCAAGGCTAGGAACTCGGGGGCGGAAGGAGATACGGTAATGGTGAGGAATCTTGCTTCCCAAAAAGAACTTCCGGCACGGGTTATCGATGCTGAAACGGTGAAGGTGGATTTTTGACCATGAATATTCAAAGCACGCCGGCAAAATACCTGATGCTTGTGGGACTGTTACTGCTGCCAGCCTGTTCCTTCCAGAGTTCGGAAATCAGGACTCCCACCTTCGACGAACAGATGCAGCAGGCAAAGCCTACCTATGCCAGCGGGTCGATCTGGCAGGATTCTTCCACCGGCATTACCGAGGATCTCAAGGCGCGCAGGAGAGGGGATACTCTCACCGTGGTCATTACGGAACAGGCGAGCGCCAGTAAACAGGCCACTACCGGAACCAGCCGCGGCAGCACAATTTCCGCAGGTATTCCAAATTTGATGGGGCTGGAGACCAATGTCACCGGCATCAGTAACTGGATGGACCTGAACAATCTCCTGAACGCCAGCTATGACTCCAAATATGACGGCAGCGGCAAAACAACCCGCGAAGAGAACTTGCGCGCCACCATCACCGCCAAGGTCATCGATGTCATCGGCAATGGCAACCTGCTCATTGAGGGGAAGCGTAATGTCAAGGTGAACAATGAGGATCAGATCATCGTTCTCACCGGCACCGTTCGCACCCGTGACATCAGCCCGGACAATGTTGTCAATTCCATTTACATTGCCGATGCCCGTATCAACTACAGCGGCAAAGGGGTCATCAGCGATCGGCAGCGGCCGGGCTGGCTGATGGGGATACTGGACGTCATCTGGCCGTTTTAGCTTTGAAAACTTTGGCCGAGGGCTGCGGCGTTGCTGCAGCAAAAGAGGAATAGAGACGAAAATGACCGGGAGAATCTGTACGATATTGATGTTGCTGCTTTTGTTGCCGCAACTGGCACTGGCAGTACGGATCAAGGACATTGCCGCATTCGACGGGGTGCGTGACAACCAGTTGCTGGGGTACGGCCTCGTGGTCGGACTGAACGGCAGCGGTGACAGCGACCAGACCAAGTTTCCCGTTCAGTCCCTGGTCAATACCCTGGAGCGAATGGGGATCACCATCAACCGAGCCGACATTACCGTGAAGAATGTGGCGGCGGTTATGGTAACCGCTTCTCTGCCCCCCTTCGCCAAGCAGGGCAATACCCTCGATGTCCTCGTCTCATCGGTGGGGGATGCCAAGAGCCTGGCTGGAGGGACTCTGCTCTTGACCCCCCTCAAAGGTGGCGACAGCCAGATCTACGCTGTTGCCCAGGGGGCGGTCCTTACCAACTCCTTTTCCTACGGCGGCCAGGCCGCTTCCGTGCAGAAAAATCACCCGACAGCCGGACGTGTACCGGCTGGCGCCCTGGTGGAAAGGGAACTGCCCAACGTACTGGCCGGGCGCAATGTGCTGCGCCTTAACCTGCACCAGCCTGATTTCACCACAGCCTCCAGAATTGCTGCGGTCGTCAATGGTAAATTCAAGGCACAGGTTGCTTCACTGACCGATCCGGGATCGGTGCAGCTGGCAATGCCCGATGGGTTTATCGGCAGACCGGTGGAATTCGTGGCTGAGCTGGAACGGCTTGAGGTGACCCCGGACGTGATGGCGAAGGTGGTGCTCAATGAGCGTACCGGCACTATCGTTATCGGCGAAAACGTGCGTATTTCCGCGGTGGCAGTTTCCCATGGCAACCTGACCCTCTATGTGAAGGAGACACCGAAAGTGTCTCAGCCCGCACCGCTAGGGGCAGGCGAAACCAAGGTCGTGCCGCGGACCTCGGTTAAGGTAAAGGAAGAACGCGGCAGCCTGGCGATTGTTCCTCAGGGGACAAACATCAGCGATGTGGTGCGAGCCTCAATGCCCTTGGGGTAACCTCCCGTGACCTGATCGGCATCATGCAGGCGATCAAGCAGCCGGGGCACTGAATGCCGAATTGTCCGTCATTTAATGGGGTCGAATAACAGACTATCGACAAAAGGACAGACCATGGAGATCAAAGCAACCGCCTTGCCGGTAGCGCTTGTGGACAGCACCGGGACACAATCCCTAAAGCTCGGGCAGCAGTCTGCCGAAAAGAATAATATGGCCATCAGGAAGGCGGCCAGGGAGTTCGAGAGCCTTTTTGTCGGCATGATGCTTAAATCAATGCGCGAGACGGTCGGCAAGGACAAGCTGACCGGCGGTGGTCACGGTGAAGAGGCATATCAGTCTCTTCTCGACCAGGAATATGCAAAGGCTGCGGCCGAAAACGGGAGCTTGGGCCTTGCCCGCACAATTGAAAAGCAGTTGTTGGCGGAGGGGGCGGGAAAGAAAAAGCCCGACAAGGATTAAGGTCCACAGGTTTTCCTGACGAAAGGCGGTTTTTCAGTGAAAGTAGATCAACAGAGCCAGGTTCACACCATTGATTTCTACCACGGAAGAACCGCAGCGGCAGATGCAGTAACCGGCAGCGGCAGGCAGATTGACATCATCGAAATTTCTCCTGCCATCAGGGAAATAGACGCCCTGAAGAAATCGGTCGCCACCCTGCCGGAGATGAGACTGGACCGGGTGGCATTGATGAAGCAGCAGCTGGGCTTTGGCGCATACAGGATCGATGCCGAGTTTGTTGCGGCAAAGATGATCGAGAACCATGCAACTGGAGGTTAAGGATGACCGCTGGTATTGATGAACTGATAAGAGCCCTGCAGGAAAAGGGGGCGCTACTGGACGAGATGTATCAGCTCCTGGAAGAAGAGCAGAACTGTATAATCGCTCTTGACATGGCCCGGCTGGAGACCAATCAGTCAGAAGTGGACAGTGCCATGGGGAGGCTGGAGCGATTGAACGGGAACTGCAGGAACCTTCTGGCAAAGACCGGTGCAGCGTTGGGGCTTGAGAATAATGGCAGCCTTTCACCGCTCATAGCGCGGACCGCCGGGCAGGAACGCCTTGCCCTGCAAGGTCTGCAGACGGATCTTACCACCTCGACCACGGCCGTCGACAACCTCCTTGCCATTAACCGCAATCTTCTTCAGGATTCCCTGGGACTGGTGGATCGGTCACTCAACTTCTTCAACAGCCTGTTCAACAATCCCACCACCTACGGCCAAGCCGGGACAATGAGAACCAACAATGGCGGAGCCAGGCTGGTGTGCAAGGAGATATGAATGGGAATAAATGACATCTTCAGCATAGCCACCAGGGGGATCGCCGCCCAGCGTCAGGCAATAGAGGTGACCAGCGAGAACATCGCCAATGTCAATACCCCTGGCTACTCGCGGCAACGGGTCATTATGGAAAGCGGGCCGGCAAACCTCGCGTCCGGTTTTCCAATCGGTGGAGGGGTAGAGGTAGTTGCCGTGCAACGCTCTTACGACAACCTGCTGCAGACGCAGCTGGTTAACGGCAACAGCACCTACCAGCAGAACCTGGCCAAACAGACCGCCCTGCAGCAGGTAGAGCCGCTGTTCAACGAAGTCTCCACCGACGGCCTGGGCAAAGCCGTGGAGAGCTTTTTCGGCTCGTGGCAGGATCTTTCCCTTAATCCCCAAGGGGCCCCTGAGCGTCAGGCTCTAATTGCCCGCTCGCAGATTCTGGTGGATACATTTCACCAGATGAACACCAATCTCAACGCCGTCATCACCAGTGCCGACCAGGATTTGGTCAGCATCACCGCCGACATCAGCGACAAGCTCGGCAATATTGCCTTGCTCAATCAGCAGATCATGACCACCCAGGGCATGGGGGGCAACGTCAATGAGATGAAGGATCAGCGGGACCTCCTTGTCCAGGAACTTGCCGGCAAGATGGGGATAACCACCAGCGAACAGTCCAACGGTACCTTGACCGTCTCGCTTTCCCTCGGTGGACAGGTGCTGGTGAGCGGCAACCAGTACAGCACCGTCTATACTAGTCCCGATGGGGGAACTCCGCCCCGGAACGATATCTATGTCACCCCCCTGGGCAACCCGCCGCCTGCCAACACACCAGCCACCGACACCGATGTGACCGCCACCATCGGCGGCCTCAACAATGGCTATGGCGAAATCGGCGGAACATTGCAGGTAAGGGACCAGATAGTGCCGGGGTACCTGGCCAAACTGGATGAAATGGCCGGCAAGATCATTACCTCGGTCAATACCCAGCACACCGCCGGAGCCGACCTTGCCGGCGGCGCCGGTGTTGCCTTTTTTACCGGCACTTCCAGCGCCGATATTGCCGTCAGCGGTACGATAACCTCCGATCCGACCAGGATTGCCGCGGCTGCCATTCCGTTTGTCGGCCCGGGTGACAACCGCAATGCACTGCTCATCGCCGACATCAAAAATTCTTCCTTGCGTTCAGCACCGGTAACAGCACCGTAGCCGACTTCTTCAACGCCTTTGTCAGCAATGTGGGCATCGATGTGCAGAAGGCTAGAAATACGGCGGCGCAGGGGGAGGCTTTCCTGAAGCAGCTGAATACCTTGCGGGAATCAAACGCGGGTGTTTCCCTGGATGAGGAGTTGACCAATCTTCTCAAGTACCAGCGGGCATTTGAGGGAGCGGCACGGTTGGTGACGACGGGAAGCGAGATGATGGATACCATACTGGCGATGGTCAGGTAGGTAACATGGAAGAGGAGAATTGACGATGCGCGTAACTCCGGGAATGACGGCAGACAATGCCTTGTACAATCTGCAGCAGGGGCGGTCCAAGCTGGACCAGCTGCAGGAACAGATCGCCTCAGGTTCCGTTATCAATCGGCCGAGCGATGATCCCATATCCACCCGACAGATCCTTGCCATGCAGAACGGGGTCACCGAGGGGGATCAATACCTGAGCAACATCGAGAAGGGCAACATCTGGCTCGGCATAACCAATACGGCGCTGACCGGAATGTCCTCCATAATGGCCCAGGTAAAAACCATTGCCAGTAACATGATCAGCACCAGTACCGATGCCAACATGATCGCCAATGCCACCACCAACCTCACCCAGTTGAAAAACCAGCTGATCGACCTGGGCAATACCCAGATCGGCAACCAGTATGTCTTCGGCGGCTTCGACAACAGCACGGCGCCTTTTGATGCAAGCGGCGTTTTTTCCGGTACCGATGATCCCATGAAGGTGGATATCGCCAGGAACTCCTCCGTTGCCATGAATATCACGGGGGGGGACCTCTTGCGTGGCGGAACCCCGGCGGTGGGGGCCGGTTCCGGGGCCACCGCCGGCACCAGGCCGGCGGACATTGTCGACAGTATCGACAAGCTGATTGCAGCAATTACCAGCAGCTCAGCCGCTGATATCGTCGACGGGGTAAAGAACATGAAGCTGCGGCCGATCAGATTGCAGCTGCCCAGAGCACGGTGGCGGGAAACATGATGCGGCTGGACAATGCCAAGACTATGATCGTCAACAATCAGAACACCCTGAAAAACATCATCAGCAGCAAGCAGAATGTTGATTATGCAAAGGCGGCGACGGAACTCTCCCAGCAGCAGACGGCTTTTGAGGCAGCGCTGTCGGCAACGGCCAAGATCAGCCGGCTGTCATTGCTTGACTACATCTAGAAGTAGAAGATAAATATGCATATTAATGGTGGAGAGGCCATACGAGCGCTTTTACGGCACGAGTTTGGCCTTTTTTTCGCGCGGACTCAGGGCCTCCAGTTATCTTTGATGGAAATCGGGCTAAAGATTTGGTTCCATATACCGAAACAAATATAAAAGAGCAGTATGGGGGCAGGTGAATGATCAGACTGACGCGAATGGACGGCAGTGAAATATATCTCAATCCGGATCTCATGGAAATTATCGAAGAGACCCCGGATACCCATATTGCCCTGCTGAACGGCAATCGTTACCTGGTCCTGGAGCCGGTGGCCGTGATCATCGACCGGATCGTCACCTTCAAGGCCAGTATCCAGCGCCGCTCCTCCGGGGGCACGAAAAGAAAGTACCTTCTCCGGCAACGGAAGGAAAACTACCGACCGATCTGTCCTCTCTGACAGCGGCTTCCACACGGGACTAGAAGAATGGATATAGCAACTATAATCGGTCTGGTACTAGGTTTCGGCGCCATAATCGGCGGACAGATCCTTGAGGGGGGGCATGTCAGTGCGATTATTCAGCCGACTGCCGCCGTCATCGTCCTTGGCGGTACCATCGGCGCAACCTTTGTCAGCTTTCCCCTGGCCAATATCCTTCATGCCCTCAAAGATGCGCAAAAGGTTCTCTTTCCGCCCAAGGATGACCCGGAAGCGGTGATCAAGAACATCATCAATTATGCGGCCAAGGCCCGGCGCAACGGCTTGATCTCTTTGGAGCAGGAAGCCCAGACGGTCAAGGACTCTTTCACGAAAAAGGGCATCTCCCTGGTGGTGGATGGCATCGACCCACAAAAGCTCAGGGAAACCATGGAGATAGAGCTTAACTCATTCGAAGAACATGCAAAGGCAAGCGCCGACGTATTCGAGGCTGCCGGGGGATTTGCTCCCACCATCGGCATCATTGGCGCTGTTCTCGGTCTGATCCACGTCATGAACAACCTGTCCGATTCGTCAAAGCTGGGCGCCGGCATCGCGGTAGCCTTCGTTGCCACCATTTACGGCCTTATGACGGCCAATATCATCTGCATTCCAATCAGTACCAAACTGAAACTGCGGCTTAAGGAGGCGATCCTGCAGAAGGAGATGGTCATCGAGGGGCTTATCGCCATCCAGAATGGTGAGAATCCCCACTTTATCGAGCAGAAGCTGCGAGCCTACCTGCCCGAAGGCGGAGCCGGCGCCAAGAAGGGCAAATAGATGGCCCGGAAAAAGAAGCATGAAAAAGAGCCTAACCTGGAACGATGGCTTGTATCCTATGCAGACTTCATAACACTGCTTTTTGCCGTCTTCGTCACCCTGTATGCCATGAGCCAGACCGACAAGAAGAAGGCGGAAGAGGTTATTGAATCCTTGCGGGAGTCGTTCGGCTACAGCAAGAGTTCTTCCTCTCCAAAGCCCCGGGTCATTGATTCAGGCAACATCAACATCATTCCCAACATGCGGCCCCAGGTCCAGCAGCAAAAGGCAGGCAAGGGTGGCAAAACCAAGTCCCATGCCGAAGAAAAGGATTTCAAGGCGGTCAAGGCTGCCATCGAGGCCTATTTGCTGAAAACGGGCGCCCAGGATAAGGTCAGCGTTGAGATCAACCGTCGGGGGTTGGTGGTCAGCCTCAAGGAGGCGGGGTTTTTTGACTCGGGGAGCGCCATTGTGCAGCAGAGCGCTTACAGTCTCCTTGCTCATGTGGCCGAGTCCCTGGTCAATTACACGAACCCGGTCAGAGTGGAAGGGCATACGGACAATGTGCCCATCAACTCCAGGACATTTCCCTCCAACTGGGAACTGTCCACGGCAAGAGCCACCAATCTGGTCCAGTATCTGATCAAGTATTATGAGTTTGAGCCGGAAAAAATTTCGGCAACGGGCTTCGGCGAGTACAGGCCGGTGGCGGACAATACCACTGTCGATGGGAGAAGCAAGAACAGGCGGGTGGATATAGTGCTGCTGTCGGCGGAGAGTGAAAGGGGAGAACCTTAAACCGGTGATTGGTGATTGGTGAGGAGTGAGGAGTGAGGAGTGAGGAGTGAGGAGTGAGGAGTGAGGAGTCATTGCGGCTGTTTTCGTCGGTTAGGCTGGTGGCGAAAAGAGCCGATTTTATTTTTTAGCGGATGGGGACGATGCGGTCCTGGCTTAGTTGCAGCAGTCTTCTTTGCTCACTGAATATAAAGGAGATGATGGTCTCCCGCTCCCTTTCGTTGATGTGAATAAAACGCGTGGCGACCCTGTATTGGGTTCCCTTTTCCCAGCGCAAGGTGATTTCGTTGCAGCGCACAACCTCTGCCACGGTGCGGATGATCCGCGAAGGGACAAGTGGAAGAAAAAGATCAATTCCCATCAGTGTCCCCGGAGCCACCGCCTCGGGCAGCTTCAAACGAATACCTCCACCGCTGAGATTCATTTCCATTGGCAGAAGGTCTTCGCCATCCCGCCATTCCACCACCTTAAAGCCATCACCGAACGGTTCCAACTGCAGCTCCGGCAGTGATAAACAGCGTCCTCTCTCAGCATTCCATTCTTCTTCTACAATTGATGGCGGCTGATTTTTCAATACCCGGTATTCCACCGGCATGACCAGATCCAGTCTGAAGTAATCCCGCCGTTGCTGCTCAATTACCGGGCCAACCAGCTTTGCCTGGAGTTTGTTGCCGGAATCGACTTTTTCAAGCCTGCCGTTACAACGGTAATGGGCCCATCCGGTCCAGTAGGTGACATAAAACTCGGTACCGATTTCCACTTCCGAGCTGTCCGGTAATCCATCGCCGATCAGCTCGATGGAGAGAAGGTCAGCGTTGATGGTAGTGACAATGGCATTACTTTCGAGGAGTTTCTTGTCCATGAGGCGGACGGCAGCATTTATCTGCTGGTCCGGTTTGAAATGATCTTCGTATTTGACGGTTGTTGCAGTCATGGGCTGGCGTTCCCCGAGGGTATTCTGTCCATAGGCTTGAAAATGTTAGCACATCTTCCCAAACGCAGCAATTATTTACTACAAGGTATTTAATTATCTCAGCGATTAACGCGGCGCAATCGCCCCCAGTCCAGTCAAATTTATGACAGAATTTGCTGGCCTTGCAGATCCGCACAGTAGCGCCATTTAGCCCGGCTGGTATGGTAGTTGCTTTTTTACCTGGCGAAAAGTCATCATTGAGAGGTTCAGCCGATGAAAGTATCCATGCCTTCCGGTTCCGCCATGGCTGGGGAATAGCCGGGGAATACCTGGCGAGGGAGATAATAAAACTGCCGCCGGTCGATGGTGTTACGCTCCACTGTATCGGAGGGGTCGATCTCAAGCCTCTGGACCCCCAGGCCTGGGACAGGATCAACATCGGGTACACCTTTTTCGAGGACGACATCGAGGTGCTGCGCCATACCAGGCGGGCTGCAGCTGAGTGGGACCACATCGTTGCCGGTTCCAGCTGGTGCGAACAGCATCTGCGCATCGGCGGCATCAGAAATACCAGCACCATTCTTCAGGGGATTGACCCCGCCAATTTCTCCCCTTCTCCACCACGGCTCGATGACGGACGTTTCATCGTCTTCTCCGGCGGCAAGTTCGAGAGCCGTAAATCACAGGATATTGTCATGGCTGCCATGAAGATACTCATGGCTCGCATCCCGATCTGTGGCTCTCCTGCGCCTGGTACAATCACTGGCCCTTTTCCATGGCCACCATGCAGGGCTCACGCTACATCAGCTATCGCCACCTTGAAGAGAACTGCATGGGCCTTTTACGCAGGACCCTGCAGGAAAACGGCCTTCCCATGGACCGAATCATCCTGCATCCCCTGTTGGATAACGCCCGGATGAAAAATGTCTATGTGGACACTGACATGGGTCTGTTCCCCAACCGCTGCGAGGGGGGGAATAACATGGTCATGTCAGAATACATGGCCTGCGGCAGGACCGCAGTCGCATCGGACGCCAGTGGCCAGGGAGACATAATTACCACAGAAAATGCGTTCCCCCTGACCAGCTACGAGCCGCTCCTTATCAGCCGCAGCGGGGTCCCTTCTGCCATCTGGTTTGAACCCTCCCTGGAGGAGGTGGTGGAAAAGCTGGGGTTTGCTTTGCTCAACAGGGGCGAAATACGCGCCAGGAGCATCCGTGCCGGAGAAGATTTGCAGCGCTTGCGCTGGGATAGAGCTGCCGAGCAGTTTCATGGCCTTGCCTGCAAAATTGCCGGAAAGGGCCGAGAGTCATTGGCGGTCAGAGTGCATCAGGCATCGCTGGGAGAGCCTATGACCGCAGACGATTATCTGCGGGAGGGTCGGGCACTTCTCGACAGCGGCAATCCGGCACTGGCCGAGGCGCGTTTGCTGAAGGCACGTGCTCTGAACCCATTCTCCGCAGAAATTTACAATTGCCTGGCAGGCGCCATGGATGCACAGGAACATCATCAGCAAGCCCTGGGCTACTACCAGAAGGCCCTTTCCCTGCTGCCGGACTCGGCAGTGATCAACTTCAACATGGGCAATACCCTGAAAAAGCTGGAGAGGCCTATAGAGGCTGCAGCATATTACCGGGAGGCCCTGAAAGCGGACCCCGATTTTGCCGAAGCCCATTACAATCTGGGGCTGGTTCTGCAGGGTCAGCAGCTTTTCGACCAGGCACTGGATGAATATGAGCGGGCGCTGGCCCTGAGGCCGGATCATGCCGGCACCCTGCATAACATGGGGGATATCTTGCAGGACCGTGGCCAAGTGGAACAGGCGGTTGCCTGCTACGACAAAGTGCTGGCACTGGATCCGCAACTGGCCAATACCCATAACTCCCTGGGCAATGCCCTTCTCTGCCAGGAAAAGTATCCGGAGGCGATTGCCGCCTATGAGCGTGCCCTGGCCATCGATCCTGACAATCCGATGATCCACAACAACCTTGGGGCCGCTTTCAAAGACAAAGGCGACCTGGACCGGGCCATCGCCTGCCATCGCCGGGCCCTGGCACTGGAACCTGGGAATGCCGATGCCCACTGGAACCTGTCCCTGCCTGCCTGATGAAAGGGGCGTTCATGGACGGCTGGCAGGGTTATGAATGGCGCTGGAAAAAGAGCGTACCGGTGCCGCGCCGAGAGCTGCCGCTTCCTCTCTGGGATGGGGAGCCCTTGGGCGGCAAGAAGATCATTCTTGTCTCCGAACAGGGGGCCGGGGATGCCTTTCAATTTGTACGTTATGCCGCCTTGGTCGCAGGCAGGGGAGGTACTGTTCTGGTCGAATGTCAGAGCGCAGCCCTGAAGCCGGCCCTGGAACGGGTGCCGATGGTCAAGGAAGCCTTTGTCGCGGGAGAAACGCTGCCACAGGCTGATTGCTATTTCCCCCTCATGAGCCTGCCGCTGCTGTTCGGCACTACTCTGGAAAACATTCCGACAGACGTTCCTTACTTGATCCCAGAACCGGCCCGCCTGGAGAGCTTCCAGCGAAGGATGGGGGGCGATGGTGGTCTTAAGGTGGGGATCGTCTGGGCCGGTAGACAGAACCTGGTGCGCAACCGCAAGCGGACCTGCGGTTTGGAGGTTTTTGCCCCCCTGGCCGAAATTCCAGGGGTCACCCTCTATAGTCTCCAGATAGGCCCCGATGCAGACCAGGCTGCTCCATGGATAGCCCAGGGCAAGCTGGTCGACTTGACGTCGCACATAAGGGATTTTGCCGACACCGCCGCCCTCATAGCCAATCTGGATCTTGTTGTCACCATCGATACTTCGGTTGCCCATCTGGCCGGGGCACTGGCCCGGCCGGTGTGGACCCTGCTCCACTATGCTCCCGACTGGCGTTGGATGCTTGAGCGCAGCGACAGCCCCTGGTACCCGACCATGCGGCTCTTCCGACAAAAACAGCCGGGAGACTGGCAGGGGGTATTGGTGGAGGTGAAGAAGGCCCTGCAGGAGAAGCTGCCTTGACCAGTGCCGAAGACTTTTACCGTTCGGGCAATGCCAACGCCACACGAGGAGATTACGACGGGGCCATTGCCGCCTATCTGCAGGCGCTGCAACTTGCTCCACGGCAGCCTGCAGTTCTCAACAACCTGGGGCTCGCCTATGTTGAGAGCGGACTCCTTGATGAGGCCAAGGCCATCTTCCAACGATTCATCGCCCTGGACCCGGAAAACGCCGAGCCGTGGAACAACCTGGCCGTTGTCGTGCAGATGGCTGGAGACCTGGAGACGGCGACGGAGCTTTTCCGCAAGGCCCTTGCTCTCAATCCACAGTATGCCGAGGCGTGGTACAATCTGGCTTTGCCCTGGAAGAACAGCGGAACTGGTCGGATGCCATAACCTGCAACCGGAGGGCAATTCTTGTCCGTCCCGATTATGCAGAGGCACACTTCAACCTGGCGCTGCTGCATCTCCTCACCGGGAAATTTCGCGAGGGCTGGCAGGAATACGAGTGGCGCTGGGTGACCAAGGGCTTCAGTACCCCCAGGAGACATTTCAGCCAGCCCCAGTGGGATGGCAGCCCTTTTCCCGGCCGGACGCTGTTGGTCCATATGGAACAGGGCTTTGGCGACATAATTCAATTCATCCGTTACGTACCCATGGTTGCAGGTCGTGGCGGAGGAGTCATTGTGGCTGGTCCTCCCGAGTTGAGGGGATTGCTGGCAAGCGTGGACGGGGTGGACAGGGTGCTGGTCGACGGCGATGCCTGGCCCGAATTTCACCTGCATATACTTGATGTCGCTGCCGCTGGTTCTGGGGACTGAACTGGAGACTATTCCGGGTCAAGTGCCCTACCTGCAGCCTGAACAGCAGAAGGTGAAGGATTGGGCGCGACGGCTTGAGGATGATCTTGGATTCAAGGTGGGACTGGTCTGGTCGGGCCGGCTGAATACGGAGAAAAACCGCCGCCGTGCCTGTCCTCTGGAGTACTTTGCATCCCTGTTCGGCATCGCCGGGATCAGCTGGTATACGCTGCAGATGGGGGAAGGAAGAGAGCAGCTGGAAACGGTGCCCTTCGGCGGGCAGATCAGGGATCTGACTTCCCTGATTAAGGACTTTGGCGATACAGCCGCGTTCATTGCCAATCTGGACCTGATCATCTCCATCGACACCTCGGTATGTCATTTGGCCGGAGCTTTGGGAAAAGAGGTGTGGACACTGCTTTGCCGGTCTGCTGACTGGCGCTGGCTCCTGGATCGCGACGACAGCCCCTGGTATCCGTCCATACGCCTGTTCCGTCAGGAGCAGGAGGGGGACTGGTCATCGGTAATGGCGCGGGTGGAGGCCGCTCTTCAAGAGCGTACCGCTCCCCGGCTGAAACTCTACTTCTACCGTTTGGGGATTGATTATTTGCTGCCCCCTTTGCTCCATGCAATGAAAATCCCCCTGCTCTATGACGATCCCCAGGAGCGGCAGGAGGTTGCGGGCCCCCGCTACGATGTGCTGAGCATCTGGCAGGAAGATGAATTGGGCAAGCCTGTCTCCCCATGCCGGGATAGCTATGATGAGGTCGATTCACCTGCAGATGCAGATTTCATAGTTTTCCCCGAGCGGATCGACGAGCTGCTGGAGAATTTCGGCGGCGAGGGTACGGCTCGCTTTCTTCACCAGCTTCCCCATTTTGCCACCCACGAGGAGAAGCATGTCTTTCTGACCGTTCACGACAACAGTGATCCGTTGGGCATCAAATCGGTCATCTTCAGGACCAGTGCCTCTGCCTTAAACGCCGACCCATGCACCTACGTTTTCCCTTACCGCACCGAGGACTTTAGCAGCTATCTCCACTACGACCTTGCCCGCATGGATTATCATACCTGTTTTATAGGCTTCACCGGCTCCAGTCCAATCCGCAGCCTTCTCATGGACAGCATGATGAGGGAGAAACGCCTGGTCAGCTATCTGGACACAAGCGAGCGCTTCTACGGCCATTCCCCGGAGGACGAGTTACCCCGTCGAAGGGCCCGGTTCCTGGAATATATGGCCCGGTCCCTGACGGTACTCTGCCCCCGCGGGACAGGAGAAAATACGTTCCGTTTTTTCGAAGCCATGTCCATGGGGCGGATCCCGGTTCTTGTGGGTGATGGCTGTATCCTGCCGTTTGCTTCCCATATTGACTATGACGCCTTCATCATGAGAATTCCTGAGCGGGAGATATACCGGGCCGGCCAGCTGCTCTACGAGTGGATATCGCGACAGAGCGAGACTGAGCTCCTTGGCCGCTGTCACCGGGCCAGACAGGTCTGGGAAAAGTACTGCCGCTATTCCAGGATCAGCGCCATGCTGCTGGGCATGTTGCAGCGGCATAAACAACGTCTTGTCCAAGATGAAAGAAAAAAAATGTAACCAGGTGTTTTTTCTCCTAAAGTTACCCGATCCAACACCGAAGAGATTTCTAAATGCAGAATGTGAGACCGGGTCACCGGGGCCACGAAGAATCGTGAGCCTCGACTGCATCAAGACAAGCCGGGTAACCGGCGCAACAATCGGCAAGAATGCCGAAAAAAACCTAGAAAAGGAGAATCACCATGGCTATCAACGACGTATCATTGACCGCAGGCATGAGAAGTAATCTTCTTACCATGCAGAAAACTTCCGATCTTCTCAACCGTACCCAGGACCGTCTCTCTTCAGGCAAAAAAGTTAACTCCGCACTCGACAATCCGACCAACTACTTTGCCGCCCAGAGCTATTCACAGCGCGCCGGCGACCTCGATGCCCGTAAAGACGGTATGAGTGAGGCAGTTCAGCAGGTAAAAGCCGCCAACGCAGGTATTACAGCTATCACAAGCCTGATCGAGTCCGCCAAAGGTCTTGCAACCTCGGCTCTTTCCACTTCCAACACGACAACCCGCGCCAGCTTGGCCGGCCAGTACGATACGCTACGTGGACAGATCGACAAACTGGCCTCCGACTCCTCCTATGGCGGAAAGAACCTGCTGCAAAACCAGAATATCACCGTCAACTTCAATGAAGACGCAACTTCAACGCTGTCAGTTTCCGGGTTCAGCGCCAACTCTACGGGCCTTGCCATGAGCGCAAACTCGAACAGCTGGTCCGCCGATACCGATATCAGCACCGACTCCGGCAAGATGGATTCGGCCATCACGACCCTGCGGTCCAAAACCCAGACCCTGTCGGCTAACCTGAACATCATTACTACCCGCCAGGATTTCACCAGCAGCATGATCAACACCTTGAGCACCGGCGCGGATAACCTGACCCTGGCCGATATGAACCAGGAAGGCGCCAACATGCTGATGCTGCAGACCCGTCAGTCTTTGGGTACCACAGCCCTGAGCCTTTCTTCTCAGGCAGCGCAGTCGATCCTCCGGTTGTTCTAATAACGGCAGAATCGGGTGGAGGGGAGAATTCCCCTCCACCTCTTTTTTTTAGGGGGTGACTCCATGGCCATACAACCCATAAACAATGACCCTGTGCTGTCAAATTTGCCCCGCACAACGGCTACAGGTCAAACAGTTGACGCACAAAACGGAATGCTGAAGAAAAAAATGCTGCGGGGGATTCCGTGGCATTTGTTGCTTCAGGAGAGGCAAAATCGGAGTTCGCCCGGATCAACTCCACCAAGGAAGCTATTGCTGTAGCGGCCAGGGCCATTCATGCCGCTGATGAGGTGATGGATGCCGTTGGGAAGAACCTGTCAAAAATGAAGGAAAGCCTGGAAACAATCGTCAAGAACTATCCCCCTTTCCCCATGGCAGTGATGAGCGGATCAAACTCCTTATGAGCTATAACTCCCTGCGCAAGCAGATCGACGATCTGACAATGCCGCCACCGCCACCCGATGGCACGGAGTATGCTAAAATAGTGGGTGACCCGGCTGTTGCCGGTATCAGTGGCATCAACGTCACCAACGAGAAGGGGGTCCCGGTGAAAATCAATGCACAGGAAGTGCATACCGGTCCCACTGGTTTGGACATCCCGGTACTGCCGGACCATCCCGGAGACGATGCCACAGATGACCAGATCTATGAAGCCTTGGGCCATCTGGATGCAGCAGTAAAGACCCTTGGCGAGAGACAGTCGGGACTTGCAGCGGATGCGCAGAAACTGCTGGCCTAGCCCCCGACACGGATACGGACTGCGATGGCACTGAAAATTTCCCTGAAACCCAATGAACGCATGATCATCGGCGGCGCCGTTATCAGGAATGGCGGCAAGGCCAGTGAGTTCCATGTGGAAAACAAGGTACCGATTCTTCGGGAGAAGGACATCCTGGGAGAGCAGGACGCCACCACCCCTTGCCGAAACCTGTACCTGGTCATCCAGCTCATGTATATCGATGAAGCAAACCTATCCACTTACAACAATACGTACTGGGAACTGGTGAAAGCTCTTGTCGATGCTGCTCCCAGCATGACCCCGACCCTGGACAGCATCAGCGAATGCATTGTCGGCGGGAACTATTATCAGGCACTGAAACTGACACGAGACCTAATTGACTACGAAGAGGAGCTTATCAGACATGCTGGCTAACCAGATCAAGGAATACGCGAACATTCAGAAGGAAGCATTGACCGGCCGTGAACTTGAAGCATCAGTCCTTACCAGGGCAGCGCAGATGCTGAAGTATTGTCAGGACAACTGGAATGCGCCGATCGGGAAAAAAAGCTGCAGGAAGCCCTCAAGTTCAACCAGAAGATCTGGAGCTTCTTCCAGGCAGAACTTTCGGTTCCGGATAACCCTCTGCCGAAAAAGCTGCGGGAAGATATCCTCAGTCTCAGTCTTTTCGTGGACAAACGGATTTTCGAAATAATCGCCTTTCCGGAATCGGAAAAATTGACCATAGTGATCGACATCAACATGAATATCGCCGCCGGCCTGAGAACAGGTCCCGGTGATGACATATGAACGGAAAAAACTGCTTGTAACAGCCCTGCATCCTGAAAGATCGCGGGGCTTTATTATTTGAGGTAACTCTGCCCGATGAAAAAGAACCTGGTGATGGGCGCCGTTTCCGGATATGACTTCAGCCTGATCAGCCCTTTTGTAGTATCCCTTAGAAAAACGGGCTTTACCGGCGACATTTGTTTCTTTGCGTCGGGAATATCGGACCGGACTAAGCATTACCTCCGATTGCTCGATGTGCAGGTGGTGACGCTGCCCCAGGAAGAGCCGTTTACCGGCATGGCTATCAGCATCACACGATTCATGCTCTACCAGGCGTTTCTTGCCCGGCAGGACATGGACTATGAGGGGGTAATGCTGACCGATGTGCGGGATGTGGTATTTCAGGTGGATCCATTTGCGTTCGATTTCTCAGGCAAGATCTGCTGTTTTCTGGAAGCTGAAGAAAAGAGAATCATCGATTGCCCCATGAACTGCGAGTGGGTGCGGAGCAAGTTTGGAGACGCTGTCCTGGCGGAAATCGGCATAATCCAATCTCCTGTGTCGGCACTATCATCGGTGGAAAATCGCAGGTCCAGGGGTACCTGAAGGTGATGCTCGAACATCTGACTCCCCCCTTCACCATCCCCGGTGATGACACCGCCGTGCATAACTATCTGATTCACACACGCCAGATTCCGGACATGGCTATCTTCGCAAACGAGGATGGACCGGTGATGACTGTCGGCTACAAGTCTTCGGACTCGATGTCTTTTGATGGGGCAGGTTTTCTTTCCAATGCCGCAGGAAAGATCGTGAACACCATCCATCAGTACGACCGGCATCCACAGTTATTGGAAAAGCTCTCCTTCCTCTACGCTTGATTCCTGCACCACTTCAGCCACATCCGGCGATATGCATCCTCCAGCAGAGCGACGAACCTGGGTGCATCCATCAGGGGCGAACTCTGCAACTCGTGTCGAAGATTGCTTCGAACCTGCGCCAATCTTACCGGGTCGGCAGCCAGGTCAAACACGATCCCCATATACTCTTCCTCTGACGTGGCAATCCATTCACGATGGCCGGCATTGGCAAGCAGACTTATTGCCTGCCGCTCGGCAAAGGTCACGCCGCTCATTGCCACCACAGGTACTCCCATCCACAATGCCTCACAGGTGGTCGTCCCGCCGGGAAAAGGGAACGTGTCCAGGGCTATGTCCACAAGACCATACTCGCGCAGAGTTTCCATATGGGAAGAGTGGCCCCGCAGCGTAATTCTTCCCGGATCGATGCCTGCGTGGGCAAATCGGTCTTGAAAGGTTCTGGCGCATCCGGGATCGTCGAACAGGCGGTTTTTGAGGAGCAGCTGCTGTCTCGCAGTGTGTGAAGGATTTTGGCCCAAAGGGTGATAACCCGCTGATTTATTTTGGCGACATTGTTGAAGCAGCCCAAGGTGATGGAGCCGTTTTGTTGCATGGGGAGGATGCTGACCTCCGGCGTGGCGATCACGGGACTGAAACAATAGCGGGTTTCGGGCAGCCTTAACGGCTCCTCTGAGAATAGTTGCGGCAGCTTTTCCGGCGAAGTTATCTCATCTGTGATCAAATAATCGATCGTATCAAGCCCGCTCGTATTGGGATAGCCGATAAACTCCACCTGGATTGGAGCAGGTTTGCGGGCAAAGACCAGCAGGCGATGGCCGGAGGTGTGTCCTGCCAGGTCCACGAGAATATCGATGCCGTCCTCGCGGATTAACTCTGCCACCATGGCGTCGGACATGCCGTAAATATTTCGCCACTGATCGGCCATGGACATGGTGTGGTCCGTGATCCGGTCCGGCGTCTCCACATTGGCATAGCAGTGAATTTCAAAATTTTCGCGTCCGTGAGCTGCGAGCACCGGTTCAATGAAGTAGGCAACGGCGTGGAGCCTGAAATCTGCTGAAACATACCCGATTTTCAATCGCCTGTTCGGGTCCGCCCGGTTGCCATGGGGTTTTATTTCAGTTTTCAGTGGGATAGCGAATTTTGTTGTGAATCTAAGGTGTTCGTCATAAAGCAGGCCTGCATCGACAGTGGGGGAAAAGGCCATGGCAATGAGCAGATTGTCAAAGGCGCCCATGTTGTCAGGTTCACAGGAGAGGGCTTTTCTATAGGCCGTTACTGCTGCTTCAGCATTCCCCATGGACAGCAAAGTATTGCCAAGGTTGAAATATGCGGCGGCACATTCGGGATGCGCCTCGATAATTTCTTCAAACAGAGCTGCAGCATCGCTGAAGCTGAGCAGAAGTCTGAGGACGATGCCCAGATTCACCTTTGCCGTCAGGTAGTCCGGATCCAGTGCCAATGCCTGTCTGAAATACCCTGCCGCTTCTTCGAGTCTTCCCTGGTTTCTGCACAGAACCCAGGTTGTTGAGTGCTTGAGAGAAACCTGGCTCCAGGGTAAGCGCCTGCCGGTAAAACGTTTCGGCGTCGGCAGTTTTTCCCTGGTTGCAGAGTAAATTGGCCAGGTGGAAGAACCCCTGGGCATGGGGGGTATGGGCAACGATCTGGCGGAAGCATGTTTCAGCCCTGTGGGTATCACCTCTGTGGGCGAGGATGGCACCCAGGCTGAACAGGGCATCCAGGTGCTCCGGCGATTCGGCCAGGACCTGTTCCAGTAGCTCCTCTGCTTCAGCAAGCATCCCCTTGTTTATGAGGATCCGGATATACTTGTAAGTCGTCTCCCGGGCAGTAGTCATTCGCTTGACCTTTGAACCCAGAACTGGTACATGCCGGCGAAGGTGTCCGGGTTCTCCTGTTCGAAAAGATGCCACAGGTGCAGTGAGTTATGGGTGCTGTCATCGGGAAATCGGTTGCTGTAGCGTAACAGCACCTGGGCGTCCAGTTGAAAACCAAGGAAAGCCAGGTCAAAACCCTTGATAATTGCAGCAATCTGCAGCAGGTCAAAGGTATGTTCCTGGACATGGAAAATCAGATCACGGCAAGCGCTGGTGCTGTAAAAATCTCTGCTCCCCATTACCTTGCGGATCAGCTGGTCATCGGTAAACGCCGCTATCTCCCTGCGGCAGCGGCGGATATGGTCTGGAGCAGGGTGGTAATTCCGCCCGGCTATGAAATTCCGTGCTGCAGCAATATGCCTGCGAGCGATGGTGCTGTAAAGGGCCACACCCATCAATCCCCCCGGCTTCAATCGGCGCAGCAGCTTTCGCCACCCTTCTTCAGGGGAGGCCATATGGTGGAGAACACCGCTGCATTCAATAATGTCAAAATCCTGCTCCGTGTGGTCAAGGTTCAGGATGTCCCCTTGGACGAAGGTGATGTTGGCACACCCGAATTCCTCCGCCTTGCGCTTGGCATAGGCAAGACTGGCCTTGCTCAGATCCATGGCCGTTACCCTGGCCCCTTCAAATCGGGCAGCAGTCGTAATGGCGTGACGCCCAGTACCACAACCGGCGATGAGAATCGCCGGTTGTTGATTATTCAGGATTTGGGGAAATACCAGATGGGGGAAAAGTTTCGAGAACACCTTGTCCATGGGAAGGGGCACAGGCAGCGCCATACTGAACCAGCGTGGATAAGGATTTTCTTCATACTGGTCCTGTACCTGCTGTGAAAGAGCATCTATGGGCGAGATAGCAGGGATCATGCGCTTCATTCGCTGCTCTGCCAGCGGCTCGTCCACTTGGTGCAAGAACACTTTTTGCAGCATCTCATGATGACCTCCTGCGTCCACAAGGCTGGTCAGCAACTGGCATTCAGGCAGCCGGTGCAATGGCTGATAGCAGGCCAGAATCACCAGACGTAACAGGGGGATCTTGCTCCCGGAGCCAATGCAGTCACCAATAAAGACCTGTAACTGCCGCACAGCCGTCTGCTCCTCCTCGGTGACATAAAAGACGTATTCGTTGCTGAAGCAGAGCTGTGCCAGGCTGCAAAGGAAGGGGATGTACCCGGCTAAGTCTGCTGGATCATGATTTGGATTGGGTAAAAGCAGGTTTTTTCGCAGCACGGTGAGGAGCTGTTCCAGCTCCCAGTTGCAGAGAAGGGAAGATTCCATCACCCGCAGGAAGAGGCCGTCGTCGAGCAGCGGCCAGAGCTTTCCCTCAAACATGAGCGTCAAGAGCTGCCGGTTATCGGCTGCCGCCGATAGCAGCGTTGAAACCTCTGGTCTGGCAAGGATAAGATGGGTGGCAATGTCTGCCAGGGACTCATTGGGTGACTGCTCATATGCTGTGAGCAGGTCTTTTTCCAGGGCGGCCAGCTGCTTGCCGGAAAGGGAACTCTGGCAGTGGGCCAAAAGGCTCTGCCAGAGTCGGACATTTTCCGGACCATAGTGCACTGCGGTGTAAAAGGCTTCAATGGCCTTCTGCTGCTCCCCCCCGGCCAGATATATTTCTCCCAGCGTCTGGTACAAATCGACAAGATCGGGCGCCAGTTCCAAGGCTTGCATCACTGCGTTTTCAGCCCCGTCCAGGTCTTTAACCGTCAGGAGATGCCTTGCCTGTTCCGCCAGGCAGATACCAGATTGTTCCGAAATTCAGGACGACCGGGGGAGAGCTTGGCGGCGCATTCATAATGTGCTATGGCTTCTTCCCTGCGTCCAAGGCACTGCAGGATCAAGCCGAGCTTGTCATGTGCCGCTGCAAATCCGGGGGCGATATCCAGCGCTTCTGCCAGGCTTTTCGCAGCTTCGTCAAGCAGGGCTTTCTCCATCAACATGGTGGCAAGATTGAACCGGACCAAGGCCGTAGCCGGCAGATTACCGGTTTCTTCAGGGGCAGTATTCAAGCCTGTTTCTTGCAAATGAATCCCCAGTATTCATCCGGTCCAAGACCGGTGGTAAAATTGAAATTCACCTGTTCCAGGAGCTGCAGCCCATTGCGGCCGAGCAGAGAAACCCACATGCCGCGGTTGAGGATGCTGTAGTGATTCTGGTTGTTCTCGTGGTGGCAGGCCGTTTCAGGCGCAGGCACCTCAAGGTAAAGGAGGCCGCCGGCTTTCAGCACCCGGGCAAATTCGGCCAGGGTGAAATGGGGGAAAATGCTGTGCTCGATCACATGCCGGGCCCAGATGAGGTCGAAGGTTTCCGGGAGATAGTCCAAAAACGACTGCTCCATTTTGGTTACCTGATGGCCCTTTTTCCTGCACGCCTCGATATCTTCATCATTAAGGGTGATGCCCAAGGGAGCGAAGCCTTTTTCGCGGAAAATGTCCAGTGCCGGTCCCTGGCCGCATCCCACATCCAGGATGGCCGCCCCCTGCTGAAGCGGGTATTTCGCCAACAGATTGTTCAGCTGCTGGTTGGTTATTTCGGTATGGAGCTGCGTCGGCAGTTCCGGGTAGGTGTCATTTTCCAGTTTTTTCAGAAAATCGTGCAGTCGGACAAAGCCCGCGAATGACAGTTCCATTTATGCCGCCCTCTGTGTGCATTCTGTTAATAAATGGGTGATTTCTGCTGTGACCGCGCCATTGTCGATGGCTGCCTCCAGCAGCCGGCGACTCCAGTCGAATCTCCCTGGGTATAAAGCACCTTGCGTGCTGAAAGAGGAAATCGCCACAGTCGTAGTTCATCTCCCTGACCTGCTGCAATCGCTGCCTTCCTTTGTCCTGTTCTCCCAAACAGAAATGGATGGAGGCGAGGAGTGCGATAGCCGGAGGATAATCCGGGTGGTTGACCAGCAGGTTTTCCAGGAGAGCGGCGACGGAAGCGATCTCGCCTGCATAGAGCTCGCAACAGCCGTAGTTGAACACCGCTTCTTTCCCGTGAGGATCGAGCGCTGCCGCCCTTTTCGATGAGCAGAGCGCCTCGCCATACCTGCCTTGGCAAAGGTAGGCATGGCCCATGTTGAAGTGGGCATTGGCGGAGTCAGGTTCCTGTTCCACCACCTGCCCCCAGAGTTCCAGGGCTTCGTCATGTTTGCCAAGTTCTGCAGCCTGAATGGCAAGTTCCGTCAGTGCCTGCACATCTTTGGGATGCTCGGCAAGTTTCTTCTTGCCCAGTTGATAATAAAACTCCCATTTGCTCCGCAGTTTCTCCTTGTCCAGCTTGCCGTAATGATGAATTGACAGATCTGCTTCTTTAACAGGCAGGCCGGCCCTTTCCAATGACGGTTCCACCAGCTCATGGACGGTGTTTTCGAACCTGATGCGACTGTCGTTCGGGAAGATGCGGACAATGAAATTGGGTTGGAAACCGATACCCGCTTCTTCTTCGGGATATCTTCCGTCGTGGGAAAGAAATCCTTTGCTGCCGGCCAGACAAGTATAGTTCTTCTGGCACACCGTATATCCCGCCGGCATGCCAGAGGTCAGCTGTCGTAGCAACCCATGGTCCTGGCAGGAAATGACCTCGTCGGCGTCCATAACCAGAATCCATGTGCCTGACGCTTGGCAAGGGACTCGTTTCTGGCCAGGGCAAAGCTTCCCGGCCAGGGAAGATCGAAGACAGAGGCGCCGAAGGCCCGGGCAATGTCTTTGGTCCGGTCGGTGGAGCCGGTGTCGACAACGATCATTTCTGAAACGACAGGTTTGACGCTGGCCAGTGCCCGGGCCAGGTGCGGCGCTTCGTCTTTGGCGATCATGCACAGGGAAATACTGCCCGGCTCGCCTGCCCGAGGCCGTTCCTTCTGCCATCCAGCGTTTTCCTCACGTGCAGTGCTGCGTCGATAATGCCGTCGTCGGCGCCGAAGCCGACCATGGCCTGTTCGATCTCGGCCATGGCCTCTTCAAATTTCTGCTGGTTCAAGAGCAGGTCGATCAGTTTGAAGGTGATCAACCTGCTGTGGGGGAAGATTACCCGTGCTTCACGGAAGGCTGCTTCCCCGCGGCCGAACTGCTCGCTGGCGGAGATGGCGGAGTGGTACCGGTCCATGGCATCGCTTACCGTCGGGTTGAGCATGAAGCCCTTTTCCAGCAGCTCCAGCGCTTCGCCGTGTGCCTGGGCCGACCAGCGCATCACACCAAGGTTGGTGCAGGCCTCGCCGAAACCGGGATCGGCTGCCATGGCACTGGTGAACAGCTCCTCAGCCCTTGACCGGTCTCCGGCACGGAAGGCGAGCACCCCCTTCAGGTTGAGGGCCGGGGCAAAGGAACTCTCCAAGGCCAGGGCATTATCGACGCAGCCCTCGGCTTCAGCAAGTTGCTCCAGCCCTTCTCGACAGACTCCTTCCATGACCAGGCTTTCCGCATCCCGGCCATGGCCGGGCATCTCCCTGATGATAGCCAGGGCGTCGGCGAACCGTTTCGCCTCAATGAGGAAAGAGGTCAGCAGCCGGTAGGGACGGCGGTCAGCAGGGGCGAATTTTATTCCTTCCTCGATGAGTACTTTTACCGCCTGGTCCAGGTCACCCTTGTGAAAGCTCTCTTCACCCTTGATCAGCGCGTTATGACTGGCGAGGCGGAAGGCTTCGCCCTTGTCCATTTTAGTCATGTCCCATTTGCGGTCGAAGATCTTGCGGTTTGCGGCCATGGCCGCCCCAAAGTCGATCTTGTTCCCCTCGAAGGTCTTATTGCCATGGTGGTGGATAAAGACATCGCCGGCAATGACCGACTGCAGCCCGCCCAGTGAGGCCCGCAGGCACAGGTCGTCGTCTTCGAAATTGCCAATGGCGAAAGTTTCATCCAGGGTGCCGATGGTATCCATCAAGGCACGGCGGAACAGCATGCAGAAGCCCACCACCAGCTTGACCGGGAGGCGCCGGTGGCCATGTCCGGCCCGGAAATGGGCAGCAAAGGCCTGCATCTCCTCCATGTTCCCATAAGGCACCGTTGCGAGCTGCTGTGGACCGGCAATGTTATTGGTCATGGGACCAACGATGCCGTAATCGGCAGAGGCGTTGATGCATGCCAGCATCCCTGCCAGCCAGCCTCCCGTCACCACCACGTCGTTGTTGAGCAGGAGCAGGTATTCTCCCTTTGCCGCAGCCATTCCCTGGTTGCAACCCTTGGCGAAACCCAGGTTCTTTTTGTTCTCGATCAGCCGGTAGTTGTTGTGGGCCTTCGCCTGCTGTCGCAGCCATTTTACCGTTCCGTCATGGGAACCGTTATCGACGAAGACGATCTCGTGGGGCTCAGGGGTGTGACGCTGAATGCTCTCCACGCATTCCTGAGTGAACTGCAGCTGATTGAATGTGAGAATGATAATGGAGGTAAGGGGTTCGGTCACCGCTGTCCTTACTGGTACGACTGGTTTCTTCTCCGGCGGGAGGGCATTCTGCACCGGTTTTGCCTGCTGTGCCTGCATGGGGACGGCCCGCAGCAGGTATTGGTAATGCCTGCTCTCCTCTGCCAGTGTCGAAACATCCAGTCCTGCATCGGCGAGGGCTTTCGGGATCCCGCAGGGAATCTGCACATCATTCAACATGGTGGCGCTCATGGTGGTCGACTTATATCCCGCCTGTTCAAAGAGCTCCATTACTCCTTTTCTGGTAAAGAAGCGCAAATGGGTGCGGTCGAGAATGCCTTCGTTCCGGTAATCCCATTTCCCTTCAAGGAGCTCCTTCACCACTGACCAGTGACGCACATTGGGGATGCTGGCGACGATCTCCCCACCTGCCGCCAGTTTTGCCCGGGCGGCGATGAGGGTGGCGGCCGGTTCCCGAAGATGTTCCAGCACGTCGGCAAAGATGATGGTGTCGAAGTAGCCGTCAGGTACTTCCGCCAGCTTTTCCTCAACCGTTCCCGTCAATACCTTGTCCAGTTTCTTCGCAGCCAGCTCGGCGCTTCCGGCAGGCACTCGATTCCCCAGACCTCCGCCTGGAGCCTGGCTTTCAGCTCGCTTCCCATGGCACCGGCGGCGCAGCAACATCGAGAATCCGCTTTGCCGTTGTGTTGACCAACTCCTGCACCTCCGGCCGGGAAAATCCATAGTAGGCGGCCGGCTTTTCCCCCATCCGCGCCAGGATCTCTTCGCTGTCGGTGTACATGCTGTACAGGTCCGAGCCGAACTTATCCTTGAACAGGTGATATTTTTCCACCAGGTGATCAGGGTGATCCCGCTCCTCGTCATACCCCAGGTGATAGGCGATGAACTCACGGGCATAGCCCACCTTGCCGCCGTTTTTCCGCACCTGCTCGCACGCTTCCCAGTCGGTGGTGTACTTGCCGTCGAAGTATTTCCTTTTGATGACCTGCATCCAGGTGCCCACGTTGGCCAGGGTGATCTTGTCATTGTAGACGATCTTCTCGCCGAGGATGACATCGGGCAGACTGGCCGGTTTGTTGGAGGGATCGAGGGTCAGGCCGATGAGCCCCATTTCCGGGTACTCCCGGTGAAGATCCAGCATCCGTTCCAGCCAGCATTTCCCCTCCAGGTCCGGGACCAGGATGTCCGGGTCGCTGACCACGTAGGGATCCGACTTGGCCAGCTCAATGCCGCGCTGAAAAGCCATGGTGAAGTAGTTATCGTCATTGAGCACCACATGGTCATAGAGAATGGCCGTATCCTGCAGGTACTGGCGGAAATCTTCCCGGCTGTGGTTGTCGACGACGATGATCCGGTAAGGATAGCGGGTACGTTCGATAAGGGCTTGATGGTTTTTTCGAAGTAGTCCCGGCGGTTGTAGGTGAGGAAGATGATGTCGATGGGCTGAATTTGCGCATTCTCAAGAACCTGCTGCTTCTTCCCATACAGGGCAAGGATCTCGGGGGCCAGGCCTGCCGCTGGGCATTCCTTGCCGGTACTGCCGCTTTCTGCCGTTACTGCTGACGGTGCAGGTTGACTAGGGGAAAATGCTTCCAGTGCTTGCAAACTCTGCCTGATCTCGGCGTTCCATGGCTCGACCTCAAGGGCGCGGGTGAAGAAGTACCCGGCATCGTCAAGCCGGTCCAGTGAAAGGCAGAGGTTGGCCAAGGCCGACAGCACCTCCAGATCCTTGGGCTGAACTGCCAAAAGCTTCACATAGATCTGCAGCGCCTCCTCGGTTCTACCCATCACAATATGGTACAAGTCGGCCAGGTTCTTCTGAATGTTTACATTTGCCGGCTCCAGCCGGGCTGCTTCCTCGTAGTGGGCAAGGGCCTTCTCCATTTCTCCGGTATTGCTGTAGAGGACCCCCAGATCATTGTGGGCCAGGGCAAAATCCGGGTAAGCCCTCACCAGTTCCTGCAGAGCCGTCATCGCTTCAACAGGCAGCCCTTCGCGGGCAAGGCCTTGAGCTTTCCTGTACAGCTCTTCAGCGCTGATCCCTGCAGCAACTTTCTCCGGTTGGTTTTCAAAGTTTCGCAGTGCCTCCAGCTTTGCCGGATGTCCATGTTCCATGGCTCGATTTCCAGAGCTCGGGTGAAAAAATATTCGGCGTCATCCAGTTTGTCCTGGGTGATGCAGAGTTTGCCGAGAGCCGTCAGTACTTCCAGGTCCTTCGGCTGCACTGCCAGAAGCTTCACATAAATTTGCAGGGCTTCTTCCGTCCTGCCAAGAACGACCTGGTAAAAGTCGGCAAGATTTTTCCGGAAGGTGGCATTGCCCGGCTCCAGGCGTGCCGCCTGCTCATGGTGAAACAGGGCCTTGTCCATTTGGCCGCCGTTGCAGCAGAGGACTCCCAGGCCATTATGGGCCAGGGCAAACTCAGGGTGCAGGGAAACCAGCCTTTCCAGTACGGCGCTCGCCTCGCTCGGCTTGCCGGCATCGGCCAGGGAAACGGCTGCAGCATAAGCGGCTGCGGGGGATTCCTGTTGCTCGCCTTCCACTGGACGATCAAGCGCAGAAGAAGCATTACTGGTGTCGCCAAAGAAGGCCCAGTACCATCTGACCCCTTCGGCCACCTCCTGATCGTCGATGGTGACCTTATCCAACCCGCTGTTATGGATCAGTTCTTCAATTTCCCCCATAGACCAACGGACATTCGGCTCGTAAGCCGCCAGGTGTGCATCGTCGGACCCACCTGCCGCATCGCAGAACTGGCAGAGGAACCTGCCGCCGGGGGCCATTTTTTTTGCCAGGCCGTTGACGTAGTTTCGCACCAGGTCCTTGGTGAGATGCTGGAAGACGACAATGGAGTAGACCAGGTCGATTCCCTGGGGAATGACCTTCTCCCATTCCTCGGCCAGCACGGCAGTGAAGTTGTCGATGCCCTGCTCTTTCATGAACCGTTCTGTTTTGTCGAGGAGGGTCCGACTGACGTCGATACCGTAGACATGTTTGACGTGCCGTGCCAGCAGCGCCGATTCCCTCCCGTAACCACAGCCGATGACCACGACCTTCATTTCCCGTTTCAGAGGAAGGAACTGCTGTACAAAGGCATCATCGTCTCCGAACAGCTTCAAGCCGTTATGTTCTTTGCCATAAAGGGGATGGTTTTCGAAATAGCCATCTTCCTGCAGTTTCTGCCAGAAGGGGACATTGGTGGCGAAAGAAGTATCCCGCCCGGTTGCCTTTGCGAGATATTTTCGCAGGGCAGAGGCCTCGGCAATTTTCTGCTCCCGGTCGAGGCATTCCGCCTTCCTTTCCAGGTCCTGAATGGGATCGTGCTTTTTGTAGGAAAAGGATTGGCCAAAGGAGGATGGCAACCGTTGAAAGGCCTGGCGGATCTCCTCGGGGTAGAAATCCTGCTGAAAGCTTTCGACGATGCCGGGCAGGTGTGCTTCAAGCTGTGCCTGCAGCTGCTCGCCTGCGCTTGTCAGCCATTCGTACATCCGTTCCAGCAGAGCCGGACCGTAGCCGCAGAGGTTGATCAGCGAACCGGGATTGGCAAGTATATGCAGGGTAAACTGCACCGCCTGCAGGGACTGGCTGGTGTCCCCCAGATCCGCCTTGGGAAAGAGGGCGGGAAAAGGATGGTTGTTGAGGAAATCGAGGCAGCTCCTGCCCGAGTCATAGATGCCGGCTTCAACGGAAAGACTGGTTCCCTGGGCGGGGTGGATGCGGGTGACGACAGTTCTCTCGTTTAGATACAGGGGCTGGTAGTGGGAGACGATGCGCAGCCACATGTCAAAGTCCTGACCGTTGCGCAGCCGTTCATCAAAATGACCCACCAGGTCAAATACCTGTCGATGGATGGCGATGCTGATGCCGTTGACCTGGTTTGCCTCCAGAAAGGCCGCCAGCTGCCGGGCCGGGTCGTTGAGTCCCTCCCCGTTCCGCTCCACCGGCACCTTTTCTCCTGTCTGATCATAGAGGAGGGAATAATTGGTGTGCATGAAGCGCACGTCGGGATGGTTGCGGATGGTTTCCAGGTGCAGGGACAGCTTGCCCGGCTCGAAGAGGTCATCGGAAGAAAGCCAGCAGATCCATTGGCCGCGGGCATGCTGCAGGCCAACGTTGAGGGCGGAGGCAACGCCACCGTTTTCCTGGTGAAAGGTCCTTATCCGGGGATCAAGGCTGGAATATCGTTCCATTACGGCGGCAGTGCCGTCGGTGGAACCGTCGTTTACCACCAGCGCCTCCCAGTTGGGGTAATCCTGGGCCAGTATGCTGTCGAGGGTTGCCGGGAGGAAGTTGGCCTGATTATAGGACGGGACGAGAATGGAAAACAGTAAGCCGCTATTCTCAGCGGACTCCTTAGGATAATGATCCATGGCAGCCTCAAGTTCCTTCATTTTTTTATTTGTCAGACAAGCATCCGGTTGTCGACCTGTTATCTTCTGGAACTCTGCAACTAGCATTCCGTATTGATGGGGGAGAGCATATCCAGCTGCGGTGGCCATGCCGCCGGCGATGATTCGCTGTCGCAGGTCGTGGTCTGTCAGCAGCCGTTCCAGGGCTTCGGCAATGGTTGCAGCATCCTGTTCGGCCACAAGCAAGCAGTTCCGGCCGTCCTCGATGATGCCCTCCAGGCCGTGATTGGCCACCTGCACCACCGGTGTGCCGCAGGCCATCGCTTCCAGCGACGGCAGGCCGAAACCCTCGTACCATGAGGCATTTACATAGACATCAGCATCCCGGTACTCCCGGCACATCTCCTCCGGCTCCAGCCTGGACTGAAGCCTGCTGGTGAAACCCGTGGCGTCGCTCTTTTCTGGCACGTCTTGCCCGCTGATGCTGGTGAGAACCAGTTGCCGGCCGGGATGCTTCCGGGCAAGCAGGGCAACCGCCTCGCGTACCACCGGTATTCCCTTGAGCGGATGCTGCGGATCGCCGGTGATGAGGATATGGTACCTGCCGGCCGGTCTTGCCGGTTTTTCCCCCGGCGAAAAGGCGCCCAGGTCAATGCCGTTGAAGATGGGGAAGCACCTCTGCCGGTAGCGGTCCTCGAAATAGAGCTGCAGATGGGGCGAAACGACAATCCTCCCCACCGGCAGGGAATTGAGGATCTGGAAGATGGGAGCGGCCTGGGGCAGTTCGCCGGCAGGGGGCCTGGTGACGTGGAACTCCTCCAGCCCCTGGCAGAGGTGAAAAATGCGCTTGCCCCTGGTGTGGCAGTAACGGAGCACCTGGGGCAGCTCCAACAGGGAATAGACGACGACAATCGGCTCGGTGATGGCCCCGTAGCGGCCGTTGTCGTGGACGATCTTGTAGAAAGTCGCCTTAAGCTCGACCCAATCGGGAGGATCGTCGTCGGAATAGACGGAGACCTTGAAGCCAAGTTCGGCGAGCCAGTTGATGTAGCGGTAGACGGTGATGGGCCCCTTGATGGAGGAGTGACGGATGGTGAAGGCAATGGCCGGCTTGACGGAGGTGGCGGCCGGGTTGCCGAAGTATTCACTGGAGCTTGCGGCGAAGTCGTAGCTGTTGGCAAAGACGGCGTAGAGGCTTTCACCGGAAATATTCAGCTCGTTACCGTGCTGGTCGGTCAGCTTTAGGTTCGCCAATTCCTGCCCATAGGGGAGGGTCACCATGGAGGTGAATATCCTGCCGCTGCTGTTGCGATAGTCGAAGCAGAGATGGTAGAGACCGTCGTAGGTGGTGCTGACGAAACAGTTGAGGATTTGAAGCTTGTCGTTGTTGAACAGAGGAGCTGTATCTTTCCGGTAAGCGGGAGAGACCTGAGGCAGGTACACAGAGTATGGTAGATTCATAGGTATTTTCCCTATCAGCTAAGGCCTTCAGTGCAGCTTCAACTCGCCTTATTTCTTTCTGAAAAATTGAATGTCGAGACTCCCATTTCTCCACCGGCAGCTCTTCAGCAGAATCTACAGCTTGCGCAGCTGCTATGTCATATATTTTTGGTGCCTGTTAAAACCAGTAAGCAACCTCTGCGATTTTTCTTTTGTAAAAGTCAGTAAATGCCCATTCAAGCCAGTCCTTTGATCTCCAGATGTTGTCAAATTCAAACATAATGGAGTCCGTTGTCTCAGGGATGATACCAAAGTTTTGATATGGGGTTGCGAACCTGTATCGGATAGACCCTGTGTCATCTACTAATGTCCCGCCGTAAAGATCTATCTGGGGCTTCCAATTAAAAATGTAATAGGGCTTTTCTGAAAAATATATTAATAAGGAGGGGCCTGAGGGGTTTCCCAAATGAAAGGCCGAATGGTGCAATAGCGATAAATCGTCAACCAGGCTTGTGCAATACTGCTTTGCATAGACTACATTCTTAAGCTTAGATATTTCAGAATCGATTTCGCCGAAAGAACTAATTATTATAAATTTGACCGGGTATTGGTCCGCTGCCGTTGCGAAAAAAATTTTCCACTCAGAAAGCAACGCATTTCTGTCACCATGGAAAAAAGGATTATTCCTTAAATTTACTGTGACAGGAACAAAAGGATAAGCATAATTTCTGTAGATTGGTGGGCCTTGTTTATCTGAAAATCAGAAAAATTTAAAACCGGATATGTCCTGGTTTCAAGTATATGATTGCAAATTAATTGTGCCGCATCATAAAAAAAATATTTTTGTTCAGCTAAATGTTCCAGTGATGGCCAAAAAACCTGGCTTTGATAAATAGTGGTTTTGTAATGCTCTATCACTTCAGTTGCTTGACGGTAAAATTTAATGTTCCTGATGTTAGGAACAAGTTGAAGTGATTGTATGATATCGAAGATTTTCCGTTTTTTGTTGCCTTCTGAGAGCAAATGGGCAATTTGCGGATCTGCATGTTCAAGTTCTGGATCATTGATTATGTTGACATCAATCGCTTCAAGAATATTTCTATCAACAAGGATGGAACAGACTAATAAGTTTTGTATGAAATCGCCTATGTTGATTGGTTGGCAATTGTAATCCATGCTAAGGACTAATGTTTTCATAATAAATGGATCCATGTAAAAACTGTTAGGAAGTCAATTTACTTTAATTGCATTCTGCTTGTTGTATGCGTTGAATGAGACAAACATTTTCTCAATGTAATCTTCCATATCGGCAGTCAGTTCAACGCAGCTATCACGGTTCAGTTGGAATAAATCTTTGAACTGCAAGTTTTATGAGCAAAATATTCCTTATAAATCTGAGTACCCGGATAGGGGGTAAATCTGTTCATAGAAACAAAGCTTGGTCTGATTTTCTGAATCAATTCTTCTGTGCGCTTTAGGTCATCTATCGTTTCAAAAGGGAATCCCACCACAAAAAAAGCCGACCAGGGAATACCGGCTTTATTGAGCCACCTGGTCCGGGAAATGATCTCTTCAATCCGCAACCTCTTTTCAACTTTATCCAAAATCCGCTGAGAGCCACTCTCGACGCCGACCAGAAGCTTGATGCCACCTTGTTGTGCAAAGAGTTCGATCTTTTCAGGGGTGAGAGCCATAATCCTGGAACCAGCGGTAAACTGGAACTGAAGTTCATTCAGCAATGCACTGACACTCCTAAAATGCTTTGTGTTCGAAAAAAAGCAGTCATCCATGATGTAAATAGGTGCGGCACCGTTATACCGATCCTTGATTTCTTCCAGTTCCATACGAATATCGTTGATATTTCTGTAAACAAGGCTTTTTTCAAAGGAGTGACAACAGAATGTGCATGTATTCGGACACCCAGTAGATGTCATGATCCCTGAAAAATTTGCTGCTGAATAAGTTTCATGCTGCATGATCAATTTTTTGTTTGGCCGAAGGCGGATTATTTCAGGTATCCGAGGGACAACAAAATCATATACATCACCAAAATCATACTCTGGATGCATTGTCAGCATACCCTGAACATGTGCGCCTCCAAGCATGATGATAATGTCTCTTCCCAACTCCCTTCTTATCATTGCAGCAATGATATTTGCAGAATCAATTTTTGCAGTGATTGATGTCAAACCAACCACATCGGGATTAAATTCCTTTATGACACGAAGGGTTTCTTCCCAAATCGGATGTTCTCTATCTGAAAGAGCAGCCTCATACTGCGGATAGTTATCCATTACCTCTAATCGGGTCAGTGATCTGCAATCGGGGGTCGGTTTGTCTGCATCAAAAATCCGTACAAAATGCCCCTGCTGTTCCAGATAAGTACCAACTAGAGTGAGCGTAATGGGATAGTGCCAGCGCTCATACCCGAAAAAACGATAAAAAGGAGGCTCAACCAGAAGGATTCTTGAATTCGGTTTTAGAGATTGCAGTGCTCTATTCACAGATAACCTTTACCTCGGGTAGTGGAACAATGAACTTGCCGCCTTCTTTGGTAAATGCCTCGTGTCTTTTCAAGATAGGCTGCGCGTAATTCCATGCAAGAATGACAACAACGTCGGGTTTCATCTCATACAGCGCCTCTGAGGGCAAAACCGGCAGATGCAACCCCGGCTGAAGGTACCCTGCTTGCGGGGGTTGTCGTCGACCAGATATTGGAGAAATTTTCCCAAACCGAGGTAGTAGATCAGGGTAGTTACCGTTGCCGAGGCCCCATAACCGGCAATTGTGCAGCCTTTTGCAGCCAAATCTTCCAGTAACCCTGTCAATTCCTGTTTAATGCCATCGAGTTCCGACACAAAATGTTCGAAGGTCTCTTCCCGGTCATAGGCGTTGGCCTTTTCGTACTCGATTTGCCTTCGGACGGAAGGTGTTACAGGGCGTAATCCTCCGGCCTGCTGGACAATCCCCCGGAAAGATCCCCCTTTTGTTGGAATGTTTATGAAGTCGATTAATTCGAGTCCGTGGCTTTGGAGGAAGGTCTGAAGGGGTTTTATGGAATGATAGCAGAGATGTTCGTGATAAATGGTATCGAACAGTTTGTTTTCCAGTATATGGGGGAGATATGACACCTCAAAACAGAATATGCCGTCCTGGTCCAGTAATGCCGCAATGCCGTCCGCCATGTCTCCCATGTTGTCGGCATGGGCAAAAACATTATTTGCCGTTATGATGGATGCCCTGCCATGTTTTTCCCTGATTAGGCAGGCGAGTTCTTTCGTGAAAAAGGCGGGGATGGTCTCGATCCCCGAAGCGGTTGCCTTTTCTGCAATGGTTTTTGCCGGATCGATCCCCAGGACACGCAGGCCATGGTTTTTAAAGAAGCGAAGCATGAGCCGTCGTTACTGCCGATGTCAACGACTAACCCTGAGGCTGGGGGTGATGCGTACATCATGATTTCATCGGCATATTTCCTGAAATGCTCGACCAACCCCAGAGAAACAGATGTTTCATAGGTGTAATTCGCGAAGAGAACTTCAGGATTAACCACATCGCAGAGCTGAACATGTCCACACGACCGGCAGAGATATACGTCGAGCGGGAAATATTCCTGCTGCTCCCCCCGCCGCGATGCTGGAACGTACTCATCGGCAATCGGGGTCTGAGGATAGGGAAGGACAATTTTCAGATCATTGCTGGTGCATAACCGACAGGTGGTTTTGTGAATAAAGTTAGCTGCAGGCACTCAGAAACTCCTCGATGTCAAATTTTGCGGGCAAGTGATGGCTGCGCTTGAAGCGATATGCCCCCGTCAACGATGATGTCCTGACCAGTTAAGAAGGAAGCCGCAGGGCTGCATAGAAATGCGATAACGCTGGCAATTTCAGCTGCGGTACCCATTCTGCCCAGAGGCGTAATTTTGCTGAACAGGTCGCACAGATCCGGGTTTTGTTGATAATATTCCCGTGATTCTTCCTTTATGAAAATGCTGGGAGATACCGTGTTGACCCTGATACCACGGCAGCCGAGGGAAACCGCGTAATATCTGGCCAGCTGATTCAGCCCTGCTTTGGCAACGTGATATCCGACCGGTTGTTCGTCTGCTACCAGGTGACTGACAATGGAGCTGGTCAGAACTATGGAATTGCTGGACGAGTCGGTAAATTCGCCTGCCAAATGATCGATTATTCTTTTTGTTGTCGTAAGGCTCGTCTGCAACTCCCCCGTCCATGCGTCATCATTTCCCTTGTAGCGATGGGCAAAAACCAGATTGGAGAGCTTGCCGCGCTCCAGAATAGTTCCAATTATGTTGATGAAGTGAGCTTCATCCGTAAAATCCATAGTCCAATACCTGATATGGCCAGTAACGTCGTCCTGCTTTTCCGGTCGGCGCTTGCCGATAACTGAAACTGCGTGCCCCTGTGAGAGCATGATTTTGGCTGTTTCTCTGCCTATACCGCGTGTGCCGCCAATGATAAGAGTATGGATCATGCAGATTTCCCCATTTCATAAATCTTGTTCTGAATAAACAATTGCCCGGCCTCAATCTCGTTTTCCTTGGGGGACCATTCCGCAAATGTCATGTCTGTTCGAATGAACGGCCCATTTGTGGTTTCGTGGAATACAAAATAGTCCGAACGGATAACCAGGGTATGAAACAGGATTTTATCCAGCCTGAAATAAAAACAGAGCCCTGATGCAGGTTCTCCCAGTTCAATGCATTTTAGAGCTTTGCCGTCATTATCAAATAAAATGACATCGGCACGTCCTTCGATGACGTGGAATGATTCTGATTTCCCTGTATGAAGATGGGGGCGTATGTAGTTTGCCTTCCCAAGTACTACCAACATCTCGTGGAGATTATTCGTCTCATCTGGATGAGCACAGAGGCGAGCCCGCTTTCTTGGATTTCCGGCAGCGTGCAGTTTCAATCCCTCGATATAAGATTGATTTACGCAGACGACGCCATCCAGCGCATACAGCACTTCATCGTTTACAACGGATATATTCACCATGTCTCCTGATAGCGAGCTTGCTTGCCGGGAAAATCGACCTGAACCGACCGCCATTCACCTGGAACTGATGGTGCCGAGCTATCACTTTTTCTTCGTTCAGTGGATTAAGGCCGAGCAGGCAGAGAGCAATCTGTCCGTTATGAAGTACGGAAGACGGAACGATCGGAAGGCGGGAACCGGGCATGTGCAGCCCTTGGCGATTAGGGTCATCATCGATTACGCACTCGATTAAATCCTGCAGCCCTAACAGATTGACGAATGAGCACGTCAGGTGACCGGCGCCAAGAATCGCAATTTTGCTGCCCTGACTTTTATATTCGTTAAGAACTTGATGATATTGTGCCTTTTCGGATGCAAAGGCAGCAAGATAGCCATTGGATAGAGTGCGTTCTTCTTCCTTTTCTGCTTCTGTAACGGTAAGAGCAGCAGAGTTGTCAGTTGCCGCTCTCACAAATGCCACCAGAGAATTCTCCAGTGGGTACTGGTAGTTCTCAATTCGTTCAACCTTGAACCCGTGAGACTCAAGACAGGCACGAAGGGTAGTCGGTGTGAAGTAGAGTACGTGTTCTTCCCAAATAGCACTGTAATCTTTCGTGGTCAGAACAGTTGTACAATCAGGTGCTTCAAACGCCATCAGCGCACCAGGCTTTATAATTTTCTTGAGGGCGGCAAGAAAGGCACCTGTGTCGTGGGCATGTTCCAGGACATGGCGGACAAGGAGGATATCCGGCCGTTCATGTGCAGAAGATATATCTTTAATGGTTTTGCCGCGTGACAGGCGTTCCTGGACAGTCTCGATTTCGATTTTGTTTCCATCCATTCCCAGATCATGCGGAGATATTCGCCAGGTGGTATGGATACCTCGTTCCCTAAGCCGCTCCAGCAGTGTGTCATCCTTGTAGCTGATTCCAGCTGCCACACACTCTTTCTTTGTTTTGATTGGATCACATAACAGGCCTGCAAGGTGGTCGAGATGCCCTTCCGGCTCGTTGTACATGATCCAAGGGAAACGCGGCACAATTTCAGCGACCGGAGGCGGGGAGGATAACTGCAGCAAGCCACAGGAACTGCAGGCAACCATCACCAAGGAATGGGTATATTCCGGTATGGTAGCCGCAGAGGTAAAACGATTGGACAGCACCTGTAAACCCAGGTCCAAGTGTTTTCCTTGCAGCAAGTTGTTACAACCGCGGCAGTTATGGTTACTGGATAAATTCAATTTCTTTCCCATTGATGTTCAAGATCAAATGATACGGCTTAATTTTCCCTCAACCTTGATACTTTATTTCTGATCAGTTGAGCATTTTGTTCTCCGAATTGCTCCGCCCGCTCGTTCACGGTAATGTTGTTTTGCTGTGCTTTAACGATGAGGTCTGCGGCCGCATCAAGGACAGAGCTGGATATAAGGTTGCTGCAAAACTGACGATTCTCCGGAACAACCATGATCCGTCTGATTCCCGCCCTGATGCAGCATTCCACAAATCCATCCAACTCAGATTGGGAAGCGTTATCGTCCATTACGATATATTTGACTGTAATCGGCCCGGTTTGAGCATAGTGGCTCAGGTTGTCCCAGACAGTATCAAAAAAATCTCTGCCTTTGATTCGTTCATAAACGGCTCTGCTCCCTGCATCTACGCTTACCTGTAGGTCAATAACCCCAGAACTCGCTCCCAAAGCAATCAACTGGGAATATTTGATAGCATTTGTATTGATAAATTGATGGATACCGCAACCCATCAAATACTCGGCTACGAAAGGAAAAGCACCATAAAGTGTTACCTCGCCTCCACCCCAATGAACTGTGCCGCTTGGGTTCAGATACCTGAAATCTATGATCTCCTTGATAATGGCTCGGAGATCATGTCTCCGTAGCTGGAAATTGTAGTTTTCATCGACGCAATAAACACAGCGTAAATGGCATTCTTGCCAGTCGTTGATAACCAGGTGGTCGATCAAATACCCGCTTGATGCCCAGTTCTTTTCTACAAATTGCGGACAATCTTGACAAGGAGACGTTCCCCGCTGATTTAGATAGGTTAGCTGGTTCCGAAAAGTGACGATTTCTTCGGTTGGGAATTTTGTGCCACTGAAGCCTAAACGTGTATGGCCATCCATGGCATGGGCGGAAGTACAGAGGGAGAGAAAGTCGGGGCCGATGTTTATTGACGCCTCTAAATTTCTACAGCTTTTCATTTTGCTCTCTCACTGTTGTTGTGCCCACAGTCAACATGCAGCTTTCGCCACTCTGAACGTACTACAACAAAGATGGGTTGTTGTTGCAAAATCACAGAAACTCCAGGTGCTCAGGCGCTGCATCCAGATATTCAATGACCATCTTGTTGCTCCCATCCACTACACAATGGTGGTTGCAGACTTTTGACGGGTCAATGGTGTAAAACCTGTTCTTATCCGAAAGCCATAACTCCCTGAACCCTTTCTCCTTAATCGAGCCAAGCAACCCTTCCTCCAGATTATAGGCCTTGTCGTGGCATGAATAGACATTGAGGTCGGCGCCGATCACCGGGGTAATCTGCAGATACGGGCACCAGTTGTAGGCCTTGGCAAAGGTTTCCAGTTGAGTATGGTAGGAATCGAAGATCTCAAAATCTTTACTGGCATACTCCGCTATCGCCCTGCCGGTCTGGTCCTTCACGGTATTAAAGATCGGATCGTGGTATTCGTTATTCTCATGACCGTTGTTGCTGACGATACAAGGGGAAACCTTGACGCTATTGACGCCGGTGTTGCGGAGGAGCTTGATCATTTCGTAGATGTGATGACAGTTTTTGTGGTCAACGACAATGCAAACCCCCAGATAGCATGGCCCATTCAGTTTCTTGAACTGCTCCATGTTGTGGATGATCCTGGTGAACTCTCCATCGGGGCAGCCGCGGTAATCCCGGTAGCTGGCGTCATCCCAGCCATCCATGGAAACACGCAGCCATGTTGCATGTTGGGCAAATACCCTGGCAACGTCGCCAGTGAGGCGCGAACCGTTGGTGAGTGCAGCAAATTTAATCGGGCTCTCAGCCAGCTTCTCAACCGTTTCCAAAAGATGGGGATAACAGAAGGGATCGCCACCACCACTGAAAGTCACCGCCTTAACCCCCATTGCCACCAGATCATCGATGATTTCCAGCATTTTCTCCCTGGGGATGTAATCCTTCAGGTTCATATCCTGGCCCAACTGGAGGTTTTCAGCGCGGTAGGCGCAGTACCAGCAGTTGTGATTGCAGGCATTGGTCGGCTTGATGCGCACGTTCACCGGGGGGAGGATGTTTTCCGAGGAGGCGGGCAATGAGGCGAGCTTCTCCGGGAAGTGAAAGATTTTCATTCTGGTGTAAAGTAAGCCCATTTGCGCACCTTAATCGAAGAATACAAACTCGTAATCGCCGCTGTAGCCGAATTCATTGAAGAGCCAGACCCATTCTTCGGGGGTGAAGAAGGCGGCACAGGTCAAAGCCCAGCACTGCAGGTTGAAGAGTTCCTCTTCCGTGCGGTATCCCTCCACCACCATGTATTTGCTTTTGCCGACCCGTTCCATTTCGCCCAGTGCCTTCTTCAGGTCGGGCAGGTGCAGGTTGTGCAGGGTGGTGAGCGAGATGGCCAGGTCGAACTCCTTGTCCTTGAATGGGAGGGGATCCTGGGCGCGGTGGAGGAACAGGCTGGTGCGGATCTCTTCCTTGGCATTGGCGATGGCATACGCGGAAATGTCGAAACCGGCGATACGTGCCTTCGGCAGCAGCTGCCGCAACTCATGGAGCAGAAAACCTTTGCCGCAGCCGATGTCCAGAATGGAGGCGTCGGCGGCCAGGTCGTAATCCCTGACCAGCTTTTCCGCGACCGGTTTCCAGCGGCCGTCGTATTTGAATCCGCCATAGCCGTAACGCCGCTCTCCATCCCAGAAATCCGCGCCGAATTTTCGTGCCACCTTCATGCACGCCACCTTGTCGTCGCACATGCGGGACAGGTAGTCCCTTTTGGTGCTTATGTGGAGCGGCGTGAAGTAATTTCTCAAGATTCCCATATCTTCCTCAGAGTAAGTGTCTCACTGCTGCGGCGATGGATACGGCGTCAATGCCGAAAAGCCTGCGCATGCCGGCAGTATCGTGAATTTCATGGATAAAGCGGGAAGGCGCACCCAAGGTGGTCAGGGAGCAGGCCAGGCCGCTTTCCCTGAGGAATTCACCCATGGCGGCCCCGAAACCGCAGGAGTGGTAATGTTCTTCGACGGTTAGCACCGCCCCGATCCCCTGCAGTGCTTCGGTGAGGGCCGGCCGGTTCAAGGGCTGCACCATGGGCACGGAGAGGACACGGGGACGGATGCCGGCGTCGTGGAGGATCTGCACGGCCCTCATGGCCTCTTCGCCGATGGAGCCGTGGCAGAGGAGGGCGACGGCCTCTCCTTCGGCCAGCACCTGAGGCTTGGTGATGTCCAAGTTCTGCTGCCGATGAATATCAGGCTCACCACGCTTGGCAAGGCGCACATAGACGGGGGCCTGGGCCGACAGGGCATATTTCGCGGCCAGACGGGCCTCCACCGGATCGATGGGGGAAAAAACCTCCAGGTTGGGCATGGTGCGGGCCAGACTCAGATCTTCGATGGAATAGTGGGTCATGCCCTGGGGGGCGTAGGTGACCCCGCTGCCGATGCCTGCCAGAATCACCGGCAGGTCCTGGTAGCAGATGTCGTTGCGCACCTGCTCGTAGCAGCGGTAGAGGACAAAGGGGATGATGTTGTAGAGCACCACTTTGTAGCCGGTTATGGCGAGCCCGGCGGCGAAACCGATCATGTTCTGCTCGGCTGCCCCCAGGTTTAGGAAGCGGTCAGGGTGCCGGTCCTTGAATGTATCGAAAACACCGAGCCCCGCATCACCGCTGATGATGAAGATGTCGTCCCGTCCGGCACAAGCGTCGAGGATGGTGTTGATGAAGGCGTTTCTCATGCCAGTTCCTTTAATGCTGCGGCTTTGTGTTCATCGGTAACCACATAGTAATGCCAGATTAGTTGGTCTTCCATGAAGGAAACCCCCTTGCCCTTGGTCGTCCGGGCGATGATCACCTTAGGCCTGCCATGGGCATCTTCTTCCAGGGCCGCCGTGAGTTCCCGGTGGTCATGGCCGTTCACTTCCAGCGCGTGCCAGCCGAAGGCTTCCCACTTTTCCTTGAGGGGTTCGAAGGCGCAGATCTCCGTGGGGCGGCCATACCCCTGCAGGTTGTTATGGTCGATGATGGCGGTAAAGTTGCCGAGGCCGAGCTTCGGCGCGAAGAGCGCCCCTTCCCAGATGGAGCCTTCCTGGGTCTCGCCGTCGCCGATCAGAGCATAGACCTTGCGCCCGTTGCCTGTTTATTGAAGCCGTAGGCAATTCCCATCCCCATGTTGAAGCCGTGCCCCAGGGAACCGGCCGAGACTTCGATCCCCTTCTCAGGGGAGCGGTCCAGGTGGGCCGGCAGGGTGCCGTTATCCCGGTAATAGCCTTCAATATCCTGATCGCTGAGGATGCCGAGGGTGTGGAGCGTCGAATAAAGGGCCATGGCAGCGTGTCCCTTGCTGAGGATGAAGATGTCCCGCTCGCTCCACGGGTCGAGGTGCAAGGTCCGGCAATAGAGGGTGGCCAGAATGTCGGCGCAGGAGAGACAGGAACCCACATGGGGGCTCTTGGAGCGGTTGGCCATTTCGATGATCGTCCGTCTAATTTGCGATGCGGTAGCAGGTGTTTTCATGGGCTAAGGGGGCTCCTAATATTTCGGCGGCAGCTGCCGCTATATTTCTGGTCTGGAAGTGGGCCATGCACTCTTTGCCGCTTCGGCACCTTATATCGAAACAGGGCATGGCGGAACACCGGCAGGATGAGCGGAGCAGCTTGCCCCCCGTGTAGAAACAGACCTCGCTGGGATCGGTGGGGCCGAAGAGGCCGATGACCTTCTTGTGGAAGCCGAAGGCCAGGTGCATTCCCAGGCTGTCGTTGGAGATGATCAGGCGGCAGGAATTGATCCAGTTCATGTATTCGAAGAGGTTCTTGCGTCCCTCCTGCCAGGAGACGGTGTATCCATGGCGGATGAGGAGCTTTTCCAATTGCTGCCATTTTGCCATGGGCATACCCTTGACCGGCCACTTTGCCCCCACCTCGAAGTTCAGGCCCACATCGAAGGTTTCCTCCGTGTTCGGAACATAACCGATGACGTACTCCTGTCCTTTCCATTGGACGCCAAGCATTTCGATCAGCACTTGCTGCCAGAATCTCTTGTCATTTCCCGAATGCTTGCCCTCGATGTAGCTGATGAAGTCGAGCCCCTTTTCATAGGCATGGTAGCTGCCGCTGATGGTCTCGAAGCGGAAGCCGTATTTGACCCAGGCGTCAATCATGTCGGCCAGGGCGCAGACGCCGGGAATTTTTTCCAGGTTGATGAGCACGTCGAACTTTTCCTTCATCAACTGGAAGGGAACGAAATTGTCCCAGACCAGGAGCCGGTCGATGTGGGGATTGCGGTAGAGGAGCGGTTCGGCGTGTTCCGAGACGAGCCAGGTAATCTGGGAGTCCTGGTATCTCTCTTTCAGCGCCGAGAGGATCGGAGTGGTCCGCAGGACGTCCCCCAGGCTGGGGACCTTGCCGATCTCCGGGTCCAGGGTTTCAGAATAGCCGAGCTTGATGACGAGTATCTTAGTGCACATGGCGCCTCTGTCAGATGAAGTTCACATGCTCTACGGACGGGTACCTGATGTCGTAGAGGAAGTCGTTGACTGCATTGGGGCGGCAGTTGGGGGGCAGGTTGCCACATCCAGTAGCTGTTCCAAGTGCTCCTTTATCCGTTGCCGTTTTTCCCCCTGCCAGATCTCCCGGAATGGCCGCTCGTAAATGGAGCCGAAGACGTATTCGCTCCGGTCCCAGTAGGGGAGACAGGAGGCAACTTCTCCGGCCGAATTGACGACTGAGATGAATGAGGTGCCGAAACAACGGCGATAGCGGCGTTGACCATATCCGGAGAAGCTATCTCTCCTGGCGATGACGCGGAAATGATCCCTTGACACGGCCTCCGCCGCTGCCAGACAGTCTTCCAAAAGAGCAGGCTCGATCTGCTGCATCTGGTATCCCTGCCGGCTGCTCTGCTGGACAAAGGGCTTGATGGCCAGGTAATCGGCTCCGGCATCCTTGATGATCGCGGCTGCTTCCTGGAGAGATGCCAGGTTCTCCGGGAGGAGTACGAATTGGGCGCCGATAGTGGTGGCGAGAAAATTTGATTTTCTGATTGCCGCCGCATGCTTTAAAGCCCCGACAACGGTGGCAAAAACCTCGGGTTTTACCTGGTGGATGCGGGCATAGGTGTCGGGGGTGCCGCCGTTGAAGCTGAACCTGACGAAGGTGAGATGGGGGAGGATTTCCTCGGCCAGTTGCGGTGTCAGCAATTGGCCGTTGGTGAAGAGTCCCACGTCGATGCCGTTGCTTCGGGCGCGCCGGACCATGGCGGCACAATCGGGATGGAGGAGCGGCTCCCCTTCCCCGGCGAAGAGCAGACTTTTGAGACCTGCTTCGGCAAGTTCGTCGATAAATGTCAAGGCCCGGCCGGTCTCCAGCCTGCGGTTGGGATAGCCGATGAAGTCATAGGCGCAGAAGATGCAGCGGTGGTTGCAACTGCCCACCGGGCTGATCTCCATATAGATGGGAAAGCAGTCTCCGGAGGTCAGGTACTCGTTGACCCGGTCCAGGTGATAGGCCAGTTTATGTCCCTCGAAGTTATAGTTCTTCATGGAGTCGGGTGCCTTTTCGTTGGGACCGAAAAATTGTCTTGGATATTGCGGATCACGACACTGGTGTGGCCGAAGACCTGAAAGCGATTCGTCTTGACCTTGACATCACAGGGGTTGCAGTGGCCAAAATGGTCGCATGGCCGATACTCTTCAATGGTCTCCTGGGAAAAACCGGCATCGAGGATATGGGCGATGGGTGACCTGCCTTTGTACAGGTCAGAATGGCATTTGTAGACGTGGCCTGCGGGATCGACCAGTATTTCGCTGGTTCTGCACTCGCAATGCTTTGTTTTTTCGCCATCCACGCAGTCCTGGAATTTGAAGGTGCCGTAAAGTTTCCCCTTATAGTTGCCGAGAAATTCCTTTGTCCGGAAATCCAGTTCCAGCTTGCGGCACTTCTCCTGTATCTCAAGGATGTGCTTCCTGATCTCCGGGTCTGGATGCTCGATCCCATAGAGCCCGACCCTGAAGCCGGCATCCTGCATCTTCAGGGTCTTGCGGATCAAGTCATCTATGTCGTTCTGCCCCGGATGGTAGCTGACCCGAATGGCGGCATAGGGGGCATTTCTTGTAAAACGTCCGACCGGTACTTTTTTTATGAACGCATCCACGTCGAACATCATGTTGGTCATGAGGTCCATTTTGATTTCTTCCCTGGCCTCGTTGACTAACCGATAAAACCCCTGGTGAAGGGTGGGCTCGCCCCCTTGCAGGGTGAGTGGCAGATCGTCTCGCAGCACCAGTCGATTTGCTGCAGTGATCCAGTCTTCGGCCGAGAGCATCCGCTTTGCCCGTTGATCCGACCGTTTGGCGTTTTGATGGAGGTTAAGGCAGTAGTTGCAATGAAGGTTGCAGGCAAGAGTGAGGAAAAAAGCCACATAATTATGATGCTCCTTGGGTGTTATGGGAGGCAACTCATCAGCAAAAGCTGTAGCAGATTTCGTCATGTACAATAAATCCTTTACCTAAAGTCTGAGGGTAAACAGCAACTGTCGTGCCACAGGTATAAGTATTGAATTTACAAAGATAATCTATACGTATTCTTTCGTGTCAAATAATTGAAAAGAGATGGGTGAGATTATTCAAGGGAGGAGGTCAAATTTGATGTATCTGTATTTGAGGGTCATCTACAGTGCTAGAACGGTACCAGGGCGAATCCGTCAAATTCATTGGCATTGGGATCCATGGTCTTGCCGTTGACATCGGTGCCTGTGAACTTGAAGACCAGGTGACTAGGGTCGAAGACCCCGTCGCCGGTCTCGTTCTGGGAGAGGGTGAAGGTTACGGTGGCCTGCATCTTGGTGGCGTCGTAGGTAACCATCAGCGGGGTGGGAGGGATGGCGATTTCCGCATCGGGATCTAGGGTGATGCCGTTGTTGTAGGTTCCGCCGGTTCCGCCGGCCGCCTTGGAGATGCTCCAGTTGGCCACGTTCTGCACCGAGACTCCATCCATCTCCGCGTTGAACTGCAGCACCATGGTGAAGTCTGTAGAAGCCGAAGGGGTTGCCAGGGACGGATCCAGGTCGGCGACCCTGGTGCCCGGACCGAGGATGGTGTTGAAGGAGTTTTTCTGATAAATGTTTATGATGAAGGCGGGAGAGAAGAGAATACCTCCCAGTTCATCGGCCAGGGCAGGGTCCAGGGTGCTCAGGGTCTCCACCTCTTCCTGGGCCATGTCCTTTTGCGTGGTCGCCGCATATGCCTTGCCAAGTTCCGAATGGGCAAGCGCGAAGTCCTTGTCGATTTTGACCGCCATCTGCAGCTGCTCTATGGCCTCATCGTATTTGCCCATTTTGCTGTAGGCCATGCCGAGGCCGTAGTATCCATGGGCATCCCTGCGGTCAATGGCGATGACTTTTCTGAACTGGGCTTCCGCTTCCTGTTCCCGGCCGGTGTTCAGATAGAGAAATCCCAGGGTGTAGGGAGCATAGGTGGACGTGGGATCGATACGGGCGGTTGTCTGGAACTCCTTTTCTGCTTCAGAGTAGCGTTTTGCTTCCAGATAGGCATTTCCCAAGTCTTTATGGGCCGAAGAGGAACCGGGCTCAAGCCTGACCGCATTCTTATAGGCGGCAATGGCGTCGTTCGATTTTCCCAGACCGGAATAGGCCATGCCCAGATATTTATAGGCATCGGTTGAGTCCGGGGTGAGCGCGAGGACCCTTTTCAGCTGTGAGGCAGCTCTGTCGTACTTGCCATCCTGCAAAGCCTGCAGCGCGCCGTTCATGGCGTAGTTGGCAGTCAACTGCCGTTGCGACTGAATGTCGCCAAAAGCTGCGAAAAGCTTGTCCGTATTTGACATGGAGTCCATATATACACCCCTTTACTGTACAGCTATCTTTTCTGCTTATCGTCACCCGGCATGGTTAACTTGAGCAAAAAATGGCGTCCGAATCGGGTTGTCAATTTTTTGATTCTTGCTGCAGGCAGATCAGGAAATGCGGTAGGCGATCAGCACGCCGTCACCTACCGGCAGTATGGTGGTGAAAAAACTATCGTGGCGCGACATGATCTCGTTGAACTTTTTCACCGGTTCATTGCTTTTGGTGTCCAGGGTTTCGACCACGCGGCCGCGCCAGAGGGCGTTATCGGCGATCAGCAGAGCTTTGGGGGCCAGGTGCGGCAGCATGGCTTCCAGAGCCGCTGGATAGAGGTACTTGTCCATGTCAATAAAGAGGATGTCTATATCGTCATATTCCTGACCGAGCTCCAGTGCATTGCCGGTGCGGAATTCCGCCTTCTCCGCCAGACCTTCCTCGGTAAAGACTCCTCTGGCGTATGCCAGGTTCTTTTCTGCATATTCGGTCAGCACTATCCGTGCCCCATCTTCCAGGGCACGGGCAATCCACAGGGCCGAGTAGCCGAAGCCCGAGCCAAGCTCCACCACCAGCTTTGGCCGCTTGAGGAGGGTGAGAAGGTGGAGGAATCTTCCACCTGCCGATCGATGATGGGGAAATTCATGGCTGCCGCCTTCTCCTCCATGGCGAGAAGGCGTGGGTCTTCCTCCGGCTGGAGAGTCATCAGGTAGCTTGCAATAAGGGGATCGGTAATGTGGATCATGGCTGCTCCAGTTTTTTTGCTAACTTATGCCACAGCCTTGGGTGGAGAGAAAGGAAAAGTTGCATCGCCAGTGGCCGTTGCTAAAGGGGTCGCAGGGGGTAAAATTGAAACGCCGGCTTAGTGACCAAGGAGGTATCGTGAAATTCCAACTAATCCTGATGAGTCTGGTCTTCACCGTGGCTTTTACTGCGCCATCGCCGCAAATAAAAGTTTACTCGGTGGAAAGAAAAGGATATGTCATGATCGGAAAAGTTGAGAAGACAGATGCCGAATGGCGCAAGCAGTTGACTCCGGAACAGTTTCGGGTAACCCGGAAAAAGGGGACGGAGAAGCCATTTGCCAACGAGTACAACGCCAACCACCGCCAGGGGATATACCAGTGCGTCTGCTGCGGCCTGGACCTTTTCAGTTCCCAGGCGAAGTATGAGTCGGGAACAGGCTGGCCCAGTTTCTGGCAGCCCATCGCCAGGGAGAACATCAGGACCGGGGAAGATAAATCATTCTTTTCCCGCAGAACAGAAGTTCTCTGTGCCAGATGCAATGCCCACCTCGGCCATGTGTTTGAGGACGGACCGCAGCCGACCGGGTTGCGCTACTGCCTGAATTCGGCAGCACTGAAATTCAAGCCGCTATCCATGCGGGAAAGGTTGCCATGACCGCCACGCAAAAACTGCTGTTGTTAGCGCTATTCACATTCTTCTTTGCCGGCTGTGCGCAAATCCAGGACATGGTCATCAGGAGCATGCATATGGATCGTGGTTACCGGGGCCATGTGCTGCCGATGTTGTTTGAACGTTACCGGCTGAAAATGGAACACAACGATTCTCACCGCCAGGGGCCGGTGTTCATAGTGCCTGATTTTGCAGATCAGGCTTGATACCTTTTTGTCGTACCCTGCTGCATTCCCCCAGGCACACGTGCTTTCCCACCACTCCCGGAACTCCTCCGGAATCGGCTTGTCACTTGTTGGTTAATGCTCTAAATTGTATGGCATATTTATTGATAACCTGAGCGCCCACGAGAGGACTTATGAAGAAATCCCTGCACCCCATTGTCTGCTCATGCATCGTAACGCTGCTGCTTTTTTCCTCCTCTGTTGCCGGTGCCTTTACCATCCCCGAGCGGTTGGTTTTCAACATCAGCTGGAGCGGCATCAAGGCGGGAACCGCTACCCAGGAGGTCAGCCGCGAGGGAGAGAGTCTTCGCATGGTTTCCACTGCCCGTTCGGCGGCCTGGCTTTCCGCATTCTTTATGGTCGATGACCGGATCGAGTCATTGATGGGCAAGGGAAGTGCGGAACTTCCCCTGGGGTTGCCTGCCAGCTACACTGAAAAAGTCCATGAAGGGCCTACGCGCCGCCATAAGGTGGTCAATTTCCACCACCGTCAACAGCAGGCAGCTATCGAAGACCTGCTCGGCAAAACCAGGACAACCATCCCTGTTACCCCCATCACCTATGATTCCCTGTCCTGTTTCTACTATGCCCGCATGCAGAAAATGGAGCCCGGCACCTCTTTTTACGTTGATGTTTTCGACGGCAAGAGGCTGCACAATACCCAGGTCAAGGTGGTCAGGCGCGAAACGGTAGAGACGGACCTCGGAGAATTCAGAACTGTCCTCATCATGCCGATTTTGAAGACCGAAGGAATTTTCAGCAAGACGGGAGATATCCACATCTGGCTCACCGATGACGAGCGGCGTATTCCGGTGAAAATGCGGTCCAAGGTCAAGATCGGCAGCATTACCGCCACATTGATGGGAGGGAGTTACTGGCCGGAGAAAAAGTAACATCGGGATTGTTGCCTTCCCGCTGTTTTTGCAGCATAATTGCCGAACTTTTGTGATGAGGAGGAGCAATGAAAAAGTATTTGTCGTTTTTGCTTGTCGTGCTCTGTTTCACAGCAATTACAGCAGGAGTGGCATCGGCAGCTTCTGCCGGGAAGGTTTATCTCAAGGATGGCGCCGTCATAGAATGCCAGAAGGTGTGGCGTTCCGGCAGCAAGATCATGGTGCTGGTCAACAGGGATGTCCTTCTGGATTTTTCCACCGCCGAAGTGGACCTGAAGAAGACTTTTACCAAAAAGGGTGTCGGGGCGAAAGGGAAGAAAAAACACCTGAAAAAGCTTTCGAAACAAGGAAGTACAAGCAAAAAAGCCGCTATGCCGGTCCAGAAGCCGGTCTCATCGGTAAAGAAAGTTGCAGCACCTGCCAAGCCGGTCCCGGCAAAACCTGCCACTCCAACACCTCCGATTAAGCCTGCGACAGTACCTCCAACCACTCTGGCAGTTGCACAGAGAACAGTTGCCCCTGTTCCCGGGGCTCCTCGGCCGGCAACCACACCCATATCTGCTACCCAGGCTGCTCCATCTTCGGCAAAGGTTGCTGCAACTGCGCCCCAACCGCCCAAACCTGCGCCGCGGCCTGCCATAAAATTTGTTCCTCCCCCACCTCCGCCACCGGAACCTTTCTACAAGAACCCGCTGGTCCTTCAATTGGGAGGAGGGGGGCTGCTGATCGTCCTGCTCCTGGTTCTGCTGGTGATGAGGAAGAAGAAAGCTTGAATTATTTCGACAAAAGCCGTTTCCCATGAACAGGAAACGGCTTTTGCGCATCTTTCGGAGGCTGGGTGGTTAGGACAGGAAAGGATTTTCAGGAACAATGAACAATATTCTTCTTTTTTTTCTCATGTTCTGCGGCGGCCTCGCCGTAGCTATGCAACCTTCCATCAACAGCCGTCTGGCACAAAAAATCGGCTTTCTCGAAAGTTCCTGCATCTCATTCGCCGTGGGCACTCTGGCTCTTTATCTCGTTGCCCTTGTGGCGGGGCGCGGCAGCTTCAGAAGCCTGCCGGAGGCTGCCTGGTGGGAGCTGTCCGGGGGGTTGCTGGGAGCTTATTTTGTCTCCATGACCATTCTAGCCGTGCCGCGTATCGGCACCACTGCAGCCCTGGCTGCGACCATCGCAGCCCAGCTTTTGACCGGACTTGTTCTCGATACCTTCGGCCTCTTCGCTTCCGCCAAATCCCCTTCGATTTCAAACGCGCCGTTGGCGTGGGGCTTCTCATCGTTGGGACCAGCCTGATTTTCCGCAGATGAGGGAGAATGAAAGCCCATGTCCACCTTTGCCGTAAGTGAAGAAAAAAACCGCTGGCTGCGCCAGAAGATGGATCTCCTCGGGGTCAGGGAGGAGGATCTGGATGAGCAGTTTATCCGTTCTTCGGGTAAAGGTGGGCAGCATGTGAACAAGACTTCCACCTGTGTCTATCTGAGGCATAGACCGACCGGCATTGAGGTCAAGTGCATGGCCGAACGGAGCCAGTCCCTGAACCGGTTCCTGGCCCGGCGCCAGTTGCTGGAGAAGATTGAAGGGGCGACGGGCAAGCCTACAGCTGCGGATTTGAAGCGTGACAAGGCGCGGAAGCAGAAGGCGAGAAGGAAAAAGAGGGCCATGGACAAGTATGCTGCAAGGTCAGACAGCCCAGGTGAGGAGCAGGCACAGGGTAACGAAAATATAGAGGATGTAGAGGGGTAACTGGCCGTGCTGCAGCTTTCTGATGTGGTTGAACTTGCGATCGGCGGCTACAAAAAGAGGAATGATTGCCAGTTCCAGTACTGTCTCGGGCACATGGCTGCTGAAGCGGGTTTTGGCAGGGACGGCGCCGGTAACCTCTGGATTTTTCATGTGGGGGTGAAGGACCCCACGGAAGAGCTTGACGATCATCTCGGCAAAGGAGGAGGAGCTGTATTGCATGCGAGGCGTCGGCCTCAGGTAACCACAGCCCCAGGTTACCGCGCGTGCATGTCTGCTAGTCCTTGGCTTGCGCAATAGGCTGAAAGCCATGAAAGCCCCTGCTGCCAGCAGGACCATGCCCAACGCGGTGATCCACCCCAAGGGCGCGGCAGAGAAAAGCATCTGACCATTAATGGCCGGTACCGGTAACCAGTTGGAGACGGCCGGTTGCAGGAGACCGGCTGCCAGTTGTGGAAAGAGACCGATTACGGCACAGAGTGAAGCTAAAGCAATCATTGGCAGCCGCATCGGCCAACCGGCCTCATGAATACTGGTTGTTTCACTGTTGCGGGCCGTGCCCAAAAAGGTAATTCCGCAAACCTTGACGAAACAGGCCACCGCCAATGCTCCTACCATAGCCAGGGCCGGTGCAGCCAGAGCCATCACCGGCACGGCAGCACCATTTCCCCCATTAACCCCATTGAATATACCCAGATAAATCAGGTATTCGCTGACGAAGCCGTTCAACGGCGGCAGGCCGCAGATGGCCACTGCCCCCACCAGGAACAGGGCTGAAGTCCATGGCATTGATTTTGCTAATCCACCCATGAGATCGATTTCCCTGGTGTGACTGCCGTGAATTACCGAGCCGCTCCCAGAAAGAGAAGAGATTTGAAGAGGGCATGGTTCAAGGTGTGGAGGAGGGCTCCGGACATTCCCAGCAGGGAGAGCAGGGGCAGGTTGGACGCCAGGCCGATAACCGCCAGGCCGATACCGATGAAGATGATGCCGATGTTTTCGATGCTGTGATAAGCCAGCAGGCGCTTTATGTCATGCTGGCCCAGGGCGAATACGACTCCCATGACTGCTGAAATGATCCCGGCGATCAGTAGCGTCATGCCCCACCACATGGGGGATGGGGGAAAAAGGAGAGTACGCGGAGCAGTCCGTAGACGCCCATTTTGATCATGACTCCTGACATGATGGCAGAGATATGGCTGGGTGCAGAGGCATGGGCCGAAGGAAGCCAGACGTGCAGCGGCATCAGACCTGCTTTCATGCCGAAGCCGAAAAGTGCTGTGCAGAAAATGGCGGCGGCAACCGGGGCTGACGGTGTTAGCCCGGCCATGGCTGAAAACTGGTAGGAGGAGGCGGCAACGCCGAGCAGGCTGAACAGGGCAAACAACGCCAGGGTTCCGGTATGGGTGGCAATCATGTAAAGCAGTCCCGCATCCTGCACATCCTGTTTATGGTCTTCTGTGGTCAGGACGAAAAATGCGGACAATGCCATCACCTCCCAGGCCAGGAGGAAAAGAATGCCATTTCTGGCAGTGATGAGGATCAGAAGCGATGCTGTCAGAATGCCGAAAAAGAAAGTAAGCCTGCGCCAGGTTTTAGGATTGGCATCAGCCGCCCAATAGCTGGTGCTGTACAAACTGCAGCAGGTTGAGACAATGAGCACCGGCAGGAGAAAAAATGCGGAAAGATGATCAACGCCGAGATCACACGGCCCGAATGGCAATGTGTCGAAGACGCTGAACGTTGCAGCTTTTCCGGTGATGAAGAAGACTGCGACGCCTGCCAGGCCTGTCAGTGCGGCCATGATAATAAAAAAAGTGGCTGCTGCCTGGCCGAGCGAGGAACGACCTTTCATGAGCAGGGGGAGCACGCCTGAGACTGCCGAGCGAAACCGGCACTCATTGCCACAAGAACTGCAGGGTCTGTGATGGGTACGTTGACCAGAGGCTTTTCTCCTTCAAAACAGAAGGTGTTAAGATTATATGGTGCAGGTAGGCAAGCGTCAATAAAAGTTATATAGGGAGAAAAAGTAACTTGAAGATTTTAAATAATGTGAGATTATTTTAATATTACGTGTCGGTGGTAATGTCAATAAATTGTATTGACAAAGGCGATAATTGCGGTTTATAAAATTATCAATCCTCGATTGTCCCAGTTTTCATATTGCCTCAGCACTCATACCGAGAAAAACCGACACCCCATAGACGCAGAACCCAACATTAAATTACAAACTCCGACGACCAGCATTCCCCCTTCATTCCTATGTGTAATCACGTGGAAAAAATAAAGCTTATTGAAGTATTGTTTTGCCGACAAAGGCATATTTGCGTCACCGCAGGAGACCTATGAACTTACAAGAATTAAAAGGTAAAAAAATCAATGAACTGGCGGCCATTGCCAAGGGATTGAACATTGAGGGGGCATCAAGCCTGCGCAAGCAGGACCTGATCTTTGCCATCCTCAACGCCCAGACCGAGAAAAACGGCATGATCTTTGGCGAGGGGGTGCTGGAAACCCTTCCCGATGGCTTCGGTTTTCTCCGGGCGCCGGATTACAACTATCTGCCGGGGCCGGATGATATTTATGTGAGCCCCAGCCAGATTCGCCGTTTCAATCTCCATACCGGAGATACGGTTTCAGGCCAGATCAGACCGCCTAAAGAGGGAGAACGCTATTTTGCCCTGCTCAAGGTGGAGTCAGTAAATCATGAGTCTCCTGATGTGGCGCGAGACAAGATCCTTTTTGATAACCTCACTCCCCTGTATCCCGATGAGAAGTTGAAGCTGGAGAGTGCGCCGGACAACATGTCTACGCGGGTCATGGAGCTGATTGCTCCCATCGGCAAGGGGCAGCGCGGCCTGATCGTCGCACCTCCCCGAACCGGCAAGACCATGCTTATCCAGAACATTGCCAACTCCATCGCCGAAAACCATCCGGAAGTTTTCCTGATAGTCCTGTTAATCGATGAAAGGCCGGAAGAGGTTACCGATATGCAGCGGTCGGTCAATGGCGAGGTCATTTCCTCAACCTTTGACGAGCCCGCTTCGCGGCATATTCAGGTGGCCGAGATGGTTATCGAGAAGGCCAAGCGTCTTGTGGAGCACAAACGAGATGTTGTCATCCTCCTTGATTCCATTACCCGTCTGGCCCGTGCCTATAATACCGTCATTCCCCCTTCCGGAAAAATTCTTTCCGGTGGTGTGGATTCCAATGCCCTGCATAAGCCGAAACGCTTTTTCGGCGCGGCCCGCAATATCGAAGAAGGCGGTTCGTTGACCATTATCGCCACTGCCCTGGTGGATACCGGTAGCAAGATGGACGAGGTCATCTTCGAAGAATTCAAAGGCACCGGCAACATGGAGCTGCACCTGGATCGCAAGCTCGTGGAGAAACGGACTTTTCCTGCCATCGATATCAACAAGTCCGGAACCCGGAAGGAAGAACTGCTCATCGAAAAGAACTCCCTCAACCGCATCTGGATTTTGCGCAAGGTTCTCCATCCAATGAATGTTGTCGACAGCATGGAATTTCTCCTTTCAAAACTGGACGGAACCAAGAGTAATCAGGCATTTCTGGACTCCATGAGCAAGTGAAAAAGAGCTTGAAACTTTAAATCAATAGTGCTAATTTTATTACTTTCGATTCGCAAATTAAAATAAGAGCTCAGGGGGATGCCCCTGCTAAGGAGGAAGCTATGAGAGAAGGAATTCATCCCAAGTACAACGAGGTTACGGTAAAATGCCTGTGCGGCAATACCTTCCAGACCCGTTCCACCAAGCCGGAAATTTCGACGGAGATCTGCTCTGCCTGCCACCCGTTCTTTACCGGCAAGCAGAAGCTGGTTGACACCGCTGGTCGTGTCGAGCGGTTCAAGAAAAGATACGGCATGTAACAAGGCCCCAGCCTTGAAGAGTTATGAGGGGATTTTGTCCATGGCGAAATCCCCTCATCTGTTTTTAAGCAGGTCTGCAAAAGTACAAGCCAAGGATATCAATGAAGGTTGCTCTTCTCCAACACACCCCCGATCCGGAACTCACCGTAGCTCTTGCTGCGCGTCTCTGCTATTCCAAAGTGGGCATCGACGAGCTGAAGCAGAAACTCACCAATAGCGATATCGACTCCTTTCTTGACAAGATCATGTCCCTCGGCCATCAATCGGTCCTGGAGCATGCCTCTTTTACCTTCGGTATCGAAGGCATTTCAAGGGTAACTTCCCACCAGTTGGTTCGCCATCGAGTTGCCTCCTACTCCCAGCAGTCCCAGCGCTATGTCTCCCACAAGGAACAGTTTTCGGTGGTGGTACCACCTGAAATTGCCAAAAATGCCGAGATGCTGGAGATGTTCCAGGAACAGATGAGTCAGCTGCATGAATGCTATGCCCGGATGGTTGATGGAGGAATTCCAGCGGAAGATGCCCGGTACCTGCTGCCCAATGCAACCGAGACCAAGATAGTTGTGACCATGAACGCCCGGGAGTTGCTGCACTTTTTTGCCGTAAGGTGTTGCGAACGTGCCCAGTGGGAAATCAGGGCCATGTCCGTTGAGATGCTCAGGCTTGTCCGTGATATTGCCCCGGTTATCTTCCGCAGTGCAGGTCCAGGTTGTATAGGCGGGCCATGTCCTGAGGGAAAAATGACCTGCGGCAGGGCTCAAGAAATCAGGGAGAAATTCCATAACCTGTAAGTGGCAGGGGAATCCTGCCAAAGGCGGTGAGGTCTTAATGAGCAAAATAAATATCGGTGGACAGGCAGTAATTGAAGGAGTGATGATGCGGGCGCCCCGCTCCATGGCCATTGCCGTCAGGCGTCCATCCGGAGAGATCGTGGTAAAGAAGGATGAAGTTATTCCCCTTTCCGAACGATTTCCAGTGGTAAAATTTCCCATCATCCGTGGAGCAGTGGCTCTGTTCTCGTCCCTGATCATCGGCATTACGGCCTTGAATTTTTCTGCAAACGAGGCAATGGCTGAGGAAGAAAAGGAAGAAGGCAAAAAGGACATATCTTCCTGGGCCATGGCAGGCACCATGGCAGTGGCCTTCGGCTTCGGCATCCTCCTCTTTTTCATTCTGCCCCTTTACCTGACCAAGCTTCTTGTCCCCATCATCGGCGATTCAAACATTATTTTTAACCTGGTGGATGGTGTCATCAGGGTAGCGGTGTTCATCCTCTATATCTTTTCCATTTCCCGCATGAATGATATTCAGCGGGTCTTTCAGTATCACGGGGCCGAGCACAAGTCCATCTTCGCCTTTGAGGCCGGAGAGGATCTGACGGTGGAAAACGTGCGCAAGTACAGCTGTCTGCACCCCCGCTGTGGCACCAGTTTCCTGCTAATCGTCATGCTGGTCAGCATCCTGGTTTTTTCCCTTATCCCTAAACTGTGGCCTTTTTATCTCAAGGCGGGCTCAAGGGTGGTGCTTTTGCCGTTGATTGCCGGCTTATCTTACGAGATTCTCAAATGGAGCGCAAAGCATGACCATCTGCCCATAGTCAAGCTCCTTATCTCTCCTGGACTGGCCCTGCAACGCCTGACAACCAGGGAGCCGGACGACAGCCAGCTTGAGGTGGCAATCCGTTCCATGGAGGAAGCACTGGAAGTAAACGCCGGCTACAAGGATGACCGTCTTGTTGTTTAACTGTTGAACATATATATTTTGAGGTTGTCGGATGCTTTTTGACAAGATTGAAGAACTTGAACGGCGCTACCAGGAACTGGAAGCACTGCTGTCCGATCCTGTAGTGCTGGGTAACCAGCCGGAATTCCGCAAGCTGTCGCGGGAACATTTCGACCTGTCCGCCCTGGTCCAAGCCTACCGTAATTATAAAAGAATTGTCAGCGAGATCGAAGGTAACCGGGAGCTTTTGGCCGACCCGGAAATGAAGGAAATGGCCGAGGTTGAGCTGGAATCACTGGAAGAGCAGCGGGATGCGCTGGAATCGGAGATCAAGCTGCTTCTGCTCCCCAAGGACCCCAACGACGACAAGAGTGTTATCCTGGAGATCCGCGCCGGTACCGGTGGCGACGAAGCGGCACTGTTTGCCGGCGACCTTTTTCGCATGTACAGCCGTTTCGCCGAGACCAACCGCTGGCGCGTAGAGGTTATTTCTGCCTCCGAGTCGGAGAAGGGTGGATTCAAGGAGATCGTTGCCTCCGTCGAGGGGGAAGGGGTCTTTGCCAAGCTCAAGTACGAATCGGGTACCCATCGGGTGCAGCGGGTGCCGGAGACGGAAGCCCAGGGCCGGATCCACACCAGCGCCTGTACTGTTGCCATCATGCCCGAGGCAGAGGATGTGGATATCGACATCAACCCCACAGACCTGAAGATAGATGTCTATCGTTCCAGCGGCGCCGGCGGCCAGCACGTCAATACCACCGATTCGGCAGTGCGCATTACCCATCTTCCCACCGGCACGGTGGTGGCCTGCCAGGAGGAACGAAGCCAGATCAAGAACCGGGCCAAGGCCATGAAGGTTTTAAAAACCCGCATCCTCGACAACATCCTGCAGGAGCAGAATGCCAAACTGGCTGCAGACCGTAAGCAACAGGTGGGAAGCGGTGACCGGAGCGAGCGTATCCGCACATATAACTTTCCACAGGGAAGGATGACCGATCACCGGATCGGTCTTACGCTGTACCGTCTCGATGCCATCATGGCCGGTGACATTGCCGAGATTGCGGATGCGCTGAGGGCTCATTATCAGATGGAGGCGCTCCAGGCCCAATCCGAAGCCGCCTGAGGAACTCGCCTTTTCCGCGATGCCGGCGTTGCTCCTTGTGGGGTGTAGCGCTGTTTATGCCCCGCGGGTACTTAGCCTCCGCGTCGCGTCTCGGGTGCCTTGGCCTAGCGAAAAAATCGAGTTCCTCAGACTCGGGCGCCTTGCACCTGGATATTTTTGAGCGCGAATCGATGGGGTCGTTGATTTATGGTACAGCAAGAAACGTGGACTGTTTTAAAGGTTCTGACTTGGACCAAGGAATTCCTGACCCAGAAAGGGGTGGAAAATGCCCGGCTGGAGTCGGAGTGGATGCTCTGTGCCGTGCTCGGCCTTGATCGGATGGGGCTCTACGTCAATTTCGACAAGCCGCTGACGCCGAAAGAGCTGGCCGACTACCGGGGGATGATCGCCCGCCGTGGTCGTCGCGAGCCGCTCCAGTATATCCTGGGCTCCCAGGAATTCATGGGGCTGGACTTTGCTGTGACACCCGCGGTGCTTATTCCGCGCCACGACACCGAGGTTTTGGTAAACGAGACCGTAAAAAGGCCGGTAAAACGTCGAGCATCCTTGATGTGGGCACCGGCAGCGGTTGCATCAGCATCTCGCTGGCCAAGGCCTTGCCCGGTGCCGCTATCACCGGTGTTGACACTTCCGTGGACGCCCTTGCGGTGGCGGAGAAGAACTGCAATACCCATGGAGTTGCGGTAAAACTGCTGCACGGTTCGCTGTTCGAGCCGGTTCAAGGGCAGCAGTTCCATATGGTCGTTTCAAACCCCCCCTATATCCCCAGTGACGACCTGAAAACGCTGCAACCGGAAGTCCGCGATTACGAGCCGGCCGGGGCGCTTGACGGGGGGAAGGATGGCCTGGATTTCTATCGTCAGATCGTTGCTGCTGCCACGGATTACCTTGTTTGCGGCGGATGGCTTCTCCTTGAGGTTGGCATAGACCAGGCTGAACAGGTTAGGAAACTTTTTTTAGACAATGGCAAATTTGCCGAAGTCTTTGCGGCAAAGGACACTGCCGACATCGAACGGGTGGTAGGCGGGCAGCTGAAGTAGCCTTTTGGGGCTAGCTAATCAATCAGACAGAGGTATCATTTTGGACAAATTAATCATCAAAGGTGGCAAGAAACTCTCCGGTGAAGTTACCGTAAGCGGCTCGAAAAACGCTTCCCTTCCCGTCTTCGTTTCCACCATTCTGGCTCCAGCGAAGCATGAATTCAGCAATGTCCCCTTCCTGCGCGACATCAATACCACCATCAAGGTAATGGAGCAGCTGGGTGCAAAGATCGAAGGCAACGGCAATGTGGTCAGGATCGACACCAGGGGCATCGACAAACACGAGGCCACCTACGAGCTGGTCAAGACCATGCGCGCTTCGGTGCTGGTTTTGGGGCCGCTTCTTTCCCGCTTTGGCATAGCTCGTGTTTCCCTCCCTGGTGGCTGTGCCATCGGTGCCAGGCCGATCAATCTTCACCTGAAAGGTCTGGCAGCCATGGGGGCAGATATTACCCTCTCCCACGGTTATGTCGAGGCAAAGGCGAAGCAACTGAAAGGTGCGCGGATAAATTTCGATGTCTCCACGGTTGGCGGGACTGAACATCTTATGATGCAGCTGCCACAGCCAAAGGTGAAACGATCCTGGAAAACGCCGCAAGGGAACCGGAAATAGTCGATCTGGCCAATGTGCTGATCAAGATGGGAGCGCGCATCGATGGGGCCGGCACCGATACCATCCGTATCGATGGCGTCAAAGAGCTCGGCCCGGTAACGCACCGCATGATGCCGGACCGCATTGAGGCCGGTACATTCATGATCGCCGCCGCCATTACCGGTGGGGACGTAAAAATCCATAACATGCAGTTGGAGCATCTGGATGCATTGGTCTTCAAGCTTCAGGATGCGGGCGTGGAGATCATCAACAAGGATAATGTGGTAAGGGTTAAGGGGCCGAAAAAGGTCAGATCTGTCAATATCAAGACCCGTCCCTACCCAGGCTTTCCCACTGACATGCAGGCGCAGTTCATGGCACTCATGTGTCTGGCCGATGGCGCCAGCGTCATCAGTGAAAACATCTTCGAAAACCGCTTCATGCACGTTTCCGAATTGATGCGTTTTGGTGCAGATATCACCACTGAGGGAAATGCGGCCACGGTTAAAGGAGTGAAAAAGCTTTCCGGCGCTCCGGTGATGGCAACCGACCTGCGTGCTTCCGCATCGCTGATCCTTGCCGGTCTTGCCTCTGATAATACCACCGAAATATCCCGCATCTATCACCTGGATCGCGGGTATGAGTTTATAGAAAAGAAGTTGGCCGGACTCGGAGCAGATATTAAACGGGTGCAAGAATGACTGATTTTATTACCATCGCTATTCCAAAGGGACGGATCCTGCACGATTCGGTGGCCCTGTTCAAAAAGATCGGCATCGACTGCGAGGAATTGCTCTCGGATACCCGTAAGCTCATCTTCGAGAATTCGGTGCAGCGCATGCGTTACATGATTGTTCGCGCCACCGATGTCCCCACCTATGTGGAGTATGGATGTGCCGACCTGGGGATTGTCGGTAAGGATACCCTCCTTGAGCAGGAAAAGGACGTCTATGAGCCACTTGATCTCAAGTTCGGCTACTGCCGGATGATGGTTGCCGAACCCGCAGAGCTTTCACGCACCGATGATCCATCGGGCTGGAATAACATCCGCATTGCCACCAAGTATCCCAATTTCACGGAAAAATATTTCACCGGCAAAGGGATTCAGGTGGAGATCATCAAACTATACGGTTCCATCGAACTGGCGCCGCTGGTCGGGTTGTCCGAGCGGATCGTCGACCTGGTTTCCACCGGCGAAACTCTGAAGCAAAACGGCCTGGTGGAGGTGGAGACCATTGCCGAGATAACCACCCGCCTTATCGTCAACAGGGCCAGTCTCAAGACCAAACATCAGCGCATTACCCATATTATCGAAGGGCTTGAAAAGCACGTTTAAACAAATTGCCGTTTGTTCACGGCCAGATGGAAGAGGCTTTTATGAAATTCCTCGATATTCGCGACAATTCCTTTGATGACGATTTTGCCGCCATACTCTCCCGCAGTGAGGAGACCGGCAGAGACGTCGAGCAGGTCGTAGTTGATATTATCGCCCAAGTCCGCAGCCGTGGCGATGCGGCCGTTCTGGATTATACCCGCCGCTTTGATCGGCTTGAGGCCGATTCAGTTCAGTCGCTGGAAGTAACGGAAAGAGAATTTAATGAAGCTTTTGCCCGTGTGGCAGATGAAGACATCGCCGCCCTGAAGCTGGCAGTGGAACGGGTGGCCCGGTTCCACCAGAAGCAGAAGCAGGAGACTTGGCTTTCCACAGACGAGCCGGACATCATGCTTGGCCAGATGGTTACCCCGCTGCAAAGGGTAGGTATCTATGTTCCTGGCGGCAAGGCCAGCTACCCCTCCAGCGTCATCATGAATGCAGTACCGGCCAAGGTTGCCGGGGTGGGTGAGGTAATCATGGTGGCGCCGACCCCCGGCGGCGAGATCAATCCCCATGTGCTGGTGGCGGCGCGTCTTTCCGGTGTGGACCGGGTTTTCAGGATTGGCGGTGCCCAGGCCGTCGCTGCCCTTGCCTATGGCACGGCAACCATTCCCAGGGTTGAAAAGATCACCGGCCCCGGCAATATTTATGTGGCCACGGCAAAGAAGCTGGTCTTCGGCCAGGTGGGAATCGACATGATCGCCGGACCGTCGGAGATCCTGGTCATCAATGACGGCAGCGGCAATCCAGCCCATATTGCGGCGGATCTCCTTTCCCAGGCGGAGCACGATGAATTGGCATCTTCCATTCTTATTACTACCGACCGTGCCTTTGGCGAGCGGGTGGCAGATGAGGTGGAGTTGCAATTGGGGCAGCTGTCCCGGGAATCCATCGCCCGCAAATCCTGGGAGACCTATGGCGCAATCATCATATCGGGCAGCCTCTCGGAGGCCATCGATTTTTCTAATCGCATCGCTCCGGAGCACCTGGAACTGGCGGTGGCCGATCCTTTTGCCATACTGCCGCAGATCCGCAATGCCGGTGCTATCTTCCTCGGCCATTTTACACCGGAAGCAGCCGGTGATTATCTGGCAGGCCCTAACCATACTTTGCCCACCGGCGGCACGGCCCGCTTCTTTTCACCGTTGTCCCTGGATGATTTCGTCAAGAAGTCGTCCATCGTTTACTTCAGTGAAGGCGGCCTGAGCAGGCTAGGCGGTCACATCGTCCGTATCGCCGAGCTGGAAGGTCTTGAAGCACATGCCAAATCGGTCAGCAAGCGATTGAAATAATTTGAGGGAGGCGCACATGTCGAGGAAAGCCGTCGTCGAACGCATCACCAAGGAAACCCAGATCAAGCTTTCTCTGGATATTGACGGAGCCGGGGAGGCAAAGGTATGCACTTCGGTTCCCTTTCTCGACCACATGCTCAATCTTTTCGCCCGCCATGGCCTGTTCAACCTGGAGGTGGAGGCGAAAGGGGACATCGATATCGACTTTCACCACACGGTTGAGGATATCGGCATCGTTCTGGGTGACGCTCTGAAAAAGGCTCTCGGCGACAAGAGCGGCATCCGCCGTTACGGTCAGGCCTCTGTCCCCATGGATGAAACCCTGGCTAGCGTGGCAATCGATCTCTCAGGCCGTCCCTACCTGGTATACAACGTCAGGCTCCCAAAGGTGAAGATCGGGGAGTTCGATGTGGAGCTGGCCCGTGAATTTTTCCAGGCTCTGACCAACAATCTGGCTGCCAATATCCACATCAATGTCATGTACGGCGACAATGTGCACCATATCCTGGAGGCATGTTTCAAGGCGCTGGCCCGGGCACTGGATCAGGCGACCCGGCACGATCCCCGTATTTCCGGGGTTATGTCCACCAAGGGCAAACTCTAAATCCGGTGAGGGGTGAGGAGTGAGGTGGGAGGCGTTAAAGCCTTTCCCTCCCTCCGTTCTCCTCACCCCTCACAGGTTTTCAACAATGATAGCTATAATCGATTATGGCATGGGCAACCTTCGCTCGGTGCAGAAGGCATTTGAAAAGGTCGGTTTTGAGGCCACCGTAACCTCGGATCCAAACGTGGTGCTTGAGGCGGACAAGATTGTCTTGCCAGGGGTCGGAGCATTTCCTGATTGCATGCGCAACCTGGAACAGGGGGGATTCATCGATCCCATCCTCAAGGTAATCGCCGATGGGAGACCCTTTTTCGGCATCTGTCTCGGGTTGCAGCTCCTCTTTACCGAGAGTGAGGAATTCGGCCTCCACCGGGGACTCGACGTCATTCCAGGCAGGGTGCTGCGCTTTCCGGAAGGGCTGAAAGAGAAAGGCGAGGAACTGAAGGTGCCGCACATGGGCTGGAACCAGCTGACACTGTGCAGGGAATCACCGGTTTTCGAAGGGATCGATGACGGCACCAACGTCTACTTCGTCCATTCCTATTATGTGAAGCCGGACGACGAGAAGGTCGCGGCCGCCAGTACAACCTACGGCATGGATTTTTGTTCCGCCATCTGCAAGAATAATGTGGTCGCCACCCAGTTCCATCCCGAGAAGTCCCAGGAGAAGGGGCTGCAGATATTGAAGAATTTTGCCGGACTCAAGGCATAAACTACTTGTCCCCGAGGAAATAGATGATAGTCATACCTGCCATTGATCTGAAAGAAGGGAAATGCGTCCGACTTGAGCAAGGGCTCATGGACGTGACACGGTATACAACGACAACCCTGCTGCCCAGGCGCTTGCATGGGAAGCCAAAGGGGCGGAACTGCTCCATATCGTCGATTTGGACGGCGCCTTTGCCGGCAAACCCAAGAACAGGGGGGCCATCGAGGCCATTGTCAATGCCCTGAAGATCCCAACCCAGCTGGGTGGCGTATCCGCGACCTGGCCACCATCGAGGCCTATTTTCGCATGGGGGTCGGCCGGGTGATCATCGGTACTGCCGCCCAGCGCAATCCGGAACTGGTGCAGGAGGCCTGCAGGAAGTTTCCGGGGCGAATTGTTGTCGGCATTGATGCCAAGAACGGCATGGTGGCGGTCCAGGGTTGGGCCGAGGTGACCGGGGTGACGGCGATCGATCTGGCGAAGAAATTCGAAGGGTTCGGCGTTGCTGCCATTGTCTACACGGACATCAACCGTGACGGCATGATGCAGGGTCCCAACATCGAGGCGACCAAGGCGCTTGCTGAGGCAATTGATATTCCGGTGATCGCATCCGGTGGAGTATCGACGCTTCGGGATCTGGAAAATTTAATGGCTGTGGAAACTGCAGGGATCAGCGGCGCCATTACCGGCAAGGCCATCTACTCCGGCGCCATCGATCTTTCCGAGGCTGTAGCCCTGACCAAAAGGGGTGTTGCATGCTGACGAAGCGTATCATCCCCTGCCTGGACGTTAAAGGTGGACGGGTTGTCAAGGGGGTCCAGTTTCTCGAGTTGAGAGATGCCGGGGATCCGGTGGAGATAGCCGAGATCTATGACCGACAAGGGGCCGATGAACTGACATTCCTCGATATCACCGCCTCCAGTGACGCCCGTGATATTATCATCGATGTGGTTCGCCGCACGGCCGAGAGGGTGTTCATGCCGCTCACCGTAGGGGGCGGGGTCAGGACCGTCGATGACATCCGCCGCTTGCTCAATGCCGGCGCCGACAAGGTTTCCATCAATACCGCAGCCGTTCACCGTCCTGAATTCGTCAAGGAGGCTGCTGAACGTTTTGGTTCACAGTGCACGGTGGTGGCCATCGACGCCCGCCGCGTGCCCGGTGAGGACCGTTGGGAAGTCTATACCCATGGGGGACGCAATCCCACTGGTATCGACGCTGTCGAATGGGCCCAGCGCATGGAGCATACGGCTCCGGCGAAATCCTTCTTACCAGCATGGATTGCGATGGCACCAAGGATGGTTATGATCTCTCCCTGACCAGGTCGGTAGCCGATGCCGTTGGGATACCGGTTATTGCCTCCGGTGGTGTTGGGAACCTGGAGCACCTTTATGACGGTTTTACCAAAGGGGGGGCAAGTGCCTGTCTGGCCGCATCAATCTTCCACTACCGGGAGTACACCATTCAAGAGGCCAAGGAATACCTGAAGGGCAAAGGGGTGCCGGTACGGCTTTAAACAGTGATTGGTGATTGGTGATTGGTGATTGGTGATTGGTGACATTTGACGGGTGAGGAGTGAGGAGTGAGGAAGGAAAAATGAATGACATGAATGACGATATCTTGCAGGCTGTCTACCGGGTGATTCTGGAGCGCAAGGCCAATCCTTCCGAACAGTCATACACGGCTTCTCTCATGGCCAAAGGGATCGACAAAATTCTGAAGAAGCTGGGAGAAGAGGCAACCGAGGTGGTGATAGCCGGTAAAGGGGGGGCGCGTGAAGAGATCATCTATGAAACCGCCGACCTTTTTTTTCACACCCTGGTCCTACTGGGATATTGTGGTATAAATCCTGATGAGATATACGATGAACTGCGACGCAGGTTCGGTATGTCGGGAATTGCCGAAAAGGAATCCCGTGACAGGTGAAAAACCGTTAAAGTTTTTCCTTGACATTATAGTGACGGGTGCTATTATGCATAGTCCTTGTAAATAGTCTGCCGGCCTTAACCTTGATTTATAAGTAAATTTATATACAGGAGGGAGGGGAACATGAATGCCGGGAGTAAGGGTAAAAGAAGCTGAGCCGTTTGAGCTCGCCTTGAAAAAATTCAAGAAACAGTGCGAAAAAGCGGGAATTCTGTCTGAAGTCCGCAAAAGAGAGCACTACGAAAAGCCTAGCATCAAAAAGAAGAAAAAGGCAATTGCTGCTCGCAAGAGAGCCTTGAAAAAACAGCGTAAGATGATAGATTAAGAGGGTTTTATATGTCTTTACGGGAACGGCTTAACGATGAACTGAAGACTTCGATGAAGTCAAAGGATGATCTCAAGCTGTCCGTAATCCGTATGGTTCGCTCGTCAGTAAAGAACCGGGAAATCGATCAGCAGCACGAGCTGGATGACCGGGAAATTATTGAGATCATCAGTACACTTTGCAAACAGCGCAGGGAATCCATAAGACTCTTTAGGGAAGCAAAACGTCAGGACCTTGTGGATAAGGAAGAAAAAGAGTTGGCGCTGCTTCAGGAATTTCTGCCGCAGCAGCTTACTCTTGAAGAACTAGAAAATCTTGTCAGAAAGACAATTGTCCAATGCGGCGCCCAGGGGTCCAAGGATATGGGCCGGGTCATGAAGGCCCTGCAACCGAGCGTTGCAGGTCGCGCAGACGGCAAATTAGTCAGCGATGTGGTCAAGGAACAGCTGGCCTGAGCTATGGCAAGGTCCAGATTCCTCTGACGACCAGCGGACTTTCAGGTGGGGGCGATTCTCGTAATTGCCCCTACTTTTACTTTATGGCTAGGAACTAGCGGCATCGGGTATTTGAATGATCCTTCTTGATATCCTTATCTGGGCCTTTCTCATCGGTTTTGTCGTAAAAGGTTTCATGAAAGGTCTGGTGGGAGAGGCCTGTTCTCTCCTGGGCCTGGTGACGGGAGGCTGGGCAGCCTTCAGATATTATTCATATATTGCAGAAGCAATCAGACCGTTTATTCACCTACCTCAGCGTGTGGCGCTGGTCCTGTCGTTTTTCCTAATATTCCTTGTTCTCGGACTGCTTTTCTATCTTCTCGGACACCTGCTGACTGCAATTTTGAAGATCATGCTGCTGGGTGGACTGAACCGCGCCGGCGGCATAGTCTTCGGTTTTCTCGAAGGCGCGTTTATTCTCTGCATGGTTCTTTACCTGGCAACGACCAAGCCGGCTCCTGAATTGATAAAAGGATACCTGCTGCGATCGGGAACAGCCCGGCCCTTCATTTCGTCGGGCAGGGAAATAATTTCTGGCTGGGACAGTGCTGCAGCCCATGGGAAAGGGGCGAACCGGCACAATTAGTTTGACGGTAACATGAAGGTTCAAGATGTCGATGATCCCCGACGATAAGATTAATGAGGTAAGAACGGGCGTCAATCCTGGAGATTGTTTCCGATTACGTCAGCTTGAGGAAATCAGGCGCAAATTATCAAGGGATCTGCCCCTTTCATGGGGAAAAGACTGGATCGTTTAACGTCAATCCGGCACGGGGCATCTTTCATTGCTTTGGTTGCGGAGTTGGCGGCAATGCCATCTCCTTCATCATGAAGATAGAGGGTCTTTCCTTTCCTGAAGCGGTCAAGTTCCTGGCGAAGCGCGTTGGAGTCATCATTGAAGAGCGTCCGCGCACGGCAACGGAAAAACGGCAGAGCGATGAACGGGAACTGCTGTACCGGATAAACGAACAGGCGGCAAAATTTTATCGCCGGTTGTTGCTTGGTGATCCGGCAGGCGAAGCCGGCCGTCGATACCTGGAGCAGCGCGGGGTTGATTCGGCCACCTCAGAGGCATATGCCATCGGTTATGCCGCTGACAAATGGGACAGCCTGACCAAACATCTGGAGCAGCAGCGGGTGCCCCTTGATCTGGCCGAGAAGTTGGGTTTGATCAAGCGACGTGAAGGCGGGCGCTATTACGATGCCTTTCGCAATCGGCTTCTCTTTGTCATAGCCGACATGCATGGCCGGCCGATCGGCTTTGGTGGCCGGGTCCTTGATGATTCGCTGCCGAAATACATTAATTCGCCTGAGTCTCCCATTTACCACAAGAGCGAAGTGCTGTTTGGCCTGAACCTTGCCAAGCACGCAATGCGGGAGAAGGGCAATGGCATTATCGTCGAAGGTTACTTTGACCATCTGGCCCTCTACCAGGCCGGCATAAAAAATGTGGTTGCCACCTGCGGCACGGCGTTGACGACCGGGCATATCAAGGTGTTGCAGCGCTATGCAAGCAAAGTTTTCACCCTGTTTGACGGGGACAGCGCCGGCAGGAAAGCCACCCTTCGCAGCATGGAGCTTTTCCTGGATGAAAGGCTTTCTGCCAGTGTCATTGAGCTGCCTCCGGGGACGACCCTGATACTTTTCTGAAAACTCAGGGCAATGGCGCCTTTGCCGATCATCTGGCCAAAGCGAAACCCATATTCGAGTTCTTCTTCACCGAACTCCTCGGTCAGTACGATAGTGGAACCGTCGAAGGGAAAATCAGCGTTATTGAAGCCTTGACGCCGCGCCTGATGAAGATTGTCAACCCCATAGAGCGGGAGCTGTACATAAAGGAAATATCCCGGAAACTGGGGGTGGATTCTCGTCAGATGCAGAAGAAGATCGGCCGGTCACCCATTTCCAGTGCCGATCTTGCCGCACCGAAGGAACGGACCAAACCGAGAAGCAACAAGGTCCGGAAGAGACGCTGATTTCACTTATGGGCAAATATGCCGGTGTTATCAAGCGGGTCCGCGATTATGGTGCGGCCAATCTGTTCTCCGCCGACCTTCTGCCGATAGCAGAAGCCATCATGGCCCAGAATGACTCTGAAACCGGTATCGACTGGGCGCTGCTCCTTGAGCAGGTCGATTCCACCGAAGAGCGCAGTCGGCTTGCCGGCATCTTCATGGATGACGATCACCTGGACGAGATCGATGCCAATAAGGCCTTTGATCAGTGCCGCATGAGCCGTGACCGGTCAATGTTGAAGGATGGGGATGTCAAGGAGTTGAAAAAGGAACTGTCCCGACTGGATTCGGACTCGGAGCGCTACTGGGAAATATTAAGGAAGTTGGATACCTTGCGAAACAAAAAATCGCAATTACTATAGATATACAGCTGCAATGAGGTGGTGTAATGGCTAAGAAAAACATGGATGAAGTAAAACAGCTGATCGACCTGGGCAAGGAGAAGGGCTTCCTCACCTATGAAGAGGTCAATGATCTTCTTCCCCCCGATATTGTCTCATCCGAACAGATCGATGATGTCATGAGCATGTTCGGCGATATGGATATTGAAATAGTCGATTCGGCGCAGAAGGTGAAGATCCCCAAGGTCAAGCTGGACTTGGAGGATGAAGAGGAAATGGAAGGGGAGCAGGAAGAAGTTGAGTTCGAGCCTGGCACTTTAGGCCGGACCAGCGATCCTGTGCGTATGTACCTGCGGGAAATGGGTTCCGTGTCACTTCTGACCCGTGAAGGGGAGGTGGAGATCGCCAAGCGGATTGAAGTGGGTGAAAGGGATGTGGCCAGTGTCATTCTCAACACGCCGATCACCGTGAAAGAGGTAATTTCCCTTGGGGATAAGCTGCGCAAGTTCCAGATTGCCGCCATCGAGATCAGTAAAGAGGTTGAGGAGGAGGAACTGGAGGAAGGTGAAGAGGATGTCCAGGCAAACCGCCTGCTGGCAACCATCGATGAGATTCGCGACCATGACCGGCGCATGGAGGAGATCTTCCTCTCCCTTGAACAGACCACCCTGTCAGCCAAGGAACGCGAGGCGCTATTGGCAGAACAGCAGGACTTCAAGGCGAAGCTGGCGGAACTGCTGAAATCCCTGCGTCTCAAGGACCGCCACATAGAAAAGATCTCCCAGCGGCTGAAGGAGCTTTCCCACAAGGTCGACAAGATGATGCATGAGATTGCCGATCTGGAGAAGGAAGCAGGTGTTTCCTCGGCAGATCTGGCGGCTATGCTGGGAAAAATGGCCAAGAGCGCCGACGAGGAGAAAAAGGTCCTGAAGAAATTGGGCATCTCCCTGGAAGATGTGCAGAAGCTGGAAAAAAGATTCAAGAGCGCTGAAAGAAAACTTAAAAAGATCGAACAGGAGTCGGGTTTCAAGGCTTCCGAGCTGTCGACGGCATTGCAGGCCATCGAAGAGGGGGAGCGGAAAGCCAAACTGGCCAAGTCGGAGCTGGTTGAAGCCAACCTGCGTCTGGTCGTCTCCATAGCCAAAAAATACACCAACAGGGGCCTGCAGTTTCTCGACCTGATCCAGGAAGGCAATATCGGCCTGATGAAGGCGGTGGACAAGTTCGAATACCAGCGGGGCTATAAGTTCTCCACCTATGCCACCTGGTGGATCCGTCAGGCCATTACCCGTGCCATAGCCGATCAGGCCCGGACTATCCGTATCCCGGTGCACATGATCGAGACTATCAACAAGCTGATCCGCACCAGCCGCCAGCTGGTCCAGGAGATCGGCCGCGAGCCTTCGCCGGAGGAGATCGCCGAGCGCATGAGCCTGCCCCTGGACAAGGTGCGCAAGGTGCTGAAGATCGCCAAAGAGCCTATTTCCCTTGAAACTCCCATCGGTGAAGAGGAAGATTCCCACCTTGGCGACTTTATCGAGGACAAGGGGGTCGTTTCTCCGCTTGAAGCGGTAATCAAGGCGAATCTCTCCGAGCAGACCTCCCGGGTGCTTTCCACCCTTACCCCACGGGAGGAAAAGGTCCTGCGCATGCGTTTCGGTATCGGCGAAAAGAGCGACCATACCTTGAGGAGGTGGGACAGGACTTCGAGGTTACCCGGGAAAGGATCCGCCAGATCGAGGCCAAGGCGCTGAGAAAGCTGCGCCACCCGAGCCGGGCGAAAAAGCTCAAGAGTTTCGTTGAATAAGAATTGTACCAGGCCGCACCGTCCAGAACGGCGCGGCCTTTTTAATAGCAGGGAAGGTCTCCACTGCAGCGAGGTTAAGGGATGAAAAAGAAAGCAGTAGTTCTCTACAGCGGTGGTCTTGACTCCACTACTTGCATGGCAATTGCCCGTGAAAAGGGCTTTGAGCCTATGCCATGAGCTTTGACTATGGCCAGCGGCACTCCGTGGAGTTGGCGACGGCCAAGGCCAACGCAAAGACAATGGGGGCCGCTGAACACCTGGTGGTCAGCTTCGACCTGCGCAAAGTCGGGGGAAGCGCACTGACGGCCGACTTGGATGTGCCGAAAGAAGGTGTCGGGGCGGGAATCCCGGTAACCTATGTCCCGGCAAGAAATACCATTTTTCTTTCCTTTGCCCTGGGCTGGGCAGAAGTGCTTGGCGCCTTCGACATCTTTATTGGCGTAAATGCACTTGATTACTCGGGTTATCCCGATTGTCGTCCTGAATATATCGCAGCCTATGAGGCAACGGCCAATCTGGCCACCAGGGCTGGAGTTGAAGGGACTGGCAGATTTGTCATTCATGCTCCACTCATTGCCATGACCAAGGCAGAAATAATCCGCAAGGGTCTTGCCCTCGGTGTGGACTACGGCAAAACCCATTCCTGCTATGACCCTACCCCCGAGGCCATGCCTGTGGCCTCTGCGATTCATGTCGCTTGCGTCTGAAGGGCTTTGCCGAGGCAGGTGTGACTGATCCGGTCCCATATGCAGTGAGGAGCAAGAAGTGAGGAGTGAAGAGAAACAACCAATGAAGGTAAAACAAATGACTACCTCACCCATCACCCATCACCCCTCACCCGACGGTATGCCGGACATGCAGAAATCCCGCGATAACCGCAATATCCCCATCAGCAAGGTTGGGGTCAAGGATATCTCCTATCCGATCGTCGTCATGGACAAGAACAAGTCCATCCAGCATACCGTTGCCCGTATCAACATGTACGTCGACCTTCCCCATCACTTCAAGGGAACGCACATGAGCCGCTTCATCGAGATCCTCAACGTCTACCGGGAAGAGATTGCCCTGGACAAGATGGAGGCCATGCTGCAGAAAATGAAGGAAAAACTAGGAGCGAGCACCGCCCATCTGGAGATAGAATTTCCCTATTTCATCGAGAAGAAGGCCCCTGCTTCGGGAGCCAAAAGCCTGATGGAATATACCTGCGAGTTCAGCGCCAGCCTTGCCTCCGACTTCGACTTCGTTCTCGGCGTCAGGGTGCCCGTTACCTCCCTCTGTCCTTGCAGCAAGGAACTTTCCCGGTATGGCGCCCATAACCAGCGCAGCATCATGACGGTCAAGGTCCGTTACCGTGAGTTCATCTGGATCGAGGATCTCATCGAGATCGTTGAAGGGTGCGGTTCCAGCCCTGTTTACTCACTGCTGAAGCGTGAGGATGAAAAGCTGGTTACGGAAAGGGCTTACGAAAACCCGAAGTTCGTCGAGGACATGGTGCGTGAGGCAACCGAGAAGCTTCTCTCCATGGACAAAATCACCTGGTTCTCCGTGGAGGCAGAGAACTTCGAGTCAATTCACAAACATTCAGCCTATGCCGCCATAGAGCGGGATAAGATGGCCTGAATCTGGTTGTGGATAAATCTGTTGAAAATCCCGGAAATTGTGGATAAAGCTAAAATTTTACCAGCTCATTAGTGAGTGTTGAGGCCTGCAATTTGACGAAAAAAGCCCTCCTCATCTTTGCCAAAGAGCCTGTGGCAGGAGAGGTGAAAACCCGCCTCATACCATATCTGTCGCCAGAAGCCGCTGCCGAATTATACCGCTGCATGCTTATGGATACGCTGTCCAAGACAGCTACGCTCAAAGACGTGGACCTCTTTCTTTTTTACCATGGAGGTGCGGAGGCGGCTGCCTATTTTGATGGGTTGACAGAGGGCATGAATTTTCTGCCCCAGAGCGGTGGCGATCTTGGCGATCGGATGAAGCGCGCATTCAGGCAAGTCTTTGAGCTTGGCTACGGCAGTGCAGCGGTTATCGGGACAGATTCGCCGGATCTGCCCCTTGCCTACATCGGGGAGGCATTCCTCAAGCTGGAAGATGAGCACGTCCAGGCAGTCTTCGGCCCCAGCCATGACGGAGGTTATTATCTGCTGGGACTGAAACGGCTGCATGGGGAACTTTTCCAGGGAATTGCCTGGTCCAGCAGCACGGTACTGGCTGACAGTCTTGCCGCGGCTGGAAAAGGGGGCATTGGCGCGGCGCTCCTGGCACCGTGGCACGATGTGGATACCGCCAACGACCTGCTCAGACCTGAGCTTTTGGAATCAGCTAACGGCGCTGAACTGACGCGTGCTTTTCTCCTTGGCAGGATGAGTCCGGATCATTTCAATACCTCCAGTCCATAGCCCCGCTTATCCAGATATTCAACGGTCTCCCGGATATGCTCGAACCCCCGCGTTTCCAGTTCCAGCAGGACTTCCGTCTTGCCGATGGGAAGTGCTTTAGAACGCCGGTCGTGGGTGATGAGCGAAATGTTTGCGTTGGTGGCTGCGATATCCGCTGACAGCCTTGCCAGCGAGCCTGGCACGTCATCCAGTTCCACCTTCAGCTTCAGATAGCGGCCGGCGGCTAAAAGACCTCGCTCCACCACGATGGAGATGGTCTTGACATCGATATTCCCACCTGAAAGCAGGCATACCGTCTTCCCCGTCAGCATCCACCTTGCCGTTCAAAAGTGCAGCCAGCGTAACAGCGCCGGCGCCTTCCACCAAGAGCTTGCTTCTCTCCAGCAGAGATACGATTGCCTGGGCGATCTCTTCCTCCTCAACCAGCACCACTTCGTCCACCAGCTTTCCAATGATGGGAAAGGTGTTCTTGCCGACCTTTTTCACGGCGATGCCGTCGGCCAGCGTCACCTTAACCGGGGTATCGGCGATTGCCCCCCGTTGCAGCGAAGCATGCATGGATGGGGCGGCAACCGACTCGACGCCGATGATCCGCACCTGGGGACGAGTCTCCTTGATGGCCGAGCTATGCCGGCGATGAGCCCACCACCGCCTATGGGGACGAGGATGTTGTCCACGTCAGGCAGTTGTTGGAGGATTTCCAGGCCGATGGTCCCTTGGCCCGCCATTACCAGCGGATCGTCGAAGGGATGAACGAACAGTGCCCCCGTCTCCTTTTGGGTCAGGAGAGCGGCTGCATATGCTTCGTCGAAGTTTTTTCCAGTCAGCACCACCTCTGCTCCGTAATCCCTGGTGGCAAAGACCTTCTGGGGCGGGGTGCTTTCCGGCATGAAAACGACCGCTTTAACTCCGAGCAAATCGGCGGAAAAAGCAACTCCCTGGGCATGGTTGCCTGCCGAGGCGGTAATTACCCCCTTTTCCAGCTTGGTCCTCGGCTGTGCCGTCATAAAATTAAGAGCGCCGCGGATCTTGAAGGAGCCCGTCCGTTGCAGGTTCTCACATTTGAGGAAGACCTGTGTACCGATTTTCTCTGTGAAATAATGGGAATGGATCAGTTCGGTGCGGCGCACCCTTTTTTTCAGGCGGTCATCCGCTTCATGGATCAGGCTGTATTCAAGCATGGAGGGAAACTCCGAAGTGAAAAACAGTTGCGGGGGCTGGTCTGCTGTGTTGCCGTCCTTCATACCGGCCGACCCATGACGTTTTTCAATCAATATCGTTAATGGTGATGGTGACCGTGGCTGCAGGCGCCGTGGTCATGGCTGTGGACTGCACGGGGACGATGGCGCATTTCCTTGATAATGGGGCCTTCGATACATTTTGTGCACTCGGCCTGCAACGTGGTATGGGATATGTGGTAGCGTTCGAAAAGAAGCTCCTCAATGCGGCGCAGTACGGCTGTCTGGTCATCCTTGTAGTCGGGCAGGATGTCAACGTGGGCCGACAGGGCCAGGATATGGGAGCAGATGGTCCAGACGTTCAGGTGGTGAACGCTGTTGACTCCCTCTATGGTGCGGATCGCTTCCGATACCTGGGTGATACTCATGTTCCGCGGCACTCCTTCCAGCAGGATATGGACGGATTCCCTGATGACGCGCCATGAACCCCAGAAAATGACAAAGCCGATGCCTACGGATACAATTGCATCCAGCACATACCAGCCGGTGAAATACATGATCACGCCGCCGGCAATAACCCCGACGGAGGCGGCGGCATCACCGATAACATGGAGGAAGGCGCTGTGGACGTTGAGGTCGTCGTGGGAGTGCTGATGGAGGGCCGAGGCGGACAGGAGATTCATGGCCAGGCCGACCAGGGCGATGATGAACATGGGGAGGCTCTTCACCTCTTCTGGGTGAAGGAACCTCCCCCATGCTTCATACATGATGCCGAAAGCGATGAGGAGAATCGAAACGCCGTTGATGAACGAGGCGAAGACCTCGGCCCGGTGCCAGCCGAAGGTGCGGGTTTCGGAAACGGGCATAGCAGCAAGCCTGATCGCTCCCAGGGACAAAAGCAGGGCGAACAGGTCGAGGAAGACATGGGCCGCATCGGATAACAGGGCCAGGGAGTTGGTCCAGATGCCGCCGGCCACCTCGGCCACCAGTGTCAGGGAAGTCAGGACGATGGCATATTTGAACCTGCCGGCAATGCTTTTATCCAGATGGGCTTCTGCGCTCATGTCCGTTCCTGTTGAAAACTATCAATATTAAAAGCTGACCGCTGCCTTCAGTGAATAAATGGGGCGCGCTGCGTACTCAACCTCGGCGGTGATGCCCAAAAGCGGCAGCGGGGTCAGCTTCAGCCCGCCGAAGACGCGGGGCTGCCAGATCTTTTCGCTTGTGAGACCCGGGGAAAGGGTCAGTAGATTGCCCTTTGCCTTGCTGTCGATCCAGACAGCGCCCGCACCGGCATAGGGGGTGACCAGAACGAAACCCTTGCTGATAGAAGCGTCGACGCCGACCGTCTGCAGGTCCAGATCGCCGACACCTGCCAGCTTGGTGTAGGTGGCGCGGATGCCGAGGGCGGGAGATACGGTCGTTCCTTCCAGGATTGCCTTGCTGATCTCGGCGCCATAGAGCTTGATGTTGCTGTCCGGGACATAGGAATACATGGCGCCGACGTCGATGCCGAAGGGAAGGCCCTTGCGGACGCGGATTTTCGGCAGGTAGAGATAGGAAGGAGCATTACCATTAAAGGCGTTTTGCCAATAATTGTTAGTTCCATCTTTCTTAATGGAAACGGCGGACACTTCGATTCCTGCATCGAAACCGGTGATGCCCAGCGGCTCTGCAGGGGCGGTATTTCTGTAGGCCATGGCCGTGCCGGCTTCCTTGGTCAAATGCTTGAAATCATCCTGCGTGAGTCCCGAGCTGAAACTGATGTCCCTTGCTGCAGCACTGCCGGCCATAAACAGGCCCAGGCATAAAACCAACAAAGAAATACGCTTAACCATTGCTTCCTCCTTGTGCATAGCAAATATATGTGTGTGAAGTTTAACAGAGCCCTGGCGCACGGTCAATGACAAAGACCCTGTTGCTGCCTTGCAATTTGCCTATCATACTGGTATCTTATCGCCAAACTTAGACTATCGGGAGAGTTTCGAATGGCAATAACACATCACAGGCTGATTATTCTCGGTTCCGGACCGGCGGGCTATACGGCGGCCATATATGCAGCCAGAGCCAATCTCAACCCGGTGATAATCACCGGTCTGCAGCAGGGTGGACAGCTGACGACGACAACCGAGGTTGACAACTGGCCGGGGGACTTCGAAGGGGTCCAGGGGCCTGAGCTGATGGAGCGTATGCTCAAGCATGCGGAGCGATTCAACACCCGGATCATCTATGACCACATCAATAAAACGGATTTGCAGCAGCGTCCTTTTATCCTCGAAGGGGATTCCGGCGCCTACAGCTGCGATGCCCTCATCATTGCCACAGGAGCTTCTGCCAATACCTGGGGCTTCCCTCGGAGCAGGCCTTCAAGGGCAGGGGGGTTTCGGCCTGCGCCACCTGTGACGGGTTCTTTTACCGCAACAAGCCCGTTGCCGTCATCGGCGGCGGCAATACTGCCGTCGAAGAGGCACTATACCTGGCCAATATAGCCAGCCACGTCTTCGTCATCCACCGCCGCGACCAGTTCCGCGCGGAAAAGATCCTGGCCGACCGCTTGATCGAAAAGACCAAGGGGGGCAATGTCACCATTGAATGGCATCACACCCTGGATGAAGTGCTTGGCGACGAGTCCGGGGTAACCGGCATCCGTATCCGCCATACCAGCGGTTCCACCAAGGACCTCTCGGTCCATGGCTGCTTCATTGCCATCGGCCACACCCCCAATACCCAGATTTTCGAAGGACAACTGGACATGGAAGGTGGCTATATTCGCACCCTTTGCGGCACAGAGGGTAACATGACCGCCACCAGTATCCCCGGCGTCTTTGCTGCCGGCGACGTGCAGGACCAGTATTACCGTCAGGCCATTACCTCAGCCGGTACCGGCTGTATGGCGGCGCTGGATGCGGAGCGTTATCTGGATATGCTGAAATCGTGAGGGGTAAGGAGTAAGGGGTGAGGTGAAAAAACTGTCTTACCTCCTCACTCCTCACCCTTCACCCCTCACCGAAAAGACGGAGGTTCCATGCTTGCCAAGGTTCTCAGCAGTGCGCTCTTGGGTATCGATGCCATAATGGTCGATGTGGAGGTGGATATTGCCCAGGGACTGCCCCAGTTCGCAACGGTTGGGCTCCCTGATGGGGCAGTGAAGGAGAGCAAGGATCGGGTAAAATCGGCGCTGAAAAATTCCGGCTATGAATTCCCCAATCGCAAGATCACCGTCAACCTGGCCCCTGCCGATGTGAAAAAGGAAGGGGCAGCCTTCGACCTCCCCATCTCCATCGGCATCATGGCCGCAACCGGGATCGTCAAGCCCGACCACCTGAAAAAATACCTGCTTCTGGGGGAACTCTCCCTGGATGGGGGCGTCAAACCGGTTCGAGGTTGTCTTTCCGTGGCAGTGGCGGCAAAAAATGCCGGGCTTGCCGGTATCATCGTTCCCGAAGAGAATGCCCGCGAAGGGGCGGTGGTCGAGGGAATAGAAGTTATCGGCGTATCCGAACTGGCCCAGGTTGTAGAATTTCTCAACGGCGAACGCCCCATCATTCCCTATTCAGTAGATATTCAACAGCTCTTCAGCCAAAACTCCGAGCACAACGACGATTTTTCTGAAGTCAAGGGGCAGGAACACGCCAAGCGGGCGCTGGAGGTGGCGGCTGCCGGCGGGCACAATATTTTGATGATCGGTCCACCAGGTTCGGGCAAGACCATGCTTGCCCGGCGGATTCCTTCCATTCTCCCCACCATGTCCTTCAACGAGGCAATAGAAACTTCGAAAATCTACAGCGTCATGGGGCTACTCGACCGTGACCGGGCGCTGGTTTCCGGTCGTCCCTTCCGCAGCCCCCACCATACCATCTCCGACATCGGTCTGATCGGCGGCGGCAATACCCCCAAACCGGGGGAGGTGAGCCTTTCCCACAACGGGGTCCTGTTCCTCGACGAGCTGCCGGAATTTAAAAAACATGTGCTGGAAGTGCTGCGCCAACCCCTTGAGGACGGCCGGGTTACCATTTCCCGCGCCCTTACCTCACTTACCTATCCGTCCCGGATCATGCTCGTCACCGCCATGAATCCCTGCCCCTGCGGTTACCTGGGTGACCCCCTCCACCAATGCTCATGCACGCCGGTAATGATTCACCGCTATCGTTCCCGCATCTCCGGTCCTCTCCTGGACCGCATTGACATCCACATCGAGGTGCCTGCCGTCAAATATCGAGATCTGGCCGATCGCAGTGAGGGTGAGAGCTCTGCAGCCATAGCAGGCAGGGTAGAGCATTCGAGAAACCTCCAGCTGGAGCGCTTCAAGGGAAGCAAAGTCCACTGCAATGCCCAGATGACGCCGCGCTTTATCAAGAAATTCTGCGAACCGGACGCAGCAGGTCAGCGTATGCTGGAGATGGTCACCGACCGCCTCGGCCTCTCCGCGCGGACCTATACCCGGATTCTTAAGGTTGCCCGGACCATCGCCGATCTGGAGGGAAGCGACGGGATTAGAGAAAATCATATCTCGGAAGCGATTCAATATCGCAGCCTGGATCGGAAGATTTCCTAGGAGTCTGTCTGACTTAGGGGATCGTAGGGAGAGGATAGCAGGTCGAGGACAGATTTACGAAAATTTGAAGACGAATAGTGGACCTATTGGTCGAAAATTTCCGGGGAATATGGGCCGTTCTGCTATTCTCGCAGCAGATTCATTCCTAAGTCCGACAGACTCCTAGATATCGAACTGCCGCACCAGTCTATAACAGTCTGTGCAGCAGCCGGAAAACCGGATTGTACCTTATGATCGTAGTGCACTGCGGTGGAGTCACAGATGGTTTCAAGATCTTTCGTCTTATTGCTACTCCTGGTACCGATTTTTGCCGCCACTGTCAGCAGCGCTGGAACCGATAAGCCTATCGTCCGTTTCGGCATCAATCTCCGCCACAGCCCCATCGCACTCTATGAGCGCTACCAGCCGCTTATGGATTACCTGACCAGGAATACTCCCTATCGTTTTGAGCTTAAAGTCAGCCGCAGTTATCGGGAGGCGCTCCGGGACCTTGAACAAGGAAGAACCCAGATAGCTTCCCTGGGGGATGGCGCATTCCTCGATGCAATGCTGATATACGGAGCGACACCGGTAGTTAAACCTCTTAACCGCGAAGGAAAACCCTTTTATCGGTGCTTGATAGTTGCACAGAGCGGCGTAGGGTTGACACGGATGACTGATTTACCGGGGAAAAGGGTTGCCTTCGGTTCACACCATTCCATCAGCGGTAATCTCATTCCCAGGATTCTCCTGGGCAATCAGGGGATCTCATCGGCGGAACTTGCCGATTCAGTCAACCTGGAAAATCACACCGCCGTCACCAAGGCAGTTTTGAAGGGTATGTTCGATGCCGGTGCGGTGAAAGACGTTTTCGCCGAAAGGTACCAGCGATTCGGCTTGCGGGTGCTGGCTGTGTCGGACCCGATCCCCTCGGCGCCCTTGGTCGCCGGAGGTACTGCACCGAAAGGGCTTGTCAAAGCTGTTGCCGAGGCGCTTTTAAAACTGGATCCCGGTAATCCCCATGACCGCAGAACCATGTCGACTTGGGACAGGGAGTTTCAGAACGGTTTTGCGCCCGCCCATCCCGTTGATTACCGTGATCTCCTCAGGCAGTTCAAATCCATTCCCAATGGTTGCGGCGCAGCGTGCCACAGATGAAGACCCCGTTCGTCCTCAGTATCAAGACCAAGTTTTTCCTGACCGCAGCTGTTATCATGGCGTTTTCTTCCGCAACGTGGGGGGGCTGGGCATGGTACAACGAGCGCCAGCATCTTCACCAGAAGCTGAGGGAAAACGGCAAACTTCTGGTGACTGCCTTCGTGCGCCAATCATCAATGCCTTCATTTATGAAGATGCCGGCCTCCTTGACGATGTGGGGGTACTGGACACATTCGTCGAAGAGGTGATCAAATCCCCCGAGCTTTCCACCGTCTATGTATTCATCACCGACAAGGACGGAAAGATCCTTGCCCACAATGATTATACAAACTTCGGCTCCATCGCTTCAGACCACCTTACCCGCACCGCCCTGCAAAGCCAGCATTTTCTGAGTGAGGTCACCCGGTTAAAATCCAATGAAGATGTTCTTGATCTGGCCCTGCCGCTCCTGGTGGCGGGAAAGAGCTGGGGGACCCTGCGCGTGGGGCTTTCAATGACCCCACTGCAGCGTGAGCTGGACACCTTGAAATGGCAGGTTTTTACCTTCGCCGGCATTTTTTTTCTTTTTGGAACTGCCGCATTCTACATTATCGGCTTGACCATGTCGCGACCGTTGGAGCAGCTTTCCCAGGCCATGTCAGACCTGAACCAGGACTCGCTCCCGGCGGTGCCGGAGGCGACCGGGAGGCAGGATGAAATAGGAGACCTGCAGGAGAGCTTCCGTCAAATGGTGCTCAGGCTGCAGCAAAGTGAGAAGGGACGTCAGCTTGCGGTGAGCCGCCTGCTCCGAGCCGAAAAACTCGCTACCATCGGTGAGATTGTGGCTGGGGTCGCCCATGAGGTCAATAACCCGCTGGGAGCCATGGCTTTCAGTATCGCGTCACTGGAGAAAAAAGCCCCCCAGGAACTCATTCGTCATATCGGAATTGTCAAAGGTGGATTGTCACGCATCGAAACCATTGTCCGCCAGTTGTCGGAATTCAGCCGGGCGGGGAGTCTCGATCTTGGATGCATAAAAAGCGATGTGTTCTTCAAGGAGACAGCGCAATTTGCTGTCATGGCATTGAAGAGGTTTCCGGTCCGCTTCACGGCACTGGATGAATGTGTGCCATGCAGCCTCTTTCTCGACAAGGGAAAGATGCATCAGGTGGTGCTGAACCTGTTGCTTAATGCCGGGAATGCCTCGCCCGCCGGCGGCTGCGTCCGATTGACGGCTGCCGTTGCTGACGGGTTCTACCTGCTCTCGGTAAAGGATCAGGGGAAGGGGATAGCAGCAGAGCAGCAACCACTCATTTTTGAACTGTTCTATACCACCAATCTGGCTGGTGAAGGGAGCGGCATTGGTCTTGCAATCTGCAAAAACATCGTGGAAATGCACCGGGGCGAAATAGTCGTCGTCAGCACCCCGGGAGAGACCATCTTTACCGTCAAGATCCCCTTAGTCACCGGAGAAATGAATGGAAGCCCTGAAGTTACTGATTGTCGAGGATGACCCACTCTTTGGTGAAGCGGTAGTCGATGCCATCAGGGAGGCCGGGTATGGGGTCAGACTGGCCGTGAATGGCGCAGAGGCATTGGAAGCTGCAACCGACGAGAGCTTTGACATGGTCCTGCAGGACATCAGGCTTCCTGATGCCAATGGGCTCCATGTTCTGCGTGAAATACTGCTTCTGCAACCCCACTGCAAGGCTCTCGTCATTACCGGTCATGCAACAGTCGACAGTGCCATCGAAGCAATGAAACTCGGTGCCTGCGATTTGCTGACCAAGCCTTTTCCCCTTGAGTTCCTGCTCGTGAAGCTGGAAAAAGCCCTAAAAATCAGAGCCATGGAGCACGAACTTGATGGTTTCAGGAAAACGGCTGCAGCCAGGGTGCAGATTATAAGCCGTAGCCCGGCCATGAGGAATGTGATGGAAATGGCTCGTGCCGTGGCCAATACGGACGCAACCGTACTCATCCATGGTGAAAGCGGCACCGGCAAAGAGCTTCTGGCCGACGCAATCCATAGGCAGAGTCGGCGCGCCGGGCACGCCTGCGTCAAGATCAACTGCGCCGCCATTCCTGAGAACCTCGTGGAGAGCGAGCTTTTCGGTGTGGAACGGGGAGCCTTTACCGGAGCGGATCGCAGTCGTCGCGGTTTGCTGGAGATGGCAGCCGGCGGATCTCTCTTTCTCGATGAGATCGGAGAGATGCCCCTGCCGGTCCAGGGCAAGCTTCTCAGGGTGCTTGAAGAAAAGGTCGCCTTCCGGGTCGGCGGTACCAGCGCCTACAAGGCGGATTTCAGGCTCATTGCGGCGACCCACCGCGATCTGAAGGCGATGATCGATCAACGGATCTTCAGGGAAGACCTCTTTTTCAGGCTCAATGTGGTTCCTATTTCTATTCCGCCTTTGAGAGAGCGGCGGGAAGACATACCGCTGCTTGTGGTGCATTTTCTGAAGCAAATTGCCAAGGAGGGCGGCCGGAGAGTCACCTTTGCGCCTGAAACGATGCATTTGCTCAGCAACTATGACTTTCCGGGCAATGTCCGGGAGTTGCGAAATATCATTGAGCAGTTCTCCATCTTGTATCCGGGTGAGATCATCAAGCCTCACCATATACCGGTTTCGCTCAAGAGCGACTCTCAACTAGGCAGTATCTTTGAGCGCCATACCGTAGGCAGGCCGCTCAAGGAGGCTGTCTCGGAATTCGAACACCGCTACATCGAGAAAGTCATCAGAAGCACCTCGGGTAACAGGTCACGAGCCGCTGAAGTCCTGGGCCTGTCCCGAAAAGTGCTTTGGGAAAAGCTTAAACGCAAATCTGATGATTGAGAAGGCTTGCCTTCGCACGTGATCCCACCGAACTGCTACTTTTTCGTAACAATTCACTCGCCGATTATAAGCATTGCCTAATCCGCTGAAATGACCAGCTGCCCCCTTTTTCATATTTTCCCACAAACGCTCCACTCTTCATTCCTATCCCCGCTATTGTTTCTTGTCCTTTAACAACAACCCTTTAAGGGTGGCGCCCTTGGTGCCCTCAACTGCGATTATTGAGAGGTCTTTAATTTTTTACGCCGTTTTCTGGTGCTTGGCACAATTATTGGTAATATATAGCAATTCCAGGAAGGGGGTGGATATACAAATCAGAAGGATCCAATGTTTTTGAATCAAAAATCATGCAGGAGGATTATTAATGAGACAAAAAACGATGTTAAAAACACTGTTGCTACTTTCGACGCTCACCGGTTGCCTGATGCTGTCACCTGTTGAAGCCGCTCACCGTAATCGCCGAAGGTTTCTGGGAAGGATGGGACCGGGAGCAACTGCGGATTGACGGCACCAACGAAGTTGGCGTGGGCGGCGGATTCGTATACAAACCCGGTAAGGCAGCAAGACTGAACGGTAACTATCGCTATTCCCACCGCACCGTCGATGGCTACAAAACAGGAAACACTCCTGAAAACCCGGAAGCCGTAGGCTTGGTCAACTATGACTGGGCAGACAGGCTCCGGCACAAGGCCGATCTCCGTTTCCAGATGATACCTCTTGACGCTCTTACTGTCGCACTCTCCGGCCAGTATCTGAATGACGAATACGGCAACGACAACCTGTTTGGTCTGAAGAAGAACGAAAATTACACCGGCGCAATCGATATCAGTTACGCCGTTTCGGAGGCTCTCTCTTTCTACGGCAACTACGTGAAGGAATTCCGCAAAGGGGCGATGCAATCAGCCGCAAAGGACGACGCCTTCGACAACCCTGCAACAGCGGCCAACGAAACGACTATCGGAGGGTTCAATCCTGAGAACTACTGGAATACCGACATCTATGAAAAGGTTAATTCATTCGGTGTCGGAGCGACAGTGCAGGTCATTCCGAGCAAGCTGGCTGTCACCACCGGTTACACCTATTCCAGCAGCAAGATGGACTTCAATACCATCAACCCCAACGGGGCAGTTAAGCTGGCAAACGCCGCCGCTCAAGCCTGGCCGACGGTTAGAAACCGCCTCCAGGAAGTGAAGACCGATATCAGCTACACCTTCACCAAGAACCTGAAGGCCGGCCTTACCTATGTTTATGAGTGGTATAAGCTTGATGATTTCACCAACACACCAGCTTATATGGCTGGCTCCTCTGTGGAAAACAGCACCAAGTACTTGTTCACCGGCGCCAACAACTACAGCTATGACGCCCATGTGGCAGGAGCATACCTGACCTACAAGTTCTAAAATAAAGTTCCTTCATCGTTGTTATGGGCGCCGGCAACGGCGCCCTTTTTTCTTCCATCTCCGTCCCACAAGATTTACCTATCAATTAGCAAGGGAGAAGAGTAAAGTTAATCGTTGGCATACCTTCAGAATCATTGACAAGCGGTTATTGGTAAACTTTCCAGTATAAAAAAGGAAAAAATGGATAGAGTTAGAATCGGCTGCAACTATTCGAGGCAGCCCTTCTGGAAGGTATGCCTCGGTGTTCCACTCATATATCTGCCGATTATTACCACCGTGCCTTTCGTGGTTACCGGTGTTTTTTTGATTAAGACCCACTTGAGATACGTAGGCGGCATGAACGTCAAATCCTACTGGGATTTTGTACCTGCTGGATTTCTCATCGGTATGGGAATTCGGAGCAGCCCACCATCAATGTTTCCCGGCTCCATTTTGCCCACTACAGGTTTTTCTGGATATTTAACTGCAAGCTCTACTGTCCGTTGAGCGTTGCACTCTTCAGGTATGCCGTATACCTGGTTAAAATAGTGGAAAACTGGTGGTGTCCCTTTGCCCACGACCAGAAACAGGATTATGTAGAAAGCGCTGTCGATAAGTCCTTCTGGCATGTGGACCCGGATGAACTAAACAAGTTGCATCCCGACGACAAGGAGAACCGGATCTGGAATGAGAAAGGGGCGCAGTAGCTCGTTTCAGTCCAGAACGGCTATTACGGGTTGAGCATCAGGCTTGGATATGGTGGATACAAGGTCCATACAGTCAAGCCATGGGCCAGGCCCTTTAAATGAGGTGTAAAACAATGACGATCAAATGCGGTAAGGTTGTAAGTCACACAGTAGCCCAGGAATGGGGTACCGGAAAGGTGGTCGAGGTTGGTCCCGTCAGTGCGACGATTCTATTCAGTGACGGAGTTACCAGGAAAATTGCCTCCTCCCATTACACTAACCTTTTACCGGCCGATCCGGCTTCATTCGTGCCGATTCCCGAAGTTATCCCCGTTGCCAAGGTACGGGTGGCGGCCAAACGGGTGAAAAAAGTGAAACAAGTGGAAATCTGAAATTGATGCGCTTGTTTGCAAGACCTCTTCGCCTCGTTTCTCTGTTTTGATTGTGAAGCGGGGCTGGAGGGGCCAACAGCCCCGCTCCCAAGCATCAATCCAGTCGCCAAAGGGCGGATAGGTCGAAGGTAGTTTGAAGACCAGCCACACGGCGGCCAGGAAGATGGGGATGCCGAAGAAGGTGGCAAAACGTACCGCCACAATTTCCCCTTTTTCATTCATACTAACAGAGCCAGTGGCACCATCAGTTATCTCCTTAAAACCGGTAAGCAATTCCTGCCAGGTATGAAACATCAGCTTCGGGGCCATTGAGGCCTCCTTTGATACCCAGATCCAGATCCAGATCCTCCGTCACCGAATAGATCACTCCTCCGAGCAGGAAGGCGGGCCAGGCGTGAGAGCCACGACTACCGTTTGTCTCCACCCCGATATTGGCCACCAGCTGCAGGTCCTTGACAATTTCACAGGATGCTGCTGCCGAGCATGCCAGATGTTGCTGCGATTACTCTCCTTGTCTGCATCAAGCTTGAACTCGTTTCTGGTATAGGCGGCATTTACGTGGAAGGTGAACGGCTCAAGTTCCTGGGAGGCGATCATGGCCACCCCGTATGAGACTTTGCCATTGCCCAGCCCACGGTTCTCGTTGCCGGAGGGAATGGTCAACCCAGGCTTTACCGCCATACTGAAGCTCTTGTAGTTCAGAAAACGCCATTTGAGCTCCAGCGAGACGTCGCCAGCGCCGTTCTCGTCACCGGCCAAAATGCCGTCTTCCTTGACCCGGCTCCAAACCCACGGAGCGCCGATAACCAGATCGACGTTATCGAAGATGCCGGCAGAGAATGCCGCTGCCAGTTCTGCGCCGGTCTCCCTGGTCTCCACTCCGTCGAACACTTCCTTGTCCCGGCTTACTTCGCCGTTCAGCTCCAGTTGAAATTTACCCTTCCCCTGGGTTCCCGTGTCATCAGTAATCAACGGGTGTGCCGCGAATGCGGAACCGCTCAAGCTAACGACAAGACCACCAACTACCGCCAATTTTCTGATCATACCGGTACTACCCCCATTAATTATTATTTTTAACTTTTGGCTTCCGCGTTACGTCTGACCTGCCAGTCAGGCATTCAGACGGTGATGCGCCTTTGGACAAATCAGCAGCCATCCGGCTGCGGCAACAGCGGAAGGTTTCGGCAAGGCAAAGGCTGGCCTGGGGCTCGCCGTATATCTTCACGGGCCCTGGCAGGTGAAGGGGATTCGTGCCAATCCCATGAATCCGACCACATCCTTCAAGGGGTATCCGAGGAAAATACCGATCTCATGGGGAAACCCGTCGGCAGCAAGACACCTGGCAAATCGAGCGAGCACCTGTGGGAGAGCCACCTCTTCCGCATAACCTGCGCGAGCCAGGATGGCACGAACAGCGGGTTTTTCGAGGAGATTGGCGAGCGCATCGGGGCGATAAAGGAGAAGCAGCACAGAATCTCCCGGTCTGTCAGCTCGTAGGCCTCCAGGGGGGTGGTCGCCACGACCGTTTTCCCCCACTTTTTCCAAAGCTGGTACGGATTTCTGCCGCAGGCGTAGGTGCGGTTCGGAATGGAAAAGAGGTTTGCCGGCTTGATACCGGCGACTACCTCTGCCGATTCAAGGGCCAGAAAGGAAGCAAGGCATTCCCTGGGCTCGATAAAACGCGTGGCTATATCTCTCCAGACCGTCCGGCGAGAGCTCGGTTCTTTTGCCGGAACATCTTTGCCGGCATTGGCCCCAGTATGGAAAACATGATCGCTTAAAAGCTGTGATTGCCCCACTTTCTCCTCCTAAAAATATAGGACGAATTTACGGAAATTGAAAATCAATGTCAACTAAAATTTGCTCTTGCTTGCTATGTTCATGTGCGAGCGCAATTTTCAACAGTTACTTATTGTGACAGGATTACAATAGTGGACCTTTTGCAATTTCATCTTGACCGGTTATCTGTCATCGATTAATATGCGAATTAATATTCGCATGAGGTGGTTGATGTTACAAAAAAAAAGCACCCGTGTCCGCAAGGAAGAGATCGTTCAGGCTGCCCTTGAGGTGATCGGCCGTAAGGGGGTACGTGCACTTACCATCTCCGCCATTGCCGATGCAGCCGGCATGAGTGAGGCCAACATTTATCGTCATTTTGCCGGCAAGGATGAGATTTTCTCTGCTCTTGGGGAATTCATCGGCAGTGCGGTCATGGGCAAGGCAGCCACCATTGCCGGAGGAAGCCGTAAGCCGCTGGAAAAACTGGAAATCATCTTCTTTTCCCATATCGCTCTTCTCGCAGAACATCCGGGGATACCACGCTTTGTTTTTGCCGACGATATTCATCTTGGAAACCGCAATCTGGCGGACATGCTGGCTCTGCGCATCAATAACTACATTGAAACCATAACCGGCGTCATTGCTGCAGGGGTTGCCGAAGGCGAGCTGAGGCAGGGACTTGCTCCCCGGCAAACCGCCCTGACACTCCTCGGCATGATCCAGTTCACCGCCGTACGATGGAATATGAGCAATGCATCCTTTGATATTCAAGCAGAGGCGGAAAAGCTCTGGCAAAATTTCATCTCCCTGGTCGGCTGATTTTTTTTCGCATATATGTGAATAGACAATCACTTTACATTGCTTTTATCATATAATTAAATTATAAGGGATTATGTGGAGAAATGAAATGAAGGTGAAGAACCGATGCAGCAAAAAGTTATCAAGGAGGAATTGCCCGATGAGTGATTCCCGAGCAGAGAACCATGACGTCCAGATAAGAAAATCGATTTGGTTGCTTTTCATTTTGTTGTTAGCGGTTTCCCCTTCGCCGCTCTTCGCTGCTTCACCTCTGTCCCTTGATGAAGCATTGGTGATGGCTCTAAAAAAACACCCCCAGCTGCTCGAAGCAAGAGAAAACGTGAATGGCTCCGAGGCCAGGACAGGTCTGGCTCTGGCTAACTACTATCCCCAGATCAGTGTCGTTGCCGATTGGAGCAAAGGGCGTTCTTATTTTGGTCCTCTTGAAAGAGCCATATCAACAGAGGTACATACGGAAGCCATGTACCTGAAGCAGACCATATATGATTTCGGTCGCACAAAGGGAGCAGTTGACGCAGCGCAGAGCGCTCGTGAGGCTGCAGCTGAAACTGTCGCCGTTGCGCGGCAAGACATAGCTCTCAGGGTGCGCATTGCATTCTATCTTCTGCTGGCCGCTGAGAAACAGGTTTTGGCCACCGGGGAAACAGTCCGGGCGAGGGAGGCAGTCTTTCAGCAGGCCCAGGAATTCTTCAGTCAGGGAATCAGGGCAAAGGTTGAGGTGTCCAGGGCAGAAGCAAATCTGTATGCAGCCAGGACCGCCCTGATCCGGGCGGAGAACAACAGGACCTTGCCAGGGTCGAACTGGCCAACGCCATCGGCATTCCATCATTGGCCGACCGCCAACCTGTGGCGCCGGCAATTGGCTCAGCACCCTTACCCGATGAGGGCCAGGTGCTGCAGGAGGCAATCAGCCGCAGGTCAGAGCTGAAGCAGCTGGATTCCTTGGGATCTGTGGCAGCGGCAAATTTCAAAACGGCAAGAAGCGGTTATCTCCCAATCCTGTCAGGTACCGCCAGTATCGGCTACGCGACCGGAGTTTCCCTCCTGGAGACAATGTCTGGGGAGTTGGCTTGAACCTGACCATGCCGCTCTTCAGCGGGTTTTCCACCAGGGAGCAGGAAAAGGAGTCTTTGGCGGCACTGCGGGGGATTGAAGCCCGGAAAAATAGCGTGAAGCTGCAAGTAGTAAAGGATGTTAAATTCGCCTGGCTTGGGATCAGGGAGGCAACCGACCGTATTCTCTCGACGGAAAAGGAAGTGGCGGCGGCCGGGGAGAATCAGGCTCTGGCCATGGGCCGCTACCAGGAAGGGGTCGGCACTATCGTCGAGGTAACCGATGCTCAGGCTCAGCACTGGATGCGGACACGGCCCACATCCAGGCGGTATATGATTACCAGATCGCCCTGGCCCGTCTTGACCGGGCTGTGGGGAAAGAGTGAGAAGCATTTTCAAAGGGGTGGGGTATGGAACTGTTCAAAACATTGAAGCGGAAGAAGAAGTACCTGATCTGGGTTGTGACCCTGGTAGCTGTAGTCATCCTGCTTAAAGTCACCCTTCTTGCACCGAAGCGGGTCAAGGTGGTCAGGGTTGAAAAACGTGACCTGACGGCTGAAGTATATGGCAACGGCACAGTGGAGGCCAAGGTGGTGGTTGGCGTCTCGAGCAAGATCACCGGCCGGATTGTTGAGCTTTATGCCGATCAGGGTGATCGGGTGAAACGGGGACAGCTTCTGGCGAAACTGGATAATGAAGACTTTCTGCAGCAGGAGCAGCAATCCTGGGCAGGGCTCAATCGATCCGCAGCCAGCTTAAGTGTCGCACAGGCCAACCTGCAGAAGGCGAAAGCCAGTCTGGTTCTTGCTGAAAAAAATGCCAACCGCTTCAAAAACCTGGCTGAAAAAAATCTTGTCTCAAAACTGGAGGCAGAGCAGTACGATACGGCTTGCCGGGTGGCCAGGGAAGAGGTGGCCCGAAGTCAGGCGGAGGTGAAGGCCATGCATATGGAACAGCGAGCAAGTCGCGCCAATCTGGGGTTTGCCCGGAGCAAAGTGAGCGACACCCTTATTTATGCCCCCCAGGACGGCGTTATCATCACCCGTGATCTGGAACAGGGTGCGACGGTCACTCCCGGCGTGTCGATCTTTACCATGGCCGATCCCCGAGTCGTCTGGGTCAAGGCAAACGTGGATGAGTCGCAGCTTAAAGGAGTGGCAATCGGCAAAAAAGCCATGATCACCTTGCGTTCTTCAGCTGCTGAACCGGTTCCCGGCCAGGTGGCCCGACTGGGGCATCAGAGCGACCGGGTGACTGAAGAGCTGGAAGTTGAGGTGGCCTTTACCGACACCTTAAAAGACTTCCGGTTGGGTGAACAGGCGGATGTATATATCGTCACCGGGACGAAAAAAGACGCTCCTGCACTCCCCTCAGCCGCCATTCTTACCAAGGAAAAAAAGCGGGGTGTCTGGGTCATTGTCGAGGGGAGACTTGCCTTCAGACCGGTGACTGTTGGCATCGAAGATCGCCGAAATTCCAGTGAAATTCTTGCCGGGCTTGACGGAACCGATCAGGTTGCCTTGGCACCCCCCTCAAGCATGGCAAAGTTCAAGGATGGCATGCGGGTGAGGCGCTCGCCATGAATCTGGCCATCAGGGATATACGTTATCACCGGGGGAGGTTCATTCTCACCTCCATCGGACTGGGACTGCTCATAGGGATAGTAATGAGCATGGGGGGATCTACCGCGGTCTGGTGGCCGATGCCCTTGAGATAATGACTGCCACCGGAGCTGACCTGTGGGTAGTGCAGGCACATACGAACGGCCCCTTTGCCGAAAGCTCGAGGATTCCCGAAGACATCAAATATCGCATACAGGCAGTGCCTGGAGTAGAAAAAGCATCTCCCTTTCATTTCAAACCATTCAGATCGAGAGAAAGGGGAAACAGTTCCGATTCTTTCTCATCGGTTATAACCTCAGTGGCTTGGGGGGGCCGCCGAATATCATCGCCGGCCGGGATATCCGGCAAAAGCATTATGAGATGGTGGCGGCCAAAGGGATGAAAATGGAGGTCGGCGAGAAAATTCACCTGGGGCTCCACGATTACACGGTCGTGGGCATTACGGACAGGATCGTTTCATCCGGCGGTGACCCGGCAGCTTACGTGAGTCTGGCTGACGCCCAGGAAATACAGTTCAAGAAAGATAACAATGCCATCAGAAACAACCGGGCACGGATCGGAGCAAGTCTGGCCGGCAACCGGTCACTTCCTCCGGCTCAGGCAGGAACCCTCCTGCAGGACGTTACCAACATAGCCGAATCTACTCACACGGTAAACGCGGTGGTGGCACGAATTACTCCCGGGGCGAACCTTCATGAGGTGCAGGAGCGGATCAGCCGTTGGAACCACTTTCGTCCCATTTCGGCGGAAGAACAGACAAAGATCCTCACCAAGGGCATGATCGAGCAGGCGCGGATGCAACTGGGGCTTTTCCGGGTCATGCTGCTGGTAATATCAGGGGTCATCATTGCCCTTATCATCTATACCTCGACCATGGACAAGATCAAGGTTATAGCAACCCTGAAGCTGATCGGCGCCCAAAACCGGGTCATCATCGGCATGATCCTCGAGCAGTCACTCTTGATGGGTCTGATCGCCTATGGCATCGGCTACCTGCTGATCAACCTCACCTATGATAATTTCCCGCGCCGTGTTGTCCTGCAATCATTTGACCTGCAGGTTCTCTTCTTCATAGTTCTCGTAATCTGTACCATTTCAAGCTTTGTCGGCATACGCAAGGCATTCAAGGTCGAGCCGGCTGAGGCCCTGGGAGGGTAAATACCATGTATGCCGTTGAAGTGGAACAACTGACAAAAAGGTACGGCAAGGGTGATACCCTGGTGACCGCCATTGCCGACGCCACCTTTCAGGTCAGGCCGGGGGAACTGGTCGCCATTCTTGGTCCTCCGGGTCGGGGAAGACTACCCTCCTTACTTCGATCGGCCTGATCAACGAGCCGACCCACGGCAAGGTTGTCATTGACGGAGAAAAGGTGGCCGACGAAGGATGGCTGCCGGGACTGGATCTGAAGAAGCTGCGTCGGGAAAAGCTGGGTTTCATCTTCCAGGCCCACAACCTGATCCCCTTTCTCACCGCCCTGGAAAATGTCATGATCGCCCTGGAGATCAACGATCTGCCACGGAAGGAAGCTAAAGCCAGGGCCATCGAACTGCTCCATGCCCTTAACCTCGGCCATCGCCTCAACAGCTACCCCATGTCCCTTTCCAGTGGGGAAGCCCAGCGCGTAGCCATTGCCCGAGCCATGGCCAACAAGCCGCGGGTAATCCTGGCCGATGAACCGACCGCGGCATTGGATACGGAAAACGGGAAAAACGTCATGACTCTGCTGAAAAAGCTGGCTGTGGAAAATCAGTCGGCCATTCTCGTCGTTACCCATGACCATCGTATGGTGGAAGGCTTCGACCGTATTTTCCATGTGAGCGACGGCAGGATTGCCGCCAGGCTCACCGCTCGGGGAAGCGAATTATTCTCGACGCCGACCGGCGACTGAACGTGCTGCGGCCGTTACCAAGGTGATGAAACAATGAACAGACTGCTCGACTACCGGTTTCTTATCCCGATGGCGCTGCTCCTGGGCTTAGCCCCATTTTTCCCCAAACCGCATCTGGTGGAGAAACTCAGCATGCTGCTGGCCGGCACGTTGAAAAGGCCCATCGACATCTTTGACCTGCTTTGGCATATTTGGCCTTTTGTTTTGCTTGGTTGCCGGGTATTCCTGGATTTGAGGGCGCGAAAACAATAATCGCAACTGCCGCTCGATTTCGTTGGGCCATGAACGGGTCTTCGCGCCCTGCCCAATCCCCTGATCGTTAGTCGTGGCAGCTGCAGCTGCATGAGCAGGCAAGGCCGGCGGCCTTGCCGAAGGCTTCCTTTCCTTCCTTCCACGATAAATATGCGATGATCAGTGCTCCGATTGCATCGAGACTGCCGATGCCGGTCAACTCATAGCCGACGCTGGCAGCCATCAGCACCAGGGATAGATAGAGACATGCCCTGGAGCAGGCGGCGTCGGCCAGGATGGCGGGGGACGAGAGCGCCTTGCCGACCTTCATTTTCTGCCGGATCAACAGCCACATGAAGGAGATGGAAACGCCGGAAATGACGATTCCCCAAAGGGTGGTTTCCGGCTTGTGATGTTGCAACATGCTGATGACAGCCGACGCTATCAGCCGGCCGTCAGGATGTAAAACGCCCCACCGGTGATCCTGAGGGCGGTCTGCTCGAACCTGTCCCGCTCTTCTTCACCATTGATCCTTATCCTGCCGAGCATGTGCCACACCCCTACCGCAGAAATGACCTCGATGAAAGAATCGACTCCGAAGCCGAAGAGCGCCAGGGTTTCATCTGCAGCACCGAGTCCCATGGAGGCGACTCCTTCCACAAGGTTGTAGATAATGGTAATAACTGCGAGCAGATGCGCCTTCCCATAGAGATCCTTTATTCCTTTTTCACCCATACTGGCCGCACTCCTTTTTGCTTATTCTGCAGCTACCTTTTACGAAACAATTACAGTAACAAGCCTTTAAGAACTTACAATAGTAGATAAGTACTTAATTTACAACGGGAGATCCTCATGAAAATTTTGCTGGTTTATCCACACTATCCGGATACTTTCTGGAGTTTTCGCCATGCATTGAAGTTCATCGGCAGGAAGGCCAGTTTTCCCCCCTTGGGTCTTCTTACTGTGGCGGCCATGCTCCCGGCCCAATGGGAAAAGAAGCTTGTGGATATGAACGTAGCCGAGCTGACCGACAGGGATATCAAGTGGGCTGACCTTGTTTTCATCAGTGCCATGAGTATTCAACGGGAATCCGCAGAAACGGTTATCGGTCGTTGCCGTAATCTGGGGGTGAAAACCGTAGCTGGTGGTCCCCTTTTCATCGCCTTCCACGATCAATTTTCCCAAGTGGATCATCTGGTGCTGGGAGAGGCAGAGATAACCCTCCAGAGATTTCTCGACGATCTGGAAATGGGAGTGCCCGGCCACATTTATCAAGATGAACGCCGCGCCGATCTGGCCGACACCCCTGTGCCACTTTGGGAACTGGCAGATCTGCGCAAATATGCGGGAATGAACATTCAGTATTCCAGGGGGTGCCCCTTCGACTGCGAGTTTTGCGACATTACAGGGCTGTTTGGGCGCAAACCCCGGACCAAGCAAACTGTTCAGCTGCTGGTGGAACTGGAAAGCCTGTATTCAAGAGGTTGGCGTGGATCAATCTTTTTTGTAGACGATAATTTCATCGGCGACAAGCAAAAACTTAAAAGGGAAATTCTGCCTGCCATAAGGGGCTGGATGGAGAAGAGAAACTATCCTTTCTATTTTTACACAGAGGCGTCCATAGACCTTGCCGATGATGGGGAATTGATGCGGATGATGGTCGAGGCCGGTTTCCAGGAGGTCTTCATCGGTATAGAAACCCCCCATGGCGAGGTGCTGACCGAGATTGGAAAAGTACAGAATAAGAACCGGGACCTTCTTGTTTCGGTAAAACGCATACAGCAAGCCGGCCTGCAGGTGCATGGCGGTTTTATCGTCGGTTTCGACAGTGACCCGCCAACGATCTTCGACAGCCAGATCAGGTTTATACAGGAGAGTGGCATTGCCACGGCTATGGTCGGGATACTCACCGCCCTTCGCGGCACAAGACTTTATCAGCGTCTGCGCCAGGAGGGAAGGCTTGTTGGCGATACTACCGGCAATAATATGGCCGTCTCCCTCAACTTCGTGCCGAGGATGGAAAGGTCTGCCCTGATAGGCGGCTATCGTGCCTTGCTCGATCATATTTACTCTCCGGATAATTATTACAAGCGGGTGAAGAAGCTCCTCAAGGAATACCGTCCGCTATACACCGGCAGATTCAATGTCCAACGGGGTTACCTGCCGGCTCTCTGGAAGTCAATTTTCTTCCTGGGTGTTCTTGGCAAGGAGCGGGTCCAATTCTGGAACCTTTTCTTCTGGTCGCTTTTGCGCAAGCCACGGCTTTTCCCGTTGGCCATCACCTATGCCATATATGGTTTTCATTTCAGGAAAATCACAGAGAAGCTGAGAGAAAATGTGGCTTGAAATGGTTAGTAAAATTTTAATAACAAATTACAATTAAAAATGTTGACATTGATGCTGGTTAGATTAAAATAAGTTTAAATTTGTGGGCTGACCGGAACCTGTCTACAGGCAACTGCAACGATATCTGGTGGAACGAATGGGAAAAATAGAAAATGCATCTGATGCTTTGGCCGGGGCGCTGCTCCTCCTTCGGGCACCCGGCTCTTTTTTCTCTGAAAAACCCTTCCAATTTAGCAGGGAAAGATTCCATGCAGAGAATTTGCTGTTTGTCCTGATGCTGACCAATACGTTCATTCATCAACTTCCCGCAGGATCTGCAGCTCCGCCTGCCGTTGAAAATCCCCTTATACGGCCCGATGAAGATTAGCTTCAGTAGTTACCGTACCACGAGGAAATTATGGATAAAGCTTTACGGCTTTTGATTGTAGACGATTCAAGGGATGATGCAGAGCTGATGCTTCATACCCTTAATCAGAATGGATATGAAACCAAATGCCAGGTTGTTGATACTTTGGAGGCGATGCGCGCTGCTCTGGAAACGGAAGAGTGGGACATCATCTTTTCAGATCATGCCATGCCACATTTCAGCGCTCCCGAGGCCCTTGCCGTGGCAAAGGAGTTGCATCCCGAGCTGCCGTTCATAATACTTTCCGGCGAAATCGATCTCAATCTGGCTGTTTCCCTGATGAAGGGGGGAGCGCAGGACTATATCCAGAAGAGGGAAATGGCCCGCATCGTTCCGGCAATAGAGAGGGAGCTGCGGGAAGTTGAAGCCTGCCGCCAGCGCAGGCGCATGGAAACGGCACTGTTGGCATCGGAAATCCGTTACCGCCGTCTTTTTGAAACGGCCAAGGATGGCATTCTGATACTGGATGCCGACACCGGGAAGATTACCGACGCCAATCCATCGCTGATGGAGATGCTTGGCTGTTCCAGCGATGAGTTGATCGGCAAGAAGTTATGGAAGACGGACATTTTCGCCGATACCTTTGCCAGCAAAAGGGCCTTCAACGAGCTGGAGAAGAAGGGCTATATCCGATATGACGATATGAGTCTGAAAACTCGCGAGGGCCAGCAGATAGATGTGGAGTTCATCAGCAACGTCTATCCGGTTGACGACATGAAGGTGATCCAGTGCAACATGCGCAATATCACCGACCGCAAAAGGGCCGAAGGCAGGTTAAAATCCTGGATACCTATCTGGAAGCCAGGGCGGCCGAGCTGGAAGCCGCCAACAGTCAGCTTGAGGCTTTCAATTATACAGTATCCCACGACCTCCGGGCACCGCTGACCAACATCAACGGTTACTGCCAGTTGCTGATGGAGCTGTGCCGCAACATCCTGGAACCGAAGTACATGGGCTACCTGCAAGAAATAAACAACGGCGTTTTGCGGATGAACAGACTTATCGACAGCTTCTCAATCTTTCGCTCGTATCACGGGCTGAATTGCACCGGGAAAAGGTAAATCTTTCCCAAACGGCAAAGGCGGTGGCGGCGGAGCTCAAGTTGATGGAGCCGCAACGGAAGGTGACCTTTAAAATAGCTGATGATGTGATGGTGTACGGAGATGTAAGCCTGCTGCAAGTAGTAATGGAGAACCTGTTTGGCAATGCATGGAAATACACCAGCAAAAGGGATTTGGCGCACATTGAATTCGGCGTTACGGATCATGGCGGGAAGCGCGCCTGTTATGTCCGGGATAATGGTGCAGGCTTTGATATGACCAATGCAGAAAAGCTTTTTAATGTCTTTCAGCGCCTGGATGACACTGGGGAATTTGAAGGATTCGGCATCGGGCTGGCAACGGTGAAAAGGATCATTCAGAGTCATGGCGGCTGGATAATCGGTGAGGGTGAAGCAGGCAAAGGCGCAACATTTTACTTTACCCTGGATGATCAGCTTCAGTACGAGTCCATAAATACAGAGAGGAAAGGAGAAGTCATCATGGCGCAGACCTAATCCATCGGAGCTGGCAGGTTGTGTACGAAGTACATCCAATATTGCAAGGAGGAATAAATGAAAAAGATTACCCTTTTTTCCCTGGTCATTGCATTTCTTCTTAGCGTAAACCTCTCGTGGGCTGCAGATGAAGCTGATAAGCCGGCTAATTATCTGGCTATCAAGGGTGGTATTTACTCTCCCAGCAATGATTTTGACGTACAGGAAATCCCTGGTGACAGCACCGTTAGCCGCCTTGACAACAAAATCGGGTTTGCTGGAGAGGTTGCTCTTGGTCATTATATCATGCCGGTGCTTGCCATGGAGCTTGGAGCCGGATACTTCGAGAGCAAAGGCTCCGGGGAAGCTGTTGCAGGTCAAGACGCCAGGCTGAGGGTCGTGCCGGTGGTCCTTACTGCAAAGGTACTACTTCCGCTTGGGCCGGTCGAACCCTATGGTGAGTTTGGTGTAGGAGGTTATTTTTCCAAGGTTCGGGATTTTAAAATTGATGAAAGTACCAATACGAAGGCAATGTTCGGTCTTCATGCCGGGGCGGGGCTCAATTTCAACATTACCGACAGTTTCTTTTTGGGCCTTGAAGGAAGATATCTGTGGACGGACGACTCATGGGGCAGTTCGGATGCAAATTTGGACGGCTTTATTACCACGGCAGCTCTCGGTTTCCGTTACTGAAGCCATGCAGCTGTTGTCATGGGATCATTCGGGGAGCTGACGGTGATGTTCAATAAAAGCATGAGAGAAGATCTGATGGCAGGCATTTCACATTGCCTGCCATCGATGTTTTCTTGCTGTCGCAATTACTATTTGACGATGAGATCGTTTTTTACCTCTCTGACACCCTCCACGCTGCTGGCAACTTCGCCTGCCCTTTTCACGCTTTGCGGAGAATCGACAAAGCCGCTCAGCTGGACCTTGCCCTGGTATGTCTCAACGGCAATCTGCATCACTTTCAAAGCAGGATCTCCCAGAATTGCCGATTTGACCTTTGTCGTGATCACTGAATCATCAAGGTATTGACCTGCGGTTTCACTCTTCTGGTGGGATGCGCACCCCCCCAGCATCAATATCAAGCCGAAGGTAAGCATGGATCTTGTTATGAGATTCATAACAGCCTCCTGTATGGGTTTAGATTAACTATAACTAATTGCACAGGTGTGTCAATTTATGTCCTTGCTGATGAAGACCGGGAGGAGAAGAGGCATTAAGGATGGAGGGAATGCCATTTAGAGCTTGTGCAAATCGATCATCTTTTCGTTGCAAAGATATTCGGTCTGGGAGATACGGGTTGTCCTGGCAAGTTTTGCTACAATATCACGTATTTTTCCCATCTCCTGTCGAATCTGCTGTAGAGCGGACGATACATGCTCATGATGGGAATTATTGTCTTTTTCCAGCATATAGAGGGAACCATAAATAGATGTTAAGGGATTGTTGATTTCATGGCTCAGGGCAATGGCCATTTCCTTGAACAGTTTCAGCTTTTCAAGTTCCATGGACTGCCGGGCAAGGCTTTGTGCAGCCAGATGGGATCTTATCCTTGCCAGCAGTTCCTGGGGATAAAATGGTTTTACTATATAATCCACGGCACCGGCTTCGAATCCCTTTACCTTTTCTCTTTCTGCATCCATGGCAGTGATGAAGATTACCGGAATGTCTTTCGTAGTTTCAATATGTTTGAGCTTTTTGCACACCTCGTAGCCGTTAAGTGCAGGGAGATGAACATCAAGCAAAATGAGGTCAGGATGATTTTCCAGGGCAATGGCAATACCTTGTGCTCCGTCATCACTGAAATCGAGCGCATAGCTGCCCGATAGAATGTCTGCCAACTGGGCCTGTGCAACACTGCTGTCTTCTATAACCAGTATTCTTGCCATGAATGGGGTGTCCCTTATTTATAAAAAACGATATTCTATCTCTTTCAAAAAAGTTGTCAACGCTGGAAAGAGAGATGAGCGTGGAAATATAAATGTAAAACATAAATTTAGTAATAGTGAACAAGTTGTGATAACAGTAAAACAAATTGTAAGGCAATCGATGAGCAAATCATTTGTTGAAACGCCTTGTGATTGCAACTATTGTTTAAATTCTCAATAGCTGTGGAGCAGATGTTTCAGTGCCGAAAGCGACTTTTTAAATTATTTTTTAACTTGACTAAAAGGTGGCCCTTAAGTAGAATGCGGTTCTAATTTTTGCCGGAAGACGGTTCCTCCCACTGTCTTTAGCGGTCTGAATCATCAGGTTTCAATGTTGTTCTTATTACAAAAGATCTTTGTTGATCTTGTTTGTAAACATCAAAACAAAACAGGAGGAAGAAAATGTCTGAGTACGGCACCCTGCAAGACCGCGTCCGTTGTAAATCCCTCATGAACAAGGTCATGAAGGCAGAGGACACAATCCAGTTTTTCAAAAACGGTATGAACTTGGGTTGGTCCGGCTTTACCCCTGCCGGTTATCCCAAAGAGGTCCCCATCGCTCTTGCCGAGCATGTTGAAAAGAACAACCTGCAGGGCAAGTTGAAATTCAATCTTTTCATTGGCGCCTCTGTTGGCGCCGAGACCGAAGATCGCTGGGCTATTAACGATATGATCGACCGCCGCTGGCCTTATCAGACCGGTAAGAATATCGCTGCCGGCATCAATGAAGGTCGCATCCGTATGGGGGACAAACACCTTTCCCTTTTCGCCCAGGACCTTGGCTACGGCTTCTATACCAAAGATACCGAGTCCGGAAAACTGGACCTGGCCATAATCGAAGTTTCGGCCATAACAGAGGACGGTGGCCTGGTTCCCACCACCTCATGCGGCGTCATTCCCGAAATACTGATGGTTTGTGACAAGATCATTGTCGAGGTAAATACCGGTGAGCCTTCTTTCGAGGGAATCCATGACATTATCTCCTGCAAGACCCCGCCTAATCGTGAAGTTTTCAACATCACCAAGGCCGGCAGCCGTATCGGAACCACCTATTGCCCCTGTGATCCGAGCAAGATCATTGCCGTCGTCGAATCGAAGCGGCGTGACAAAGGGCGTGCCTTTGCCGAGCAGGATGATACCTCCGAGGCCATTGCCAACCACATCATCGACTTCTTCAGCCATGAAGTGAAAATGGGCAGATTGCCGAAAAACCTGCTGCCGCTCCAGTCCGGCGTCGGTTCCATCGCCAACGCCGTCATCGGCGGTCTGGCAAAAGGTCCTTTCTCCAACCTGACCGTATACACCGAAGTGCTTCAGGACACCATGCTCGACCTGTTCGACTCGGGCAAGCTGCTGGATGCTGCTTCATCCTGCTCCCTGTCCCTTTCCGAGACCCCTGGTTTTCCCCGCTTCTTCGAGAACTGGGACAAGTACTTCGACAAGATCACCCTGCGTCCGCTTTCCATCTCCAACGCTCCTGAGCCGATCCGTCGCCTCGGGTGCATCGCCATGAATACCCCGGTCGAAATCGACATCTATGCCCATGCTAACTCTACCCTGGTTGGCGGTACCAGGATGATCAACGGCCTCGGCGGTTCCGGCGACTTCCTCCGCAACGGCTTCCTCAAGATCATGCATACTCCATCGAGCCGTCCTTCCAAGACTGATCCGAACGGTATCTCTTGCGTTGTTCCGCACTGCTCGCACATCGACCATACCGAGCATGACCTGGACTGCGTCGTTACCGAGCAGGGTCTGGCAGACCTTCGTGGTATGGCTCCGAAAGACCGCGCCAAGCGGATCATCGAGAAGTGTGCCCACCCGGATTACAAGCCGATCCTCACCGAGTACCTCAGCATTGCCACAGCTGACTGTCTGAAGCGCAAGGTGGGGCATGAGCCAGTTGTGGGACCGCGCCTTCAAAATGCACCTCAACCTGGAGCGCAACGGCACCATGAAGATCAAGAACTGGGATGTGAAGGTCGACCTCTGCGAATAGAGAGATTTGGATTCATGTAATGCAATGCAGGCCCCGCGGATTTTCTCCGCGGGGCTTTTTTTTGTCGGCGTGGCTTCGGGAATGAATGACCGAGCTGCCACGGCGACTGAACGAACGGACGAAGTCTCGGCAACCTGGCCCTTCAACGAAAATGTTTGGAGGTAGGAAGACGCTTATATTTATCCGGCAATCCCGGTTGCCTGGAATAATCCCATCATCTTTAGTGTCTGTGTTGTAGAAGCTGCCTGAGTCGTTCAGGAATCGATGACGGCAAACAACGCATCGACGATCTCCGGATCGAGATAGGTGCCGCGCATGCCATCGATTGTTTCAATGATCTGCTCCCGGGAAAGTTTGCTGCGGTATGGCCGGTCCACGGAGAGCGCATCGTAGACGTCTGCGACAGCCACGATCCGGGCTTCCAACGGAATATCGTTTCCCTGCAGGCCTGAAGGATAGCCACGACCGTCATAGCGTTCGTGATGATAGAGGACGATGTTCTGTACGGCCTCAGAAAGGTTTGCCTTGCGAACCACGGTGCATCCCCAGACCGAGTGATTCTTTACCAGCTCGAATTCCTCCTCTGTCAGTTGGCGGGGGGCATTCAGTACCGCCTCCGGAACGCCTATCTTGCCGCAGTCGTGGAGCCAACTGCCGAATTTGATTTCTTCCTGTTTGTTCTCGCTCACACCCAGTTTTACCGCGATCTGCAGGGCAATGGTGGCCACACGGTCGCAGTGCCCTTTGGTACAGGCATCTTTCAGCTCGATGGTCTGCGCCAGGGAGTGGAGAACGAATTCGTCCTCTCTCTTCAGGGATTGCAAGATGCGGAATCTGCGGATACCGTCCTTTACAGCCTTGACCATCTCCGTGTCTTTCCATGGTTTGACGACAAAGCGGAAGACTTCCCCATTGTTGATTGCGGAAAGGGTTGTTGCCAAGTCGGCGCTGCCGGTCATCATGATCTTCACCGTATGTGGTGAAATCTCCTTGATCTTTGCCAGCAGCTCAAGTCCGTTCATGCCAGGCATCTGGTTGTCGGCCACAACAACGGCAATTATATTCTGGTTGACAATCTGCAGCGCTTCAATCCCCGAACTGGCTGTCAGAACAGTCAGACCCCTGTTTTCGAAGAGTCCGCAGGTGTAGTCAAGATAGACCTTCTCGTCATCGACAAAAAGAATTGTTTCCGCCATTTTTACCCCTCGATACAGCAAAACGCGCAGAGTATACTGTTGAACTATTCGGCGCTTATGGCGTAAAACTTAGCCTGAAATTCACCTCACACTTCTTTATTTGCCAATTTGGCGCAAACCGGCTATCCTTGCTGCTGCTTGAAAACACCACCAAAGAAATGGAGTCCGCATGCTCACTATTTGCAGAAGTGCCGCAGTTATGCTCATTCTTTTTGCCCTTCCTTACCTTTCCCATGCCGAGGCCGGTATCGACAGCCGGTCCGGCTGATAAACCTGCTGCACAGACGGCGGCTCCGACTGTAATCGTCGAGCCGGCGCCAACCGGAGAGACAAAGGCGGAGCGGGTGATAAAGTTCGGCTACGTGGATATGGTCAAAATCGGCAACGATTCAAGCCAGGGGAAGGCGGCCAAGGCCAAATTCGAGGCCAAGGCCGATAAATACAAGGGCCAGATAGCTGCAAAACAGAAACAGCTTGAGAAGCAGAAGAATGCCATTCAGGCAAAACTGGCCACCATGAGCTCCGAGCAGCGGGCAGCCAAAGCCAAAGAGTTCGACAAAAAGGTTAATGATTTCCAAAAATATGTGCAGAAAGCGGAAAAGGAGATGCAGGATCTGCAGGAGGAAGTTTCCCGCAAGCTCTTTCTTGACATTGAACAGGCGGTGGACGCCTATGGCAAAACTAACGGATTCACTGCCATATGCGTCAAAAAGGATGTTCTTTATCTGGCCAGTGGCGTTGACGTCCAGGATGTTACAGACTCGATCCTGAAACTGGTGAATGAAAAGGGATCAAAACCTTGAACTTTTGAATTTGGCTGAATGAAAAAGGCCTGCCGATGCAGGCTTTTTTTATGTCATCGCTATCAATGAACTGCTTCACTTGTATTGATCCAAAACAATAAGAGTAAAGATGGAGAGAGAAGATGATTCACCTGTCGAGCATCACAAAACAGCACGGTTCACGCTGCTTTTCCGCGACGCTTCGTTCCAGATTCTGCCTGGCAGCCGCACCGGCCTGGTGGGCCCTAACGGTGCGGGCAAAACCAGCATCTTTCGCATCATTACCGGCGAAGAGGAGGTGGATGCCGGGGAGATTACCCTGGCAAAGAATACCACCATCGGCTACTTCTCCCAGGATGTGGGGGACATGGCAGGGCGTTCCGCCCTTGCGGAGGTCATGGCCGGCGCCGGGGATACGGTTCAACTGGCAGCCGAGCTTAAAAAGATGGAGGAAGCCATGTGTCTGCCCATGGCGGACGATGAAATGGCTGACCTGCTTGAACGGTACGGCGCTGCATGGAGGAATTCGAGCACAAGGGTGGCTATGATCTGGATTCTCGCGCCCAGGCGGTGCTGACCGGGCTCGGGATAGGTCCGGACCGGTTCAACCATTCCGTAGAATCCTTCAGCGGCGGCTGGAAGATGCGCATCGCACTGGCGAAGATCCTGACCCTGAATCCTGATGTACTTCTTCTGGATGAGCCTACCAACACCTGGATGTGGAATCCATCGTCTGGCTAGAGGAATGGCTGGCAACGGAGTTCAAGGGGGCTCTGCTCATGACCAGCCACGACCGTGACTTCATGAACCGCATCGTCAGCCGCATTGTAGAGGTGGCCAACAAAACCGTCACCACCTATGGCGGTAATTACGATTTTTACGAGCGGGAGCGCGCTGTTCGCCATGAGCAGCTCCTGGCAAGCCATAAACGGCAGCAGGAGATGCTGGCCAAGGAGGAGGAATTCATTTCCCGTTTTGCTGCCCGTGCCTCACATGCCGCCCAGGTTCAGTCACGGGTGAAAAAGCTGGAGAAGATTGATCGGATCGAGATACCACCTGAGGAAAAAACGGTGCGCTTTCAGTTCAATGAGCCGCCGAGAAGCGGTGACGATGTGGCGGCAATGGACCGGCTGGGGAAGTGCTGGCTGACCCCGGATGGTGTGGAAAAATCAGTGTTCGGCGGGGTCTCGGGTATCATCCGCAGGCAGAACAAGGTGGCGGTGGTCGGGGTTAACGGCGCCGGCAAATCGACCTTTTTGAAGATCCTTGCCGGTCAGACCGAGCCCACAACTGGCCGCGTTGCCCTTGGAGCCAATGTGGAGGTCGGATACTTCAGTCAACACGCCATGGAACTTCTCGATGCGAGAAAGACGGTGTTCGAGACCATGCAGGATGCCATGCCCCTTGCCAACATCGGCGTCATCAGGAACCTTCTTGGTGCTTTCCTCTTTCAGGGGGATGCAGTGGATAAAAAGGTAGGCAACCTGTCCGGGGGAGAGAAAAGCCGGGTGGTGCTGGCAACGCTGCTGGCCAGGCCGGTGAATTTCCTCATTCTTGATGAACCTACCAACCATCTGGATATCAGATCCCGTGAGATTCTGCTGGAAGCGCTGCAGAGCTTCACCGGCACGGTGGTACTGGTCAGCCACGACCGGCATTTTCTCCGGTTGCTGGTAGACCGCGTTTTTGAGGTTGATCATGGTGAGATGAGGGTCTACGAGGGGGATTATTCCTACTATCTTGCAAAATCACGAGCCGAGGCTGCTTGAGGTGGAGCTGGCTCAGATTTCTTCCCCGCCATTCAGGGACTGCGTTCTCACCTTCACCGGCAGACTGCGGCCGGTCAGCTTGCGACAAAGGCCGGCAAGGAACCTGATAGTTACCGCCTTGTGGATATAGGCCTGGGTCAGCTTGTAAGAGACCTTCCTCAATCGGGAAGGCCTGCTGCTCCCCAGGAGGAGCGGACAGTAGTCGCTTAATTCGACACTTAGGGTGACACCGCCGTCAGATCTTTTTGCCGTAAGACGAAACCTGCCCCGCTCGCATTCGCCCTGTTGGACAAGAAAACCGCCACAGAGGCAGAGGGTTGCATCGTATGACTCTGTATCCCCTTTTATTTCAGGAGGAGAGAAGCTAAGCAGGCTGAGGCTGGACCCCAACAGTCGGAAATGTATGCCCCCGTTGACCTTCGCTGGCCTGACAAGAGTCAAGGTGCATCGCCTGATATGGCTCAAATAAAGGTCAAGGAGTTCAGGGGGAAACCCGGCAAATTTGATACTTCATGCTCTATCTGTAACCATTGTTTTGAATATACCGAGGTATCGGGCAGCAGAACCTGCTGTGACCACACCTCCAGTTTTTCATCATCCTTGATTGGCAAAGCTTCCCTCCAAGCTGGCAATTTAGACAGTGTATCACCTTTTGTCCTTGCTGTGCCCCTTGTCATGTGAGGAAATGTTGCTTTTGGGAGAATCTGTGTAAAACTGCCTATGAGTTTGATTGGCTGGAGGCAGTATGAAACCGGGAGAAGGAACGGTTGTCACTGGGGCTAACAGCTTTATCCGGCAGGACTGTCGGACCACCTATGATGAAGCAGTCCCGCCTTGCTTTGGCAGAGACGTCATCGGAAATGAATAAGGATAAAAAGTGAGGACTGAAGCCAATGCTGGAAATCGGTAGATACAATGAGCTAGAGGTGAAAAAGCTGAGCCCACAGGGGGCGTACCTGCAGTCAGAGTTGGGCGAGATACTGCTGCCGCGGAGATATGTCCCTGCTGGTTTGCAACAGGGGGACCGGCTGCGGGTTTTCATCTATCTCGATTCCGAAGACAGGCTGATTGCCACGACACAGAGAGCACGGGCGCAGGTTGGAGAATTTGCTCTGCTGTCAGTGAAAGAAGCCGGTGCCATTGGCGCCTTTCTCGATTGGGGGCTGGATAAAGACATTCTCGTGCCCTTCGCCGAGCAAAATGTCCCCATGAAAAGAGGAGAAAAACATCTGGTCAGACTGTACCTGGACAAGTCGGAACGGGTATCGGCATCGGCACGCATCGACAGGTTTTTGGATAATGAACGGATAGGGCTGGAGCAAGGCCAAGAGGTTGACCTTATCATTTACCAATTTACCGATTTGGGCGCCAAGGTAATCATAAACGGCATCCATTCCGGGCTGTTGTTCAAGAACGAGTTGTATGGCCGGCAGGAATAGGGAACAGGCTGAAGGGGTACGTGAAAAAGGTCAGGGACGACAAAAAAATCGACGTCACTTTGAAGAAAAGCGGTATTCAAGGCCTCGATACCAGTCGGGATAGAATCCTGAAAACTTTGGCGACGACCGGTGGTTTTCTGCCCCTGACCGATAAAAGTTCACCGGATGTCATAGCAGAAGTGTTGAAGATGAGTAAGAAGACCTTTAAAAAAGCAATCGGCGGCCTTTACAAGGATGGATTTATCGATCTCAAGGAAGAAGGGATCGAGATTAGAGGCAGTCGAGAGAAATAGTCCCAGTCGGGAGGCGCTTGCCTAACCAGCCTTTTTTACATTTGCCGCCTGTGGCCCCTTCGGCCCCTTGACCACGTCAAAGGTCACGGCATCCCCTTCGTTGAGGGTCTTGAAACCTTCGCCGCTGATGGCCGAAAAATGCACAAAGACATCCTCACCAGTATCTCTGGAAATGAAGCCGAAACCCTTGCTTTCATTGAACCACTTCACTATTCCCTTTTCCATTGCTTCCTCTCTTTATTCGCTGGATAAGCTTCTTTATTGGTAAACTCTAACAACGGGGTGGCTCTTGTCAAGGTACTCCTGTTTTCAGAGGCATGGGTTTTTATGTGCAAAATTTATGTAATCATGATTTTAAATTTGTGTTATAAACCCAAGTCGCTTTGGAAATAAGCCGTCGACTACTATCATTTTTTGAGATTAAAATGGACCTGTCTATGAAAATCAAACGGTATCGCAATTGGCCCATACTGCTGAAGATCATGTCTATTCCAGTTCTGAGCCTTTTGTTGATAGTTCTTGGCACCAAGCTGGTCATCGTTCCCCGAATAGAAGCCTGGCTGATGGAGCAGGAAAAACTCAAGGTTCAGAGTGTGGTAGAGGTTGCCTATCAGCAGGTAGTCCAGGGAGCCCTGGCAGTGTCGCAGCGGAACATTCCCGTGGAGGAAGCGCAGAAAGAGGTGGTTGCCAGGATAAAAGAGCTGCGCTATGCGGGCAAGGAATATTTCTGGATCAACGACCTGTCCCCGCGGATGATCATGCACCCTACCAAACCCGAGCTCGATGGCACGGACCTCACCGACTACAAGGATCCCAATGGCAAGCATCTCTTCAAGGAGTTTGCCAGGGTTTGTGAAACGAAGGGGGAGGGTTTTGTTGATTATATGTGGCCCAAACCCAATGAAACCGAGCCTTCGCCTAAAATTTCCTACGTCAAGCTCTATGAACCCTGGGGCTGGATTATCGGCAGCGGGCTCTATGTGGACGCCTTCCAAGCCAAGGTGAAGAATCTGCACAACTTCATTCTGGCGTCTTCCCTGATTGCTTCCCTGCTGTTGGTCATCCTTGCCTGGTCTGTGGGCAGGGGGATAAAGCGTTCCATCGGCCAGGGCTGTACTTTCGCCGCTGCAGTGGCGTCGGGGGACCTGACCAGGACCCTTAACATCAACCGTGAAGATGAAACTGGCACCCTCGGCAGTTCTCTTAATTCAATGGTGAACGGTCTACGCTCCATGATCGGCAGAGTTACCATGACTGCCGGTGAGCTTACTATCTCTGCTGGAGAGATAGCAGGCGCCTCGCGGAAGATGGTCATGTCTGCAGAGCAGCAGACCGCGGATGTTGCTGAAGTCTCAGACGCTTCAGCCCACATCCACGAAGTGACCGACAAGGTAGCTACCGATGTGGACGGACTTACCAGCCTGGCCGCGGAAAGCTCATCGGCGGTAACTGAGCTTGCAGCGAGCATCGAATCTGTAGCCGGCAACATGGAAAGCCTTGCTGCATCCGTTGATGGCATCGGTGTTTCCATTACGCAAATGACCGATTCAATCAGAAGCATCGATACAGGGGGTCCAGGCCCTGACCGATACCTCGGTGACGACTGCATCATCGGTCTTTGAATTTGATGCTTCCATACGACAAATAGAGGCTTATGCAAAGGAAAGCGCAGCCATTTCAGGTGAAGTGAGAAATGACGCAGAGACCGGCAGAAAAGCGGTAGAGGAAACAATAGCCGGCATTTACGGCATTACCGAGGCTTCCCGGGTTGCAGCCGATGCCATCGATGCACTTTCAGTCAAGGCCGAGAGTATCGGCTCCATCGTCACGGTCATCGATGAGATCGCGCGACAGACCAATCTGCTTGCTCTTAATGCCTCGATAATTGCCGCCCAGACCGGGGAGCACGGCAAGGGATTCGGCGTCGTTGCTGCCGAGATCAAGCAGCTTGCTGAAAGGACAACCATGTCGACACGGGAGATTGCCGAGGCAATCAATGGTGTTCAAAGTGAGACCAACAGGCTGTGGACGCAATAGCCCTTGCCGAAGAGAGTATCAAGGCAGGTGAGACGCTTTCGCTGCAGGCACGGGGCGCACTGGGCAAAATTGTCCAGGGTGTCGAGCGCACGGCGGTGCAACTGGCGGAAATAGCGCGAGCAACCAGGGAACAGGCTCTCGGCAGTGATCAGATCCGCAATGCCATGGAGCATGTGACGGCCATGGCAAATTCCATCGCTGGGACCACCTTCGAGCAGCGCAAGGTGAGCGAGCTGATCCACGGCGAGGTTCGGGCGGGTGAGGGCGTTTTCTTCGGAGGTTATGCTGTCCATGAAAGAACAGGCAAGGGTAGGCGATATGATCAGCCATATGGCAAGGCAGGTGTCGGAGTCCAGCAGCGCCATCAGGGAGGCGTGTATCGAGCAGACCAGCGGCAGTTTGCGCATCAAAAGGATGGTGCATAGCATAAGCACCTCTACCCGGGCGGTGCTGGAGGAGACCAAGGTTGTCAACAGGGGAGTCTCAAATATGGGGTCAAACACGGAGTTGCTGCAAAAGGAGATGGCAGGGTTCAATCTCTGACCCTTGTTAATGATCGCTGAATCCCAGAGCAATCAGGATGCAGCTGCCATCACCGATGACATTGATGCCGCGGTCGCGGCAATAGGCGATGGCTGACTGGCTCTCAGCTCCCGGCTGCATCCAGATGTTTTTGATCCCCTTCCGGGCCGCTTCTTCCACAACCTTTTCCGTCACTGCCGGAGGGGTGATGATCGAGATACTGGTCACCTCAGCAGGCAGTTCTGAAACGGAACTTACACATTCCTTCCCTTCGACCTGCCTTTCCTTCGGATTTACCGGTATGGCCATCAGACCGTGCTCCTGATAGCAGCGTAACACCCGGTTCCCATATTTACTGCGGTCACTTGATGCACCGACCACCCCGAATGCTTCTGCTTTGAAAAACTCTTCCATCTCTTTTCTCATAAATCCCTCCTGTGGCAGCAGTTGGACATTTTTTTTCAAAAGAAGGGATACCCTTTCTGTCGTCGTCTTATGATGTGCTCAACCAGGAAATAGGCGCGGATGAAGGGTATCTTCTTGCGAAACAGATCGAAAAGGTCGACCCCGAAGTGAACAAGAGCCTGATAGAAACGGGATAAAGATGGGGTATAAATAGGCTAGGATGGCGACAAGGAAGAAGAAATCGAAGGTATGGAACAGGCACAGACCGTAGTAGGGTATGTCGTGTTCAATCTTCCGCAGTTCCTCGAAATACCTGAACATTCCTGATACACTGTAACGTTTGGTGCGCTGGATATAGCAGAGATAATGGTCGACATCGATCAGAACACTACCGGTGCAAAAGATAGCGACTTCCGCGTTTGACCAGAAGGGAAGCAAGGCGGCAGCAGCGACACCGGTAATGGCAAGATGTTGGTTCAGTGTCATTCATTTCTCCCAGATCGATTGTACCTTCCCTGGTTTTGCTTGTAAAGGATGGGCATTCAACATTAAATATCTCCTCTTCTTCATATCAAAATCATCCTGTTATTTCTTGCGCGCTTTAGGGTGGGCTTTGTCATACACTTCCATGAGCCGGTCTATACTCACATGGGTATACTTTTGCGTGGTGGAAAGGGATGCATGGCCGAGAAGCTCCTGGATGGCCCGCAGGTCGGCGCCCCCTTCCAGCATGTGGGTGGCAAAGGTGTGACGCAGTGTGTGTGGTGAGATCTTTTTCATGGTAGCAATTTTGACTATATGTCTATCGACGATCCGGGCAACGCTCCGGCTTGTAAGGCGCGTGCCACGGGCATTCAAGATCAGTGGCGCTTCTTCAGGGGGGGTGTTCCTTGCTGAGAGGTAGTCCGCCAATGCCTCAAGGGCTTTTCTGCCAATGGGGACTATTCGTTCCTTGTTCCCCTTGCCGCAAACCCTTACAAGTCGCTCATTCATCTCCACCTCACCCACATTAAGCGCAGTAAGCTCGGAGACCCTTATACCGCATGAATAAAGTAATTCCAGGATGGCTCGATCACGGAGTGAAAGGAGGTCTTCCTGCTGTGGTGCCTCAACAAGGGTGGTCACTTCATCGATGGTAAGGTGGTAAGGTATTTTCTTTTCTTTCTTCGGGGTGCTGACCAGTTCGGCCGGGTTTTTGGAGACAAGACCCTGACGCAGCAGATATTTGAAGAGTGCGCGAATGGCGGCAAGCTGGCGGCCGATTGAGCTTTTCTGGTGGTCCTTGTAAAGTCCGGCAATATAGCGCCTGATCAGCAGGTGACTGATACTGCCCACATCGGCCTGGACTTTTTCACGATCGAGGAATGACAGAAAAAAGGTCAGATCACTGCGGTAGCCGGCGACGGTGTGGGGAGAGGCATTTCTTTCAACGGCAAGGTAGCGGCAAAATTGATCAATCAGCTTTTTCATGCTATGAAGTTAAACAATGATTGGTTTTTTTTCAACTTCTAACTGTGGCGGGTGAGACCATGAAACTGGTCGGCATAGAAAGGGTCGACAGCTACGAGCGGGCTGTCGTTAAGGAAGGTATGGCCAGGCTCCTGAAGCCATTAGGTGGAATGGAGGCCTTCGTTCAACCGGGGGAGAAGGTCCTGCTGAAGCCGAATATGCTCTCGGCCAAAACTCCGGATGCTGCAGTGACCACACATCCCGAAGTGCTGCGGGCGGCTATCGAGCTGGTGCAACAGGCGGGAGGCCTGCCATTGGTCGGAGACTCGCCTGGCGTCGGCAGCCAGAAGAGGGTGGCTGAAAAACAGGCTTGCTGCAAGTGATTGAAGAGACCGGCGCTGAGATTGCTGACTTTTCCGAGCCCGTGGAGGTTGCAGGAACGGGCACCTTCAAACGGTTCGCTCTGGCTCGTCCGTACCTGGGAGCAGACAGGATCATCAATCTGCCGAAATTGAAGACCCACGAAATGATGACCATGACCTGTGCGGTAAAAAACCTCTTTGGGGCTGTCGTCGGGACGGGCAAAGCCGGCTGGCACCTGAAGGCGGGCGCGGATCGGGACCTGTTTGCCAGAATGCTGGTGGAACTTTATCTGTTGCGCAAGCCGGATCTGAATATAGTCGATGCTGTCGCTGCCATGGAGGGCGATGGCCCGGGCAGTGGCGATCCGCGCCATGTGGGACTGCTTTTGGCTGGGGAAAATGCGGTGGCGGTGGATGTTGTAGCCGCTGAGATTGCCGGTATCCCCAAAAAACTGCTCTATATTCAAAGGGCCGCCGCCAGCCTCGGTGTTGATGGCGCCGACCGCTCGGAGATTGAAACTACCGGTTTACCACTTGAAGAGGCTTGTGTACCTGGTTTTCGACTGCCCCATATCTCCGATGTGCAGTTTGGTCTTCCCCAGTTCCTGAAGAACCGTCTGCGCCATTACCTTACCTCCCGCCCCTGTTTGGCGGAAGAGAGGTGCAGGCTTTGCGGCGTCTGCAAAGATGCCTGCCCACCCCATGCAATCCACATAAGAGAGGGGAGATTAAGCTTTGATTACCATGCCTGCATCCGCTGCTTCTGTTGCCGTGAACTCTGTCCGGAAGGAGCACTGGATGTTGTAGAAGGAACCCTGGTAAAGATAATAAAGAAATTCAAATAAATATATTTAATGCCCGTCGTGGTTGACATCGTTAGGGCTCAGGATTATTATTGAAACATCATCAAGAAAATGATGAGGGATAGAAAATTACAGCGAAAGGAGACCAACTGATCTATGTGGACAACAATCTATATGCTTCGCCCGGTAACCCGCTGCAAAGAAGGTTGCCCTAGTTAGCCCGCCAGCTTCGGTGGCGGGCGTTCCCACAAAGCCCCCTTTACTACGAAAGGGGGCTTTTTTATTCATGCCGTTAGCATCTGCCATTTGCCTTGCATTGACCCCGGTTCCCGCCTGCATATGCAATAAACCCCTTTCACATTGACAAAACAGCGTTTTTCATCTAGTCTTTCACCTTTCAAACTTCTGCCATAAACGGCTTCCATTGCTTTTATCCGTCAATTTCTTGTGGAAGGATGTTCAATGAAAAAGCTACTGGTTGTGGCAATGATACTGCTTTCTGCAGAGGTATCTCTTGCTGCGGAGCAACCACATTTACTGCAGGAAATGATAGCCCACGATCAGGCTGTGTCCATACCTGAATTGGCCAGACTCGGCGTAATGGATGCAGTTCAGCCACTGGATCGTGTCGCGGCCTTGTCAGGTGAAACGCGCATCATCGAGGGGGTGGAACTGTCCCCTTCGGAAATATTCTCCCTCGAAGCCGCCCTGAGCAAGCAGGTGGAAGAGGGATTCGAACTCAAGCTGCCGGATGAGGAGCTGCCTGAATCGGACCTTCCCCTGACCTTCAACAACAAGGTGGAATACTTTGTTCGCTATTTTCAAACCGGCGGCAGAAAATCCTTTTCAAAATGGCTTTCCCGGTCCGAGCGCTTCATCCCAATGATGTGCAAGGTGCTGAAAGAAAAGGGGCTTCCCGAAGACCTTGTCTATCTGGCCATGATCGAGAGTGGTTTTTACCCCCATGCCTATTCCGTTGCTGCAGCTGTAGGGCCTTGGCAATTCATGTCCGGCACAGGCAAGCGGTATTCCCTTCGCATCAATTCTTGGATCGATGAGCGGCGCGACCCTTTGAAATCCACTGTCGCTGCTGCACTTTATCTCAAGGAACTGTATGCCCTGTTCAATAATGACTGGTATCTGGCAGCTGCGGGATACAATGCCGGCGAAAACAAGATCATGCGCGCTATCAGCAGGTATAACAGTCGGGATTTCTGGGAATTGTCAAAAGGCTCATATCTCAAGCGTGAGACCAAGGATTACGTGCCGAAACTTTTGGCTGCGGCAATTATAGCCAAGGAGCCTGCCAAATATGGGTTTGCCGATGTGGCTTATCTTCCTCCCATAGAATTCGATACGGTAACCGTAGCCTCCAGAACCGATCTGGAGTTGGTTGCCAAAATCTGTGATGTACCATATGAGACCATCAAGGGTCTTAATCCCGAGCTCAGACGCTGGACTACTCCCCCTGATTATCCAGACTACCAACTGAAAATACCCAAGGGAAAGAAATCTGTTTTCGAGGCCGGGTACGCAGCGATACCGGCAGACAAAAGATTTACGGAGAAAATCGAGTATACTCGCTACCGGGCAAAAAAAAGAGATACCCTGGTCTCGATCGCCAAGCGCTTCGGTACGACCACATCTACTCTGGAGGAGCTTAACCACCTGGGGAAGCATAGACGTCTGCAGGGCCGGACTCTGACCATTCCAATAATGATGTCGTCTGCTGCAGAGTCTACTGCAAAAGCATCATCGAAACCGGCTGTTACTGCAAAAACTGAAAAAACCTTCAACAAGTACTACACAGTCAAGAAGGGGGATACCCTTGCCTCTCTCGCCAGACGCTTCAACGTCTCTGCCAGTATTCTCTCCGCATGGAATAACATCAGGACAAAGGTTGCACTTCGTCCCGGCAAGAGGATAATTGTTGCCAAGTACGTGGAAAAGAAGGGTGGGATGGAGAGTGCCGAGGATAATGGCTGATCATTCACCGCTGATTACACGACCTATTTTACTGAAAGGATATAAAAGATGTATAACCTGCTGATTTCTGCCGGCACCGCCATCATCGTTTTCATACTGCTGAAGTTTGCTTTTCACCTGCCCTGGTGGGGTTCTATCCTTATCGCATTGCCTTTTTTTCTCGGCTCGTTCCTGCTTATCTCCCGCATTGTTACCAAAAAATTGGAAGCCATCATGTCCGGTGCAATGAAGGACATTCAGGCACAACGTTTTGAGAAGGGGCTGAGGGAGCTGAAGGCTGCCTTCAAGTACGGCAAGTGGCAGATTTATGTTACCGGCCAGATCAATTCCACCATCGGCATGGTTTACTATGTGAAACGGGATTTTTCCAACGCCTTCCCTTACCTGGAAAAAGGGTTCTTCAAGAACTGGGTTACCATGGGCATGCTCGCCATTACCTACATGAAGCGCAACAAAAGGGACAAGATGAAGGATACCTTCGAAAAGGCGGTGGTTGCAAGCCCGAAGGAATCTTTGCTGTGGAGCCTTTATGCCTATTGTCTGAGCGATGGCGGCGATAATGGCAAGGCAAAGGAAGTGCTTGAGCGTGGGCTGAAGAAGCTGCCCGGCGATGAGAAAATAAAGCAGAATTTACAGCTGCTTAACGATGGCAAGAAAATGAAGATGAAGGCCTATGGCGACATGTGGCTTCAGTTCCATCTGGAAAGCATCGGCACAATCCAGAAACAACAGATGGCGGCTATGGGTGTGAAAAGGCGGATTATCAGAAAATAAGCTTGTAATTATCTGTAAAACCTGCCATATTGACCGTTTGAAAGGCGGGCTACAAAGCCCGTCTTTTCTTTTGTTATGGCTCATATAAACTGTGGCAAACGCTGCAAAAGGAAAAGAGGAGTATTGTAACCATGCAGGAACTGATCAGAAACATCGCCATTATTGCCCACGTCGATCATGGCAAGACTACCCTGGTTGACGCCATGCTCAAGCATGCCGGCGTTTTCCGCGAAAATGAACAGATCACGGAAAGGGTAATGGATTCCAACGACCTGGAGAAGGAGCGGGGGATCACCATTCTTTCCAAGAACCTTTCCGTGCACCATGGACGCTTCAAGATAAACATCGTCGACACCCCCGGCCATGCCGACTTCGGTGGCGAGGTGGAACGGGTCCTGAAAATGGTGGATTCGGTGCTGCTCCTGGTTGATGCCCTGGACGGCCCCATGCCCCAGACACGATTTGTCCTGAAGAAATCCCTCGATCTCGGTCTAAAGCCGATCGTGGTCATCAACAAGGTGGACCGGCCCGGAGCCCGCCCCGCAGAAGTGGTGGACATGGTGTTCGACCTCTTCTGCGAGCTGAATGCAACTGACGAACAGCTGGATTTCGCCATTGTCTATACCAGTGCAAAGCTGGGCTATGCCATGCTGGATATGAATGCAGCTTCATCCAGCATGGAACCTCTCTTTGCCGTTATCGAGTCCAACGTCCGCCCCCCCACAGGGGACCAGAATGCACCCTTCCAGATGCTGGTTACCAATATCGATTACAATGACTACATCGGCAGGATTGCCACCGGCAAGATCTTCAACGGCAAGGTTACTGCCGGTGAAAACATCGCCCTGGTAAGACGGGACGGCAGTGTCGTCAAGGGAAGGATTTCAAAACTTCTTGGCTACGAGGGGCTGAAACAGGTGGATATCCCGTCAGCGTGTACTGGTGATATCGTTACTGTTGCCGGTTTCAGCGAGGTGGGTATCGGCGAGACCCTGGCGGCAGCGATAATCCTATCGGCCTTCCCTATGTCTCCATAGATGAACCGACCATTGCATGAACTTTATCGTTAACAATTCCCCCTTTGCCGGTCGGGAAGGAAAGATGGTCACTTCTCGCAACATTCGCGAGCGTCTGGATCGGGAACTGCGTACAAACGTGTCCCTCCGGGTTGAGGATACCGCCAATCCCGATACATTCAAGGTCTCGGGGCGTGGCGAGCTGCACCTCTCGATTCTCATCGAAAACATGCGGCGCGAGGGTTTCGAAATGGCCGTATCTAAGCCAGAAGTAATCTTCCGTGAGGAGGAAGGCAAAAAACTGGAGCCGATGGAGTATCTGGTTGTGGATGTGCCCTCCGAATACCAGGGTTCAATTATTGAGAAGATGGGACCGAGGAAGGGGGAGATGGTTGCCATGAATCCCATGGGCGATACCATCCGTCTTGAATTCATCATCCCGGCTCGTGGTCTCATCGGGTTGCGGGGCGAGGTTATGACCGAAACCAGGGGCACGGCTGTGGTCACCCATACCTTCCATGATTACGCGCCCTACAAGGGGGACATTCCGGGACGCAAAAACGGGGTCTTGATAGCCATGGAACTCGGAGAAACGACAGCTACTCGCTGGATGCCCTGCAGCCGAGAGGGGTCCTTTTCATCGGAGCCGGTGTCGAGGTTTACGGCGGCATGATCATTGGCCAGCACGCCAAGGACAACGACCTGGATGTCAATCCATGCAAGGGTAAAAAACTGACCAACGTCCGGGCCTCCGGCTCTGACGATGCCATTAAACTTACGCCGCCACGTCTGCTTACTCTGGAGCAGGCCCTGGAATTCATCGATGATGATGAGCTGGTCGAGGTAACGCCCCAGTCGATCAGGCTGCGCAAAAAAGAGCTGGATCCGAACCGGCGCAAACGTTCATCAAAGGCATGACAGAAAAAGGCGAGGGATTATCCTTCGCCTTTTTTACAGCCGTGCCGGTAGTTTGAATTTGACAACATGAGGATTTTACACTAATTTCTTCAAAAAAATTCTGCAGGTGGACTTATGAATATGAAAAAATTCCTTGTCGGTCTGGTTCTTTTTATTACAGGTTGCGCCGGTACTTCCGAGACGGTAAAAACGGCTGATACTTATTTCAAGGAAGGAGAGGACTTCTATGCCTCTCGCCGCTACGAGGATGCCATTGCCGAGTGGAAAAAGGTGAAGGAGAGTTTCTCTTCGCCGGAGCTGACCACTATGGCCGAACTTAAAATAGCTGACGCTTATTTTGAAAATCGCAGCTACATTGAGGCTGCCGCAGCCTATGATGATTTTCGCAAGCTTCACCCCAATCATGATCAGGCCGCCTATGCATACTACCGCTTGGCGCTGTGCTACTACAACCAGATAACCGGTATCGATACCGACCAGACCCCCGTGAAGAATGCAGTAAAATTCCTCGATTCCTTCATCAAACTTTACCCCAAGACTGAATATGTCCCTGAAGCAAAAGCGAAGCTCGATGAATGCATTGGCAAGCAGGTTGAATATGAGGTCTACGTCGGTCACTTTTACCTCCGATCAGGCAAATACCAGGCAGCCATCAAGCGGCTTGAAGAAACACTTGCCAAATATCCGAAGGTGGAGAATTCCGACCAAGTACTGTTTTACATCGGCAAAGCCTATTTCCTGTCCGGTGACAAGACCAAGGGGAAGGAGGCTTTCAACAGACTTGCCAAACAGTATGTATCCAGTAGGTACCTGGAGGAGGCTAGGCAGGTAATGGAAAAGTACTATTGAGACCACTTTTCATATTTGGGGTCGTGCTGCTGTTTTCCGGCTGCACAGGCGGAGACGATGACCGCCAGGCGATACAGACGGTCATGAGTCAGCGCCAGCAGGCATTTCGCAATAAAGATATCAATGTTTATCTTTCCCTGATTTCTCCCCACTACCAGGATCAAGGGCAGGACCTTGCCGCCAAGAAAAGGGAGCTTGCCTTAAACTTCGCCTCATTCGAGCAGGTCGATTACCGTTCTGACGGCTACAAGATTGAGGTGAACGGCAAATTCGCAACTGTATCCGGCACTTATCGCTTGAAAATCGTCAGAAAGGGGCAAGTGTTGGAGCTGGCAGGTAAAGAGTCTCTACACCTTCGTAAGGAAGGGAAAGGCTGGCTGATCGTCGGCGGGCTGTAACAATATTAACCATGATTGGGAGGTATTAGTGGCAGAGGACAAAAAGGAGCCGTGGCTTAATTACCTGCCTTGACCACCATTATACTGGCTGTCTGCGCCACACTTTCCACCTTTAAAGGCGGAGCGTTTTCCACCCGCTCGGTGATGAGCCAGACACAGGCATCTGATCAATGGGCCTTTTACCAGTCGAAGAGCATCAAGGGATACCTGTATGAGATGCAGAAGGAAAAGCTGGAACTGGAATTTAAGGCTGACAATGGCAGGATGCCCCTGACCCTTGCCGCTGACTATGGGCAGAAGATAGAGACCTACACGAATAAAATTGCCAAATACGAGGAAGAAAAAACGGCTATCCAGAAAGATGCAAAGCGGTTTGAAAAAATCCGTGATGACGCGCAGAAACATTCCCAAGCATTCGGGCTCGCCGTGATATTTCTGCAGATTGCCATTCTGCTTTCTTCCGTCGCCGCTTTGATGAAAAAGAAGTATGTCTGGTTGATAGGATCAGCTGTGGGAGTTGTCGGCATCGCCTATTTCATCAACGGTTTTTTTCTCTACTTCTGATCGCCCCTTTTTGAAACAGGCTCCGGTAGCGGCCGGTGCCTGCTTTCTGCCTATGCTTTTTTCCCCTTGGTTTTCCCTATCCCCATGACAGCCTGCATAGTCTCCCCCATTTGGGTCGGCTGGTGGAAACAGTGACGCCGCATCCCCGTAATACCTGAATCTTGTCTTCCGCTCTCCCCTTGCCACCGGTGATGATGGCCCCTGCATGCCCCATCCGTTTTCCAGGTGGGGCGGTTATGCCGGCAATGAATGCCGCCACCGGTTTCCTCATGTTTTCCTTGATCCATTCAGCTGCTTCTTCTTCGGCGCCTCCGCCGATTTCACCGATCATGAAAACACCATCGGTAGCCGGGTCTTCATTGAACAGTTGAAGGACATCTATGAATTTCATGCCGATGATCGGGTCTCCGCCGATTCCGACACAGGTGGACTGGCCGAGCCCCACGTCGGTCAGTTGCTTTACCGCCTCATAGGTCAGGGTGCCGCTTCTGGAAACCACGCCGATCCTTCCTTTTTTATGGATGTGCCCGGGCATGATACCGACCTTGCATTCACCTGGAGTAATAACCCCTGGACAATTGGGGCCGACCAGCCGCATTTTTTTGCTTTCCAGCACCCGCCGGGCCAGGACCATGTCCCGTACCGGTATTCCTTCGGTGATGCAGACGGCAAGATCCATACCCGCATCGGCCGCTTCCAGAATTGCATCTGCTGCTGCCGGAGGCGGGACGAAAATCATCGAGACGTTGGCCTGGGTGTAATGCACCGCTTCTTCAACGGTATTGAAAACCGGGATCCCTTCGATGTGAATTCCTCCCTTACCGGGAGTGACACCAGCGACGATCCTGCTGCCGTAATCACGGCACTGCTGGGTATGAAACAGCCCGCTACGGCCTGTTATTCCCTGGACCAGTATTTTTGAGTCTTTATTCAAAAGGATTGACATTGTTTATCTCCATCATTTGCGCAGTATATATGTCAATGGGGGCGGCCTGCCTGCAGCATCTGAACAATGCGGGTTGCACCATCCCCCAGATTATTGCCGATCTGTACATTGAGCCCCGACTGCATCAGGAGCTTTTTCCCCTCTTCCACCTTGCTGCCATCCATTCTGACCACTATCGGTAGCGCGCAGTGTACTTCCGATGCCGCCTCGATGATTCCCTGGGCGATAATGTCGCAGCGCATGATGCCGCCGAAGATATTGACAAACACTCCCTTGACGTCTGTGTCCTGAAGGATGATTTTGAAGGCCTCAGTGACCTTCTCCCTGGTCGCGCCGCCCCCCACATCGAGAAAATTGGCTGGTTCGCCACCCGACTCCTTGAGTACATCCAGCGTGGCCATGGCCAGCCCTGCGCCGTTGACCATGCAACCGATGTTCCCCTGCAATTTTATGTATGAAAGATCGAATTTGCCGGCGGTAATTTCCAACGGGTCAAGCTGGGAGTAGTCCTGCATGTCGGGATATTCCCGGTGGCGAAACATCGAATTGTCATCGAAATTAATCTTTGCATCCATGGCCATCAGCATCCGGCCTTGGTAATGACCAGAGGATTAATTTCCACAAGAAAGCAGTCTCTTTCAGTGCAGCATCGGTAGAGATTGAGGATGAGGTCTACGCAATCTTCGCAGATACTGCCCTTGAGCCCCAAGGCAAGGGCAATTTTTCTCGCCTGGTAAGGACGCAGCCCGGTGAAGGGGTCAATGGTGAGGATATGTATCTTTTCCGGTGATTTTTGCGCAACTTCTTCGATTTCGACCCCTCCTTCGGCGGAAGCGATCAGACAATATCGGGAGGTTTCCCGATCAAGGGTTATGGAAAGATAGAATTCGCGGGCGATTTCCACGGCTTCTTCGACAAGGATCCTGCGCACTTTCAAACCCTGAGGGCCGGTCTGAGGTGTAACCAGCTTTCTGCCGAAGAGATCCTTTGCCAGTTCCTGTGCCTGTTCGGATGGTGGACCAATTTGACGCCACCAGCTTTACCCCTGCCTCCGGCATAGATCTGCGCCTTGACGATGCATCTCCCTCCCATCTCCTTGGCAGCACGTTCCACCTGGTCGGACGTCAGTGCGACCCGGCCACGCGGCACGGCAATGCCAAAGGAACCTAGGATCTCCTTTGCCTGATATTCATGTATGTTCACAGGCACCCCTTTTATTCAAATTGACTTTACGATTATCATAAATCCTGCTGATTGCAAGGCTGAACCGGATATTTTGCATATTTGCCATATTTATTCAATTATTCAATTTTATTTAAAACCTGTTATCATTCGTCATTGACACTGCATTATTAGTCTACTATTATTTATCCCTACTATTGAAGGCGGTACGGGGGGCGCACCATGAAAAAGGTTTTCATTGTCACATTACTGTTCGTTGCCATGGCGGGACTAGCTTTTGCCCAGGTAGGGGTGAAGAAGAAGAGGCAACCTCCCTATGAATACGGAAAAGTGGTGATGAACAACTACTCCGAGAAGGTAGGGCTGAAATCAGTGCAATTCGACCACTGGATACACCGGAGTAAGTTCACCTGCCGACTTTGCCATATGGATATAGGCTTCTCCATGAAGGCGGGGGAAACCCAGCTGAAAGCCGCTGACAACATGCGCGGTTACTTTTGCGGCACATGTCATAACGGCAAGATGGTCTATGGCGAGAGAGTCGTTTTCAAGGCCTGCTCAAAGGAGTTTTCAAAGGAAGAGGTTAAGACCTGTGAACGATGTCACCAGACCGGCTCAAACATGAAAAAGGAAGCAGAGTTTGAGAAGTTTGCCGAAAAAATGCCAAAGGAACGCTACGGAAATGGAATAAACTGGGAACAGGCGGAACAGCTGGGCTTGATTAAGCCAGTGGATTTTATCGAGGGAGTATCCATCAAAAAAGCACCCTTGGCCACACAAAAGGACTTTGCCCTAGGTTCAAAAATAGAAGGTATACCAGATATTATTTTTTCACACAAAAAACACACCATCTGGAATGGCTGTGAGGTCTGCCATCCGGAGATTTTCATCGGCATGAAGAAGGGTGCCGATAAATACACGATGGTAGATTTGTTTCAAGGCAAGTATTGTGGAGTCTGTCACGATACGGTAGCTTTTCCCCAGACAGACTGCCAGCGATGTCATGCCAAGCCCGTATGAAAAATTTCATCGGGTGGTTAATTATTTTGTTGTTGGGTCTGGGGATTTCGGCAGTAGAGGCGGCATTCTTCAATCTGCCGCAACTTCCCCCTGCCGAGGAGTATGGCAATATCCTCATCAACCGGGCTTCCGCAGCGAACAACGTCAAATCCGTGAGTTTCTCCCATTGGCAACACAGGCTCAAGTATACGTGCCGGGTCTGCCACTCCGAGCTTGGCTTCAACATGAAAACCAATACTACTGAGATCACCGAACTTGCCAACAGGAAAGGTAAATACTGCGGCGCCTGCCATAACGGAAAGATCGCTTTCAGGCATAACGGCAACTGCGATAAGTGCCACAATGGCAACATTGCCTATGCGCAGGGGAAGTTCGATGTCTTCTCCAAGTTCCCCTTTGCCCGTACTTCATATGGCGATGGCATAAACTGGTGGAGTCCCTCTCACAGGTACCCTCTCTCCTGCCAAGTACGTCAAGACCAAATCCCAGGATATTTCGTTCGACAAGATGCTGGTTCTTGATTCGGAAATGAGTATTATTCCGCCATCCATATTTCCCCACAAGGCCCACACCGCTTGGCTTGATTGTGATAGCTGCCATCCGGAAATATTCAACATCAAGAAGAAAACAACCAAATTTTTTTCCATGTCTTACATACTAAGGGGTGAATTCTGCGGCGTATGCCACCTCAATGTGGCATTCCCCATGGATGACTGCAGAAGATGTCACCCCGGAATCAGGGAAGGTTAAATGACTAAAATATCAGCAGGTCTCATGATAGTCTTTCTTGTGTTCCTCTCAATTACAGCTGATTTGAATGGCGGTCTAACCACGGCTGCTTTTGGAGAAGAGGCATGGAAAGAGAAGCTCATGGGGTTATGCGCCAAAACGGATGTAGCCATGACTCTGTCACCCCAGGAGTTGAAGGAGCTGATTGCAGGCTGTGAGAAGTTACAGCCGATAATCGATGGCCTTGAAGAAAGTCCACGAAAAGTCTACGGTAAGCGTCTTAAGATGTGCATAGATCTCTTTGTCTACGTACTTGAGGCCAAAGGGAGGGATGCGAAATAACCTACCCGGAATGACAATAGGGGCAATGGAAGGGGGATGAAAATTATCCCCCTTTCTTTATGGCTGTTTTTAAGGTAATGGTATTGGGTGAAAGGCTTGCCATACAGCCGGCCTTACCTGTCTGAGCAGGAGCTATAGCATAATGGAACAACGCTTTTTTGCCACTACTGCCAAAGGTTTGGAAGAAGCCCTTGGCAACGAGCTGAAGACCCTGGGGATAAAGGGCATACACGTGCAGACCGGGGGCGTAGGTTTCTCTGGGGACATGTCTGACTGTTACCGGGCGAACCTCTGGCTGAGAACAGCAAACAGGGTATTGATGGTTGTCGCCGAGTTTGCCTGCGATTCTCCACAGAGCCTGTACGACGGAGTGCGGGCGGTATCCTGGAACAATTTCCTCAACCCGAGAATGACCATCGCCGTTGACTGCAACCTGCGAGATTCCACTTTGACCCATTCCGGCTTTGTGGCCCTCAAGGCTAAGGATGCAATAGTCGACGAGATTCGCGATCATTGTGGAAGCCGTCCTGATGTGGATGTGAAAAACCCGGACCTGCGGGTCAATATTCACCTGTTTCGCAATCACTGCACAGTGAGTCTGGATACTTCCGGCGATCCTCTGGATAGGCGTGGTTACAGGCTGGAGAGAACAGTGGCGCCCCTACGGGAGACTCTTGCTGCAGGGCTTCTGGAACTGAGTGGCTGGGATGGAAATACTGCCCTGGTTGATCCCATGTGTGGTTCCGGGACCATTCCCATTGAGGCTGCTTTAAAAGCGAGCAGGTGTGCGCCGGGGCTCCTTAGGGAAGGTTTCGGCTTTCAGCGCTGGCCGGGATTCGAACAGCATAAATGGAAGGAGCTGGTGCGGGGGGCGCGGCAGGTGGTCGAGGAAAAGATTGCAGCGCCCATAATCGGCAGCGATATTTCAGCCAAGGCTATCGCGGTTGCCTGCAGTAATGCCATCAGAGCCGACGTGGGAGACATGATCCAGTTCCAGATCTCTGACATAAGGTCTCTTACTCCCCCATCCGGTCCGGGGGTAATTTTGTTTAATCCTCCATATGGGCAGAGGCTTGGCGAGGAGGAGGAACTGAAGGTTTTGTACAAGGAGATTGGCGATACCATGAAGCAACGCTGCAAAGGATATGTGGCGCATCTATTCACGGGCAACCTGGAACTGGCTAAATATGTAGGGTTGAAAGCTTCGAGGCGGGTGGTTCTATTCAATGGCCCGATTGAATGCAGGCTTTTAAAATATGAACTCTATTGAAGAATATATGTAACTTATTGGAGGAAAACCAAAAAATTCTTGACACCACTTCAGCTGTATCATATTATTAATCTTCGCTTTGCGGGCCTATAGCTCAGTTGGCTAGAGCTACCGGCTCATAACCGGTCGGTCCCAGGTTCGAGTCCTGGTGGGCCCACCATCTAAAAAATAGGATGATGTGGGGATGCCCTTAAAGCACCTGGTCAGAAGAAGGCATAATCAATATGTAAAGAAAAGAGTGCACACCAAAAGGTTGCACTCTTTTTCTTTTGAGGGCGATGAAAACTCCACGAGTTTCAGACATAGTTGGAATCATTAATAAAATTGCCCCCTTCAGTTATGCTGAGGATTGGGATAATGTAGGGCTTCAGACGGGAGACCCTGCTTCTACGGTAGAGAAAATCATGGTGGCCCTTGATCCAAGCCGAGGAGCAGTAGATGCTGCGGTGGCTGCCCATAGCCAGCTTCTGCTTACCCACCACCCCTTATTTTTCGCACCCATCAAGAAGATTGCCCTCAATGACCCCACCGGCTCTATCGTCTCACTTTCCCTGAAAAACAACCTGTCGATCATCTCTTTGCATACAAATTACGATATTGCCCAAGGCGGTCTGAATGACCTGCTGGCCACGCGTCTTGAAATGACTTGTTGCGAACCGCTGAAGGTCGCAGGGACAGAGGAATTGGTTAAGCTGAGCGTTTTCGTGCCCCGGGACCATGAGACGCAGGTGCTTGATTCGCTGTTCAAGTTTGGTGTCAGCCTCGGCAATTACCGTGACTGTACTTTTCGTACCTACGGAGTGGGGACATTTACTCCACTGGAAGGCGCGCAGCCTTTTCTCGGTCGTATCGGAACCCGTGAACAGGCTGAAGAGACCAGAATTGAAGTGCTTGTCAGCAAAGAGAATATACCTGCGGCCGTAAGCGCAATGGTGTCTGCACACCCTTACGAAGAGCCTGCCTATGATCTTTACCCTCTCCTCAACAGGGGGAAAACCCGTGGATTGGGCCGGATCGGCGTTCTTGAGGAGACTGTTTCGCTGGGGGATTTTGCCGCCATTGTGAAGCATAAGCTGGCAGCTGCCGGCATCCGCTATGTGGGGGATTCCGGGCGCCAGGTGAAAAAGGTCGCCGTTTGTGGCGGAAGCGGAGCATTCTTATTCAAGCTGCGTTGCGCCAGGGGGCGGATGTGCTGGTTACCGGCGATATAAAGTACCATGAGGCCCGAGAGGCCGAAGCTCTGGCTTGGGCCTGATAGATGCCGGTCATTTTGCTACGGAAGTCCTCATGGTTGACGGCATAACCGAGCGAATAAACGATGCATTGAGAATAAAAGGCTACGGGTCTGAAGTTGTTGCTTACAAAGGGGAGACGGATCCATTTACATTTGCTTGATCTCTTCTGGTGTTAGAAAATAAAAGGTAATGGGGAGGCTGATTTTGCGGAAGAATTTGAAATTGTTGGGAGAGTTGCAGGGTATTGATCTTAAAATTGATGTACTGCATGGAGAGAAAGATGCCCTCCTTGGGGAAATAGCCGCTCTGGAAGACAATGTTACCATTGCTCGTAATGCAATCGATGAGAAAAACGGTCAAGCGGAAGAGTTGGAGACAGCTAAGAAGAGTCTGGAAGAGAATCTGGCTACGGAAGCCGAAAACATTGCCAGGTCTGAAGCGCGTTTAAAGGAAATAAAAACCCAGAAGGAATATCAAGCAGTTTCCAAAGAAATCTCCAGCGCCAAAAAGCTCACTTCCGAACTGGAAGAGCAGATTTTGCAGAAAACCGCTCAGCTCGAAGAATTGCAGGCGCAGATAGCAGAGAAAGAGGAGAATCTCAAATCGTTGGAAACAAATATATCTGCACAGCAGGGCGAGGTGCAGTCAAAGGTGGACAAGCTGGAGTCGGATATTGCCATCGGCATAGCAGCAAAAGACGCAACGGTAAAAAGCCTCCCTGCTTCCATGGTGAAGCGGTACCAAAAACTGAGAGATCAACGTAAGGGGATTGCTGTCGTTGAAGCCAAGGATGGCTGCTGTCTTGGTTGCAATATGAACCTGCCTCCCCAGGTATACAATCTGCTGTTTCGCGGCGAGGAAATCATTACCTGTCCCCACTGCCAGAGAGTTTTACTTCTTCATCAGGAACCGAATAACAACTAACAGACGCAGTTTGATTTTGGCCGAAGCAGACCAGGTGGTCGCCGCCCGCAAGGGGGAGGAAAGTCCGGGCTCCACAGGGCATGACGCTGGATAACGTCCAGCGGGGGCAACCCCAGGGAAAGTGCCACAGAGAGAAGTCCGCCTGTCGGAAGCGTGCGAAGACAGGTAAGGGTGAAAGGGTGAGGTAAGAGCTCACCGGATCCGGCGGTGACGTCGGATGTCAGGTAAACCCCGTCAGGAGCAAGACCAAATAGGGAAGCGTCAAGGACGGCCCGTCCGTGCTTCCGGGTTGGTTGCTTGAGGCCGTCGGCAACGACGGTCCTAGATGAATGACCGCCGCCTGCTTCAGGGAAACCTGTTGCAGGAACAGAACCCGGCTTATGGCTGCTTCGGCCAAATATATAGCTTGAAATCAGGGTAACGGTCAATGGCCATGGGTTGTGCGAATGGCCATTTTCTTTATGGGGAGTTCTCATTGCAGGAAAAGGCGGCATGCGCTGAAGATGCTGACAATACCACGACCGACTATGAGCTGTGGCGGCAGGGAGTGGTGCAGATTACCCGGACAGTGGAGAATCTCCCCGCTATGGTGGTTGCCCAGGCTAAATCTGCAATCCGGGAACTGCTGGACCTGAAATCGGCAATGCATGCTGTCGTGGAAAAATCTGCCGGCGCATCAATCTGCGCAGTTTGTGGTGGAAAGTGCTGCCGGTGCGGCAAGTACCACTTCTCTGCCGTGGATCTGGTTGCATATCTGATGACGGGAAAGGACATTTTTACGCCGAATTTTAGCGGAAAGGGCTGCCTCTTCCTTAATCTCGACAGTTGTCTCATGCCGCCTGAGTATCGCCCATTCAACTGTATTACCTTTGCCTGCGAATTGCTGGAAGACAATTTTGCCGGGCAGGATAAAGATTCTTTCTATTCGATGGAACGGGAACTGCGGCTTCTATACCAGGAACTGCAGCAAATCTTCCCTGATCAAAGAATGCGCAAATCGGTTATGAGCTTCAATGACGGAATGTGATATTACGGAGGCTTTTTTATGACATCTGTAAACGATCTGGTCCTTGTTCATATAGACAACAAGCCGGGATTTTATGCACGCCTGGAAGACATTTCTCCCGATGTCAAGCCCGGATGGTGGAAGGTAAAGTTGCTTGTTCTGACCATACCGGTACAGATCTATACCTGGATTCTGGACGAAAGCCAGATAAACGGCGCACCTTTTACCATGGGGGGGACACCCGTCCTGCTGGAAAAGATAATTCCACCGGAACCGGACACCCACCATGGCAATGAAGAGTCCGAAAGAAAAGATCCTGAGAAAAAAGGGGGAGCCAAGGTCGTATCGCTGATGGACCGAAAAAAAGAGAAATAAGGAAGCTTGTCAACCCCGATGGTGGCCATGCCGCCTGTCTTGCATTCCTTGAAGTATTCATTATCGGAGTAGTTCCCGCCTGAATTGTTCTTTCTTGCAGTGTTCCTGCCTGTTACCACCTGTGCCGGTCAAAATCCCCGAGTCCACCTTATTTAACCCCGGACCGGTATCTCATTCAGCAGTTCCAGCGACAAAATCCTGTCAAGGACCAGGAAAATAAGTTTTTTCTTATGTTTCCTTTTCGTCTGATCTTAACTGCCTAAAAAAACGGAAAAAATAGAAAAAAATCATCCTAAATTTGCCTTGACAACCATCTTGACCGCTAGTATAGTTTCTCCGTAAAGTGGTAAAAAGTGGTAAGGCGTGGTAAAAAGTGCCAGGGTGAACATGTTTAGAGGGAATTTCGAGACCAGCATTGATGTTAAAGGGCGAACCAGTCTGCCTGCCAAGTTCCGGGAGGTGCTCGTCGATTCTTTCGGTGACGAGCGCTTTTTCATGACGAACTCAAATCCGGTCAGGCTGGGAGACGGAGGCTACAGCTCCGGTCTCGTCATCTATCCCTATAACGAATGGCTGGCCCTGGAAGAAAAACTAAAGGTGGGTACCGGTCTCGGGCTATCCTCTGCAGAGCTTGCATCCGTGAAAAGAAGGATAGTCGCGCCAGCCGTAGAATGTGTTGCCGACAAGCTGGGGCGGATCCTCGTCCCCCCCCATTTGCGCAAGAGCGCCTGTCTGGAGCGGGAAATACTCTTTGTCGGCATGTTGAACAAAGCTGAGATCTGGAGCCAGGCCGAATGGGAGAAGGTCTTCAGGCAGGATATCGAGAACTTCCCTGTCGATTCGCCGGTATTGGCTGAGTTGGGGCTTTAGGTGGCGGATTTTAAACATGTTTCTGTTCTACCTGCAGAAGTTGTTGCCTATCTGGCACCACGACCAGGTGGTATATACGTGGACGGTACCCTTGGCGGGGCAGGGCACGCCCGCCTGATACTTGAAGCCTCCGCGCCCGATGGGTTGCTCATCGGGTTCGATCAGGATGGGCAGGCATTAGCGTCTGCAGGTGAACGATTGGCGCCATTCGGCAAAAGGGTGGTTCTTGTAAAAAGAAATTTTGCCTTTCTGGAAGAGTGCTGGCAGAGATTGGGATAAAGGCGATTGACGGTTTTCTCCTGGATGTGGGGGTTTCCTCTCACCAGCTGGATACAGTGGAGCGGGGATTCAGTTTTCAGCATGACGCTCCGCTGGACATGCGTATGGACCAGAGTGCCGAGACCACGGCTGCGGAGCTGGTCAATACACTATCAGAAGAAGATTTGTGCCGTGTGATACGTGAATACGGGGAAGAGCGATGGGCAAAACGGATTGCAGCTTTCATAATCAAAAGGCGTGAAGAGACTCCCATAGCTACCACTTTACAGTTGGTAGACGTGATTAAAGCCGCCGTACCCAAGGGTGCATGGGAAGTGCGCCTTCATCCGGCAACGCGGACCTTTCAGGCGCTTCGCATTGCCGTTAATGACGAACTTGCCAGCTTGGAAAAAGGCCTGTCAGGCGGGGTCAGGCTTTTGAAAAAGGGGAAGGGGTGGTGATATCGTTCCATTCATTGGAAGATCGCATTGCCAAAACAACCTTCCGATCCCTTGCTCAAGGTTGCAAATGTCCACGGGAGATCCCTCGCTGCGTATGCGGAAATTTGCCGCAGGTGAAGGTCCTGACCGGCAAGCCGGTAGTTGCAAATGAAGTGGAAGTTTCTTCCAATCCCCGCTCGCGAAGCGCCAGACTCAGGGCCGTCGAAAAGATTTAGAAACCAGGAGGTAACGGGAAATGGAACATACCAAGGCAACATTCAGCAAGGTAGCTGCACCGGTAAATACAGCCGCAGCCATCGATACACGCTGGAATTCCTTCCCCTATCTGGTTGCAGTGATGGTGATGGTGACTCTTGTTTCCGTATTCCATGTCTGGTCCAGGGTCAAAGTCATCGACCTCAACCTGGAGATTTCGGCAACAAACCGCCTGTTCCAGGAGATGCAGCAGGAAAATAAAAGATTGAAAGTGGAGATTGCTTCACTGAAGACACCCGCGAGGATCGAGGCTCTTGCCAAGGGAGATCTCGGCATGGCGATGCCGACCGACCAGCAAGTGATTGTGATAAAATGAATGATAAGAAGGAAAAATGGACAAGAATCCGTATTCGCATCATAGGTGCGGTTTTTGTCTCTATTTTCGTTCTGATTGCAGCAAGAGCATTTTATCTGCAGGTAGTTAAAAAGGAATCCCTGGTAAAGCTGGCGGAAAAGCAGCATCAGCGGATTGTGCCACTGACGCCGGTACGAGGGGCGATTTTTGACAGCAACAATGCGCCCCTGGCGCTTTCTATCGAGATGGATTCCTGTTTTGCAGAACCGCGCAATGTGGAAAACATTCCCGATGCGGCGGCAAAACTGGCGCCTCTATTGTCAATGCCCGCCGATCAGGTGGAGAAAAAGCTGAAAGGCAGCAGGAATTTCGTCTGGCTTCAGCGCCGGATGGCCCCTGATCAGGTTGCCGCAATCAAGGTCCTGGCGTTGGAAGGCATAGGCTTTGTCAAGGAGAGCAAGCGCTTCTATCCGAACTCGGAGATTGCTGCCCATGTGGTCGGCTTTACCGGGATGGATCCTGAAGGGTTGGAAGGGATCGAGCTGAAGTACGATTCAACCATTCTCGGCAGTACCGGTTATCTGGTGACTGAGCGTGACGCCCTTGGCAGGGAGGTTTATAGCAAGGGGACCGTGGTCAAAAATCCAGCCAAGGGACAGAATGTTACCCTGACCCTGGATAAGAATATCCAGTATATAGCTGAAAAAGAGCTGATCAAGGCGGTGGAGACAAATGGGGCAAAGGCGGGGATTGCACTGGTTATGGAACCTGCAACAGGTCGCATATTGGCTATGGCCAATTACCCCAACTTCAACCCCAATACCTACTCCAAGTATGCGCAGCAGGCACTGCGCAACAGGTCCATAGCCGACAGTTTCGAGCCGGGTTCGACCTTCAAGATATTTCTGGCTGCAACAGCATTGGAGCAAAAGGCGATCAGGCCCGGCGACGGGTTCAACTGTGAAAACGGCAGCTACAGCATCGGCGGCAGGACCATCCATGATACCCACAAGTACGGGTATCTGAGTATTGCGCAGATTCTCAAGTACTCAAGCAATATCGGAGCGGCCAAGATTGGTGCAAGACTGGGCAATGATAAACTCTATGCCGGCCTCACCGGCTTCGGCTTCGGCGAAAAGACCGGCATCGATCTGCCTGGCGAATCGAGCGGCACCCTGCGCAACAAGAGCCAATGGTTCGGCGTCGATCTGGCCACAATTTCCTTCGGTCAAGGAGTTACCGCAACTCCTCTCCAGATTGCTACCGGAGTTTCGGCGGTAGCAACGGGGGCCTGCTGATGAAGCCATACCTGGTGGAAAAGATCAGCGACGATAATGGCAACGTGGTGCGGAGCTTTGCGCCGGAGGTGAAACGCCGGGTCATCTCCGAGGAAACGGCGAAAACTGTGGCCCGCATGCTGGAAGGAGTGGTTGCCGAAGGGGGAACGGGGGTCAATGCCGCTGTGGATGGTTATCGTTCGGCCGGCAAAACCGGTACTGCCCAAAAGGTGGACCACCTGACGCGAGGGTACTCGGCCGACAAGAGAACAGCTTCCTATGTCGGTTTTGTGCCTTTGGAAAAGCCGAGACTGACAATCCTGGTGGTGGTTGATGAACCTAAGACAAGCTCTTATGGCGGGATTGTAGCCGCACCGGCCTTCAGCGCCATTGCCGAACAATCCCTGTGCTATTTGAAGGTGCCAACCGATCATGCGTTAAAGAAAAAAGCAGAGCAGGTAGAGGTAAAATCAGCTCCTTCGGTCGAAACGGTTGACGCCGTTGTGGACGGGGGCGTTGTCGCAGGGGCGGCAGGAGCCATAATGCCTAATTTCCGAGGCCTCAGCATGCGACAGGCACTGAAGGTAATGCAGCAACGTGGCCTTAACGTGACGCTCCAGGGGAGCGGTCGCGCCGTAGAGCAGAATCCGATGCCGGGCAGTATTATCAGCGGAAACGATCGGGTCTGGGTCAGATTTGTTCCCTCAGCCTGAGTAAAAACAACGGGTATCCCATGCGACTTTCACAACTTGTTAAATCTGCCGCGGTTCTTGATATGGTCGGCGATGTCGACCCTGATATAACCGGCCTGTTTTACGATTCCCGAAAGGTTCAGCCAGGCGGCTTGTTCTTCGCCCTGAAAGGGGTGGCAAGCGACGGCTATGCTTTTATTGAGGTAGCGGTAAAGGCCGGGGCAGCAGCAGTGGTCATCGAAGATGATCGGACTCCTGCCGGTGTTGCCTGGGTGAGGGTAGCGGACGGGCGGTTGGCGATGTCGCTGATGGCTGCCGCTTTTTATGGCAACCCCGCGTCAGGTTTGCCTGTTGTCGGTATCACCGGCACCAACGGCAAAACGACCACCACTTTTCTGCTGGAATCCATCTTCGAAAAAGGCGGTTTGCCGGCTGCCGTGCTTGGTACCGTCAATTATCGCTTTGGAGATCTGTCCATCCCGGCCCCAAACACGACTCCGGAGTCGGTGGACCTGCAGCAGACCCTGAGAAAGTTGGTCGATGCAGGCGCAAAAGGGATCGTCATGGAGGTTTCGTCCCATGCACTGCAGCAGCGTCGAATCGACGGCTGCTCTTTCGATGTGGGAGTCTTCACCAACCTGACCAGGGATCACCTGGACTACCATCTGGACATGGAATCCTATCTGCAGAGCAAAACGCGTCTTTTTTCCGAGCTTCTGGTCCCGGATGAGAAAAAGCCCGAGCGGCATGCGGTGATTAATACCGATGACGAATACGGCCGGCGCATAGCCAGGCGGCAGCATGCCCTGTGGTGACCTACGGCATTGAGAAAAGCGCAGACATCAATGCGAGAATGTGGAATTTTCCGTCAGCGGCATCAGCTGCACTCTGGCTACTCCAAAAGGCCGGATCGAGCTTCGGTCAATGCTTGTCGGCCGCTTCAATCTGTACAATATCATGGCTGCGGCGGGTGCGGGTGTTGCTCTGGGGTTGCCGCTCGAATCCATCAAGGAAGGGCTTGAGCATCATGGTCAGGTTCCGGGCAGATTGGAGAGGGTGGAGAATGCTCTGGGGGTGACGGTACTTGTGGATTATGCCCATACCGGCGACGCCCTGGAAAATGTTTTATTGACCATGACCGAGTTGAAGAAGGTAGAATCATCACCCTCTTTGGTTGTGGTGGCGACCGGGACAAGGGCAAACGTCCGATCATGGGCGAGATTGCCGGACGCTACAGCGATCTGAGCATCATTACCTCGGACAATCCTCGCACGGAAAATCCAGCGGAGATCATGGCCCAGGTTCGGGAAGGGATTGTCCGTCTCGGTATCCGCGAATATGCAGCCCATGAGGCAGCCACCTTCCAGGAGAAGGGTTTTGTCAGCATAGAACGGCGACAGGATGCCATCAATCTGGCGGTCAAGGCGGCGCGGCCGGGAGACATAGTACTGCTGGCGGGCAAGGGACATGAGGACTATCAGATCATCGGCAAAGAAAAATTCCATTTCGACGATCGGGAAGTGGCTGCTCAGGCCTGCCGGGAAAAAGCCGGCCAAAACCAGTAGCAGGAAAGGCGCAAATGCTCTCCATTGACGAAATAATCCAGGCTACTGGCGGGACACTGATCGGCAGTGGCGGCAAGATGGTGTCCGGTGTATCGACGGACTCACGCAGTGTGGTTGCCGGACAACTCTTCGTAGCCCTGAAGGGGGATCGCTTCGATGGCCATGAGTTCATTGAGACCGCTCTGGCGAAGGGGGTCAGGACATTTCTTGTGGCTGCGGATTCGATCGCTGCAAGAGCTCCCGCCGAAAAGGCCTCCTACATTGCAGTTACCGACACTCTCAGGGCGCTTGGTGATCTTGCTGCCGGCTACCGGAGGAAATTCAGCATTCCCCTGATTGGCATAACCGGCAGCAACGGCAAGACGACCACCAAGGAAATGCTGGCCACTATTCTCGGTCAGACTGGCCCGGGCCTAAAAACCAGCGGCAATCTCAACAACCTGATCGGGCTGCCGCTCATGCTCCTGCGTATGACCGGCCGCGACCGTTGGGCGGTACTGGAAATGGGGATGAGTGAACCGGGTGAGATCGACCGTCTGGCGGAGATAGCAGAACCCGGGGTCGGTATCATCACCAACGCCTTTACTGCCCACCTGGCAAGCATGGGCAGTGTGGAGGCTGTGGCAAAGGCCAAGGGGGAACTGTTTCAGAGGCTGAAAACGGGAGGCGTCGCCGTGTATAACGCCGATGACCCCTGATCTCGCGTTTGCCCACTGCTGCAGGTGTTAGCAGGCTTTCCTTCGGTCTGCGCGGGGCGGAGGTCAGTTCGGAAGGGATCAAAACGCTTGGCCTGGAAGGGGTCCATTTTACCCTTCGCCTGCCCGACGGCGAGATACCCGTGAAGATGAGGGCCTTCGGTCAGCACAATATTTATAATGCACTGGCTGCAGCAGCAGCTGCCCATGCCCTCGGGTTGGATCATCAGACCATACGCGCCGGGCTGGAGGAGTTCACCCCATATGACAAGCGCTTTCATGTGGAGCAGGTGGGGGACATCGTGCTTATTGATGACAGTTACAATGCCAATCCTGCATCCATCGCGGCTGCGTTGGTGACCTTGAAGGACATCCGCCAGCAGAACAGGGCCATAGCTGTGCTTGGCGACATGCTGGAATTGGGTAGCGGAGCGCCCGCTGCCCACCGGGAAGTGGGACTTCTTGCTGCAACATGCGTGGAGCGGTTGTATGTGATGGGAGAATACGCAGAGACGGTTGCCGCCGGCGCTGTTGATGGCGGCATGGGCGCAGATCATATCTGTGTTGCCGGAAGTCATGGTGAAATTGTCGAGGACCTGCGTCGGAAGGTGACGAAAGGGGATAATATCCTGGTCAAGGGCTCACGAGGTATGCATATGGAAAAAGTGGCCGAGGCGATCCGCAACGGTTTTTCCCTTGCCGATGAAAAGAAAGGAGTAGCCTGATGCTTTATCATCTGCTCTATCCCTTGGCCTCCGATTACAGATTATTCAATGTCTTCAAGTATCTGACCTTCAGAACCATCTATGCCATGATTACGGCGCTGGTGGTGGCGTTTATCCTCGGACCGTGGCTGATACGGAAGCTGGAGAAGCTGCAGGCCCGCCAGGTAATCCGCACCGACGGTCCCGAGTCTCACCTGAAAAAACAGGGAACCCCCACCATGGGGGAGTGTTGATATTGGCGGCCATCATCATACCGACCCTTCTTTGGGCGGATCTGACCAATGCCTTCGTCTGGCTGACCCTGTTCATCATCGGTGGCTACGGTGTGATCGGTTTCTTCGACGACTATAAGAAGGTGGTGGAGAAGAACCCGAAAGGGCTTTCTCCGCGGCAGAAAATGTTCTGGCAGATTCTCCTGGCCTCTGGAGTGGGGATATTTCTTTTCGTCATGCCCGGTTTTTCCAAGGAACTTTTCTTCCCATTTTTTAAAAGGCTTCACCCTGACTTGGGAATATTGTTCATCCCGTTCATCACTCTGGTGATCGTCGGTGCAAGTAATGCGGTGAACCTGACCGACGGCTGGATGGTCTGGCCATTGGTCCGGTTTCCATTAATGCGGCTACTTATCTGCTGTTTACCTATATTGCCGGTAACGCCAGGCTGTCTGGTTATCTGCAGATCCCATACGTGCCGGGATCGGGAGAACTTGCCGTGCTTTGCGGCGCCATGGTCGGGGCTGGTCTGGGATTTCTCTGGTACAACTCCTATCCGGCAGAGGTCTTCATGGGGGATGTGGGGTCCCTTTCCCTTGGGGGAGGGCTGGGAACGCTGGCGGTCATCACCAAGCAGGAGATTCTGCTGGTAATTGTCGGTGGTGTTTTTGTCACTGAAGCACTGTCGGTAATATTTCAGGTAGGCTCCTATAAGTACCGTGGCAAGAGGATTTTCCGCATGGCCCCTATTCATCACCACTTTGAACTGAAGGGGGTTGCAGAACCCAAGATAATAGTGCGTTTCTGGATTATCACCTTTATTCTGGCGCTGGTGGCAATTTCGACTTTGAAGATGCGCTGAAAGATTACTGCGCCAGTAATGGCGGCAGGGGAACAGGTTATGGAAATCAAAGGTAAGAAAATACTGGTGGTTGGTCTGGCCAGAACCGGCGTGGCAGTGGCAAGATTCCTGGCCTCCCGCGGAGCAAAGGTCACCGTTACCGATATGAAGGAAGAGTCGGAGCTTGCCGATTATCTCATGCAGTTGGAGGATCTTGACCTGAACCTTGAGCTGGGCCGTCATGACAAGCATACATTCCTCATGTCCGATCTCATCGTCGTCAGTCCGGGTGTCCCCATGGACATTTCTCCGCTGCTTATGGCGAAGGCACAGCGGAGGGTCGTGATCAGCGAAATAGAGCTGGCCGCTGCATTCATCAAGGCTCCCATGGTTGCCATTACTGGCACCAACGGCAAGACGACGACAACAACCCTTGCAGGGGAGATATTCAAGGCTTGCGGCGTTGAGACCTTTGTCGGCGGTAATATAGGCAATCCCCTGATTGAGTTGGTCACGTCTGGCAATGATGTGGCGCAGGTGGTAGTAGAACTGAGCTCATTTCAGTTGGAAGGAATTCAACGCTTCAGGCCGAAGGTAGCAGTGCTGCTAAATATCACTGAGGACCACCTGGACCGGTATGCCAGCTACCAGGATTACATCGATGCGAAACTCCGCATCTTTGAAAACCAGACAGTCGATGATTTCGCTGTTCTTAATGTGGATGATCCATTGGTGGCAGCCTGTGCCGCGACTGTTAAATCAAGGGTTTTCCCTTTCAGCCAGCGGAAGGAGTTGGCAGAAGGCATTTTCTGCAGCAAAGGCATTATCGTATACCGATGGCAAGGGAGCGAGCTGCGCTTTGATACGGCCGCCTTCAAACTGAAAGGGGTTCACAATATAGAGAATATCATGGCGGCACTGGCCAGCACCCTTTTGTCCGGGGCCGATCCGATCAAAGCTGGGCGCGCGGTAGAGTCCTTTAAAGGTCTGCGTCACCGGATGGAATTTATACGTGAAGTAGGCGGAGTTGCTACTATGAGGACAGCAAAGGAACCAACGTGGGGAGTGTAGTCAAGTCCCTTGAGAGCTTCGACAAAGGTATTACCCTTATCGCCGGCGGAAAGGACAAAGGGGGATCATATGCGCCCCTGGCAGATCTGGTGCGGGAGAGGGTAAAGCACCTTATCCTCATTGGTGAGGCCAAAGAAAGGATCGAAGCAGAGCTGGGAAACCTTACCGATACACACAAGGCAGCCACCCTGGAAGATGCCGTGGCAATAGCACATAGGTTGGCCAAGGCTGGGGAGGTTGTTCTTTTTTCTCCGGCCTGTTCCAGCTTCGACATGTTCAAAGATTATGCAGAGCGCGCTGAGCGGTTCAATGCTGCGGTGCGGGCCCTTGCCGGTGGAGATTGCCGATGAAGAGGCTTGAGGGATACGACATGATCATTTTGCTGCTGGTGGTAATGCTCACCTGCTTCGGAATCGTCATGGTCTATTCCGCTTCCTCGGTGATGGCGGCAAAGAAATACAACGATGGTTTCTATTTTTTGAAGCGGCAGGGGCTTTATGCCATTCTGGGGTTCGGTGCCATGGCCTTTGCCATGCAGGTCGACTACCACCATTGGCGTCGCTTTGCCGTGCCTCTGCTGCTGGCCTGCCTGGGGCTGCTCATTCTGGTCTTCATCCCTGGTATCGGCGGTACGGCAAAGGGTGCATCAAGATGGATTCGCCTGCCGGGCTTCAACTTTCAGCCTTCCGAAATGGCCAAGGTGGCGCTGATAATTTACATGGCTTATTCTCTGGACAAAAAGCAGGAGAAGCTGAAGGAATTCATGGCCGGCTTTCTGCCGTACATGGTCATTCTGGCCGTCCTGCTGGCGATACTCTTGAAGCAGCATGACATGGGAGCTGCACTGACCATGGGTGCCGTTGCCCTCGCCATGCTGTTTGCAGCCGGGACACGACCCCGGTATATATTCGGCATGGGAGTGCTGGCGGCCCCCTTTGTCTGTTATCTGGTGGTGACCGAAGCATACCGGATGCGGCGCATCACCGCCTTTCTCGATCCCTGGCAGGACCCTACCAACTCCGGCTTCCAGATCATACAGTCCTGGATCGCTTTCGGTACGGGGGGGATTTTGGGGCAGGGACTTGGCGAAGGAAAGCAGAAGCTGTTCTATCTGCCCGAGGCCCACACCGACTTTATTCTTTCAGTGGTTGGTGAGGAACTTGGTTTTATCGGCGTCATGGTCATTGCGGCCATGTTTCTGGTTCTGCTTCAGCGTAGCATCCGGGTAGCAATCGGCGCCGAGGACAGCTTCGGGCGGTACCTCGCATTCGGAATTGCCGTGCTGGTAGGTCTAGAAGCATTCATCAACATGGGGGTGGTGACCGGCCTGCTGCCGACAAAGGGGCTGGCGTTGCCATTCATCAGTTACGGGGGCAGTTCGTTGATTATCAGCCTTTTTGCCGTTGGCCTGTTGCTCAACGTCTCGTCTAAGGCAAGGGGGCTGTCATGAGACTGATCGTTGCCGGGGGCGGGACGGGGGGGCATCTTTTCCCCGGCATTGCCGTTGCCGAAGAATTCCTGGCGAGAAACAGCGCCAACGAGGTGCTCTTCATCGGCACCGAAAGGGGAATTGAAGCAAGGCTGCTGCCAAAGCTGGGCTACCGGCTGGAGTGCATTTCCGCCAGCGGAATCAAGGGGCAAAGCCCACTTACCAAGGTGAAGAGTGCGGCACTGCTGCTTTACGGTTACTCCCAGTCGCGAAAGATCCTCAAGGAGTTCCGGCCGGATGTGGTGCTCGGCGTAGGTGGTTATGCATCGGCCCCGGTGGTGCTTTCTGCCCGCGGCTTGCAGATCAGGCGATTCATCCACGAACAGAATGCCATACCAGGCCTAACCAACAAGGTGCTGGCACGGATCGCCGACAAGGTCTTCATCTCCATCGAGGAGTCAAGGAAATTTTTTCCGGAAGACAGGACGATGCTGACGGGAAATCCGCTGCGTAAAGAAATTTTGTGGAATGTGCAGCAGGGGAAAACAGCACCGAAGGATGGCCGGCTGAGACTGCTGGTTTTTGGCGGCAGCGCCGGCGCACACCGGATCAACACCGCCATGGTCGAAGCCTTGCCCCACCTGGCAAAAGTAAAGGAGCACCTTCTCATAACCCATCAGACCGGGGAGAAGGACCATGGGGAAATGAAAAAAGCTTATGGGGCGGCAGGCTTCAATGCAGAGGTTACTCCTTTCATCGACAACATGGCGGCGGCGTACGCAGCTGCTGACTTTATCGTCTGTCGGGCCGGCGCAACGACCCTTGCCGAAGTGGCGGTGAGCGGCAAGGCCTGTATTTTCATTCCCTATCCCTATGCGGCCGATGACCACCAGCGGCGGAATGCAGAGGCCCTGCTGAAAGAGGATGCAGGCTTCATGATTCTGGAACGTGAGCTGACGGGGGACACCCTGGCCGGGCAGATTATCAGGCTGATGCAGGAGCCGGAACTTGTTGAAAAAACGGCGGCAAATATCCGTAAATTCGGTCAACTTGATGCCGCCCAAGTGATAGTGGACGAGATGACCGGTAAACAGGAGCCCTTGTGTACGGAAAAATAGAAAGAATCCATTTTGTCGGCATCGGCGGCATCGGCATGAGCGGTATTGCCGAGGTGCTGCTCAACCTGGGATACAAGGTGTCCGGTTCCGACCTGAGAAAGTCGGAGATCACGGAACGCCTGGAGCAGCTGGGGGGGGAAATCCACCTGGGTCACACCGGCAGTAATGTTGAGCGTGCCGATGTCGTGGTCATTTCCAGCGCCGTCCACGACGATAATCCAGAGGTGATCGAGGCTAGAGAGCGGCTGATCCCGGTGATACCACGAGCAGAAATGCTCGCCGAACTGATGCGGATGAAGTACGGCATTGCCATTGCCGGCACTCACGGCAAAACGACCACCACCTCCATGGTGGCAACCATTCTGGCAACGGGTGGAATCGATCCGACCATTGTCATCGGCGGCAGGCTGAATTCCATCGGCACCAACGCCCGTCTTGGTCAGGGGAAATTCCTGGTGGCCGAAGCCGACGAATCTGACGGCTCCTTTCTCAAGCTTTCCCCGACCATAGCCGTAGTAACCAATATCGATGCGGACCATCTGGATTTTTACAGCGGTATCGAGGAGATCAAGGATACCTTCGTCGAGTTTATCAACAAGATTCCCTTCTATGGCCTTGCCGTGCTCTGCCTGGATAACGGCAACGTTGCCGACATTATTCCCCAGGTGAAGAAGCGGTTCACCACCTATGGTTTGACGGCCCAGGCAGATTTTCGCGCCACCGAGATCCGCCATGAAGGCTTCACCACCTCCTTCGTCGCCCATTATAAGGGACAGAAGTTGGGGGAAATAAGCTTCAACATGCCCGGCGCCCACAACGTACTTAACGCCCTGGCGACCATTGCCGTTGCCACTGAGCTGGATATGCGCTTCGAAGATATTCAGGCCGGCTTCAAAAGCTTCGGCGGAGTGGGACGCCGCTTTCAGGTCAAGGGGGAAGTGAACGGCATCATGGTTGTGGATGATTACGGACACCATCCCACTGAGATCAAGGCAACCCTGGCGGCTGCAAAGGGGGGCTGGGACCGGCGCCTGGTGGTGGTGTTCCAGCCACACCGTTACACACGCACCAAGGAGCTGTTCGAAGAATTCGTCAAAGCTTTTTACGATGCCGACATTCTGATTCTGACCGATATCTATCCTGCCGGAGAACAACCCATCGAAGGGGTTACGGCGGAAGCACTGTCTGCAAGGATCAAACGCCATGGTCAGCGAGAGGTGACCTTCGTTGCCGATCGTAACAAGGTCTGCGACCATCTTTTAAGCATCGTCAAGGAAGGGGATATAGTCCTCACCCTCGGTGCAGGCAACATTCTCCAGGCCGGCGAACAGCTGGTGGAAAAGCTCAGGGAAGCTCCTTGACAGTGGATACGCTTGCACGCCTCTGTACCGCCGTACGGGGCAGGGTGCTGGTGAATGAGCCCCTGGCGGGGCACACCTCATTGAAGGTGGGGGGCCGGCCGACTACTTTGCCATTCCGGCCGATCTGGCCGATCTGGAAGAACTTATCAAGGTTGTGCGGAGCTTGTCTCTGCCATATTTCATCATCGGCGGTGGTTTCAACGTGCTGGTCGGTGACGGGGGCTTCAGGGGGGTCGCCATATCCCTCAAGGAACTGAACGGCATGGAGAGCCCCTCCCGTGGCCGGATCCGTGCAGAGGCAGGGGCTACCAATCAGCATCTGGTGAATTACGCCACGGACAAGGAGCTTACCGGCTTGGAGTTTCTCAGCTGCATTCCGGGAACCGTAGGCGGGGCGCTCAGCGTAAATGCCGGAGCCCACGGCCGGTCGATGATGGAGCAGGTGGAGACCCTGATAACTATGAGGGATGGCCGGATCTGTGAAAATGAAGGCCGGAAACGGAACTTCGGTTACAGGTACCTTGAGTTGGAGGCGGGAGAGATCGTTGTGGCAGCGGTTTTCAGCCTGAGCGAAGGGAAGGCGGAGGCCATTGGGGAAAAGCTGGAAAGCTATCGCCGCCATCGCCTGGAAAGTCAGAAGATCGGTTATCCCAATGCCGGCTCATTTTTCAAAAACCCGGAAGGCCGGCAGGCATGGCGTTTGATAGACGAGGCAGGTTTCAGAGGCTTCCAGGTGGGAGGAGCCCTGGTTTCCCAGATCCACACCAACTTTCTGGTCAACAGGGGTGGGGCGAGTGCGGCAGATTTCATCACCCTGGCTGGGATGATCAAGCAAAAGGTCCTTGAACGGAACGGGATCGTTCTCCAGGAGGAAGTGCGTATCCTGGGTGAATTTGAGCAGAAATAAGTCGTGAGGATAGGTGGCCATGACCAGTTCAGATAACAAAAAAATCGGCGTATTGATGGGAGGACTTTCGGCGGAGCGCGAGGTTTCCCTGAAGAGCGGCGCAGCGTGTTGAAAGCGCTTGTGGGGCTCGGCTACAATGCAGTTGGCATTGACGTTGACCGCAACGTGGCAACTAAGATCGCAGCGGAAGGCATTGATGCCGCCTTTATCGCCCTCCATGGCCGATATGGTGAAGATGGCGCTATACAGGGCCTGCTGGAATTGATGGCCATCCCCTATACCGGCTCGGGTGTGTTGGCCAGTGCCCTGGCCATGAACAAGATATTTGCCAAACAGGCCTTCCAGGCAGCAGGGCTGACCGTTGCCCCTTACCGGGTGGTTTGCCGGGGCGAAGTATTCGATGCCAAAACCCTTACCTTCCCGTTCCCGGTGGTGGTAAAGCCCTCCCAGGAGGTTCTTCGGTCGGCGTCAGCATTGTCAGGCAGGAATCGGAACTTGAGGCTGCAATGCAGGATGCCTTCAAATACGACCGGGAAATACTCATCGAGCAGTTCATCAAGGGCAGCGAAGTCCAGGTGGGAATATTGGAAGACAAGGCCCTGGGTGCCATTGAGATTGTGCCGAAAAAGGAATTTTACGACTTTGAAGCAAAGTACTCACCGGGGATGGCCGAGCATATCCTGCCGGCAAGACTCCCTGCCGATATATATGAAAAGGTACTGCGCGCGGGGGAAGAAGGTCACCGTGCCTTGGGCTGCAGCGGATACAGCAGGGTGGACTTCCTGGTAACAGCCGAGGGGCTTTGTTACATCCTTGAGGTCAACACATTGCCCGGAATGACCGACCTCAGCCTGCTGCCGGAGATAGCCCGCGGCTCTGGAATAGAGTTCGGGGAATTGGTGGAGAGGCTGATTTCAGCTGCCACATTAAAAATAGCACAATAAATATAAACCATCGACTGACGTGACCATGCGCGATCTTCATAAAAAAAAACCACGGCCGGTTACGCAAAACCGGCTGAAAAAGCCGCCCAAGACGCGCAAGCCGATTAACTATCGTGGCATCCTTAAAAAAACAGCCAAGGTAGTGGGGGGAGCAGCACTGATTTCCGCGGTTGGATGTGCAGGATATGGCATCTACCGGATCATTGCCGGCACGACCTTTTTCAAGCTGGAGCGGATCGAGGTTAGCGAGCTGAAGACCCTCAAGCGCCAGGAAATCATCGACCTGGCCGGGGTAAGGGAGGGGGACGGGATGTTCGGCCTCAGGCTGCGCAGCATCGGCGAACAGATCGGAAAAAATCCCTGGGTTTCACGGGTAGAGGTCAGGCGCTACCTGCCCAATACCCTCTCCATTCAGATAGCGGAGCGCCAGCCGGTGGCGGTGATCAACATGGGGTACCTCTATTATCTGGATGCTAATGGTGATGTTTTCAAGCCGCTTACCGAGGGGGACCAGCTGGATTACCCGGTAATCACCGGTATCAGTGAAGAAGACATTGCCAGGGATCCGGCCGGATCGAAAGGGGCGCTCAAGGAGGTCCTGGAGTTGATTGCACATCTCAAGTCCCGCGCCGAATTCAAACTGGACGAGGTTTCAGAGATTCATTACGACAAGGGATATGGCGTTACATTGTTCACCGCAGCGGCAGGTGTACCTGTGAAGCTGGGGAGTGGCGATTACAACCGGAAACTGGATCGTCTTGCCAGGATATATAAGGAGCTGCAGGCCCAGATATCTGTTCTGGAATATATTGATCTCGATTACAGCGATAAGATCATAGTGAAAAAGGTTTAAAGGGGGGTGTATGTCGGCTAGAAGGGATAATCTCATTGTAGGGCTGGATATCGGCACCACCAAGATCTGTGCCATTGTCGGCAATCTTACCGAAGAGGGGATAGACATCGTCGGCATCGGTACCAGCTTCGCGGGGTCTGCGCAAGGGTGTCGTGATCAATATCGAGAGCACGGTGGCTTCCATCAGGAAAGCGGTGGAGGAAGCCGAGCTCATGGCCGGCTGTGAGATAAAATCTGTCTATGCCGGCATTGCCGGCGGCCACATCAAGGGGTTCAACTCCCAGGGTGTGATTGCCATCAAGAATCGCGAGGTTTGCGCCGAAGATGTAAAAAGGGTCATCGACGCGGCCAAGGCCATCGCCATCCCCATGGACCGGGAAGTGATCCACATTCTCCCTCAGGAGTTCATTATCGACGACCAGGACGGCATTCGCGAGCCGCTGGGCATGAGTGGTGTCAGGCTGGAGGCCAAGGTTCATATCGTCACCGGAGCCGTTGCCAGTGCCCAGAACATCATCAAATCCTGCAATCGTGCCGGCCTGGATGTGGCGGATATCGTGCTGGAGCAGCTGGCCTCTTCGGAGGCGGTCCTGTCGGCAGATGAGAAGGAATTGGGTGTGGCTCTCATCGATGTGGGGGGTGGGACAACAGACATTGCCATTTTCGTCGACGGCGCCATCAAGCATACCTCCGTGCTCTCCCTTGGCGGCAACCACCTGACCAACGATATCGCCGTGGGGCTGAGAACCCCCATGGCAGAGGCGGAAAAGATCAAGCAGAAGTATGGCTGCTGTCTCGCCTCCCTGGTGGGCAAGGATGAAACCATCGAAGTTCCCAGCGTTGGCGGCAGGAAACCTCGGGTGCTTTCCCGTCAGCTTTTGGCGGAAATTCTGGAGCCTCGTGTGGAGGAAATCTTCACCCTGGTCAACCGTGAGATCGTCAAGTCAGGTTATGAGGACATGATTGCCTCCGGGGTGGTGATAACCGGTGGAAGCACCATACTGGAAGGGATGCCGGAGCTTGCCGAGCAGGTTTTCAACCTGCCGGTGAGAAGGGGCCTGCCTCAGCGGATCGGCGGTCTGGTGGATGTTGTAAATTCGCCGGCCTACGCCACAGGCGTTGGACTCGTGGTATACGGCAGCAAAAATGTGGGGGTTCACGAATTTCCGTCGGCCCAGAGCGAAGAAAGCATCTTCCGCAAGGTGAGCGGCAGGATGAAGGAATGGTTCAGCGAGTTTTTCTGATGAATATAGTTCATGTGCAGGTCTAAACATACAACACAGCAAAAGGGGGGGAAGATGTTCGAATTTGACGAGAGTATTGACCAGACGGCGAAAATCAAGGTGATCGGGGTAGGGGGAAGCGGCGGCAACGCCGTAAATACCATGATCAACAGCAACGTGGGGGGCGTTGACTTCATTGTTGCCAACACCGATGCCCAGGCATTGCGTAACTCGAAGGCACCGCTGAAAATCCAGATCGGCGGCCAGCTGACCAAAGGGCTCGGGGCCGGAGCCAACCCCACCGTAGGGAGAGAAGCTGCCCTGGAGGATCGGGAAAAGCTGCTGGAATCCCTGAAGGGCGCAGACATGATCTTCATTGCTGCCGGCATGGGAGGCGGTACCGGTACCGGTGCAGCGCCTGTCATTGCCGAAGTGGCAAGGGAGGTGGGGGCGCTTACAGTCGGAGTCGTCACCAACCTTTCAGTCGCGAAGGGCGCCAGCGTCTGGCCAAAGGGGAAGACGGGATCAAGGAGCTGAAGAAGCATGTGGACTCTCTGATCGTCATTCCCAACGACCGTTTGCTGGGACTGGCCGGTAAATCAATGTCCATCCTCGACGCCTTCAAGCCTTCCGACGACGTGCTGCGCCAGGCTGTGCAGGGCATTTCCGACCTGATCACCACCTCAGGCCTGATCAACGTCGACTTCGCCGATGTGAAGGCAATCATGAGCGAGCGCGGCATGGCCATGATGGGGATCGGCATGGGCTCCGGCGAAAATCGCGCCGTTGACGCTGCTACCAGGCAATCTCCAGCCCGCTGCTGGAGGATATCGACATCTCCGGGGCTAAAGGGGTGCTGGTGAACATTTCCGGCTCCAGTGCCATGACCATGGACGAGTTCGATGCAGCAAGCCGTATCATCCACGAGAAGGTGCATGAGGACGCCAATATCATCGTCGGTCTGGTAATCGATGAGGACCTGGGCGATGTGATCAAGGTAACGGCTATCGCCACCGGGTTCGGTGACCGCTTCGACGTGGAAAAGACCCGTCAGGAGCTGAAAAGCGTGGCACCCGTGGTACGAAACGAGATAAACCGGGAGATTCCGACCTTTATCAGGGAAAAACAGCAGCAGCGTGAGACCTTTTCCCGGCAGCGGAGCTTTATGATGGATGATGAGGAGCAGTATGACATCCCCACCTTCCTCCGCAAATCGGTCGACTAAGGAAAGCGCCTTTTCCGCCAGGGCTGCGTAAGTCTTCGGGTTCGCTTGTGCGGCGTGGCGCTGCCACGCCTCCGCGCTCCCCCTCGACAGCCTTGCCCTGACGAAAAAATCGCTTTCCTCCTGTATTGCATGAGCATTTGCAGGACGCAGAATCGTTTTTGCGGCTATGGCGGTTAAAAAGCTGCAATTCAGTGTGATGATTTCATGTCAACCGCCGGTGGTGGCCCCCCCGCCACCGGCAGGGAGTTTAGTTCCCCGGCCCCATTACTTCCCCTCCATGGGGGCCGGGTCTTTTTCCCTTTCAAACTGTCCCTCGAAGTGCTAACTTTTCGGAATGTCCTGGAAGATCATCGAGAAATACCGTAAAATCCTTGCCTGCGAGGATGGGATACCAATAAAGAAGTCGGTGGCCGGCCTCAGGTTCTGCCTGGTCTATCCCAACCGCTACCATGCCGCCATGAGCAATCTGGCTTTCAGGCGGTCCATTCCATTCTCAATGGTTACCCTGATGTCCTCTGCGAACGGGCCTTTCTTCCAGACCGGGAAGACCTGGAAGAGTACGCGAAATCGGGTACCCGCCTCCTTTCCCTTGAATCCCAGCGGCCGGTTGCCGAGTTCGATGTCATTGCCTTCTCTGTCTCCTTCGAAAGCGATTACCTGAACCTGCCCGTCATTTTCAAGCTTGCAGGCATGCCTTCCTGTGCCGCGGAGCGTGATTCCTCCATGCCTCTTGTCATGGCCGGCGGCGCGGCTCTTTTTCTCAATCCTGAGCCAGTTGCGGATTTTATGGATTTCATTTGCGTCGGTGAGGCTGAAACCCTTCTGCCTGCCCTGCTACGGGTTCTGACCGTGGACGAGCAGATCGTCCGACGGGAACTCCTGGCGCGTTGTGCCGTGGTGCCGGGAGTCTATGTCCCCTCCTTTTACCAGATCACCTATGCCGGTGCAGGCATCGCTTCGCGCATCACTCTTGATCCCGCCCCGCCGACGGTTCAACGTCTTTGGGACGGGGACCGCAATGGGGCACCCACTGTTTCGACCATCCTCACCGAAAATACGGAGTTTTCCCATATGTACCTGGTTGAGGTTGCCCGCGGCTGCCCGCGTGGCTGCAGGTTCTGCGCCGCCGGCTTCATCTATCTTCCCTATCGCCAGAGGAGCATGGAATCAGTTATGGAAGAGGTGAGGAAAGGGCTGCAGAAAAAGAAAAAGATTGGGCTGGTGGGCGCCGCCGTCTCCGACTTCAAGGGAATCGGCGAGCTGTCCAGATTCATCGTCCAGCAGGGGGGGAAAGTATCTGTCGCTTCCCTGCGTATCGACTGTCTTGACGAACAGCTGGTGGATTCATTGAAGGTGAGCGGCCACAAGACGGTGGCGCTGGCCCCGGAAGGGGGTTCCCAGCGTCTGCGGGACCTGATCAAAAAGAATATCGACGAAGAGCAGATACTGTCTGCCTGCGACCTGCTCATCGGCAAGGACATGCTCAACCTGAAACTGTACTTCATCATCGGCCTTCCCACTGAAACCATGGCCGATCTGGATGAGATGATCGCCCTAGTGGCCAAGGTGCGTGACAGGGTCATTGACGCGGCACGTAAAAACAAAAGGCTGGGTGAGGTGCTGCTCTCGGTTAATCCGTTCATTCCAAAGCCCTTTACCCCCTTCCAGTGGTGCGGCATGGAAGATCTGAAGAGCCTTGAGAAAAAGGTCAGATACCTGCAGAAGGGGCTCGGTGGCCTGTCAAACGTGAGGATGCAGATGGAGGGATTGAAGGATGCCTATCTGCAGGCGCTGCTGTCCCGGGGAGACCGCCGTCTGGCGCCTCTCATCCTGCAGGCGGGGGAAAAGGGTTGGAAAAAGGCCGCCAGAGAATTGAAGATCGACACCGATTCCTGGGTCAGGCGAGACATTTCCCTCGATGAGGTCTTACCCTGGGATTTCATTGACAGTGGCGACAAGGAAAAGCTGGTGAGTGAATACCGGAAGGCGTTTTCTGCTTGAATGAAACCACGGCAGCTGTTGAGGCTGCCGTGGTCGAGTGTGAGGCAATCAGTTGAAGAACAGGCGCAAACCGACAGTTGTGGAGATATTGGAAGGATCGTAATCCCCCACCTTGGTTCCCAAACGGTTTACATCAGCGTCAAAGGCGCCGAGTCCTTTCAATTCGGCGGTAAAGGCGAGATTCCTGCTGACGAAGAAATCGACACCGGCGGTCAGATGTAACCCCAGCACCGTATCCACCTGCAGGTCATCAAGGTCCGGAATCAAGACGTCCAACCCTCCCCCCAGGTATGGAACCACATCATTTCTGTCGTTAAAACGGTACTGGGCACCCATGGAAACATCATTCATGCTGGCCCGGCGGCTCTTGTCCGACCAGCCTTGGTGTGGAACAGGGAGTGGTCCACATTCAGCTCCAGTGCCACATGGTCGTCAACGCCGTAGAACAGCCCGCCGCCCCCCACGAAGCCGGGATCAGTCTCGACGACCAGCTTTCCATCCTGATGGTTCCTCTCGCTCTCTGCCGGGAAAATGGCCCCCAATCTCCCGGTAATACCGAACTTTCCGCGCAGGTTTTCCGCCATGGCGTTGCTGCCTGTCAGCATGGCCACCAGTGCAATGGCCGTGATCAACAAACTCTTTCTCATTGTTTTTCCCTCCTGAAAAAATAGGTAGCGGCATGTTAATTGAAAATTAAAAAGCAGCAAGGAGAAAGTGCGGTTGTGCAGAAATGAAAAAAGGGACCGAAGCGGTCCCTTGGCGAGATGAGTTCACTGGAAGATTGTGTCAGTTCTTTTATATGAGATCGATTACAGCCTTTACAGCCTTTTCAATGCCCGTTGCCGTCTCGGAGATATTGCCGGCCAGCATGTAGGCGGGTGTGGAGACGATCTTGTTCTTCCTGTCTATGACAAACTCGGTTACGGGGCAGTCCACGTGCCGGCTGCCGGTCTGGTTGATGGCAGAAGCGGTGCCGGCATCATTGCCGATGGTCAGCTCCGGAGCGTATTCCTTACCGAGAGTGGCGGCGATCAGGCAGGTGCGATGCAGATGGCAAGAATGGGTTTCTTTGCCGCCGCCACTTCCTTGAGCAGCCTGGCCACGTCGGGCTGAATGGTGGCGGCAGCCCCTTTTTCGGCGAAATTGCACAGGTTCTTGGCGGCACCGTATCCGCCGGGGAAGACGAGGGCATCAAGTTCGGCAGCTTTCACTTCTTTTATGTCCCTGATGTTGCCACGGGCGATGCGAGCAGCTTCCACAAGGGCATTCCGCTTGCCGCCGGTTTCCTGCATGGTCAGATGGTTTGTCTCGGGATAATCTTCATTGGGTGCCATGCAGATGGCTTCCCCGTTGTTCCTGTCGATGGCCAGCAGGGCCAGAACTGCCTCGTGGATTTCGCTGCCGTCGCGCACCCCGCATCCTGAAAGCACCACGCCGATTTTCTTTCTCATGACTTGTCCCTCCGCAACGGTTATTTCCATTTAAATAGAACGCTATTTTAACCAACTTTGTCATTTTGGCAACCCTCTTTTTGCCGGATTCACCGCTATTTCTTCTTGATTACCAGGCTGTCCCCATCCATGGCCACATCAACCACTATGGTGCTCCCCTCCTGGAATTTCCCCTGCAAGAGCATGAGCGCCAGCGGATCCTGTACCTTCTTCTGCAGGGTGCGTTTCAACGGACGGGCACCATAAGCCGGGTCATAACCTTCCCTGGCCAGGTACTCGCTTGCCCTGGCTGTTATCTCCAGCCCCAGATTGCGCTCGGCCAGGCGATTTTGCAGCCCCTTGATCTGGAGCGACACGATGTGTTTGATCTGCTCCAGGGGCAGGGAGTGGTAGATAATTATCTCGTCAATGCGGTTGAGAAACTCCGGCTTGAAATTTTCCTTCAGGGTTTCCATGACCATGGCGCGCATCTTTGGGTAGTCGCCGCTGCCGTACTGCTGTATGAACTGGGAACCCAGGTTGCTGGTCATGATGATTACCGTATTGCGGAAATCGACGGTGCGACCCTGGCCGTCGGTGAGACGGCCGTCGTCCAGCACCTGCAGCAGGATATTGAACACATCCGAGTGGGCCTTCTCGATCTCGTCGAACAGGACAATGCTGTAAGGACGGCGGCGGATGGCCTCGGTCAGCTGTCCCCCCTCTTCATAGCCCACATAACCGGGAGGTGCACCGATAAGTCGAGCTACCGTATGCCTTTCCTGATACTCGCTCATGTCGATGCGAACGATGGCCTGGTCATCGTCAAAGAGAAATTCTGCCAATGCCCGGGCCGTTTCGGTTTTGCCGACGCCGGTGGGCCCAAGGAAGATAAAGGAACCGATCGGCCGGTTCGGGTCGGAAAGTCCGGATCTGGAGCGCCGCACCGCATTGGCTACCAGTTCCAGGGCCTCATCCTGGCCAACGACCCTCCCTTTCAGGCGCTCTTCCATCCTGACCAGTTTTTCCGATTCGGTCTCCAGCATGCGGTTCACCGGGATACCGGTCCATTTGGCGACAATTTCCGCCACCATGTCCCCGTCCACCTCCTCGGGAAGCATCTTCCCTTCTTTCTGTTTCTGCAGCAGTTCATTGCTCTTATCGGCAATATCCTTCTCGATGGCAGGAATCTCCCCATAGCGGAGTTTGGCGGTTAATGCCAGATCACCTTCACGCTCACTCTTCTTTGCCTGTTCCTTTTTCTCTTCCAACTGCTTTTTCAGATCGCTGATGCTCGTCAGCAGGGATTTTTCCTGCTGCCATTGGCTCTTCAGCGTAGCAGAACTGCTGCGCAGTTCTTCAAGTTCGTCGGATATTTTTCTCAGTCGCTCTTTAGCATGGGGGTCCTGTTCCCGGAGCAGGGCCTGTTTTTCGATCTCCAGCTGGATGACCTTACGTTCCACCTCGTCGATTTCGGTGGGCATGGAATCGATCTCGATGCGCAGGCGGGAGGCTGCCTCATCGATGAGGTCGATGGCCTTGTCCGGCAGAAAGCGGTCGGTGATATATCTGTCCGAGAGGGTGGCCGCGGCGATGATGGCGCTGTCCTTGATGCGGACGCTGTGATAGTTCTCGTATCGCTCCTTGAGGCCGCGCAGAATGGCGATGGTGTCCTCGACACTGGGCTCTCCGGCATAGACCTGCTGAAACCGGCGTTCCAACGCCGCATCCTTTTCAATGTGCTTCCGGTATTCATTGAGGGTTGTGGCGCCGATGCAGTGCAGCTCGCCGCGGGCCAGGGCGGGCTTGAGCATGTTTGAGGCATCCATGGCCCCTTCGGCTGCCCCTGCCCCGACCAGGGTATGCAACTCGTCGATGAAGAGGATGATCTTGCCTTCTGCTTTCTCCACCTCCTTGATCACCGCCTTGAGCCGGTCTTCAAACTCCCCCCGGTACTTGGCGCCCGCAATCAGTGCCCCCATGTCCAAACCCACCAGCTTCTTGTCCCGCAGGGTTTCCGGCACATCGCCTGAAATAATGCGCTGGGCCAGCCCTTCGACGATGGCGGTTTTTCCCACCCCGGGCTCGCCAATCAGGACCGGGTTGTTCTTGGTTCGCCGCGACAGGACCTGGATAACCCTGCGTATCTCGTCGTCCCTGCCGATTACCGGGTCAAGCTTGCCCCGCCGGGCCAGGTCGGTAAGGTCTCTGGCGTATTTGGTCAGCGCCTGGTACTTGTCTTCGGGGGCCTGATCGGTCACCTTTTCATCCCCCCGGATATCCTTCAGTGCGGCGAGAATCCCGTCGCGGGTAACGCCGCTTTCTCCGAGAATCCTGGCAACCGTGCTTCCCTTTTCTCCCACCAGTGCCAAGAGCAGGTGTTCGGTGGAGACAAAGGCATCCTTCATGGTATCGGCTTCCTTCTGGGCTGCATCCAACACATGATTCAGTGCCGGTGAGAGGAAAACCTGCATGGTGGCCCCGCTCGCCTGGGGCAGCTTGCGCAGGGTCTCGGCCAGCCGTTCGTTAACCAGGTTAGGGGTGACCCCCATCTTTTGCAGGATTGAGCCGTCAGCCCCCCTTCCTGTCCCAGCATGGCCGAAAGCAGGTGCTCCGGCTCTATTGCACTGTTGCCGTGCTGTGTTGCTGCTTCCTGGGCCTGAGACAAGGCTTCCTGGGTCTTTATAGTCATTTTTTCCGGCCTGATCATGGACAACTCCTTCTAAGATATCATAATTGAATGATAAGTACGGACCTACCCCCTGTCAAGGCAAGCCCGACTGTTCATCTTTTGCCAGGCTGTTCAAAAGTTGAAACAGCCTGCAGGCAGGGGGTGCCACGGGTGAACCTTCCCCTGTTCAGGAATAGTTCACCCATGTTAAACACGGAAAAATAAGGATGGTAGTAATTCCAGTGAGTTAACTCGCGTTGGCCTTGGCATGTATTTGGAAAAGGCAAGGTAAGAGGAAAAACTTCTGGAGGTGCACCATGAAACGCTTAATTTTCCTGGCTGTGGCGATAGGTTGTCTGAATGGTTGCAGTGAATTGAGAATTATCGGCGCGGCGGCAATGAACGAGCTTCGCTCTGAGGGCATAAATACGGAGATGGCCGCCTACCGGCAGCCGGATTTGAAGAGTGAAGAAGCGAAGGCCGAAGAAAAACCGGTGGTGGTGGCGAAGGCTGTTGTAACTCCGGTGCCTAAGGCGAAAAATTACAGGAAAGGGGCCTGGGAACATTTCTGAAAATTCTGCGGTGGCTGCCCGGTTCATTTCTCCCCGACAAGGTGAAATGGCGCTTACCGGACAGACGGCACAGGCTTGGCAGGATCTGCATCGGTTTTGATGGTGTCGCACGGCGTGTTTTCTGTATCCTTCGACCTCCAGTGTTATGAGGTGGTGGGGACAGGCTGAAACACAGCGACCACAACCGGTGCATTTTATTTTGTCGATTGGCGGCGGGAGAATCTTCACTTCGGCTCAAGGGTCAGTTCAAGCTGTTTCCAGGTGCAGCGCTTGATCTTGGGACCGGCATAATAGCGGGGACAGGCGGCAATGAGTACGGCTGCCGGCTGTTTGCACGTGCGGCGGCAGGAAAGGCAGAGGGTATTCGCTTCGGGGTGTTCTTTCATGGTCCCACCTGCAGGGAAATCCCCGTGGCCCTCTCGGGCCGCGGGATTGGATAATACTACTGCTTAATGCAACCTGTTAAATCTTCTGGATCCAGCCGAAGCTGTCAGCAATTTTACCCGTCTGGATGCCGGACAGGGTGTCGTACAGCTTCTGCGTCAGTTTGCCCACCTTGCCGTCATCGATAGTCAGGCATTCATCTCTGTAACATATGGCGCCAACGGGGGTAACCACCGCTGCCGTGCCGCTGCCGAAGGCTTCCTTAACCTTGCCGGAACGAATGTCGTTCATCAGTTCCACCACGTCGATCTTGCGCTCTTCAATTTTGATCCCCAGTGATTTAGCCAGGGTGAGCACCGAGTCGCGGGTGATGCCGTGGAGGATTGAGCCGTCCAGCGGGGCGGTGACGATACGGTCTTCATAGGCGAAGAGCATGTTCATGGCGCCAACTTCCTCGATATAGCGCTTGTTAACGCCGTCCAGCCACAGCACCTGGTTCGTAGCCCTTTTTCTTTGCTTCCAGTCCCGCTTTCAGAGAGCTGGCATAGTTGCCGCCGGTCTTTGCCTCACCGGTTCCACCCGGCGTTGCCCGGACATAGCGGTCTTCCACAAGCAGTTTTATGGGGTTGAAGCCTGAGGCATAATAGGCGCCCACCGGCGAGAGAATGACAAAGAAATAGTAGTGATCGGAAGGATGGACGCCAAGCACCGGTTCTACGGCGATCATGGCCGGCCTGATGTAGAGGGATGTCCCCTCGGCGGAAGGCACCCAGTCCTTTTCCAGCTGTACCAGTTCCTTGATCCCCTGCAGGAAGAGCTCTTCCGGGATCTGGGGCATGCAGAGTCGGTCAGCAGAGACATTGAAACGCCGGGCATTCATTTCCGGCCGGAACAGGGCGATGCTGCCGTCGGACCAGCGGTAGGCCTTCAATCCTTCGAAAATCTCCTGCGCATAATGAAACACCAGGCAAGACGGGTCGAGGACAAAAGGGGCATAGGGTTCAATCCGGGCATCGACAGCCCTTGCCGCTTTTCCATTCCACCATCAGCATGCGGTCGGTAAAAATCTTGCCGAAACCGAGCTGCGACTCATCTGCTATCTTTGTCTTTCTTTTCTCCTCGGGAAGAGAAACCTTCTTGATTTCCATCTGCTTGAACCTCCGGTTTACCGCGCCATGCGTCGTTATTAATGTCCTAATCATGTATCATATATGTTATTGTCCGGCAAGGTTTTTAGAACCATTTGCCCACCTGTAATGCTTGCTGCGTACTTCTTTTAAAACTTTTGCCTATTGATTTTTCTTCCGGCTGTTGTTAAATTATTAGCACTCGATTCTGAAGAGTGCTAAAGATGCTGGCCCTGTATTCAGGAGGATTCAAATGAACTATTCAATGCCTGTCGTAGTCGATAATCTGAGCCTCTACCTTGCTGAAATCAAGCGTTTTCCGGTCCTTTCTCCCGAGGAGGAGCATGAATGCGCAGTCAGGTTCTATGAAAAGAAGGACCTGGAAGCGGCGCACAAGCTGATCACCTCAAACCTCCGCTTTGTGGTGAAGATTGCCGGCGAATATCGCGCCTATGGTATGAAGATGCTGGACCTGATCCAGGAAGGCAATGTGGCTGATGATGGCGGTGCGCAAGTTCAATCCGCACAAGGGCTTTCGTCTCATTTCCTATGCCGTCTGGTGGATCCGCGCTTATATCCAGAATCACATCATCTCTGCCTGGAGCCTCTTGAAGATCGGCACCACCCAAGCGCAAAGGAAGCTGTTCTTTAAGCTGAACCAGGCTAAAAGTGCCATCAGGAACATGACCGGTGGCGGCGAAGATTTTCAGGCGACAGCCGAAGCCCTCGATGTGAAGGAAACGGAAGTGGCGGAAATGGACCAGCGGATGCGGGGAGATTTTTTTCTCGACGCCCAGGTGATTACCGGGGAAGGGCTGACCATGCTGGAGAGCCTCCCCGACGAGCGGCGTAATCAGGAGGAACTTCTGGCTGAAGCACAGGAGAACGCTCTTCTGGAGAAACAGGTTGCCTCTGCCTTGACCTGCCTCAATGAGAAGGAGCGCTATGTCATCGAACAGAGGGTTTCTGCCGAGAGTCCCCTGACGCTCCAGGAGATTGCCGATCATTTTTCCATCTCCCGGGAAAGGGTAAGGCAGATCGAGGAAGGAGCCCTGAAAAAAATGAAGCAGGCACTGCTGCCCTTGGTAACGCAGACGGTCTAGAATTAAATCCAGTTGCAGTTATAAAAGGCGATCTCTTAGGGGTCGCCTTTTTTAATGGCTGAATTAATGTTGACTAAATAGGTGTAAAAAGCTATTTATATTTAATACTAAAAAAGTGCAGTAATATGCAAAAATTAACTTTACAATTTAGTTAAAGTACCATAGAGTCATATCAAAATTTCAACCTTCTTTATCGAGAGTGGTGGAGGGAAAGGCCTGCGAAACCACAGCAACCTGTGCTTTTTTATTGCAACGGGTGCTAATTCCTGCCGATAAGTAACCGGCGAAGATGAGGTGGGTGCTTGGCGAAATTCTCGCACGAAGCCCCTGCTAACCCAAAGGGGCTTTTTTTTGTAAGGGGAGAGTATGACAGACAAGGCCAGAACATACGGATTTGAAACATTGCTGATCCATGGAGGTCTGGAGCCGGGACCGGCCGGGGCAACCACCGTGCCTATCGTTCAGTCCTCTTCCTTTGCCCATGCCACGGCTGAGGACCTGGAGGATATCTTCCGCGGCCGTAAGGTCGGCCAGGTATATACCCGGGTCGGCAATCCGACGACGGAAGGTCTGGAGAAGCGACTGGCGGTCCTGGAAGGGGGGCAATCGGCAGTCGCCACGGCTTCGGGCATGGCTGCCATCACCACAGCGGTCATGGCCATTGTCCGGGCAGGAGATGAGATCCTTTCCTCCTCATCACTCTTTGGCGGCACTTTTTCCCTGTTCCGCGATACCCTGTCTGCCTACGGCATCACCACCCGCTTTGTCGATCCCACTGATTTGGAGGCAGTAAAAACGGGTATAAACGACAAAACCCGCCTCGTTTTTCTGGAAACGATCGGCAATCCGAAAATGGATGTGCCCGATATTCCAGCAGTTGCCCAACTTGCCAGGGAAGCAGGTATCCCGCTCATGGTGGATGCAACGGTGACTACTCCCTACCTGGCCACGGGAAAAGATCTGGGAGCGGATATCGTTGTTCATTCGACGAGCAAGTTCATCAACGGCACCGGCAGTGCCATCGGTGGCGCCATTATCGATGTCGGCCGGTTCAACTGGCAGAGTGGGAAATTTCCACACTTTGAGCCGTTCTTCAAAAAATATCGCGGCTTTGCCTTTACTGCCAGGGTAAGAAAGTTAATCCATAAGGATTTCGGCGCCTGTGCTGCTCCCATGAACTCATTCCTCTTAACGGAGGGAATTGAGACACTGGCCTTGCGCATGGAGCGTCACTGCAGCAACGCCCTGAAGCTGGCCCAATTCCTCCAGGGGCAGCCAAAGGTCGTCTGGGTGAATTATCCGGGCCTTGCCGACAACCCTTACCACCAAGTGGCGAAAAAGTTATATGGGGACAGATTCGGTGGAGTTCTGACCTTCGGTCTGGCCGACAAGGCGGCTGCTTTCAGTTTTATCAACGGGGTCAGGCTGGCGCGGAATCTGGCCAATATAGGCGACGCAAAGACACTGGTCATCCATCCCGCGAGCACCATCTGTGCCGACTTCGGTCCAGAGGAAAAGGGGCTGATGGGGGTGGGTGAAGAGATGGTACGGGTGTCGACGGGCATTGAAAACATAAATGACATTATCGAGGATTTTCGGTTATCCTTGGACCAATTGTAAAGAAGGAGATGAGAGATGAATCTGACGGTAAACGGTAAAGCGGCAACAATAGCGGGCAAGGATAATCTGGACGTCAATGCTCTGTTGGTGGAACTGAAGGTGGAACAGCCCGACTACGTGACGGTGGAGCTGAATGGCGACATCCTGGAGCGTGACAATTTCGGCCAGACCGTGGTCAAGGACGGCGACACGGTGGAATTCCTCTATTTCATGGGTGGAGGGAACCTTTAATGCTGACAGAAGACCAGATAGCCCGCTATTCCCGCCACATCATCCTCAAGGAAGTTGGCGGCAAGGGGCAGAAAAAATTGTTTGACGGCAAGGTGATGATCATCGGCGCCGGTGGGCTCGGCTCCCCCATTGCCCTCTACCTGGCGGCGGCCGGGGTCGGCACCATCGGCATTGCCGATGCCGATGTGGTAGATCTTTCCAACCTGCAGCGCCAGGTGATACACCAGACCAAGGATGTGGGGATCGCCAAGGTGCTATCCGCCAAGGAAAAGATGCAGGCCATCAATCCCGAACTCACGGTCAACACTTACGAGGAATGGATCAGCGCCGCCAATATCACCGACATCATCAAGGACTATGATTTCGTCATCGACGGCACCGACAACTTTGCTGCCAAGTTTCTTATCAATGATGCCTGTGTGCTGGCCGGTAAGCCCTATTCCCACGGCGGCATTCTCCAGTTCGACGGCCAGACCATCACTATCGAGCCGGGTAAGTCGGCCTGCTACCGTTGCATCTTTCCCACGCCGCCACCCAAAGACGCCATTCCCACCTGTTCCACGGCGGGGGTTATCGGGGTGCTGCCGGGGGTGATCGGCACCATTCAGGCTACCGAGGCAATCAAGTTCCTGCTGGGCAAGGGAGAGCTTTTGACCGGGCGCTTCTTACCTACAGCGCTCTGCGGATGAGATTCCGCGAGGTGCCCATCAAGAAGAACGGCAAATGTCCCATCTGCGGTGACAACCCCACCATTACCCAGGTGGTGGACGAACTGGACGCACTGAATGTGTGCGACCTGGAAAAATGAGCAGCTTCCGCACCTGCGCAATATTGCTGAATTGATACGTGAAATCTGCCGATAATGTTTTTGAAAGGTCATTCATGCTTAAAATCCCCAAAGTAATCCATGACGATATCATCGCCCATGCCAGGGCGGGATTTCCCCTTGAAGTATGCGGCATCCTCGGTGGCACTGCAGGGACGGTTTCCGTTATCTACCGGATGACCAATACCGATCAGAGCAATGAACACTTCATGATGGACCCCAAGGAGCAGTTTGCCGTCATCAAGGAGCTGCGCGCCAATGGGTTGGAGATGCTGGCCATTTACCACTCCCATCCCGAGACGCCGGCTCGCCCGTCGGAGGAGGATATCCGCCTGGCACTGACCCCGAATGTTTCCTATGTCATTGCCTCATTGGCTGAACAGGAAAAGCCGGCAGTCAATTCCTTCAGTATCAGCGGCGGAACTGTCATGCCAGAACCTATTGAGATAATCTGAAGCTTTCTTTACTGTGTTGGTGTAGTATCTCTTTGTATTTTATCTTGACTGTTTTACTGATAATCCTGTAGGATGCTTTTACCTGAACTTGAGCAATGGAGTGGATAAATATGGCAAACGACAGCGGCAAGACCAGCATCAATCTGGGCAACCTCAAGGCAGGGGGCTTTATCAAGGAGAGGGGCAAGGACCTCTTCACCGTCAGGCTGAGGGTTCCCGGCGGGAGAATGACCGTCCCCCGACTGAAGAAAATAGCCCAAGTGGCCGAAAAATTCGGTGGGGAATTTGTCCACCTTTCCGTGCGGCAATCCATCGAACTGATCAATATCAATTTCAGGGACTTTGATGCCGTTGTTGCCGAGCTGGGTGAAGGCGAGCAGAAGGTCGCCTCCTGCGGTGCCCGGGTAAGGGTGCCTACTGCTTGCGGCGGCTGCGAATACAACCCCAATGGTCTGGTGGACACCCAACGTTCCGCCCTCGAAGTAGACGAGAAGCTCTTCGGTACTCCCACCGGCCACCATAAATTCAAGGTCGGCTTTGCCGGCTGCCCCTTTGACTGCCCTAAATCGGCAACCAACGATGTGGGTTTCCAGGGTGCGATCTGGCCTGAGCTGCACGCTGACGAGTGCATCAGCTGCGGCCTCTGCGCCAAGTCCTGCACGGAGGGGGCCATTGCCATGGGAGCGGACGGCAAACCTGAATTCAACGCTGATGCCTGCATCTACTGTGGCGATTGCGTCAAGGTCTGTCCAACCGAAGCTTGGAAGGTAGCAAAAAAAGGCTATACGGTGCGGATTGGCGGCAAATGGGGTCGGCATCCGTTAGTGGGTACACTTTTCGCCACCTTCCTCCCTGAAGACCGGGTGGTGGATTTTATCGGCGAGGTCCTGGCCTGGTACAAGGAGAAGGCCGATGGCGCCGGCCGCATCAGGATTGGCGACATCATTATCAGGGAAGGGGCTGATTCGCTTTTAACTCGCCTGAGGGCCAGGTTTCCTGACTTTGTTGCCGAAAAAACCATCGCCCCGCAGGTGATAGAAACTCAGGTGGGGAAATAATAGTTCCAGGTTCGAAGTAAGGGAGAAATATATGCAAACAGTTGATTTACGTGGCGTCTCCTGCCCGACCAATTTTGTCAAGGCCAAGCTGGCGCTGGAAATGCTGGACGAGGGGGAAACGGTGGAGTTCCTTCTGGATGACGGCGAACCGGTCAAAAATGTCCCCCGCAGCCTGAAGGGGGAAGGGCATAAACTTCTGGGGCTGAAGCAGGTGGAGAGCCATTACGTCCTGACCCTGGAAAAGGTCGGGGAATAATCAGGGCTGACAAGCCCCCAGCTTCTGCTTATAGGCTATAAATGACAGTGGACCAGCAAAAACTGCGAGATATGATCACCCAGCCGAAGACCACCTTCATGGCTGGCGCGCTGCGACGCGAGGGGAACGTATTCTTCATCGACGGGGAGCTGCCTGCAAAGTCGAGCCTGGAAGCACTTTTCGACAGTCACTGCCAGTCTCCGGCGGAGCTGTTCTGCATTTCCTTTCGCAACGTGAGTGACTTCCATTGCGGAGAGGATCTGGCCAGACTGGTTAAAAAAAAATTTCAGCGCTCACCTGCTCGGACGATTCCGGTTTCCCCCTTCCTTGCCCCTGATGGAAAGGGCTTACGCGGCAGGGATCGATATCATCGACATACCACTGGGTGTATTTGATCCGGACATAGCCCGTGAGCGGGCGCTTAACCGTGAGGCGCTCCTGATATCTTTATCAAATGCGCTTACAGTCTTTCCCCGCTGGTCGGTGGTTTCCACGCTGGACGCCGGTGAAGAGCCGGCATCATCCACCCGGGCAGGCATAGACCATTTGCTTGCCGCCGGTATTTTACCATTGGTGGAGCTGGCGGCGCCGCCTGCAGGCAGACCTGCTTCAGAGATCGGCAATCTGTTCGAACAACTGGCAGGAAGCTGGCGCAGCCGGAAGGCAACGATCAAGCCCCTCCAGCCATTGATCGATGTTACGACTCCTCTTGCTCCGCTCAAATCAAAAGGGGTGCTAAAGGGGCTCTTTGACAAGGTATATGAGCAGAAGTTGCTGGCGGCCTCTGATTTACGCCGCAGTCTCAGGGTGCGACAGATTGAACAGTCATTCGAATCGGCGGGGCTGTAATGGAGCAGATTGAAAAGCCTCTAAAGATCGACCGCCGCCCCATGTGGCTGATTTTGGCCGACCGCACCATGCACTACCAGGTCTTTGCCGGACTGATCATCCTCTGCACGGTGCTGTTTCAGCTGAAGCCTCCTCAGGGGCTTTCAGTGGAAGCTACCACGCCATGATCCTTTTCGGCGCCACCATCTTCCTTTGGGTTTCAAGTTTGCTGCCCCTGGCGGTGACCTCTCTGCTGGCCATGGCAATGATACCGCTGCTCGGCATCATGGAAGCGAAAAAGACCTATGCCTTGTTCGGCAACGAGGCAGTCTTCTTCATTCTAGGGGCCTTCATCATGGCCGCCGCCATGAGCGGCACAGGTCTTTCGTCCCGCCTGGCACGGGCAATGCTGGTCCGCTTCGGCAGCACCCCAAAAAAGCTGGGCCTGACCGTCTACCTTCTCAGCGCCTTTCTCTCCTTCTGTATGAGCGAACATGCGGTGGCCGCCATGATGTTCCCCATCGTGGTGGAAATAAGCGGCAGTCTGGGGCTGCAGAGCGAAAAGAACAGCTACGGCAAACTGCTTTTCATGAGCATCGGCTGGGGCTGTGTCATCGGCGGCATCGCCACCTTTCTTGGCGGAGCCGGGCGCCGTTGGCGGTAGGGATGCTTCGGGAGAGTACCGGCCTCGATTTCTCCTTCTTCGAATGGACCATGGCAGCCATCATGATTGTCCTTCCGCTGCTGGTGATTGGCTATCTCCTGCTGCTCTGGCTATTTCCCCAGGACATTGACAGTGTGGACGAAGGGCTCAGGTTTCTCAACCGAAAGCGATTGGAAGTGGGTCGAATGAGTTATGACGAGATAATTGTCGCTTTGGTGACGGTCGTCACCATTCTGGCCTGGGTATTTCTCGGTAAACAGCTGGGGCTTGCAAGCATTGCCACCCTGGCGGTGGTCGCTCTTTTTGCCTGTCGGGTGGTGTCATGGCAGAGCATCGAGGAGTATGTGAACTGGGGCGTGATCCTCATGTACGGCGGGGCCATTGCCATTGCTTCAGCCTGGAAAAGACCGGCGCTGCACAATGGCTGGCCGGCCAAGCCTGGCAGGTCTTAATGACTCTCCCTTTCTGGTCATCACCGTCATGTCGCTGATCTCACTGCTGCTTACCGAATGTATCAGCAATGCGGCGGTGATCGCCATCCTCCTGCCCATCGGCATCAGTCTGTCCAAATCCATGGGAATGGATCCGCGGGTGATGACCCTGGCAGTGGCCCTTCCCGCTGGCCTTGCCTATTGTCTGCCCATGGGGACCCCGGCTAACGCCATCGTTTTTTCTTCAGGCTTCCTTAAGAGCAGGGAGATGATCCTGCCGGGAATGCTGATCATGGCCATATCGTGGCTGCTGTTTCTCGCTTCGGCTTGGCTGGTCTGGCCGCTGATCGGCTTCAGGATATAACCATTGTAGGGGCGCTGCTTGCCGCGCCTGATGGAACCAACAATAGTGGGGCAGCAAGCGGCGCCCCTGCAAGGATGTCACGTGAAACATATCCCTGAAATATCGGCAGACGCCACTCCGGAGGAGATTCTCAAGGCCGGTTTCGAGGCCACCGGGGGTAATATTGCCCTGGCCTGCTCCTTTTCCGTTGAGGATGTGGTCATCATCGACATGGCCCAGGCCCTATCCTTGCCCCTGCGCGTTTTCGCCCTGGATACGGGACGTCTCCACGAAGAGACCTACGAGGTTGCCGATGCCCTCACTGATCGCTACCGGATCAAGATAGACTGGTATTATCCCCGCCATGAAGCGGTTGAGCAGCTGTTGCGGGAAAAAGGGACCTTCTCCTTCCGGGAATCCCTGGAAAACCGCCACGAGTGCTGTCATATCCGCAAGGTGGAGCCATTGGGCAGAGCTCTGAAAGGGCTTGATGGCTGGATCACCGGCCTTCGCCGGGAACAGAGCATGACCCGCACCGGTCTTGCCCCGATCGAGGTGGATGACACCAACGGCGGCATCATCAAGGTAAACCCACTCCTGGAATGGACGGAAGAGCAGGTCTGGTCCTACGCCAAATTTCGGCGCATCCCCACCAACCGTCTCCACAGCAAGGGCTATCCATCCATCGGCTGCGCCCCCTGTACCAGGCCGGTGGCGCCGGGAGAGCATGCGAGGGCGGGCAGGTGGTGGTGGGAGAATCCAGAGCATAAGGAATGTGGGCTGCATCGGAGATGATGACGATGTGGCTTTTCCGCCAGAGCTGCGTAGTCTTCGGCACCCCTTGTGCGGCGTAGCGCTGCTACGCCTCCGCGCGGTCCCTCGACAGCCTTGCTCTGACGCAAAATCCGCATCCGATTGGTTTAGAACATAGTGTCACCTGGAGATAGAAATGATCCACAACCTTACCCACCTGCAGCAATTGGAGGCCGAGTCAATCCACATCATTCGCGAGTGGTGGCTGAATTTGCCAACCCGGTGATGCTCTACTCCATCGGCAAGGACTCGGCGGTCATGCTGCACCTGGCACGCAAGGCCTTTTATCCGGCGCCGCCCCCCTTTCCGCTCCTGCACGTGGATACTACCTGGAAATTCCGCGAGATGATCCAGTTCAGAGACCGGATGGCTGCCGAATGCGGTCTCGACCTGATCGTTCATGTGAATGAAGAGGGGGTAAAAAATGGCATCTCCCCCTTCACCCACGGCTCGGCGCTCTACACCGACGTGATGAAGACCGAGGGGCTGAAGCAGGCTCTTGACAAGTACAAGTTCGACGCTGCCTTCGGCGGAGCTCGCCGGGATGAGGAAAAATCCCGGGCCAAGGAACGGATCTTCTCCTTCCGCTCTGCCAACCACCGCTGGGATCCGAAGAACCAGCGCCCGGAGTTGTGGAACCTCTACAACACCAGGATCAAGCCGGGGGAGAGCATCCGGGTCTTCCCGCTGTCCAACTGGACCGAGCTGGACGTCTGGCAGTACATCCACCTGGAGAACATTCCCATTGTGCCCCTCTATTATGCCGCGGTCCGGCCGGTGGTGGAGCGGGACGGCATGCTCATCATGGTGGACGACGAGCGCCTGGAGCTGAAACCGGACGAGAAGGTGCAGTACAGGTCAGTCCGGTTCCGCACCCTTGGATGCTACCCGCTTACCGGGGCGGTGGAATCAACCGCCGATACGCTGCCGCAGATCATCCAGGAGATGCTCCTCACCCGCACATCCGAGCGCCAGGGGCGCCTGATCGACCATGACCAGGCGGTCAATGGAGAAGAAAAAACAAGAAGGCTATTTCTAGGAAGAAACGCCGCTTTTCCGCCCTGGCTGCGTAAGTCTTCGGCTTCGGTTGTGCGACGTAGCGCTGCTACGTCTCCGCCCTCCGCCTCGACAGCCTTGCCAGGACAAAAAATCGACGTTTCTTAGGTGGAAGGGTTATGGCACATCAATCGGAATTGATCGAAAAAGATATTCTCGCTTATCTCAAGAGTCAGGAAGAGAAGTCGCTCCTGCGCTTCATCACTTGCGGCAGCGTGGACGACGGCAAGAGCACCCTTATCGGGCGGCTCTTGTGGGATTCCAAGATGGTCTTCGAGGACCAGTTGGCGGCGCTGGAGGTGGATAGTAAGAAAGTCGGCACCCAGGGGGGCGCCATCGACTATGCGCTGCTCCTGGACGGCCTGCAGGCGGAGCGGGAGCAGGGAATCACCATCGACGTGGCTTACCGCTTCTTCTCCACCGATCGGCGCAAGTTCATTGTTGCCGACACTCCCGGTCACGAGCAGTATACCCGCAACATGGTTACCGGCGCCTCCACGGCCCAGGTGGCCGTGATACTGGTGGACGCCCGCAAGGGGCTCCTGACCCAGACCCGGCGCCACAGCTACCTGGTCTCCCTGGTGGGCATTCGTCACGTGATGCTGGCCATCAACAAGATGGACCTCATCGACTTCGACCGGGAGCGGTACGAGTCGATCATACGAGATTACCAGGAGTTCGCCGCACCCCTCGGCTTCGCCTCCATTACCGCCATTCCCATCTCGGCCCTTAACGGCGACAATATCATCGAAAAGAGCGCCAACACCCAGTGGTATGACGGTCCGACGCTGATGAATTATCTGGAGACCGTGCGGGTCGAGGATGACACCCAGGAACAGCCGTTCCGGCTGCCGGTCCAGTGGGTCAACCGCCCCCATCTGGATTTCCGCGGGTTCTGTGGCACCATCGCCGCAGGCACCGTTCGCCCGGGGGATGAAGTCAAGGTCGCTTCAAACGGCCGCACGAGCACGTGGCCCGGATCGTAACCATGAACGGCGACCTTCCGCAAGCCGTGGCCGGCCAGGCTGTAACCCTGACCCTTGCTGACGAGATCGATATCAGCCGGGGTGACATGCTGTCAGCGACCGATGCGCCGCCCCGCCTTTCCCGGCACCCGGAGGCCCACCTGGTCTGGATGCACGACGAACCCCTGCAGCCGGGAAAGGTCTACCTGATGAAGACCGCCAGCGCCGTAACTCCCAGCCGGGTTACCCGCGTGCAGTTTGCGGTGGATGTCAACTCCCTGGAACAGAAACAGGTGCCGACACTGGGGCTGAATGGCATCGGCGTGGTCCGTCTGGAACTGGATCGGCCCGCTGCCTTCGATCCCTATCTGCACAACCGGGAGACCGGCAGCTTCATCCTCATCGACCGGTTCACCAACGCCACCGTGGCGGCAGGCATGGTGATCTCGGTTGCGCCGCTGGAGTCGCAGGGGCAGCCGACCGAACTGGATGCCAGCTCCACGGACACGGTTGGACTTCTCCCCCGGCGCTTCATTCTGACGGAATTTTCCCTGAGCGGTGCGGAACCGGGTGTGGCTGATTTCACAGCGGAACGTGGACCCATTGAATTCCAGGTATCGGAGAGTTTTCTCGACTATCTCGGCAAGGGTAACCGGATTCTCTTCAGGCTTCGGGATGTGGGGCAACTGGAACCGGTGGCCCGGATGGCCTATGAGCACAGGCTCAACTTCGAGTTCGGCCGTGACCGGGACCGGGTCAATGTGCTTCTCTACCGCGATCAGCAGAGTTCCGTTGTTCTTTCCGGGCAGGTGGACGGCGGTGGGTTGTAGAGGTCATTTTTCGTCGATCTTTTTTCGAACCTCTAAAAACGAGAGAGGCCGCATCCACAGGGGATGCGGCCTCTTTGTTATTGTGCAGAGGAATCGGTTTACTTTCTGTAGCTGGTCATTGTTTCAGCCGCCAAAAGGCAGGCCGCCGGTTCCTGTTCAGTTTCTTCCTCCTGATCACTTTTTGTCGTCTTCCTGTGCCTGCCCAGCACCTGAATGATCTCGATTAACAGGGGGAAATCCTCTTTGTCTACAAGCTTCAATGCCTCTACCAGTTGGCGCCCCGTTTCCTCGCTGATCAGGTAACGCAACTCCGAAGAGGCTATATCGCTGGCTGCAGCAAACAATTCGTCCTGGAAAAAGGTGGCTACCGGGACAGAGAGGGCATCGCTGATCTTAAGCAGTATCTTCAACGACGGCAGCTGCTCTCCCCGCTCAATCTTGCCGATGTAGGTATAATCCAGGCCGCCGCTGACCATCACCGCCAACTCTTTCTGGGTAAGGTTCTTTTCCATCCGCAATCTTTTCAGCCTGCTACCGATCTTTAGCTTCAACCTTAGCTCCCGCTCCCTGGTTTTCTTCAACAAATCGCCACCTTGTATAACGTTATTTCCACATGATGTCAATTGCATTACCTATAAATGTGACACATAGTCGTATTTAGTATTGACAAGAAAGAATATTTAGCCTATTTATTTAAAAAAAACAAAGGAGGCAGGCGTGGACAAGTTCCGGATATTGAGAAGCGTTGAAAGTTCAACCTTCCAGCGTCTGGAGCCCGAGGAATTACGCGTCTATCTCCTGCTGTTGGCAAACAGTGGCAAAAACGGAAGAGGGACCATCAACGGCAGATCCCTTCGGAAAGCAGCCGGCACCCACCTGTCCCGCAAAAAGATCGCCGAAATGTGCGAAACCCTGCGGGAGCATGGCCTTCTCCAAGGAGTTCTGCTCTTGCCCCACGATCCTACCGAACACGATCTGGTGCTGCGATACGGCATTGCCGACCCTTGCGGCTGACAGAGATGGAGAAAACATGAAAGATAGTGGAATACTGTTTGTTGACGACGATATTCTGTTTCTTGCCCTTCTGAGGGAGTGTTTCATGCAACGGGGGATCGTCATTCAGTGCGCCGAGAACGGCGAGGACGCCCTGCAGATGATTCAGCAGAGGCCTTTTGCAGTGCTGCTGACCGATCTGCAGATGCCGGGGATGGATGGCCTGGAACTGGCCGGGAAAGCACGGAAACTTATGCCGGACCTCCCTATCGTCCTGTGCACCGGTGCCGTGACACCAGAGGTGTGTGCCCTGGCCGAGGAGACCGGTATTACACAGGTGGTGCGCAAGCCGATACGCTTTTCCGAACTATTGGCCATAGTAGGGAATATCGTCAGCCTGCAGCAGACAGAAAACCTCCTGCAGATCTCTCCGTTGGAGGAATCGCTCGCGCCGGCATGAATAGTTGGCAGAAATCAAACCGAAAAATACAGCCTGTGTGGTTGACCTACCCTCATATAGTGGCCAGCATTTCCGTGGTGTAGTCCCTTCCTTATCGATCACCCATAATTTTAAATTAAAAATAATTGGAGAATTATATTCTTAATTAAGTTGTATTCCTTTCATCAGTTTTCTATAGTCCTGATTACCCTTTAAAAACAAGGATATAGACTGTAAAAATTTTTTACACTGTAAAATTTCTTTACACTTTTGGTGGCACTGATGAAATTTTGTGCACTTTTGGTGAAGAGCGGACTGCAGGATTAAAGTCAAAAATCTTTATGGGACGCGGATCACGGCGGAAGAGGCGGATTTAAACCCCAGGTCAAAGACTTAAGGCGTTTGACTTTATGCTTAATCCGCCTCGATCCGCAGTTTCCGCGTCCAATTCAGGTTTTGAGGATTTTAAGCCAGATTCCCACGTTGGTTGCAGTTTCCGCGTCTGAAAAAGATTTTAAAGGCTTTTGAATGGGACGCGGATCACCAAAAGTAGGCGCCTCTAGGCGAGGCGGAAGAGGCGGATTTAAACCCAAAAACAAAGGCTCCGGCTGTGGTTTTAGACTTGATCCGCCTTGATCCGCAGTTTCCGCCGTTTCCGCGTCCAATTTGCTTTTAATGTATTGAATGTTTTCATGGAGGGGAAAGATGTTCCGCAAATACGCACGTCAGATATCCGCAGTAGTTCTCTGCTTTTTTACCTGGACATCGGGAGGCCTGTTCAGCATTGCCAATGCCGCCCAGATCGAGCGAAAAAGGCCAAGGCACATAAGGTCGAGAAAAAGCCGGAGGGCTCAGAGGAGCGCTTTGCCAAGGCAACCGAAGAAGTCGAAGAGATCCTTAGCGATAAGAAGGAAGATCTGCAGACCAAGAAAGGGCGCCTGCGGAGCAAGAAAGCGGAGATCGACTCCCTCGATATGGAAGTGCGGCAACAGTTTGCCGAGACGGAAAAGAAGCTGAAAGATGCTAAGCTTCCCCCCGAGATCCTGGAGCGGCACCGCAAGTTCGTCAAGCACTACGACGACAACCTGGCCGAGCTGAAAGGCAACATCGACCGCATAGAAAAGGCAAAGGACGAGCCCGAAGCCGAAGTGGGCATGGAAAAGGCCCGCCAGCATTTAGAAAGGACTAAAGCACCATCCCGCCACCAAAAGCTCGACCCCAACAATCTCCCCCATCGCCAGCCCAAGGTTATCAAGCGCGAACCGCGCATGAAAAAGGAAGAGTTCGAGAAGGACCTGAAGAAGGACAAGCATGCCTGGAAGAAGCAGAAGCGGGTTCTGCTGGCTTCCACTGGCACAACGGCTGGGTTGTTGACACCGGATGATCTTGCAGAGACCATCGAGGTGCAGTTGACCCCGGAGATCAGGGCCAAGGCGCTGGAGCTGGGGAATAATCCGGTGAAGATCTATGAGTGGGTGCGGAATAATTTCAAGTTCGAGGCGTATTATGGCTCTCTGAAAGGTACTCAGCAGACGTTTCTGGAAAAATCGGGTAATGATTACGACCAAGCGAGCCTTCTTATTGCACTGCTACGAGCGGCGAATATACCTGCCAAATATGCTATGGCACTATTGAGTTGCCGATAGAGCGTGCAATGTCCTGGCTTGGAGTCAAAGACCCAAATACAGCAGGGGATATACTGGCTTCCGGCGGGATACCGGTAAAGGCGGGTGCAGGCGGTGGCAAAATTACATCCCTCCGCCTGGAACATGTTTGGGTAGAAGCCTTCGTCAACATGTATCCATCATTCGGAGCAAAGAATGGCCCCGGCAATGCCTGGACACCAATTGATCCGAGCTTTAAAGAGCACGAACTGAATACCTCCCTGGATGTGTCGAAGATTGTGAAATTCGATGAAGCCGACTATCTGCAGACACAGAGCAAGTTGCCACCATCTCTTGCCTACCTGTTCTCGCTGGAGGACTACCATACCGCCAACTATCAAGGCGGCATGCATAAAATGTTCTACCTGAAGAGGATCAAAGAGCATGAATTTGGGGTCTTGCTCGGCACGCTGCCATACAAAACCGTCGTTACCGGCAATAAATTCACCAGCATTGAGCCATCCCTGCGGCACAAGATCACCATAGGGCTGCACGATCCGGCAACAGGCGAATCTACTGCCGTAACCAAAGATGTCTGCAAACTTGCAGGCAAACAGATTACCGCATCCTATGCCCCCGCAACCGATCAGGACAATGCTGTCGTGACAAATTATGGTGGGTTACTGAAGACACCGGCCTATCTTGTAAAAGTCAAGGCACTAGTCAAGGTGGATAACACTATTGTCCTGGAAGGGCCATCGGTAGGCATGGGGGAGTCATTGAAATTAAACGTCCAGTTCACCACACCTGGCAGTTTCGGTGATTCCATAGAGACAGAGATGGCAGCAGGTATCTACTACAACATTGCGCTCTCAGCCCTGAATGTGGCAGATAAACAAGCTCTGGGCGGCCTCGATAATTCAGAAAACCTGGCCGGCACATTTTACGAATCCATCAACAGCGGAGATGACCAGGTCGGCAAGGTATTGCACAACGTAGGGCTGCAATACTTCACTCACACCAATAATGGATCGAGGCTGCTTGAAGGGGTCATGCACATCTATAACACCAGAGCAGTAAATGCCGGATTCGTATTCGTATCAGCGAAGTACAGCGAATTTTTTGGGATTACTGTATCACCCCCCATTATTTCAGGTCTTACCATCGACATACCAAGATACATCCAGTCTCCGTTCTCCATTACCGGTGATAAAGAGCAGGAAAAGGCATTTACTAAGATCAATGGGCTCAATACCTCATACTTTGAGCACGCCATCTGGGAAAGCTTCTCCGGTATTGATTCTGTTTCCACCGTAAAGCTTCTGCAACTGGCAAACGAGGCTGGCCTGTCTATCTATACCATCACGAGTGCAAATATAGACACAGTCCTGCCGTTGTTGGACCAAGGGCAACAGGTGAAGGACAACATCAGGAATTTGGTCGCTACTGGCAAAGAGGTAATCATACCCAGCAGCTACATAACGCGCAACGAATGGACAGGAACTGGCTATATGGTTAGGAAACCAGAAACCGGTGAAGGGGCTTACATGATTTCGAGGGGGCTTGCGGGGGGAGGAACACAATGCTGCCAGCTCATTCAGCATTAGGGCTCTTAGCGCGGCAATATGCTGCATTGGCAGTAGGCCAACCAGCCAATGATATTGCATTCAATAGCAGCCTCGAGAATTGGGGTGGGTTTGCATTAGACGAGTTCTCAGTATCGGCTGTCATGTTTATGTTGCTGGGAGCAGGGTATATACCGAGATTTGCCTACGCCTTTTCAAAGGCAGAGCTGCTTGATCTTATAAACAAGCAAGATAACATGATCATTTATTATAGCGGCCATGGGGGTAGTGGAACCAGTGGAGATGCTTTAGCTCCTGGATATGACAGTAATGGTAAACCTGAATTTGTTTATGCCTCTGATATCCGAGCTAATGCGCGAATAGCCTTTTTGAACTCCTGTAAAAGCTCTTTAAAAGGTAGTTTTTCTAATGCCTTTGGGCCGAGGAACGAATTAGTGTTGGGTTGGAATAACTCGATCGATTATATACAATCTTCATATTTTGGATATACATGGTGGAAAAATATGACTAATGGCATGACCGCTTTTGACTCCGCTTTTTCTATTGCATTTGGTCTATATATCCCCAAGGAATTTGATCTCTTCCCCAATAACCCTAAGATCATTATCTCTAATTACGCAACCCAATTATAGGAGTAGCAATGAAATCTCTATTGATATTATCAGCGTTTGTTTTAGTTGTTATTGTTGTAATAGTTTTTAGAATTTTTGATTGTCAAATCACTGATAAGGAAGCAATAAAATTGGCAAAGAATTTTTACTCAAAGATGGGAGTTGATTATACTACAGAGCCTGTTTTAGAACCCATAAGCTTAGGGAAATTGGTCGCTTTTGGGCCAAAGTCAAAGGTTTTAACGGATGATGAAATAAATAAAAAAATTGTGACAGTTATTAACTGTGAATCCGGTGAAGTGGCACATTTCGCAAATCATGGGCTTTTGTATGAAACTCTGGGTAAATATACCGAAACAATTGATAATAAGAAGCAGATTATAAAATGGCCACCAATTCTCTCTGAGCATAAGGCAAAGGAGATCTTGCAGTCACTTGCACAAAAAATTGATCTACCACAGGACGTCGAGTATTCAGATTTGCGTCTTGATAAAGATAATGCTATATGGACAGCACATTGGAAAAGAAAACTGAATGGGATACCCTATGAAAATGATTATGTAAACGTAAGCATAATGGCAACAGATGGGAGATTTTATGGCTTTAATAAATGGCTTAAAGGTAAACCCTGTCCCACTGGTGTAAAAATTAGTCAAGATGAAGCAATAAAAACTGCATATGAAAGGTTTGCTGACTTTTTTCCCAAAGAAAAATGGAGCAAAAATAAAGACAAATTTGAGCTAAAGTCTGCTGAACTCAAAATAGTTCAAGATAAAAGCTTGTGGCAAAAAGTTCTTGGTTTAAGTGGTAATTCCAGACTGGCTTGGGTAGTAGTATATGACACTAAACCGGGTATGGAAACAGAGACAATTGAAATTCTAAGAAAAGATCAGTCATTTATAAAAGTAGATGCAATAAGCAAGGCCATAATAAGTACTGAAATAAATGTTGTGCCCTAATTAATTATGAAATCTGCTCTTATAAAATTAGTCACAATCACTATATTACTAATAACAATTATTTTCATTGGTTGTGTGTTCCCCGGAGAGTTGGTAGTACCAGTCAAAGATGCAACCAAAAATGATTGGAATCCAAAGTCCTTCTGGTTCAGCCCATGGGGTAAATCCGGTGTTCACAAGGGTATTGATATTTTTGCCAAAGAAGGAACACCGGTCATTTCAGCCTGCTCTGGGCTTGTTGTCTCTGCTGAATCAAATGGCAACGGAGGTAATGTAGTTTCAATACTTGGTGCCAAGTGGCGTATTCATTACTATGCTCACCTCAAAGCTATCAGAGTTAGGGTCGGAGAATTCGTCCAGCAAGGATCAGAGGTAGGAACAGTTGGCACAACCGGAAATGCGGTCGGTAAAACACCACATCTACACTATGCCATAATCACCCAGATACCCTATGTATGGAACTATAGATCAGAAAAGCATGGCTTTGACAGAATATTTTTCCTTAATCCCCACAGCTTGCTGGTTCGCTAAAGTCCAGGTAGCAGTAACATGTGCGGAATGAACGTATTTAATGGAATAAAGATGCATGGAGAGGGCGCATGATGAAGAAGATATTCGGGTATTTCCTGCTGATATTGTTACCTTGGACAGTGACTGCGGAAGCCCAAAGCCCGGCAATAGTGAATGGCGTAGCGTGGCTGAAGGCTGTACAGGGCGTAGATGGCAGTTGGAGAAATTCTCCGTCTTCCACTGACTTCTATACAACCTCCTCTGTTTTAGAGTCATTTGCAACCTTGGGTGACACGTCAGCAGCCTTTACCAACGGTCTGCTATGGCTTCAGGCTGCAAATGCGACCAGCACCACGTACCTTGCTCCTAGGATCAAGCTGACCACCATTTCTGGCGGCGACGCCGCCAATGACCAAAATACTCTTCTTTCATACAGAAACAATGGTTCTGGCTGGGGCGGGTATCTGAATCAGGAAACAAGCAACTTCCACACCTCCCTCGCTCTCCAAGCCTTCAAATCTGCCAACTCCACCGACCAGACCCTCATCTTCAAAAGCATCAACTATCTCCTCTCCACCCAAAACCCCGACGGCGGCTGGGGCTTCGTCCAGAGTGAACAAAGCAACATTTACGTCACAGCCCATGTCCTCTCCACCCTTGCCCAATTCAAAGGCGTCTACCTCGCTGCTGCACAACTGGCAAGTGCAGCTAGCTACCTCCTCGCCAACCAGAATGCCGATGGCGGCTTCGGCGCTGATGGATCGACTGCCTATGAAACCGCCCTTGCGTTCATCGCCATCATGGAAAGCGGCCAGGGTCAGCTGGTACCACTGCAGAATGCCGTCAATTATCTTACCGCTACCCAA
>NZ_BBCJ01000003.1 GCF_001311985.1 Geotalea toluenoxydans JCM 15764
CTTGCTACCCCCCTGAATCCCCCCTATTCCATAGGGGGGAAGCGAACGACAGTGACAGGGGTATATTTTATTTCCGCCTGCGACTACCGTCCGCCGACAGTTTATAAGTTATTTTCTGACGAAATCCGGCCGAGAGAAAGAGTACTCAAACTGCATATGATCGGTGTAGGTTCCTTCCAGAATGGCCGCCACGTCTTCGGTGAAGACCAGTTCCTCGTCGGTAGGGATGACGTAGACTTTCACCGGTGAATCGTCGGTGGTGATGAGAGTCTCCCGTTTCCTGGTCATGGCCGACTTGTTTCGCTCCTTGTCAAGCTTGATGCCCAGATGCTCCAGCCCTTCAATAGTTTTTTCCCTTATCGGCCAGCCCATCTCGCCGACACCGGCGGTGAAGACAACCGCGTCAAGCTTGCCGATGGCGGCCATGTATGAGCCGATGTACTTTCGCAAGCGGTAGGCCTCAATATCCAATGCCAGTTTGCAGAGCTTGTCCCCATTTCCGGCATGCTCAATGACCTCGCGGCGATCGGTAAAGCGCCCGGTAATGCCCAAGACACCACTCTTTTTATTGAGGATGCTGTCGATCTCCTTTGCCGACAAATTCTCTTTCTGCATCATGAAAGCAGGAATAGCCGGGTCGATATCGCCACAGCGTGTTCCCATTACCGCCCCTTCCAGAGGAGTCAGCCCCATGCTCGTATCAACGGAAACTCCATTGGCTATGGCACAATGGGAAACCCCATTGCCGATGTGCATGGTGATGATATTGGTATCTTTGGGTGCTTTGCCCAAGAGTACAGCAGCCCGCTTGGAGACATAGAGATGGGAGGTGCCGTGGAACCCATAACGCCGGACGCCGTATTTCTCATACCATTCATAGGGCAGTGGGTAGAGATAGGAATGCTCCGGCATAGTCTGATGAAAAGCGGTGTCGAAAATCGCCACCTGGGGAACGTCCGGCAGGATGGCCTGGGCTGCTTCAATGCCGGCAATGTTCGGCGGGTTATGCAGGGGAGCCAGATGCTGCACTTCCTTTACCGCATCAAGCACCTTGTCATCGATCAACACTGAACAGGTGAACTTTTCGCCACCGTGGACCACCCTGTGGCCAATGGCGGAGATGTTTTTTATATCTTTCAGAACGCCGTGCACCGGATCGGTCAGTGTTTTGATGATCAGATCGATGGCGACCTGGTGATCGGGACATTCCGATTCCTCCCGATAGGTTTCCCTCCCCGGCACTTCATGCATTATGAAAGAATCACCTATGATAACCCGTTCAACCATCCCCTTGGCGATCACTTCCTTCTTTGCCCAATCGAATAGTTGATACTTTACCGAGGAGCTACCACAGTTAAGGGCAAGTATATCCATGTTTTTCATATCCCCCTGAACACAGAAAATATAATGAAAGCAACCGATTATTTCGGTGGTGGTAAAAATGGCGGGAAAAAGTTTAACGTAAATAAAACCGCTTTTTATAATACCGCAGACTCCTCGTCAGTTCAAGGATTTTTCTGCATTAGTCACTATTTCCGAAACGACCTTTGTGGTGGACATTTTTCAAAGTGTATGTTACTTTTCAAAAAATCAAACAACTAATCCAAACTACGACGAAGGAGGTGAATACATTGGCTCACAAAATTTCTGACGAGTGCATCAACTGCGGTGCCTGTGACGAATCCTGTCCTGTAAACGCCATCAGCGAAGACGGCAGCAAGAGAACCATCTCTGCTGATACCTGCATTGATTGCGGTGCATGCGTGGATACCTGTCCCGTAAGTGCTATCAGCGCTTAATCCTTCATTGAGAGGATTGATGCGGCCGGTGCTCCATGAGCATCGGCCGTTCCTTTTTCTGGCCCAGACAACATCACCTGTCGTTGCTCCCTGGCCCGATAAAAAAAGGCCGGGGTAACCCGGCCTTTTCCCATCACTTAGTTTGTCGTAGCCCCTTTATTGCCCGGCAACCGTCGAGCCAACCACTTCAACCCCGAATTCCGTAGTATCCTGTGGTACCTTACTGAAAATCACCACAAACGGTATTTCTTTACCCGGTTGAATCCCCAGGTTCGAAAGGGAATCACCGAACTGATTGTTCATTGCCGCTTCCAGTTTTTCCATCGGCATGGACTCAAGCTGTTCCTTAGATAGATTGTTGCCGCAATATGCGACTTTCTGCATAGCTATTGCACCGTTTTTGCCGAAAAGAGACGCCTTGACCTGAATTGATGCACGCGGCTTCCGGTATTCGTTGACGGCTACGCCAGTAATGACAAAAAGCTCCCCGGCCTCCTTGTTGACAACGAACGCCCCCACTGGGTTTCTTACCCCGATATGTCCTTCCTCGGCAGACTTGATGCCCAGTCGCTGGACTATGGACCCCAAACCCACCTTATTAAATGCCTCCGGCCAGTTTTTGAGGAAGAAGATACCTGTTCCGGCCAGCCCCAGCAGAACCAGTAAAAAGATTCCAAGACCGGCAAAGGTAAAGAAAGAATTGTTCTTTCGACGGGAAGAAATTGACAGCGGAGGATATTCATCCGAAAATTCCGGTTGGGATCCCGACAGCGGCGTTTCTTTCTTATCGCCGCCGACAAGATCGTGTAACAACGGCTGATGTTGCGTCTCCTCCGGGGCAGCGGCAGAAGGAGCAACTTGGCCGAAATCGATGGCGGCAAAATCTTGATCTCTTCCTTCTTCGACGATTTCTCCCACCGCTGATGACTTGCCTGCAGCCTGTTCAGCCGGGCTTGTTGCTAAAAAGGGTTGATTCTGAAGGTCGCCAAAGCTGAACTCGGGGATATCCGGCACCTCGGCATTATCTGCAGCAGAAGCGGCAGCCGGCGATGCTGCAGGCGGCAAGTTTTCATCACCGCTCCCATCGCCGAAATCAAAGGCAAATTCTCCATTGCCATCGCTGTCAGGCAGTGCCGGTGGCTGAGCTTGGTGAAGCTGTTCGTCCGGACCTTTTTCTGTCAGGTCGAGTTCCATCTCACTGATGAACGGTTCACTGGTTGCAGCCTCGAAATCAGTCGCAGCGGCGAGACCTGCCGGTGCTTCAGGGGAGTCTTCGGCCGCCTCGAAATCAAATGAATCAAAATCAACTCCGGCTCCTGGCCCCGGTGCAGTGTTACCTGTATCAGCAACAGGGGCATGTTCGGCTTGCTTATCTTCTGCATCGAATGTGAAATCATTGAAATCGAATTCGCCACTCTGCTTCGAATCGCTTGCTGCCTCAGTATCGGACGATAGTGATTCTTCAGTGAAGGAAAAGTCTTTGTAACCGAAGGCATCTTCCGGAGGCTGACTATCGATCTTGGCAGCAGGCTCAGGTTCAGTCCCACCTTCAAAATCGAATTCAAAACGGTTTTCCTCCTGCGGGGCGGCTTCGCTAGAAGCGATTTCAGGGTTGTCAGCAATACTTGTGTCAGTAAAGGTAGTTTCAGAGGTGTCATCTTCATCCGGGTTGAAGCCACTCAAATCATAGCTTTTTACTACTTCTTCCCGCTCAGCCTGTGGCGCCGGCTTCTGCTCCTCATTGAAATTAAAATCACTGAAATCAAACCCCTCTTCGTCCATGGATTCTTCTTGTTTTTTTTCATCACTGTCTGGCTCTGCAAGCATCTGTTTCAGCTGCGAAAAACTGTTCTGCGGGCCAGCGGCACCTGCGTTTTCAGCCTCTACCCGATCACCTGCCTGAGCAGGTGCTGCCGGGGGAGGAGGTGTTGCGTCCAGTCCGCCAAGGATGGCATCGAAATCTGTCTCTTCCTGCGGTTCTTTGGTAACGAGAAAGACGTGCCTGCACTTGGAACAGCGAACCTTGACCCCGCCTTCCTTTATTTTTGCATCATCCAGTTTGAACTTGGTGTTACATTGATCGCACTGTAGTATCATTCATGCCTCCGCCGGAAGATTCCTATTCATTCAATTCATAAATAGCCGGCAACTCTCTTAATTTTTCGTTCAGATCCAAACCGTATCCTACGAGGAAGCCCCCCGGACACTCAAGACCAGTAAAATCGGTTTTAACCTCGATCTTTCGACGCTCCTTCTTATCAATCAGGGCACATATCTTCAGACTTTTCGGCCCCCTTGCCAACAACCGCTCCCTGAGGAATGCAAGGGATAAGCCAGTGTCTACAATATCTTCCACAATAAGCACATTCCTGCCGGTTAGCGATGTCTCCACATCCTTTGTCATTGTCACGTCTCCGGTAGAGTTCATGTCCCTATAGCTGGAGAGCTTGACGAATTCCAGGATGAGTGGCAATTGTATCTGGCGGGCAAGGTCTGCTGCAAAGAAAAAAGCTCCTTTCAACACCACCACCAGAATCAACTCTTCCCCTGCATAGGCAATGGTGATTTCCCGTGCCAGTCTCCGGATTTCCCCGGCGATCTGTTTTCTTGAATATAACAAGTCTCCATTAGAGGGCCCGTTCATCATAACCCCGCTTCACCCTTACATTTTTTACGCTCCTCTATAGCAGAATAGAGAGAACAGGTCAAATCATTATGGACCCTTATCCTTTTTTGTGATATAAAATGGAGCCTGGAAACCACATCAAATGGGGAATAACATGAAAAAGCTTTCTCTTCTCACAATCTGCCTCGTGCTATTATTTTTCACAACAGCCCATACCTCATCACAACTTGTTGTTCCTGAATCAAATTTCAATTTCGGCACCCTTGTCCAGGGAGAAAAGCTGCATCATACGTTTTCCATCAAAAACAACGGCGACTCGCCTTTGTCAATTCTGCGAGTGGTTCCTTCATGCGGTTGCACAGCTGCAAATGTCTCATCACCGGTCATCCAACCGGGCAAAAGCGGCGAGATCAAGATTGTGTTCGATTCGACAAACTTCACGGGCAAAGTGACAAAAAACATTGCCATTGAAACAAACGATCCGAAAGCTTCTACCTATACATTGAGCCTCAACGGAACCATCACTGAGGAAGTCCAGATCACCCCCAGGCAGTTGAATCTGGGGCAGATAAAAGCAGGGAATTCCACCAGATCGAATGTAACCCTGATCAACAGAGGAAGCAGATCTCTAAAAATAATATCGGTAAAAGCCCAGATACCTCAAATAACAGCCGAAATAAAAAAACAGCAGCTCAAACCGGGTGAGTCCGCTACCATTGAAATTACCGTCACGCCTAAAGCTACCGATAGGATCCTGAGCGGATATCTGACCATCACCACCGACAGCCCGAAAAAGGGCGAGATTGTCATTCCTGTTTACGGTTCGCCGACACGATAAGCAGCAGAGCTACTGTTCCTTCAACTGCCTGTAGGCACGCTCAAGGTTCTGGTTGAAAAATTCCCTGTAACCGGGTAGAGATTCATACTTTGGCAGACGGAAATTCTTCTTCGTCTGCTCCAGAGTCTTCTTCTTTTCCAGATAGCGCAACACTTCCGTGGTAAAGTCCGTAAAAAAAACCCAAAATTTTCCGATTGACTCGGTGTCCGTCACCTTTCCCAGTCCGGGGACCACATGCCTGGCATCCAGCCCCTCCAGCATCTCCAGGTTGAGCACCCATTCCCGCAGATAACCATCCCCCATGTAGCCGATCACGTCATTGAAAAAGAGGTCTGATGTGAACAGCACCTTTTCCTCCGGCAGATAGACAATCACATCTCCGTCCCCATGGCCGCGCCCCAGATTGCTGGCAACGATGACGCTTTTGCCGTGCCGCAGGGTAAGGCTCTTGTCAAAAAACATGATCGAATTCTTCAGCTCCCGATAACCCTCCTTCAGGGTCTGCCATGTCTGCCATGAAGTGATGATCTCGATGTCGGGAGGGAAATCATAGTCAACATAATTGTAACCCTGATGGTGGTGGGTAAGGATAACAGTGGTCAGTGGTGCAGAGGTTATTTTGCCGACCTCTTCCATCAGTTCAGTGATGCCATCCGGCACGAAATGGGACCCGATGAGGACAACATGTGTGCCGGTAACAACAATAACGGCGTTACTTGCGGCCTTTCCCCTGGGTTGAGCAATGGCAGCAAAAACATTTTCAGCCAGCTTTTCGATAGCATAGCTTCTGGAGTACCCGGCAGGCTGCCGTCTATGGCAGCGGACGACGGCGTGGCACTGAAACAGACGGTTACCGTCAAAAGAAGAAAAAGAGCTATTTTGCTGATCACGGCAGCCTCCTTTTTACCCGATTGATACTAGCAAATTCTGAACAAAAAGGACAGGCCGCAGGCTTGACATCCGGACAATAAACCTTGAGTTATGGATAAAAATAGTGTAAATGTAAAAATTCACGGGCGGTTAGCTCAGTTGGATAGAGTACAGGCCTCCGAAGCCTGGGGTCGTGGGTTCGAATCCCATGCCGCCCGCCATTTAAAACCTACTATTGTCACTTGAACCATAAATAGGGCGAAAAGTGACAGCTTATCCTGCCAAGTGCGGTCTAACCCTTATTCTCCCAAAATTTGGCAAAGAAATTGAACCAACAAATAAGGCCATCCTCTAAATGGATGGCCTTATCTTTTTGTATTTTATGTTCAAAAGAAGAATTCATAAAGCTTGCGATTTACGTTTCCCCTCCTCGCTCGCAAAGCCCGCCGGTTGACCCTCAAATTATGCTTAACGGCTCAGCGATGATAACTGTCCCATTCTGAATCGTGATACTCCCTTGGATTGTTGTTACACCAGAATACGTTCCCCCAATCGGATCATATCCCCCCAGAATAATCAGCTCATGATTTTTGTCGAACACAAGGATTTCGGTCAGCGTGGTTATCGGCAACCGGATTGAAGTGCCGATGCCGCTTGTTATGCCGTTGTAGGCAGCTGAGAATGTGGTGAAAAATGAGTCGATTCCATTGTCAATCAGCTTGATGCCCTGCTCCACAGGAAGCACGGTAAAAGATTGGGTAACCGCATTCGCCGCATTGTAGTTGCTGTCCCCCCACTGACTGGCAATGATGGTGACGGTGCCGGGACCAGCGATTGTCACTGTGTTGCCGCTTACCTGGGCAACTGCCGGGTCGCTGCTGATGAAGCTGACCGGCAGTGCGCTGGTTGCTGTTGCGTTGAGGGTGAACTCCGGGCCACCGGCAATTTTGTTTGCTATGGCCGCAAAGCTGATGGTCTGGTTAGCTTTGTTGACGATCTGAGTCACTCCGGTGGAAACCGGACTCTGGAGATGATTGTTGTCACCCGTGTACTGGGCAGTTATGGTATTGACTCCCGCCGGCATCATCGTGGCGGATAGTGATGCACTGCCGCTGGCAGGATTGACATTGACCTCCTCTGCCCATCCGATACCGTTGCTGAACCGCACCTTGCCGCTCGCCCCCACCGGGGAAACCGTTGCCGATATGGTAACCGGCTGGCCATAGGTGGAAGGGTTGGGACTTGATTGACTAATGCTGATGCTTGTTGCCGCCGGGGCAATAATCATGGTCCCGGTGGCACTCCCTTGATAGTTGGCGCTGCTGATGGTGCCGACGACGGCATAGGTGCCGGCTGCAACGGGAACGGTACCGGCACCGTTATAGGTAAAGGTCACTGACAGCCCGGAGGGGCTTGTTGTCGCCGAAACTGTTTTTGCAGCGCCGTCATAGGTGGCGCTGAGATTGCCGAGGGCTACAGTTGCCGGTGACTTGTGGACAGTCAAGGTTTGTATTACAGGCGAAGCGGAGTTGTAATAGTAATCCCCCCACTGTGTTGCCGTGATGTTTACGGTACCGGCACCGACAATAGTTATGGTATTGCCACTGACCGTGGCCACGGCCAGATTGTCGCTGGTGTAGCTGATAGCCAGCCCGCTGCTGGCCGTGGCGCCAAGGGTGAATGGCGCATCGCCGTAAGTCCTGGCATCGATTACGGGAAAGCTGATGTACTGGTCTTGCTTGATGGTGAAGTATTCGCTCTTTACCGGCTCCTGGTTTCCGGCTGCATCCCTGGCAAAATATTGCAGGGTCATCGAGCTTCCAACGTAAATCGGCCCGCCATAGACCGCTGAGGCGGGGGTCGGTAACGTGCCGTCAACTGTGTAATAAATGGTTGCCGGTTCGTTGGCGCTCAGGGTAACCCATTGGGGTGCCTGGTATGTGCCACCGGGCGGCGTGGCTGTGGTGTCCGGGGGGTTGGTGTCGCTTGTTCCGCCTGATATTGCGCGCACACGGCTGGATGAGTCGGCAAAAAAGATGGTGCCGTTTGAGTCAATGGAAAGACCTCGCGGATTGACAATCATGGCAGCAGTGGCAGGCCCTCCGTCTCCCGAATAACCGGCTGTCCCTGTTCCGGCCAGGGTTGATATAAGTCCCGTTGCACTGTTCACCTTTCGGATACGATGGTTGAATGTATCGCTTATATAGATATTTCCACTGCCATCCAGGACGATGCGGTGGGGAGCATAAAGGCTCGCCTGGGTAGCTGGGCCTCCATCACCCGAATAACCGCCCATACCATTACCCGCCACGATGCTTTTTGCCGATGTTGCCTTGTCTATTCTGACAATTACGTGGCCCCACGTTTCCGCATAATACAGGTTACCGGTCCTGTCCAGGGTGACACCTTCCGGATGATAGCCGGTAGCTATGGTGGTAATGATGCCGGTTGTCTTCTCTACTTTCCTGATGCCGTTGCTGCCGCTGTCGGCAATGTAGATACTCCCTGCCGCGTCAACGGCCAGACCGCGTATATCCCCCAGGGATGCAGCAGTAGCGAGCCCCCCGTCGCCGGTAGCACCGCTGGTCCCGTTACCGGCAACCGTGGTTATGATGAAGGAAGCCATGTCTATTTTCCTGACCCGGTAATTCTGGTTGTCGCTTATGTAGATGTTTCCGCTGGTGTCCAATGCTACGGCAAATGGCCGGTTAAGTCCGGCCATGTAAGCGGGTCCTCCGTCGCCGCTGAATTCTGCAAGGCCGTTTCCTGCTATGGTGGCGATGCTCCCGCTGGCCTTATCCACTCTTCTGATGCGATTATTTGCAGAGTCCGCGATATAGATATTGCCATCGAGATCGACAGCAGCATCTTCCGGGTAGTTCAGGGATGATCCGACAGCGGTGCCCCCGTCTCCAGTAAATCCCGCCACGCCGTTCCCCGCCACCGTGTTGATGATACCCTGCTCTGCCACAGTAATTGAATAAACTTGCGTCTGGACCGGTTCGCTATTCACAGCGTCGCGGGCGAAAAATTTGAGCGTGGTGGATGCGGCAATGTACAGAGGCCCGGAGTAAACGGGTGAATAAGAGGTCGGCTCAGTACCGTCGGTGGTGTAATAGATGGTCCCTGGTTTGTCGGTGGTCAGGGTGACTGTCAGCGGCCCCGCATAGGTGCCGCCGGCAGGAGTCGCTGTCACTGACGGGGGATTGGTGTCATAGGTTATCGGTCTTCCCTGGGAACCGATCATGTTGGCGGGACCGATCGGAAGCCCGGTAATCTGGTCGCAATCGGAAAGAGCAGCCCTGACATGGCCCGACCCGCTCCAGCTTGGCACATCCGATTCGGTGACATAGTAATAGAGGGACCCTATTTTGATGTTGGTTCCGACGGTAACCGTTCCATACTGTGAGGCTGGCCAGTCGATCATGTCGGACCGGTAAGGATTGACACTGTTGACTGTCCAGCCGCTGTTCAAGGTCCATGCCTCGTTGGCCTTGGAGCCGGTTGCGTCGTCTCCCCCCATGACATAGAGTAGGCCATTCAGCGCCTCCACCATGGGGACGTTGCGGAGTGTCGGGACATTGGTGGCTATGCTCCAGGTGTTGGCGCCGATGTTGTATTCATAAATATAATTGATGTTGTCGTAGCCCCAGCTCTCCACCAGGTAGAGCCGGTCATTGTTGACGATGAGATTTCGCGCTTCGGCGGTTGAAGGGAGGGAGGCAAGGGCGGTGAAGCTCCCGGTTGCCGGATCGAAGGACCAGGTCTTGGTATTGCCCGTCCCCCCTCCGGCAATGATGATCCTGTCCCCGTATGCCGCCACCCCGGCAAGAAGGGTCGGCTCCGGCAGGGTTCCCGCCACCCTGCTGGAATTGCCGGCCAGGTCATATTCCTCGATGGTGGTTTCCGCATTGCTGCCGCCTACCACGTAGATCTTGTTGTTGAACAGCACGGCATTCATCCGGGCCCGCGAGTAGATGAGCGAACCCACCGGGGTGCTTGTTCCATTAATGGTGTCGTAGGCGATGACGCTGTTCAGGTAGTTGAACTGCTCATCCAAGCCGCCCATGAGGTATATGGTCGTTCCCCATGCTACCGCTGCGCCGCCGAAAACGGGGGTGGTCAACGAAGGCCGTGTGCTCCAGCTATTTGCAGCAGGGTCGAAACTGATGATCGATGCGGTGGCCGGCGTCCCCCCGAGAATAAAGATCTTGCCGTCTGCCACCGCGGAAAAGGCGCGTGACAGCCATAGGGGAGTGACGCTCTGACCGACCAGCCGGAGCTTTGACCGGAAATCTGATAGGTCTGGGATTGGGTTGTTTCCCGATTTACCGCTCCATCGATGGCGAAATATTTGAGGGTGGCTGAACTGGAGATGGTGATCGGTCCGGAGTAGACGGTAGACCCGGTGGTCGGCTCGGAACCGTCGATGGTATAGTAGATGGTTGCCGGTTCATTGCTGGTCAGTGCTACCAGTTGGGTCGAGGAATAGCTCCCCCCGGCAGGATTGGCGGTGGTGACGGGGGGGGTACTGTCAAGGGTGAAGGTTGCAGTAATGCTCTTTGCCTCGCTCATGGTAAGGTTACAGGCGCCGGAACCGGTGCAGTCTCCACCCCAGCCGCCAAACACCGAGCCGATCGCCGGGGCTGCATTCAGACTTACGGTAGTTCCGGACACCATGGACTGGCTGGTGCCGGTGGTGAAATAGAGTGTGGGCGGACTTGTTGAAGTCGTGCCGCTGACCGTGCCTGAACCGCTCCCTGCCAGGCTAAACGTCAGTGGGTATTGGGGCAGAATTCCGGTACCAGTGAGGCTGACCGTTATGGGGGTGGGATTGTTCGATGTGATGCCGAGAACTGCTGTCTTGCTGCCACTGGCTGTCGGGGTAAAGGATATTTCCATGGTGCAACTTGCCCCAATGGCCAATGTTGCGCCGCAGGTCCCCCCTGCCCCCCTGGCGAACATGCCGGCATCGGCGCCGGTTATGACGGTAGAGGCTATCTGTAGTTCACGTGTCCCGGTGTTGGACAGGGTAATGGTATTTACCGCCGTTTCCCCCACGTAGACATTACCCATGATGACCCCGGCCGGGGTGACCGATGTGTTCGGGTCGAGACTGAGGGACAAGAAGGACGCGACGCTGGGGACACCGTTGACATAGACAATCGCCAGATAGGTGCCGTTCACCAGGTGGGAAATTGCCCCCCTGTTGATGGCAACTGAGGTTGCCGACCAGTTGGTGGCAGGATCTACGAGCACAAAGGCCTGCTGCCCCTCCTGGACCCGCTGCAGCTGCACCAGCGGATAATCGCTTGGCGAGCTGCCGGTGGAGCCGCCAGAGCCTTCAGAGTCGCCACGAAAGCCGGTGCCGGTAAGGAAGAGATTGCCGGAATTGTTGCTGATGCCGGAGATGACTGGACGGCGGCTATCGGTGAAACCCAGGCCCCGGTTAAAAATCTCGGCACTTGCAAGAACGCCGTTGCCCATGCCGACGAAACCGACCCCCCCGGTAATCAGCACCGAACCATTCGGCAGCAGTGTCGCCGAGTTGCCTGCACGGCCTGACGCCAGGGGACCAGCAGCCTTCCAGCTGTTGCTGGCCGGATCGAAAGACTCGGTACTGGCCAGGTATTCACCCACGCCGCTGCCGTACCCTCACGGCAAGAATGGTGCCGTCAGGGAGCAGCGTCGCGGTGTGATCTATGCGCGTAACCGACAGGGAACCTGCGGCACTCCAGGTATCGGTGGCCGGGTCGTAGAGTTCGGAACTTATCTGATCGTAGAAATACCCTCCCTGGTAATGGGTACCCCCGGCAACGAGGACCTTGCCGGTTGGCAAAAGCGTTGCGGAATGACGAGCACGTGATGTTGCCAAGGTGCCGGCAGTGCTCCACTGATTGATGACCGGATCGTAGATCTCGACACTGGACAGAGAGGCATACTCGCTTGTGGGAACGTATTCCCAGTTCCCCGCTGCTATCATTACCTTGCCGGATGGAAGCAGCGTGGCGGTATGGTTGTAGCGGCCCATCGCCAGCGAACCTGCCGGGTTCCAGCTGTTGGTAGCCGGGTCATACAATTCTGCCGCCGTTGGCGGTTCATCGGCATCATTGCCTCCCCCGGCAACCAGCACCTTACCGTTGGCAAGAAGGGTCACCGTGGACAACGAACGGGCAACCGCCATGCTGCCTGCTCCGCTCCAGCTGTTGGTGGCAGGATCATAGAGCTCGGCACTGGATAGATAACCGCTGTTTGGGTTGCTACGTCCTCCGACAACCAGAACCTTGCCGTTGGGAAGGAGAATTGCACGATGACCGGAGCGGGGACTTGCCATGGAAGCGGCAGCTGTCCAGCTGTTGTTCCCCGGATTATACAGCTCGACTGTCGCAAATACGCTGCCAGACTGCTCTCCACCCGCCACCAGTACCTTGCCGTTTGTCATGGATGTTGCGGAATGGCCGAGTCGTCCTGTCGCCAACGAATTGGCGGGCGTCCAGCCGGCGACAGATGAATCGTATGATTCTGCGCTGGCGATTTCTCCGCTGGTCGACGTTCCTCCCACCGTGATCACCTTGCCACTGGCAAGCAAAGTTGCCGTATGCTGATAGCGTGGCGTTACCAGGGAGCCGGCTGCACTCCAGCTGTTGCTGGCAGGGTCATAAAGCTCGGCATTGCTGATATGGAAATTGGTATAATTATGTCCTCCGGTCACCAGCAGTCTTCCGTTGGGAAGCAGGGTAGCGGTATGATAGGCTCTTCCGGTTGCCAATGTTCCGCCGGCACTCCAACTGTTGGTGCCCGGATCATAGATCTCGCTGCTGTTGAGGAACTGGTCGCCGAGACTGGCATAGCCACCCGCACCAGTACCTTGCCGTTGGGGAGGAGCATCGCGGTGTGATCGGCGCGTGCAGTCGTCAGTGAACCAGCAGAACTCCAGCTGTTCGTAGCAGGGTCATAAAGCTCTGCATTGTAAAACTGGGTGCTGTTATTGCCACCACCCGCCACCAGCACCTTGCCGCTGGGGAGCAGCGTTGCGGTGTGAACGCGGCGCGCAGTGGCGAGTGATCCGGCGGCACTCCAGCTATTGGTTACAGGATCGTAGATTTCGGCACTGGACAGATCTCCATTGCCATGACCGCCAACAACCAGAATTTTGCCATCGGCAAGCAGAGTGGCTGTATGCATCTGACGTATGGAAGACATGGAGGCCGCAGCGCTCCAGCTATTCGTGGCAGGGTCGTACAACTCGGCGGTGGAGTGGGTGTTTGTGTTATCATTTCCGCCGACGACGAGGACCTTTCCGTTCGGCAGGAGCGTGGCAGTGTGATTGCGACGTTCTATGGACATGGCGCCTGCCGGGCACCAGCTGCTGGAGGTGGGATCATACAGTTCAGCGCCGGCAACAGCATACGGCCAGGTAGATCTATATCCCCCGGCCACCAGGATCTTGCCATTGGGAAGCAGAGTTGCCGTGTGCTGATAACGTGAAGTTGCCAGTGAAGCCGCCGGACTCCAGATCCCTTCACCGCCAATAGCTCCGCCCGGCATTACTGCCAAAAGTGTCAACAGAGCAAGCAGTGCCCCCCGCAACCAGATAAAGCGATGACTGGATTCCACTTTACTAGACCGTGGCATATGGTCCTCCCAACTGAAAATGATTTTATTTGCGAAGGCATGAATCCTAAAATTAGATGCCTATTGGATGGAAGCTTCCAGTGAAGCCGTGCAACGAGTCTGACTAGGACGGTATAATTATTGCTTTAGAATTAAATAAAAATCACACAGAGCACAACTATCACCTAATCTGTTATTTGTCAATTTAAATGCTCTAATCTTACCCCTCATCCACTAATTCTGATTTTGATAATTGTGGAAGGTGATTTCCATGCCCAGGGGGTTAGTACAATGGGAAAGCACCAGTGCAAAGCAGCAGTTATCCTTGGTGCTTGCATCTTCACTTTATTGACTTTTGTCAAAGCTTTGCTTGGCCGAAAAGGATAATGTTGCTCCATCGAAGGCTAATTAAAGAGAAAAAGAGTGAACCGATGAAAAGGAATTCTGCAGGTTTTCGGCTTGTGTAGAACAAAAACAACATTAAGGAGGAGAAAAATGTCAGAAATGTTTTGTTACCAGTGTGAACAGGCCGCCAACGGCGGCTGCAGCAGGGTAGGCGTTTGTGGAAAGCAGCCGGATGTGGCTGCACTTCAGGACCAGCTCGTTTATGCCATGAAAGGGATCGCCTTCTGGGCCGACAAGGCTCGCCAGAAGGGGATCAAAGATCAGGAGATCGACCGCTTCATGCTGGACGGCCTGTTTACCACCGTCACCAACGTGGACTTCAGCGCCGAAGAGATTGCCAAGCTGGTCCGCACCGCTGCCAAAATGCGCGACAAGGCGCAAAATATCTTTGAAAAGGCCAACGGCGGTGCATATGGCGGCGCTGTTCCGGCTGCAGCCCAGGCGTTCAATCCCGGCACGACTGCCGAACTTGTCACTCTTGGGACGCAGCACGGAGTCAAGGATGAGAGCATCGATCCCGATGTGAAATCGGTTCAGGACATCATCATCTACGGCATGAAAGGCTATGCCGCCTATGCCCACCACGCCCTGGTCATCGGTCTGGAAAACGACGAGATTTACGCCTATACCCACAAGGCCCTTGCCGCCACCCTGGACAAGAGCCTCGGCCTCATGGATTTCGTCGGGCTGGCCATGGAATGCGGACGAATCAACCTTGTAACCATGGAGCTGCTCAACAAGGCCAACACCGACAGCTTCGGTCATCCGGTTCCGACCCCGGTGCAGCTTGGGACCAAAGCAGGCAAGGCAATACTCGTCTCCGGCCATGACCTGCGCATGCTTGAGGAGCTTTTGAAGCAGACCGTGGGGACAGGCGTCAACGTCTATACCCACGGCGAAATGCTCCCCGCCCACGGCTACCCAGGGCTGAAAAAGTACGCTCATCTGGCGGGCAATTTCGGCGGTGCATGGCAGGATCAGGCCAAGGAGTTTGTCAACTTCCCCGGCGCCATCATCTTCAATACCAACTGCATCCAGCGTCCCGCAGACAGCTATAAGGATCGGCTCTTCACCTGGGGACTGGTACAATGGCCCGATGTGAAACATCTGGATGGCTATGATTTTTCTGCGGTAATCAGGAAGGCCCAGGAACTGCCGGGCTTTGAAGAGAACCCAGGCAAGGAGATCCTCACCGGCTTCGGACACAATGCAGTATTGGGCGTGGCAGACAAGGTCATCGATGCGGTCAAGGCCGGCCAGATCCGCCACTTCTTCCTCATTGGCGGCTGCGACGGCGCCAAATCCGGACGTAACTACTATACCGAATTTGCCGAAAAGGTGCCCAAGGACTGCGTCATCCTCACTTTGGCCTGCGGCAAGTACCGCTTCAACAAGCTTGATTTCGGCGACATCGGCGGTATTCCACGCCTTCTCGACATCGGCCAGTGCAACGACGCTACTCGGCGATCCAGATTGCCGTGGCTTTAGCCGGTGCCTTCAATTGCGGGGTGAACGACCTGCCACTGTCCATGATCCTCTCCTGGTACGAGCAGAAAGCGGTAGCCATTCTCCTCACCCTGCTCCACCTGGGCATCAGGAACATCAAGCTGGGACCAAGCTTCCGGCCTTCATCACGCCGAACGTGCTCAACTTCCTGGTTGAGAACTTCAACATCGCCCCTATCGGTACAGCCGAAGGGGACCTGAAGCAGATTCTCGGCTAAAGAATTCGGCCGGGCAATAAAAAAGGGGCAGCCGACGCTGCCCCTTTTTATTGCCATTTTAATACAACAGCCATTTAAGCCCGGTCCGTCAGAAGCTTGCCCCCCACGGCGATATCTTCATGCTCAAGCTCATTGATTATCACATAGGTAACGTGGGCTGGAGCCTGAGTCACCGAACCGACAGCTTCGGTGATTTTTTCGGCCAATAGAGCCTTCTGCTCCTTGGACAATTTTGAGGCTATATCTATTCTGATAAACGGCATGGTGTTTTCTCCTTTTAGTTTAATTTAACGGTGATTCCCGTCCCCGCCTTATTCCACCAGCTCCTTGCCAATGGAAAATGCCTGGCCGAGCAACGATCCGATGCCGTAGTAGCCCCGATGACCCGTATCGTAGACCAGGGGTTTCAGCTTTAATATGTCCGGCAAACCATCCGCACCCAGCACATCGGCATCGGCCTTTACATCCATGATTTCTCCCACGAACTGGGTATGCAAGCCGATCTCAAGGGTATGCAGCAGGCGGCACTCCAGAACAAAGGGAAACTCTGCCGCATAGGGGGCGTCAACCAGGTCGCTTTTCACAGCGGTCAGGCCGGCGACCGCAAATTTGTCCACATCCCGCCCAGAGGCAACGCCATATAATCCGCTTGTTTCACCTGCTTTTCCGACACTATGCCGACAGTAAAGCTTTCGTTCCACGATGGCGGCATAGGTATGCGTCGCCTTGCGCAGGGAAACAGCAATGCAGGGAGGCTGGGAACAGCAGATCCCTCCCCAGGCTGCATTCATGATATTGGGCTTGCCTTCGTGGTCATAGGTTCCGACCATCAGTACCGGCGTAGGAAATAGCAGGGTCTTGGCCCCCAAAGATTGCTTCATGATTTACCTCCTGTAAATTTCAACTGTGTGGGTTGGCTATTTGGCTTTACTGCATGGATTCCGTGAAATAATGGCAGGCACTTACGGGCAGGCTGGAACCGGGCAGCTATGCATTGATGCCCTTTTGCAAATTATTCCATTGAAGTTATCCGTCTCTTCATGGTGGAAAAACATTAGACCGGCTGTTCTTTCATGTCAAGCAGTATTAGCCTCGTTGCCCTCCCCCCCACCTGTTCCCCAGCCTCAGCAAATTTTCAATTTTTTATAGCCAGATACACCAAATTCATGTTAGTTAATTTATTCACTATAATTATACCCAGCCGGGCACCGCGCTCTCACATCCACCCGGTTGTTACTTTCATCTTTGCGTCTGGAGAAAATTTTATGGCCGATACCAGGGTGCAAATTGAGCATAAGCGGGTGGAAGAAGAACTGCATGAAAAAACAGTCATCCTGCACAGCATCTATGGCAATTCCCCCTTCCTGATAGGAGTAATAGAAGTCGCGAAGCAGGTGGTCCTTGCCATAGATGTCAACAACGCAGCGGTCCGATGCTTTGCGCTCGAATGCTGTAATCAGCGTGAGCCACTCCTTGGCATGGCAACTGATGCCAATGCCTTCTGGTCTGCCCAGTGCAACCATTGTCTAAAGGAGGGTTTGCCAGTCAGTTTTGAGTACGAGCATGCAGTGGCGGGAAGCAAGCGCCTGCTTTCGGTCGTCATCGCCTCGATTGGTTCGGCCGATCGTGACCACCCAAGGTTCACCTTTATCGCTGAAGACATCGCCAAACGTAATCGGTGGAAAGATGAGATCCTCCGCTCCCAGGCCAGACTTTCAGACATTCTGGCAAATATCAGCGACGGCTTTCTGTCCGTCAATTATCAATGGCAGATCACCTATGCCAACCAGCGCGCCGCACTAAACAGCCCTTATGAACAGGATGAGCTTCTGGGTCGCAATCTATGGGAGGTTTTTCCCGAACTGATCAACACCAGGCTGGAAACGGATTATCGCAAGGCCATGACCCAGCGCGTATTCAGGCATACCGAGGTATCATGGGGCCCACCGACCACCTGGTTCGACGTGAGAGTTTTCCCGAATCCGGAAGGCATTTCCATCTACTGGGCCGACATTTCCGAGCGCAAGATGGCAGAGGAAAACCTGCTCAGGATCAATGAACAGCTGGAATGTCGCATAGCTGAGCGTACCGGAGAGCTTGCCCGGATGGTGAGTTCCCTGCTGGAAGCAGTTGATGAACGGAAAAAGACCGAGCAGCAGCTGTTGCATTTGAACCGCCTTTATGCAGTAATGAGCGAAACTACCCAGACCATTGTCCACACCACCCATCGTGACTCGCTGTTTCAGGAGATTTGCCGGGTCGCAATTGAACATGGCGGTTTCAAGCTTGCCTGGATCGGGCTTCTGGATGAAAACGGCATCATTGGACCACAGGCATGGAGCGGATTTGACCAAGGTTTCCTGGACCTGATTCCTGTTTTTTCACAGGAACAACCGATTGAAATGCCTGCGACCTGTTCGGCCATAAAAAATGAGGTATTATGGATTTGTGACGATATTGCCAAAGAAGCTTTGCAGCCATGGTGCAATGAATCGGCAAAAAGGGGATTTGGTTCTGCAGCCGCCATTCCTCTTAAACTGAATGGCAAGGTCATCGGCGCTTTCACCCTCTATGCGGAGGAGCCGGGCTATTTCAACAGACAGCTGATCCACTTGCTGCAACAGATGGCAGTCAATATTTCCTTTGCCCTGGAAAATGTGGATCTGGCCTGCCGCCGCCTGGAGACAGAACGCAAACTTGCCCAGGAAAGCGATGAACGGCTGAAAACCATGGAAAAGCTTCACCAGAGGGAACGTATGCTCATGGAACAGAACCGGCATGCTGCCATGGGCGAAATGATCGGCAATATTGCCCATCAATGGCGCCAACCTCTCAACTCGCTGGCGCTCCTGCTCCAAAGGCTGCCGTTATTTCACAAGGCGGGCAAACTGGATGCCATATTCCTGGAAGATAATGTAAATACGGGTATGAGCATTGTCAATCATATGTCCCAGACCATCGACGACTTCAGAAATTTCTTCAAACCGGAAAAGTGCAGAACCACATTCAAACTGGCCGAAGTAGTGGCAAAAACCCAGTCGCTGGTTGAAGCCAGTTTCAACGACCTGGGAATAACCGTGGACATAAGAGCAGAGAATGATCCACTGGTAAGCGGATATCCTAACGAATACTCCCAGATCCTCCTCAACATACTGATCAATGCCAGGGATGCTTTTCTCCAACGCAACGATATCGCACAGCCTCGCATAATCATCAGGCTTGGCATGAACGGCAGCAGAACGGTCGTGACAGTTACCGATAACGCAGGAGGAATACCGGACGACTTCCTGCCGAAAATATTCGATCCTTATTTCACCACTAAAGGCCCGGACAAGGGTACGGGCATCGGACTCCATATGGCTAAAACAATTATCGAAAACAATATGAAAGGAATGCTGACAGCCCGCAACACCGGTGAAGGCGCAGAATTCAGAATTGAGGTATGAAGATGGGGCAATCGGCCAATTACGGCAAGGGAATAAAAATTCTTTATGTTGAGGATGACCCGCTCTCAAGAGACCTGTTGTCGACAATGCTCGCCATCAGGTTCCCCGAAAGCGAGCTTTTGACAGCGGAAAATGGTGAGGAAGGCTTTAAATTGTGCACGGAACAAAATCCGAATTTGGTTCTCACCGACATCCACATGCCCCGGTTGGACGGCATCGGTATGGCGGAGAAGATCAAGGTGCTGCATCCCGGCGCCGTCATCATAATAATATCTGCTCACAGCGATACCCGCCATCTCATCAGGGCGATCGAGCTGGGAATAAACCGGTACATCCTGAAACCGGTCGATAAAATGAAGCTTTTTGCCACCATGGAAAATGCCATTGCGGGAATTACCATGGAAAGAGAGCTCAAAGAACATCAGAAGCAGCTCCGGGAGAGCAGAGAACTTCTTAACTCCATAATAGAAAGCAACTGCGATGGGGTTTACATAAAGGATCTCGAAGGGCGTTACCTGATGGTTAACACAGCAGCCGCACTATTGACAGGCAAATACGCAGAGGAGATCATCGGCCTCGATGATTTTGCTATTTTCCCTCCTGAGACGGCTGAGATTTCTCGCAGAAACGATCTTCTGGCCATTAAGAGCGGCAATCCCATAAATTTCGTGGAAACTCTCATCGACAGGAATGGAGAAACTGCCTTTTTCCTCACCACCAAAGGTCCGTTGCACGATGATCAGGGAAATATAATTTCAACCTTCGGCGTCTCCCGCAATGTGACTGATCAGAAAAGGTACGAAAAGCAAATTGAAAAGCACAATGCGGAACTGGAACAACGGGTAAAAGAAAGAACATGGAACCTTGAACAGTCCAACAGGGAAATGGAGGCTTTCTGCCATGCCATTTCCATGAATTGAGAGCTCCAATCGCCCGACTGGAAGGATTCCATCAAGCTGTTTCCGAATGCATCGAGATCCGGGATTACCTGGACATTCCGTATTACATGGAGAGCTTGGGTATTCCACCCAGCAATTGAAGACTGCAGTCGATGCCTTATTGATGATGTACAGACTGACCAAAACTGAGATCTCCCTGGAAGCAGTGAATCTGGCCTATCTCTCCCAACAGGTGATGATCGACCTGATGGAGGAGTACGGCAGCCGCACCATACACTTCGACAACAGGCCGGAAACCATCGTCCAGGGTGATAGGAAGCTGCTCACCCTCTGCATGCATAACCTTCTCGGCAATGCGCTTAAATATTCGTCGAAAAAACCGGAGTCGGTGATCAGTGTCGGACAGGAAAAAAGAGGGGGGGAGAATATTTACTTTGTCAGAGACAATGGGGCCGGGTTCGACATGGCCTATGCAAGCAACCTGTTCAAACCTTTTTCCCGTCTGCATCATCACCGAATTCGAGGGAACCGGAATCGGCCTTGCCACCGTTCAGAGAATCATTGAAAAACACCAGGGAAAGATCTGGCAGAGTCCCGGCTCAATGAAGGCACCACCATTTTCTTTACCCTGGGCGTCTGAATCCCCCCTCGGAAAGGGAGGGGGTAACGGCGGTCACTTTTTTACCACGCAGTCGAAGATCGCATTTATCCTTCGGTTTTTCTTTCGTCCTTCGGCAGTGGTGTTATAGGCAAGGCGCCGCGAAGCGCCATATCCCTTGGCGGAGAGGCGAGACCGCTCTATGCCTAATTTTTCCACCAGATAGTTCACCACGTTTTCCGCCCTTTCCTGGGAAAGTTTCTGATTGAAATCCGCCGTACCGGTATTGTCGGTGTGCCCCTCGATGAGTGCAGTTGTGGTCGGGTACCGCTTCATGTACTCAGCGACCTTGGCAATCTCGTCATGGTACTGTGATTGTATTTCTGCCCTGCCGGTTTCGAATTCCATCAGCAGCGACATGCACAGGCGCTCCGGTGGCGAAATCTTTGTCACATCGAAGGCACAGTCGATAATGGCATCAATACGACGGTTCTTCTGCTTGCCAGCTTCGGTGCCATTGTCGGCAACAGGATGTTTGAATCCGTAGCCGGTTGACGACAAGCGGGAGCGATCTATGCCGAATTTGTCCACCAGATAGTTGGTCACACTCTCAGCCCTTCTCCGTGAGAGGTCCAGATTATGTTCATCCGTGCCCACGTTATCGGTGTGCCCTTCTATCACGGCGGTCGTATCCGGGTACCTTTGCATGAACTCCCCCACCCGTGCAATTTCCCGGTGGTCTTCTGCCCGAATCAACGCCTTGTCTATGTCGAATTGGAGATTCAATGAAATACAATATTTGTAACGGCCGGGGGTTGGTTCGGCTGCCGGAACCGGAGCAGGCGGAGCTTCCTCCTCAACAGGGGGAGTGGGAACGACCTGCAGTAATGGAGGTTCCGGCGCGGCCATCACCGCAGGCTCGGGTCCTTTGCCGCCAAACTGCCAGGCAAGACCTATCGTGTACTCATAATTAAAGCCGGTGCCTTCGTCGTGGTATTCCCCCGGACGCTGGACATTGGCCCCTTCGCGAAATACCATATTCCGGAAATCGGCGCGCAGGGCAAGATCATCGGTAAGAAAATATTTGGCGCCGATGCCGTAGTCAAAGGCTCCCTTACTGACTGTGTGCTGGCCTTCCGGATCCCTGGTCAGCCCCACATAGCCTGCCGCCAGGTACGGTACCAGCTTATTGTCCGGGAATACATGCAAGAGCACCTCTCCCCCATAACGGTAGAAGTTGATATCCTGATCGGCCCCGGTCGATTCTGTCCTGGCATAGTCGAACAATCCCTCGACCCCCCAGTGTTTGGTGAAGTTGTAGCCGCCACGCACCCCATAGACGGGCCTGGTTTCAATATGCTGCCTGCCGTCGAATGTGTATCCACCGATAATCCCGGAAAGGGTGAAGGATCCGGGACGAATTCCTTCGGCCATCGCCGGAGAAGGCAGAGAAAGGATGACCAGGGAAATCAGGCAAACTACCAAATTGATTTTCTTCACATCGCGCCCCCTTGTGACGGATTAAAATATTAGCAATAATTTATTAACAACTCTAGAATACAGTTTCCTTTTGTCAACGCAGCCCCTGGAAAAATACTTATCTCTTGAAACTGCTGTATCAGGCTCAGTTAAAAGTTTTTTAGCTATTTCAAATTTTCGGTTGCCATAAGTATTTTTCATGCTAGAATTATCGCGAATTAATTATTTGCGGCTTATTTAAACTTTATTATGCCCCCAATTGCAGCACTAATGATGCTCAGTCAACCATCTTTCCCGGAGAAGTTGCCGGCCCATGCCAATTTGGCCCGAAAGCCAGGTACAGCTCTGCTGCAAAAATGGAAACAGACACCGCCAATGAAAATGGCAGGGGGAGGTGCCCAGTGCAGGGAAATGTTCGGGATATGAGAAGACAGAAGGTGATCGACCGTCGGGAGCAGTTGGAGAATCTGGTCTCGATAAAAAGCACTGAACTATGTCAGTTAAATCAGCGAATCAACAAAGAGATTCATGATCGGCAGGAAGCGGAAAAAGAGGTTCAGAACCTGCGGGTGGAACTGGAAAGGCGAGTGAGGGAACGCACCAGACGGTTGGAAACGGCAAACCAGGAACTGGAATCTTTCAGCTTTGCCGTTTCTCATGACCTGCGTTCACCACTGACCAGTATCATCGGCTTCAGCAACGCCTTGCTGGAAGATTGCGGCGATAGTCTCAGTGATCAGGCCTGTCAGTATATGGAGAGAATCATCGCCGCCTCTGACAGGATGAAAGGAAAGATCGAGGCCCTGCTTAATTTTTCGAGAATGAATCTGACCGAATTGTCAGTATCCCAGGTGGACCTGAGCCAGATAGCCCAGGACATTATGCGGGATTTGAGTGAAACATCGCCACGGGACAATCTTCAAGTGGAGATAACTGCCGGATTAACAGCAATGGCGGACAAGGTACTGCTACGTGCCGTCCTGGAAAACCTGCTTGGGAATGCCTGGAAGTACACTGCCAGGAAGGACCGGACTGTCATCCGGTTCGGAGCAAAGGATTTTGCCGGGGGAAAGGTTTATTTTGTTTCCGACAACGGAGCAGGATTCGACATGGAGCATGCAGACAAGCTGTTCGAGCCGTTCCAGAGGTTGCATCGTATAGATGAATTTGAAGGGAACGGCATCGGCCTCACAACGGTCAAGCGCATTATTCGTCATCATGGAGGCAGGGTCTGGGCTGAGGCTGCCGTTGACCAAGGCGCCACCTTCTACTTCACCATTGGGCGGGTTGAAAATCACGGAATCTCTGCACCGCTTCGCCAATAAAATCCTTTCGAATGTTGCCGAAGGCAGCCGCAGATAATCGGTCAGACCCGGACCAAAGACTTCCCCGGGCAGAGTCAGTAGTCCTGCCTCTTCCACCAGTTTTTTTGCCACTTCCCTGCCGGTCCTGCCGGCAAAGGGATGCCGCACCCAGCCGAAAAAAGTACCGCTGGCGACCAGCTCAAAGGCATTGCCAGGCTTGGTAAATTCACGGCAGAAGCAGTCATGCCGCTCTTCCATCATCACCCTGTTCTGCCTTACCCATCCATCCAGATTCTCCGCACCGAAGCCAACCGCATGCTGGGTGATCCTTGGCTGACAGACCGCCATGGTATCCTGTGCCTTCAATGCATGGTGGATGAATTGTGCAGAGGCTGCCAGCATGCCGGCCCGGTAACCGGTAAGGGCATATGTTTTGCCGAAGGAGGCAATATGGACGAAGTTGTCCCCCCAGCCACTCATGGTAAAAAGGTCGTGGGGCCGGGCTCCGCCGGCAATGAAATCGCAATAGGTTTCATCAAGGACCAGAGCAATGCCATGCCTGGCAGCTAATGCATAAAGTTGGTGGATGGTTTCCGGCGGGGTCACGACACCAGTGGGATTACTGGGCGTCACAAGGAGAATGGCCCTGGTGCGTGATGTAATCAGGGACTCTATGCAGGAAACTGAAGGCAGCCCCCCTGCAGCCCCATCAAAGGAACATAGACAGGGCGGATACCAAGAATCTCCAGGGCCATGGGGTGATCGAAGTAAGCGGGAAGAGGAAGGATCACCTCGTCCCCCTCCCGGCACAGGGTAACCATGGCAAGCCAGAAGGCCTGACTGGCGCCGATGGTCAGGCACAGCTGCGCCGGATCAAGTTTGGCCCCATAGGTACGGCCATAGCGGGCGCAAATCGCCTCCCGCACTTCAGGGAGTCCCTCGTCCGGAGAATACCTGGCAATGAGAGGATCGCCGATCAAGCCAGCCAGGTGTTCGGTAAGAGCAGTGGCCGGCGGATAATCGGGAACAGCCTGGCAAAGGTCGATGAGCGGCAGGTCAGGCCGAGCTGCCGCCAACCACCCCTTTACCTCCGAAATCGGGGGGAAATGCACCCTGCCGATCTGATCACTGATGGTAAGCTTCATGGATTCCCCTCCCCTCGCCCGGCAGGTCAATACCCGGTGCAGACCCCTTGGCAACCAACGTGCGATGCACCATCTGGCGGAAAAGTTCCTCCATTCCCTTCTGCACGACCGGACCTTCGATTATACATGCCCTGGCGATCGCTTCAAAGGTGGCCAGCCCCTCCTCGTGATGTTCACGGCGGATTCCCCACTCGCTTGGTGGCCCCGCAGGAAGCCGGACCATCTCGACATTTTCCAGCCCCGGCAGCCTGCGACCCATGCGAGAGGCCTGCCGCCAGTTGCCGTCCGGCACCACCAGTGTTACAGAACGAGGATCCTTCTCCAGCAGTTTTTGGTCAAGAACCGGGACTTCTTCCCCCGGATAGAGGAGCAGGGTTCGCCGCTCAGGAAGGATCAGATCACTGCAGTCAAGGGGCTGGTCCAGGTGGCCATGAATGCGCAGTTCACTGTTCTTTAGCACCCTAAGCGCAAGGGGACCGGTTGCCGTTGTTTTGGTAAATTCCCGGTGATGCATGACGAGGACAAGTCGGGTTGCCAGGTCGTAGATCGGAATAAGGTCGCAAATGCACAGATGCAGATGCATTCTACAGTTTTGGCAACGTTCAGCTTTTTTCGATCTGCTACCCATAAAAAGCCTTTATCAGTATAGAAAAAGCCCCTGGCAAAAATGCACAGGGGCTTTGAGTTTGTTTTCAAGTTGCTCTCTTAAGCCTTTTCCACCGTTACGCCGACGATATTTACACTGCCCTGGAGAAGAGAGTTGGCATTGAGGTCGCGGAAGTGGGACGGAGCAAAAAGCAACCCGGCCTGCAGTTTGTCGCTTACCTTGGCCTTGCCTGTAATGGTACCGGCAGGGGAGCTTATTTTAAGGGCTGCCCCGTCAGCTACGCCAACCTTGGCTGCGTCGCCGGCAAATATTTCGATGTATCCTTCAGCCGAAACACTGAGGTTATTCTCCGACCGGGTGGTGGTGGTGCCGTTATGGTAGCCGATGGGACCGACCAGCAGATTGAACTGGGACTGAGCGGCAGATTTAGACGAAACAGCCCCGGAAAATGCCAGATTCTGCTTCAGTTCGAATGCCTTGGTGTTGATGGCGATGCCGCGACCTTCAATGGCTGGTACTTCCTTGGCATAAAGGGGCGCAAGGCTTTTGAATTCCTCCAGCAGTTCAGCCGGGAGGTGTGCGTGACCTGCATTGGTGAGACGGTTGTAAAGCTCACCAATGATATCCCAATCTTCCCGGGCATCGCCAGTTGCATCGACAGCCTTGCCAAGGAGCTGCAGCCTGTTATCGGTCGTGGTAAAGGAACCGCTTTTCTCGGCAGCAGCTGAAGCAGGGAAGACCACATGGGCCATCGCTGAGGTTTCGCTGGCAAGAACATCCTGTACTATGAGAAGCTCCAGCTTGGCCAGTGCTTTTTTGATGCGGTTATTGTCGGGATATGAGGTCAGGTCGCTGCCTATCACGTAAAGGGCTTTAATAATGCCCTGTTCGATACCTTCCAGAATCTGCCAGAAATCTTTGCCTTTGGCAGTGGCTGACTGATAGCCGGGCAAATGGGTCGGAGCTGCTCCCACATCCAGCATTCCCTGCGTATTATTCTTGGCATCGACAGGGAATAAACCTCCGGTCTCCTTGCCGATACAACCGACGAGCAGCGCCAGGTCGGCAAGGGCTGCGACCTTTTCTGCAGCACCTTTGCTGCGCATGAGGTCTGCACCGAAAAGGATGGCAACACTTTTCTTGCCGCAGATGAGGCAGCGGCTTCACGCAGTTCACCCTCGCCCACACCGGCTGCCGTTGCCAGCTCGGACAAAGACAGGGAGGCAAGAGAAGATTTCAGTGCCTCAAAATTGCCAACTTTTCCCTGGACGAAACTTTTATCTTCAAGGCCGCCATCGATGATCGCCTTCATCAGGCCGTTGATCAGCGCCAGTTCACTGTCAGGCCGATACTGCAGCATGCTGTTCGCAAATTTCCTGAGCTTCACCCGGCGCATGTTGGCGACCACCAATTTGGCGTCGTTTTTAAAAGCAGCCTTGATGACCCGGTATTCGGCACCGGTTGCCTCAGCATTGAGATCGCTCCCGAAGACCAGGACTGCGCCGGCATTATCGATCTTGTCGATGGTTGCGCTGGCGCCCGTCAGCCCCAGTTTTTCCCTGAGCACGCTCTGAGCCGCAGCATAGCCGAACCTCGCCTCGGAATCGATATTGCTGGTACCGACTGCAGTGCGCATGAATTTCTGGAAAAGGAAGTTTTCTTCATTTGTGACACGGGGCGAAGCGATGCCTGCAACCGCATCGGCGCCCGAAGTCTTGATTATCGCCTGCAGCTTTTCGGCAGCGACAGCCATGGCTCGATTCCAGTCGGCAGCGACCTGTCTTCCTCCCTCTGCCACCAGTGGGACGGTCAAACGATCGGCGGAATTGAGGTAGCTGTAACCGAAACGGCCGTTGATGCAGAGATTTCCATTGTTAAAGGTGCTGTCGTCGCTGGTAACGCGGGCAACGCGACCGTTCCTGGAGTGGTATTCGATCTGGCAGCCATTGCTGCAGAAGGCACAGACGCTCTTGGTCACGTTGAATGACCAGGGGCGGCCTCTGAATTTGAATGGCTTGCTGATAAGGGCGCCGGTAGGACAGGCGGCAACGCAGTTACCGCAGAATTCACAGTTGAGCGGCTTGCCGTCCACGGTATCGATAATGGTCGCTTCACCGCGATTGACAACGGCAATGGCATCACAGCCGACAATCTCATGATCGACCTTGACGCATTTTTCGCAGAGGATGCAACGATTGGGGTCGCTCTCGATCAACGGCCAGTCGTAACGGATCTTGCGTCTTTCCAGTAGGGCGGAATATTCCTGCTTCGCCACATCCAGTCCATAGCAGGCATCCTGAAGGTCACATTCCCCTCCGGCATCGCAGACGGGGCAATCCAGCGGATGATTAACCAGCATCAGCTCCATGACCTTACGGCGGATGGCAGAAAGCCTCTCGGACTGGGTGGTGACGTTTATGCCTTCCTTGACGGGCGTGTTGCAGGCCGTCATGGTCCGCTCGACCCCTTCGACCTCAACCGCACAGACGCGGCAGGCGCCGGTAGGAGAAACCTTCTGCAGCCAGCAGAGGGTCGGTATCTTGATGCCCACTGTCGCCGCAGCTTCAAGGATCGTTGCCCCCTTGGCCACCGTTACATTCTTGCCGTCGATTATCAGGTTAACCATGTTATCTTTACCTCAGATTTTTTTCAGGTCTTTGTTTATAGCAATCTTTTTATCGCCCCATCAAAAATGCCCAGGTGCAAGGCGCCGAGGAGCGAGCAGCGGAGCATACATCAGTATGTGAGCAGCGCAGTGACGAAGCAACGCCGCAGATGGGTGTTTTTCATGGGCGATTACACGGCGACCATGGCGACGCGGTAGCACCGCAGACACCTCTGCGCCTCCTTCACCGCCTGACTGTCTGTGAAGCCGAGCTCCACCTCACAATAGTTCTTGTAGCTGGCGCGCTCCTTGCCGTGAACCTCACCCTGGTGAGCCCTGGCCGCAGAATCAAGACAGGAAACATTTTCATTTTTGTCGTAGACGCCCATGTAGTTGAGAATGTCTTCCATGTACTCGTCATCGGTCAGGTACGCCTTTCCTTCCTCCAGCCAGCGCTGCATAACCTTGGCCGCACGATGGCCGCTGCCGATACAGGCGACGACAGTAAGCGGTCCAATTTCGGCATCACCACCGGCAAAGATGCCGTTACAGTCGGTGATCAGGGTCCTTGACTGGTAGTTGCCCATGCCGTCTTTCAGATCCTTGCCGGCCGCATCTTTGTAAGGGACATACTTGGTAACGATGGTGTTCCACTTGGTAATGTCGATCCCCATGTCTGCCGGGATGAAGCTGAGATCGGGATCCTGGCCGATGGCCGGAATGACCGTGTCGCATTCGACGACAAACTCACTGCCTGCCATGGGTTCCGGACGGCGGCGCCCGGAGGCGTCCGGCTCGCCAAGGGCCATACGTACACATTCGACACCGGTTATCTGGTCATTACCGTCAACGATAATCCTGGTGGGAAGAACCTGGAATTCGAATTTGACCCCTTCTTCGTCGGCGCCGTCCACCTCCCAAACGTCGGCAGGCATTTCTTTACGGGAACGACGATAAAGGAGCGTCGATACTTCGGCACCTTCGCGGAGGGCGACACGGACGCAGTCGATGGCAGTGTTACCGCCGCCGACAACAACCACCTTTTTCCCCATACCGGTAGGCTTACCCATGTATGCCTCGCGGAGAAAATCGATTCCGCCTTTAAGGAAGCCCTTGTATCCTTTGTCTTCGCCTTCCACTCCCATCGGCTTGGAGCGATGCGCCGGGAGCCAGGAAGACGGCATCGTATTTCTTCTTCAGGTCCTCAAGAGAAATATCCTTACCGATGCGGGTATTGTATATCATCTCAACTCCCATGGAGGAGATGATGTCGATGTCCCGCTGCAACAGATGGCGCGGCTGCCGATACGGAGGGATGCCGACGGCAACCATCCCGCCGCCGAAACCTTCGGGAAGCGCTTCATAAATGGTTACGGGATAACCTTCCAAGGCCAGGTAATATGCGGCGGCCAGACCGGCAGGGCCTGCGCCGACGACGGCGATGGTTTTCCCCTTGCGCGGTTTTGGCTGCATGGGGGGCTCGAACTTGTGTTTCCACTCGTAATCCGAGGCCGTTCTCTTCAGCACCATGATGCTGATCGGTTCATCACGTTCTTACGCCGGCATGCTGTCTCGCAGGGGTGGGGGCAGACACGGCCACAGACCGAGGGGAGCGGCATGCTGTCACGGATAGCGCCAAGGGAATGATCGAAATAATATTCCTTGATCGCCTCAATATAGGCGGGAATGTCGATATGGGCAGGACACTTATCCTGACAGGGTGCCGTGTATTTCTCAATATAACGGAACTCGCCGGAAGTTTTCCTGCCGCCATTGATATAGGCAAGGAAATCATTGCGGAAGTTTTTTACCGCGTCGAGGACCGGCACTGTGGAGCTCTGGCAAAGTGTACACTTGCAGTTTTCCAGGAGCTTCGTCAGATCTTCTATGGTGTCCAGGTCCGCCTCGGTTGCATTTCCGCCGAGAATGGCAGCCAGGGTATCCATAAGCACCTTGGTACCCTTTTTGCCGGGGGTGCACTTACCGCAACAGTAAAGAGTCTGTACGCGCCGCATATATTCAGCTGCCATGCTGGTACATCCACATTCCTATCGAAAACCATGAGACCATCCCAGCCCATGAATGCAGCCAGCGGACGCTCCCCGTCATAGGTGACCGGCAACCGGAACTGGGCATCCTTAGCCTCGCCTCCGCTGCGATTATCAATAATATTTCTACCCCAGCTGGAAAAAACCACCTGTGCCACATCAGCCTCCACAAAAACCCGTTAAATTATACCTGGTAAAGCATTTATCTATCTGTATTTACTAAATAAATATACAACCAATCATTGTATACAGTATGCAGATAATTAGCACAACAAGGCTGGGTAATCAAGGGAAAAATCACAGCTTTAGGCAGGTTCTGCAAATGGTTGCCAGCCGAAAGAGGCTCTGTTATATAGTTAGCAGCAGCACTTTTTTGCACAAATGAAGCTGGAAGGGAGAACCGGTCATGTATACTGCAGCCTTCGCATCGCTTTTCACCATAAATATGGGCATCAAAGCAGGTGAAAGGATCCTTGTCTTCAGCGACATGATCAGGCCCGAAGAACAGCCATCCGCAGACGATGCAAACCGCCGCAAGCGTCTTCTCGAAACGGCTGCCGCAGCTGCCGCCTTCGCAAATAAAACCTACGGCAACACAACCTTCGTCTCCTTTCCGGCAACTGTTGCCTCTGGTGCCGAGCCCCCACAAGAAGTCTGGCGAGCTGCACTGGGGGACAACACCGTCGACAGGTTAGCCGTAGCAGGCATACTGCAGAGACTTTTATCCAAGACAGCCTCAGTTGAAGATCTGGACCTGGCAAAACAGACCGTTATCGCCGGGAAAGATGCCGTCACAGAAATAATCATCGCCCTGGCCAACAATTCAACCAGTCACACCCGTTTCCGCTCGTTAGCCACTGCTGCCGGCGCCAGATTTGCCAGCCTCCCCCACTTCGATCCCGAGATGTTCCTTACATCAATGCAGGTTGACTGGCCTGCACTCGCCGAGAGGACCAGGCGACTTGCCACAGCAGTCAATCTCGCTTCGACCCTTGAGGTTACGACACCGAACGGCACCAGAATGCTGATGGGAAAAGAAGGACGGACGGCTGAGGGAGACGACGGACTTTTGACGACTCCGGGAAGTTTCGGCAACCTGCCGGCCGGGGAGGTTTATCTGGCACCGGTGGAAGGCATGTCGGAGGGGCAGATGGTTCTTGAATATGCGCCGACGCGTAAACTTGACACCCCCCTTGTCCTGACAGTAAAGGGGGGGAAGGTGGTGGATATTGAGGGCGAAGATGCGCACCGGAAACAACTGGAGAAGAAATTCGCCGAAAGCGTCAATAATCGCAACATTGCCGAACTGGGAATCGGCACCAATGACAGGGCCAAACGACCGGATAACATTTTGGAAGCGGAGAAAATACTGGGCACCATTCACATCGCCCTTGGTGACAATTCCGGTTTCGGCGGCACCGTAAGTACCCCTTTTCATGAGGATTATGTCTTTTATCAACCAACTCTGACTGCAATTCTGCCAGATGGGACACGTAAAGTGCTCTTAGCCGAGGGGAAATCTGTGCTCTGATTGACTGCAAAGATTTAAGAAAATGCCACTCCGTGCCGATATTTCTCATATACATAAAGAAAAACCGACTGGAACAGGGGCAGCTGCGATGACGGATGAAAAAGAAACAGCAGGATCGCTTGGAAAAGCCCGGGGCAGTGCAATCACAGTGTTTGTTGACCCGGATATGATGTCGGCTTATGTCACCATTACACCGGGCGAAGGGGGCACGTCGGTCACTTCGGATGAGGTCGTCCAGGCCCTCACTGGAGCGGGAGTGATCACCGGCATCCTCCATGACGAGATAGAAAAAGCCGTCCATGAGGGTGAAGTTATCAAGAGAATGGTTGCGGCAGGCCGTCCACCACAACCGGGAGAGGATTCACAGTTTATCAGCCTCATTCCTGAGATGAGGGAGCGGTGTCCATTGGCGGACGAAGAGGGCAATGTGGATTACCGCAATATGGGCGGCATCATAAGTGTCAAACCTGGAGATCCGTTGCTGCGGCGGACTTCACCGACAAAAGGAGTTCCCGGTGAAAATCTTCAGGGGGCACTACTGCCCGCTAGCGACGGCGTCGACATAGCCTTTGCGCCAAACCTCAGCGGCACGGCGCCTGCCCCCGATGACAGCGATCTCCTCCTGGCTGCCATTTCAGGGCTGCCGGTCCTGATAGATCGTGGTATCATCGTCGAACCTGTGCTCAAGGTCAAAACAGTAGACCTGTCCTCGGGCAACCTGCATTTTACCGGTGCCATCGATATTTCCGGCGACGTAAAAGCCGGCATGGAAGTGACCGCCACAGGGGATATCATCATCGGTGGCGTGGTGGAGTCGGCAAAGGTCGAGGCTGGAGGAAACATCGAGATAAAAGGGGGCATAATAGGCCAGAAAGAGGTAAGAAATGACAGGGGGGAACTGAATACGGATATCGCTCACATCCGTGCTCAGGGCTCGATTTCAGCTCAATTTGCGGAACATGCCTTGATCCATGCCGGCCTGGACGTTATGATCCGCGAGGTTGCCATGAAAAGCGACATCACCGCCGGAAATTCAATAACTGTTGGTGAAAAAGGAATGCGGAAGGGACATATCATAGGAGGCGTCTGCCGGGCAGCCACCCTTGTCCATGCCATCATCGCCGGGTCCCCCGCCAACGTTCCCACCAGGATTGAAGTGGGTGTGGACCCAGCCATCAACGAAAAGCTTTCAGCAGTAAAACAGCAACTGGCGGACAAGGAAAAGCGCCAGGAAGAGATTGATAAGACACTGACATATATTCGTGAGAATGCGACTAAAGTAGATCCGGGCATGGCAGCGCTCAAGGAGAAGGTACACAGCTTGCTGCAGTCCGAGATTGCCGAGTTGAACAGACAGAAAAAAAGGCTGCAGAAACGACTGGAGCTGGTCAATAACGCCAAAGTTGAGGTAGATAGCAGTGTCTACTTCGGCGTGCAGATCATGGTCGGCGATAAAATGCTGACGATTGAGGACGATCTGCAATCAAAAACTTTCAGCAGAGGTGAAGACGGCATTGTCTACTGAATTCAGCCGTCAGGGAAAACTGCAATTATGGGGTATATCGGGAGAAGTCAGTGCGTATAATCGGGCTCACGGGGGGAATAGCCTCGGGAAAGAGCACAGTAGCCGAGCTACTCAAAGATATGGGAATCCCGGTCATTGATGCGGACCAACTATCGCGCCAGGTTATGATCCCTGGCGAATCCGCCTATAATGCCATTGTATCCGAGTTCGGCACAAGCATCCTCAACAACGACCTTACCATCAACCGCACTGCCCTGGGCAAAGTTATCTTTGCTGATCCTGCCGCCAGGCTTAGACTGGAAGCCATTACCCATCCCGCCATACGCAGGCGGGCAGAAGAAGAATTACTGCAATTGAAGCAAACAGGCGCCAGGGTTGTCATTTATATGGCACCCCTGCTCATAGAAGCGGGAGCCACCTCAAGAGTCGACGAAATATGGGTAGTTTACGTGGACAGGGAAACGCAGCTGAAACGGGTGATGGCACGGGACCAAGTGACCATGGAGGAGGCTCAGCAGAAAATAGCCGCCCAGATGCCAATGGAGGTTAAGAAGCTTCATGGATCAGTGGTGATCGACAACCGGGGAAGCAAGGAGGAACTGGCAACCCTGGTGAGGGAGCTGTGGGAAAGGGAAGTTCTGCAAAAACAGCAATAGTAAAGAATTAAAAATCAAAAAGCCCACATCTGCGCCGATTATAGGTCATCTGCAGATGTGGGCCTTTTTATTATGTAAAAAGGTTCTTTTATTTACTTATGGTAGCCAAGCTTTGAAGATATCTCTTCGGAGGCTTGTATGACCATGGGAATAAGCTCTTTTTCCAGCCGCTCATCGGTAAAGCGCATTGATGGCCCTGAAATGCTTACTGCACCTATAATGCGGCGAGTATAATCACGAATAGGCGCTCCAACGCACTTTACCCCCACATCCAGCTCTTCGTTATCGATGGCATATCCTTGCGTGGCCACCAGCGCCAGGTGCTTTTTCAATTCTTCCCTGTCGATTATGGTATTGGGAGTGAAGCGTTTCATTTCCTTGGGCAGGAAGTTGGCAAGCTCCTCGTCGGTCATGTAGGCAATCTGTACTTTGCCGGCGGCAGTGCAGTAGGCAGGCAGTCTTGCACCGACACGAGGCACAACCCTTACCGTAAGATCGGTTTCCACGACGTCCAGATAAATGATGTGGAATTCCTTCAGGATTGCCACGTAGGTGGTTTCATTGCAGTCGTGTACCAAGGACTCGAGAACCGGTCGCGACTGACGTAGAAGCCCCATCTGCTTGATAAATGTCTGCCCCAGTTCCAGAGTCTTCAACCCAAGTCGGTAGTTCTCGGTAACTTTGTTCTGCTCGATGTAATTTCTGGATTCAAGAGTGGCAAGAAGCCGAAAAACATTGTTTTTATGCAGCTTAAGTCGTTTGCTCAGCTCAGTTACACCCAATTCATCCACGTCGTCATGGAACTGCTCAAGAAGATCGAGTGCGTGGGAAACTGCCTGTATGATGTATTCCGATTTCTCTTTTTTCGCCATTGGTAACACCTGTTCCTGTTAGATTCAACAGGATTTCATATGCTTTTTTATTAAAGATGTCAATGGTAATTTATACGTCTGTGCCGACTCAGGTCCGGCAAGCCCCAACTACAACATCAGCATGAATATTTACATTCCAGGAAAAATATTCAATTGTTTTGAAAATTTACATTCGCTACGATTATTATTTTTGAGAATATAGAATAGTGTTTTATACTTGTCAAGGAAGAAAAATTATAATTTTCACAAAGATTTGTTGTTTTCTAGTTGGCATTAATGCTAAATCAATTAAATCTCATGCAACCGGAATCGTTTTATCTTTTCTTCTGTTATAATTTGCGGAGGTGTTAGCCAGATGCTCAATCTCAGAAAAAAAAAATTCTTGTGGCCATAGATGGCTCACCACTTTCCGACAAGGCTGCCGAAGAAGCAGTGCGCATGGCAGCCGGAAACCCCAGCCAGTTCAAAAGCAAAATCTACGCCATGTTGGTTCTGCCCAATGCCCCCCGGAATACATTTACCGACTTTGTCCCGGCGGCTCCCATTACCGAGTCCGATGAGTGGGTGCAGTTAAGGGAACGTGTGCTCTATGTGATTGAAAAAGACGCCAGGGAAGCCGGCATTCCGCTGGAAATAAAGGTTGTTTACGGCGATCCCGCCGAGGAGTTGCTGAAATTCGCGGAAACTGAAGAGATAGATGTCATAGTTATCGGCAGCTCGGGAAAGGGTTTTATCAAGAGGAAACTGCTGGGGAGCGTTTCCCATAAGGTGGCAAAATTTGCCAAGTGTTCCGTCTACATCATTCGAGGCTGATAACTTTCAGCTCCGTGGAGCCAAGCTTTGAGTCTGCGCCTGCTGCCAAAACTTGCCATCTGGATAAACCTTGTCCTGCTGATTTTCATGGCGCTCTTTGCCTATATAAACCTTGAGAGCCTGAAAAAACTGCTTTTGGAAGAAGCTGTAACTTATGCAGACAAGCTTGGAGACACGGTAATCAGGGCCACCCAGCACCAGATGCTCTACGATGACCGGGGTCGCACCCAAGAGATCATTGAAGAGATCGGCAAGGAAAAGGGTATCGGCAACATCAGGCTGATGGATAAGACGGGAACTATCATTTGCTCTACCCAGCCTCAAGAAATCGGCACCCTGCTGGACAAAAAGGACGAGGCATGCAACATGTGCCATGTAACCGGCAACCCCGCCATTCATGCATCTTCCATGAACAGGAGCAGACAGTTTACCAGACACGACGGCAAGCAGCTTCTCGGCCTGGCCAAGGCCATCTACAATGACGAAAAGTGCCATACTGCTTCCTGCCATTTTCATCCAGCCGATATAAAGGTGCTCGGTGTGCTGGATGTGACCATTCCACTGGACCACATGAATGAGCAGCTTGCCACTTACCGCGGCACCACTATCGCCATAACGCTCCTTCTCATGGGGCTCATTTCCCTGTTTCTGACCATTTTCATCCAACAGCTGGTCAATCAGCCGGTACAACAACTGGTGAGACACACTGAAAAGCTGGCAAGGGGGGAAATGGACGGGACCGTATCCCTTGCTCCGGCGATGAGCTGGGTGATCTGGCTGACAGCTTCAACAGGATGACCCTGAAACTGAAGCAAGCCAGGGATGAGCTGGAAGACTGGGCCAAGAACCTTGAGACAAAGGTTGAAGAACGTACCAAAGAGATCACAGCAATCCAGGCCCAGTTGATCCGGTCGGAAAAGCTCGCTTCCATCGGCGAATTGGTTGCCGGGATCGCCCATGAAATAAACAATCCCCTTACCGGCATTCTGGTCTTTTCTTCCCTTGTCAATGATAATCCAAAGCTGGATCCGGCGCTCAAAGATGACCTGAAAACCATCGTCCAGGAAACGGAACGGTGCAGCAAAATAGTTAAGGGGCTTCTCGACTTTGCACGGGAATCTCTGCCCCAGAAAAAGCTGTCATCCATCAATGACATATTGGACCTGGCCCTCTCACTGGTGGAACACCAGATACTTTTTCAGAATATAGCCCTAATAAAGGACTATACCTTCGGTATGCCGGACATCATGCTGGACCCCAATCAGTTCGAGCAGGTTTTCATCAACATGCTGCTCAATGCGGGACAGTCAATGGCTAGTGGAGGGAGCCTTAATATAAGGACCGGCATTACCGAAGATGGCCTGAGTGAATTTATAGCCATATCCGATACCGGCTGCGGCATTCCTGAAGAAAACCTGCCGAAAATCTTCGATCCATTTTTCAGTACGAAAGAAAACAGGGGGACGGGGCTCGGCCTCTCGGTATCCTACGGCATCATTCACAATCATCGCGGCAACATTTGCGTGCAGAGTGTGGTGGGGATAGGAACGACCTTTACCATCGAACTGCCCATAAATGGGGAAGATAAAACAGAGGTCGGCTGTGGCGGGGAGATGTATGGCAAAACGGACAGCATCTTTCAAGTTACGACCTGACGCAGATGCCAAAAGGTTCAGTTGTCCCACTGCCCCCTGATGGAAATTCCCAGCTTCTTCATCAGTGCCTGAAAATTTGGCCGAAGCATGCCAGTCTGTTCAGCGGCCTTCGTCACATTCCAGTTATTATTTTTCAAGGCATTTAACGCAAAAGCCTTCTCTATGGGCTCAACGGCAAGCTCACGCAGATGTCGTTTTCGTTCCTTCAATTCATCGACGCTCTGAGGGATGAAACAGCACACACCAGTAATCTCAGGTTCCTCCGGCAGGGTCAGCTCAAGGTTTTCCTTCTTGATCAGACCACCCTCCACCAGCACCACAGCCCGCTCGATTATATTTTCCAGCTCGCGCACATTGCCGGAAAAGGGATACCCTTCCAGCAAAGCGAGAGCATCGGGGGCAAGCCCTCTGACTTCTTTGCCCATTTCATCGGCGAATTTCTTCAGAAAATGGGCTATCAGAAGGGGCAAATCTCCATTCCGCTCACGCAAGGGGGGAAGATCGACGGGAATAATATTCAGCCGGAAGAACAGGTCCTCCCTGAAACTGCCTTCAGCCACCATCGTTTTCAAATTCCTGTTGGTGGCGGTGATGAGACGGATATTGATGGGTACCGGCTGCGTGCCGCCGATGGGCGTAACTTCCCGCTCCTGGAGGACACGCAACAGCTTTGCCTGGGTAGTGAGGCTGATGTTTGCCACTTCGTCAAGGAAAAGGGTGCCACCATCGGCAACCTTGAAAAGCCCTGTCTTTGTCTGGACAGCACCGGTAAAAGAACCCCTCACATGGCCGAACAGCTCGGACTCCAGAAGGTTTTCCGCCAGAGAGGTACAGTCAACCGCGACAAAAGCCTGATCTCTTCTCTGGCTGTTTTTATGGATGGCAGAGGCCACCAGCTCTTTCCCGGTTCCGCTCTCCCCTGTTATTAGCACACTGCTGTCAGTGGGGGCTACCTGCATGATGCGGCGGTAGACCTTCTGCATCTCCGCGCTGGCACCGATAAAACGGTCAAAGCCATGATTGTCGCGGAGTTCCTTGCGCAGATAGATGTCATCCACCAGGACCGCTTTTTTTTCCAGGGCATTGTTCACCTTGGCAATGATCTCGTCGGGGGTGAACGGCTTGGATACATAGTCCACAGCGCCGCTTTTCAAGGCTTCAACAGCGGTATCCACCGAAGAATAACCGGTTATGATGATGACCGGCATTTCCGGCTGCAGCACTCTGATACTTTTCAGCACCTCCATCCCCCCCATCCCCGGCATTTTAAGGTCGGTTATGAGCAGATCGAAGGAAGATTCCTGCAACTTTTCCAGGGCAAGGTAACCGTTGGCATACGTTTCAACGAAAAAGTCGCTGCCACTGAGAATACGGTTCATCCCTTCCCTGATGATAGCCTCATCATCAACAACCATTATGCGTCTTCCTGCCATGCCACGTCCCTTCAATTCATCATCTGAACCCTTGCCCTACTGCATCCCGTGGGCCGGGACACCAGCCTGCCCTAACTATAATGATGAAAAACCATAAGTCAAGCAGGCGCCGGCAGAATATTTAATTTTAAAAATTAAAAATTTCATAACCAAAAGATACACCTGTATTTTTTTTTCATACAGACACGGTTCTGGTCTCTCAAACCCTTATATAGCGTGAATGACGGACGAATCACCAGCCGTGGTCACAGTTTCAAGACAGTTCGTGCGTATAAATTTACTATACACCTGGTATGCCTGACAAAGTCTTACACCTGCCACCAACCGCACAAAAACTCTGTAATTTCAAAGCGTTATAAGATAAAACTTGAAATTTATTAATCAGGCACAACCAATGCAGTATGCATGTGCAAGGAAGCTTACTGCGGAGGCAATAAAGGAGGATGTCATGAAAAGCACGATTAAAAACGCATTACTGGCGTTCATGGGCAGCATTTCAACAGCATTTGCTGCTAACGGAGCGGAAAAAACAGAACCAAGCCTGCTGTTGTACCTGTTTCTTGGCTTCGGGGCGTTGATCATCGTCTTTCAGGCGATCCCCGGCATCATGCTGTTTTTTCCATGCTGAAAGGAATTTTCGTCGCACCTAAAGAACGAGTTTTGGCGAAGAAATCGGACAAAACATCCTGAAGCTAGCTGCGAAACCAAAAGGGGAGAGGTTGAGATATGCAAGGACTTCTCATAGCAGACGAAGATCTGGATAGCCGGAAATCCATGGCAGATCTCTTCATCGAAGCAGGATACAACGTCATGGTCACCAATTCCGCAGCCAATGTGCTTTACGGCATCCTGAAGAAGACGGCCCAGGTGGTACTGCTCAGCAGCGAATTCGACGAACTGACGGCAACGGACCTGGTGCCTATTCTGAAGAAATGCGATCAGAACCTGACGATAATTCTGGTCTCCAATGAAGTCTCTCTGCCACTCATGCGCAAACTGCGCAAGGAAGGCATTTTTTACCACGCACTGAAGCCGGTAAAACCCGAAGATCGGGAAGAGATACGCCAGGCAGTGGAATGTGCCTTCGAGAACCTGCAGGGGAGCAAGAACCATAAGCCCCAGAGCTAATACAAAGCATAAAGGAGACAGTCATGAGAACACTACAAACAATGATCATAACCATTACCCTCTGGATGCTCGCAGTGCCCCAGGCTTTTGCAGCCACCACCACACGTGTTTACAGCAGCGGCCTTCTGGTTCTGGCCTTTCTCGCTTCTGCGCCTGGTGGTGGTCATCCAGATGATTCCAGCCATCCTTACCCTATGGGGAATAGTCAAGGAACTGGTGGCCGGCAAGGGGAAAGAGAAAGAAGCGAAGGTTGAAATCAGACATTGACCATTAAACTAAATGGCGAAAAGGAGGAAATTCCATGCTCGATCAAGCCTTGTCATCAATGGGAGAAATCAAGGAAGTGTTTACCCTGGTGGATTTCTACCAGTACATAAAGGGGGTCGAATACCTGATCTGCATTGCATTCTTTGTCGGGTTCCCCATTTTCTATCGCTACATCCACAAAGACGGGGATAGGCACGGGTAAAGCTCGGGTCACGGAAAGAATTGCAATCTCAATCCAAAGGAGAACCCCACATGTACACAGGACTAAAGAGTATAAAAACATTCATTTTCATGGTTGCGCTGGGGGCGATCCCTTACATATGCCAGGGAGCCGATTTACCCGACAGGATATCCCTCAACTCGCTGGTGAAAAATTATGACGGTGTTGAATTCAATCATGCCGAGCATATCCGGCTGCTTAAGGACTGCGCTGGATGCCATCACCACACCACCGGCAATCTGGTGGAAGACGCCAACTGTGTCAGATGCCACCAGAACAGCAGCGGAACCAAGGTGGTAGCCTGTCGGGGCTGCCATTCCGCACAGCCCTTCTCGCAGAAGCCCTGAAGGAGAAACGGGCAAACCTTAAACTGTATCACCAGGACAAGCCCGGACTGAAAGGGGCCTATCACCTGAACTGCATGGGATGCCATGAAAAAATGGGCGGACCGACAGGTTGCCGGGACTGCCACCGGATGAACAGGACCGGGGAAGCTCTCTATAACTCCGGGAGCTTCGCACCCAAGAAGACTGGAAAAGTTGCCAAGGAGCATTAAAGCTTTGCCTAAAATAAATCTTCGTATTTCAAGGAGACAATTATGAAGAGGAGAGATTTCCTGAAAGGTTGCATGCTGTGCGGAGCAGCATCCTCCTTGGCCTGCCTGCAAAGAAAGCTTGGGGGAGTGGTTCTTTTGAAGGTTATTCAGAAGGAATGGGGGTCCTGGTTGACCTGACGCGCTGCATCGGCTGCCGCAGTTGTGAAGCGGCCTGCAACAAGGAACAGAAACTGCCCGAACCGAAGATCCCCTTTGACGATCAGTCGGTATTCGAAGAAAAAAGACGGCCGACAGAGGAAGCATACACCGTTGTCAATCGTTATGAAAACCAGGGCGGCCCGGTATACCGCAAGATCCAGTGCAATCATTGCAACGAGCCTGCCTGCCTTACCTCGTGTTTCGTCAATGCCTATACGAAAACCAGGGAAGGGGCTGTTATCTACAACCCGAAGGTCTGCGTGGGCTGCCGTAACTGCATGATCGCCTGCCCGTTCAATGTTCCCGGTTACAGCTATTCCAGCGCCACCAACCCCGTGGTCAAAAAATGCATTTTCTGCTACGACACGCGGGTCAAATACGGAAAACCACCAGCCTGTGTCGAAGTGTGCCCACAGGAGGTCCTGACCTTCGGCTACAGGAAAGATCTGATCAAAATGGGCCATGAGCGCATTCGAGAGACTCCGGATAAATATGTTGATCACATCTATGGCGAAAAGGAGCTGGGAGGAACCGGCTGGCTCTATCTCTCCGGTGTTCCCTTCGACAAGGTAGGATTTGATACGACGCTGGGCAATGAACCGATTATTTCCAACGTCAAGGAATTCCTCGGCACGGTACCCATGGTACTGGCAATCTGGCCGGCGCTTTTCACCGGCTTCCACCTGCTGTCCACCCGCAAAAAGGAGCATGAAGAAGAGCACGGGCACGATCATCCAAAATCAGCGCAGGAGGATTCCGACAATGAAAAGATATAAAAAGGAAGGAATAGATATAGTCGATTCCCATTACCGGCAGGACGAGAAAAAATGGACGCTGATGGAAAAACTGCTTCTCGGCCTCACCCCACAGCAATATGTGGCCCAGGCCCTGCGCAACCCATTCAACTGGATTTTGGCGGCCATATTCGCCGTGGGCATTCCCATCATTCTCGGCCGTTTCATTTTCGGTCTCAGCTGGGTCACCCACAGCTCCAATGATTATCCATGGGGCTTATTTCTCGGATTTGGTCTCTTCGCCATGGTCCCCCTATCATCCTCCGGTTTTCAACTGGGCACCACCGTCGAGATCTTCGGCCGGCACGATTTTGAGCCATAGAGCGCCTTGGCCTCCTGAATGGCCTCTTGGGTTACTTTTTTGCCGTCGTCTATCTGCTGGTGGACCTGGGGCAACCCTGGCGCCTGCCGTACCCGATGGTCGTATCCTTTGGGCCTGCTGCAGTACTGTTCCTGGTCGCCTGGCATGTGGCTACCTATCTTTCCGTGCAGGTCGCGGAGGTCTCGGCATCATTTTTCGAGTGGATCGGCTTTCCGGTCGGCAAACGGGGAGTGCGAAAAATAACCCTCGGCCTGACAGTGGCCGGAATCATCCTCTCTACCTTGCACCAGGGCGCCTTGGGGCACTCTTCACCTATGCGCCGGGCAAGGTACACCCTCTCTGGTATTCGGCATCGTTTCAATGGTTGCACTTTTTCGTTTCATCTGCCGGGTGGACTTTGCATGGTTATCGCCGTCAGCACCATTGTCAGCAAGACCATGGCCTGGCGTTGTGACGACCGTTTCAAGGAAAACCTGGACAAACTGACCATCGCTCTGGCCAAAGGGGCCAGCATGGGGCTTGCAACCTATTTGACCATCAAGTTGATCGGCATTGCCCACGATAATGAGTGGGAATACCTGGCAACCGGATGGGGCCAATGGTTCATGTTGGAGATCTTTATCGGCGTCATCGCCCCGCTTGTGCTGTTTGCATACGCCATCAAGAACCGCCTCGTCGGTGTCGTCCGTTTCAGTGCCGTCCTGACCGTCTTCGGCGTCGTTCTGAACAGGATCAACACCGCCATGATCGCCTTCAACTGGAAACTTGCCGAGCGGGAAATTCCCCATTGGCGTGAAGCGATAATCTCGGTAACCATATTCGCCATATATATCGTCGTATACCGTTTCATTCTCTATCGCTGCCCATCCTCTATGCATGGAAAACCGCTGACGCGCTGGAACCGGCAACGGAAAAGGTCAGAGTCGCCAAAGCTTACGCGAGTGAGGAAAGACTTGCTGTGGGCGCCAGCTATAAGACGAAGGAAGAGGCTTCATTCCAGTAATTGGAACAGTTGAGGCACATATTTAAATCCAGGTAACAGGAGACAGTCATGAGAGTCCGATGGACAACATACATTCTGGCGATGCTCTTTGGCAGCTTCACCCTGGCCTACTCCATGGAACTCAAAGACAAAACCTTCAACACGGAAAAGGCAGGCAAGGTTGTCTTCAGCCACTCATCGCACCTGAAAAAGAAAAATGCAAGAACTGCCAACGTGGGTTGCAAATCGTGCCACAACAGCAATCTGAAAGAGAATGTCCGCTATACCATGCAGACATGGACAAAGGCAAATCATGCGGCATGTGCCACAACGGAGCCAAGGCCTTTGCCCTTTCCGGATGCACGTCATGCCATAAGGTGCGCCAGATAACCTATAACGTGAAGGAAACCGGGCCAACCACCTTCAGCCATTCGGCCCATTTGAAGACAATGCAGTGCAGTTCCTGCCACAACACGATCTTCAAACCGGGGCCGAACAAAAGAGTGAATATGGCCGAAATGGAAAAAGGAAAGTCGTGCGGAGCTTGTCATGACGGGAAAAAGAGCTTTGCCCTGAGCAAGTGTACCCGCTGCCATCCCGTAAAAGACCGAAGCTATAAAATAGCCGGGGCGGGCAATGTGGAATTCAGCCACGCATTCCACCTGGAGGCCTATGGATGCAAGGACTGCCATGCCCATCTCTACAGCCACCGCGGCCACAAAAAAGCGGTTACCATGGCTGAAATGGAAAAAGGGAAATCCTGCGGTGCATGTCATGACAGTAAAACCGCATTTACGGTAAAGGAAAACTGCGATCGCTGCCATAAGGTTTAACAGGGATAAGGTGATGCCGAAGGGGCCTCTTGTCCCCCAAAAGAAGCCCCTTAAACACCTGAAAGTCACGGGACAAATCGAAGGACCGGGGAGGTGCAATCATGTTGAAGAGCCTGACAGCCAGAGCCATCGTGCCGGTAGCAGTGGCCATAACGGGATTCGTCGTTGTCTGTTGCATCCTTCTCTTCTCTGCGCTTAAAGAAGACATGATCAGCGACGCCGTCTCCTATGAAACCAAGCTTGCCGACACCATCACCAGATCGACCCATTATGCCATGTTGAAAGGGGACCGGGAGACCCTGAGAAACATCATCGACAACGTCAGCAGTCAGGATGAAGTGGAGCATGTGCGCATCTTCAACAAGAAGGGGCTGGTCATGTTCTCCGGCAACCACGGTGAGGTTTTCACCTATGTGGACAAAAAGGCTGCGGGTTGCATCGGCTGCCATGCCGGGCCGGTAGCGAAGTCAACCCTCAAGCAGATGGAGCGGGCAAGGCGCTATCAAAACCCGCAGGGAAGGACATCATCGCCATAACATCACCCCTTTACAATGACCCTGCCTGCTACACGGCTTCGTGCCACTTCCACAGCGCAGACCAGAAGATTTTGGGAATCCTCGATATCGGCCTTTCGGCGGAGCACCTGAACAGCACCTTGACAGTCCTGCAGAGCCGCATGATCGTCTTCAGCTTCATGATCCTCCTGTTATCGGTCGGGGGAGTCGCGGCCCTCCTGAGACGACAGGTCTTCATGCCTCTTCGGCAAATCAGGACATTTACATCAAATGTGAACAGTGGTAGTCTTTCTCATGATCTTTCAGGCATTTCCGGCGAACTGACCGATCTGGCCGGTGATGTCAGATCGATTGCTTCCCAACTGAAACTGGCTGAAGAGGAACTGAGAAAACTGAAGGGCAGTCGCAAAACCGATCACAAGCCGGCCATGGAAGCTGAAGAAGTGATCTAACTGCTTTCACTGCCGCAGAGGCCCGGGAGATACCATCGGCCATGAGCAAGCAAGCTCCCCATTCGAACATGCAGGCAAATGATGAGCCGTTGCCTGAGCCGCCAGGTTTCCGGGAAAGCAGGGAAAAGATCCGGCAACTGAAAGCCAGGTCCAGCCGTGGGCTTTACGCCTTGGCGCTGTTCACTGCCGTCAGCATAGGGGCGATCAGGGATTTCGACTTTCTCCCCTCTCTTCCACCCGGGATGCGCACCGTTCTCGGTACACCACCATCGGCCAACATGATCAGTACCGCACTTCTGCTCTATGCCTTTTCCGCCATCATCCTCATTCTGTCACGGATGATGGGGGGCTCTCAAAGTTACAGCGGCATGGCTCATGTGGGATATCTTTCCGCCTTTTATATTTTTTATAACCTGGGGGGGGTACTGCCTGACAATGTCTGGGCAGTCTTTGCCGCAGGGGTCACTGTTTTAGGGCTGGAAAGCTACCACATCTGGACCTTCTGCAATGAGGAGATCAGGAAGGAGCTTGAAGCCCTGGACGAGTCCGGCAGAAAACAGCGGCTGCAACAGTAGCCTCATCGTCGCAAACCCCTTTAAAAACAATACTCTACCCCAAGAAAAGAGTTGACAGCAACTGGGTAACATTGTAATTTACCGCAGGCGTCATCGCAACCACAAGCCGCATCAGCGGCTTTTATTGTTTTCTTCTCAGCTGGTTTAATCGGATGGAGTCATCATGGAAATAATCGTAAATGGAGAAAAAACAGCCATCGACGCGATGTCCGTCCTCTCCTTTCTGCAAAAGATAGAAATCGACCGAAACGGGTCGCCGTTGAACTGAACCTCGATATCCTGCCAAAAGCCGACTATGGAACAACCATGCTGAAGGACGGCGACCAGATGGAGATTGTTCATTTCGTCGGCGGAGGCTGTTAACAGCAATCATTCCCTAACAGGTTGTTGAAAAACGTCGAGAGTAGGCCGAAATGCAAGGCTTAAGCGAGCGAAAAGCCGAAGCGTACCCACTGTACGTTAAGGTTTTGAGCGAGCGATAACACAGCAGATCGGCCACGCAACAGTTTTTCAACAACCTGCTAATCACCCAGGAGACAAACCAATGTCCAGTTCCGATAAACTGATAATAGCCGGCCGGGAGTTCAATTCCCGCCTGATGGTAGGTACCGGCAAATACGCAGATTTCCAGCAGATGATCAAGGCCATCGAGGTATCGGGCGCAGAGATCATCACCGTCGCCGTGCGCCGGGTGAATATCTCCGACAGGAGCAAGGAATCGCTCCTGGACCACATCGATACCGGCAAATATACCCTGTTGCCCAATACCGCCGGCTGCTATACCGCCGAAGATGCCATCCGCACCTGCAGGCTGGCACGGGAAGCCGGCCTCTCGGATTTCGTCAAGCTTGAGGTGCTGGGGGATGAGAAGACCCTCTTTCCTGACAACGAAGAGTTGCTCAAGGCAGCAAAAGTCCTGATCAAGGAGGGATTCACCGTCCTCCCCTACACAACCGACGATCCCATCTTCTGCAAAAAGCTGGAAGACATCGGCTGTGCAGCGGTCATGCCTCTGGGGGCGCCGATAGGCAGCGGCCTCGGCATCAGGAACCCGTATAATATCCGCATCATCATGGAGACAGTCAAAGTGCCGGTCATTGTCGATGCAGGTGTAGGCACCGCTTCCGATGCCGCCATTGCCATGGAGTTGGGCTGTGATGGCGTTCTGATGAACACCGGCATTGCCGGAGCCAAAGACCCCATCGCCATGGCTGAAGCCATGAACCTTGCCGTTCGCGCCGGACGCCTCGCGTACAGGGCCGGCAGGATCCCGAAAAAACTCTATGCGACCGCCTCCAGCCCCATTGAAGGAATAATTGAGTGAGATCCTCTTCTCCCTGGATAGATTTCGATCTCTATCTGATCACAGACCGCAAGCAGACCGGTGGCCGAAACTTGGAATTCGTGGTTGAAGATGCACTCCGGGGAGGCGTCCGTGCCATCCAGCTGCGGGAAAAGGATCTGTCCAGCAAGGAACTGTATGAGCTTGCTTATGAGATGCGCAAGCTGACGACTCGCCACAACGCAAGCTCATCATCAATGACCGTATCGACATTGCCCTGGCAGTGGATGCGGACGGAGTTCATCTGGGATACAACAGCATGCCCATCTACCGGGCCAGGATGGTCCTCGGGGAAAAGAAACTGATTGGCGTCTCCTGCCACAATCAGGTACAGGCCATCATCGCCCAGGAAAAAGGCGCCGATTTCATCACCTTCGGCCCCATTTACAACACCCCTTCAAAAGCCCTTTACGGTGACCCCGTGGGTCTAAAAAGGCTGCAGGAAGCCACCAATATCATACAGATACCGATTTTCGCCCTTGGCGGTATCAAGGCTGACAATGTTGCGGAAGTGATGGCCGCAGCCCCCCACGGTATCGGTGTTGTTTCCGCCATCATGTCGGCAGAGGAACCACGCCTGGCCGCCAGAACCCTCCTATCTCTCCTTCCTGCTCCGGAATCCGACCTAGAAACATGATCAGCACCTCCATACATCCCGATCTGCATATAAATTCCTATGGCTCATACCTGCGACGGCGTTTCGGTTGTCGTATCAGCAAGGTCAACGTGATGGCGGTTTCACCTGCCCCAACCGGGATGGGGTGCGTGGCACGGGCGGCTGCATATACTGCGACAACAGCTCCTTTTCACCCGGGGGGACCGTGGCGGCAATCCCTGTTGAAATCCAGATGGCAGAGGGAATGGCCTACCATAGAAAGAGACTGGGCAGCGAAAAATTCATCATCTACTTCCAGAAATTCACCAATACCTATGGTCCTGTGGAAAAACTGCATGACCTGTACAGCCGCGCCCTGGCCCATCCCGATGTGGTAGGCATTTCCATCGGTACCAGGCCCGATGCCCTCAGTGATCCGGCTATCGATCTATTGACCGACCTGGCCCGAACCAGCTATGTCTGCCTGGAACTGGGCCTGCAGTCAATGGATGACAGCATACTGACGCAGATCAATCGCGGACATACCCTTGCCGACTACTTGCAGGCCGTGGAAAGAGTTTCCGGCAGGGGCATGGACATCTGCACCCACCTCATCCACGGCTTCCCCGGCGAGTCCCCCGCCGACTTTATCAGGACAGCACAGCTGATCTCGTCGCTGCCGGTCAACTCCCTGAAGATCCACCAGTTGCATGCCGTGAAAGATACCCGGCTGGCGGAGTGGTATTATGACGGCCGTTTTGTTCCACTGACACACCAGCAGTATGTGGCAGATCTCTGTGATTTCCTGGAACTCACTCCCCCGTCCGTTACCATCCAGCGGCTCTACGGCTCCGCCCCACTGGCCATTCGCGTTGCCCCCACCTGGGACCTGAAAAACAACCAGATGTGGTACTCGGTGGTTAACGAACTCAAGAGGCGCGGCACTTGGCAGGGATGCAGGCTGGCAGAAGGCGGACGGAACGTCAGCAACCTCTGTTAGGAGGTGGGCTTTCCATGACGACCAATCACTGCCCAGCGCGATAAAGAGTGCTCTGGGTCAGCCGTCGGAACTTTTATTCTTGTGAGGTAGACAATGAAGACTATCACCATAAGCGGCACGGACAAAGAATTCCAGATCGGCAAGATCCTGTGTATCGCCCGCAATTACGTGGATCATATCAAAGAATTGAGCAATGAGACGCCACAGGCACCTGTCATCTTCACGAAGCCTGCCACTTCCGTCATTTTTCAGGGTGAGCCGATCATTATCCCTAACCATTCCAGCGATTGCCACCATGAGGCGGAGTTGGCCATACTTATCGGGAAACCGGGCAAAGACATTCCTGCAGCAAAGGCACTGGAGCACATTGCCGGATATGGAGTCGCCATCGACCTGACTGCGGGATGTGCAGGCAGAACTGAAAAAGAAAGGCCTGCCGTGGGATATTGCCAAGGGCTTCGACACGGCCTGTCCCCTTTCCGGCTTCGTGGCGGCTGCAACTGTGGCCGATCCCCAGAATCTGCAGGTCAGGCTCTCCGTCAACGGCCAGCTCAGGCAGGACGGCAATACTTCCCTGATGATCCATTCCGTGGCAGCCATGATCAGCTACATGTCCGGCATTTTCACCCTTGAGGCCGGTGACGTCATTCTCACCGGGACCCCGGCCGGAGTCGGACCAATCAAGTCGGGAGACAGTATCGAAGCAGAGATTCCCGGGGTCGGGCAACTGCAATTAAAAGTCGCATAATCATATTATTATAATTCTTGCATTCTTGACATTTCAGGCAGCAAAACGTTACCTTCTCATTAAGATAAAAATGTGGAGGTGACCATGGAGTCGAAAAAGATCTGTCCGGAATGCCAGGCTGAGATGATCCTGCTTCCCGGCTGAGGTGCCTCTTCTGGCGGTGCCAGAAGTGCGGCAGAAAACAGTCGGTCGGCGGCAGCGATGCCGGTGGTGGTAGCTGCGGTTGCAATTGAAGCTTCAAAAATGACAGGGCCTGCTTCCTTCGGGAAAGCAGGCCTTTTTTGTTGCTGTGCCACTAGAGCTAGATGATCTGGAAATTTTCCAGAATCAATGTTCCATTGGCGATGGTCAACGAACCCTGGAGGTTAGTGAATCCGGTTTGGCTTAGAAATGAATAGTCAGCCCACCCGCCACTCAAAGTAAGGCTTTTTCCCACCTGGTTCATGACCACATTTTCCACATATGTTGTGATGGGAAGCTTGATGATGTCATCGCCAAGGGCAGCATCAATTATGGCCTGCAGTGACGTCAAACGGACAAAATTTGCCGTGGCGTTAACCGCATTGTTCATTGTTATAAAGCAGGAATCGCCCATGGTCATGGGGCAGCCGCTCCAGCCGGAAAAGTAGGAAGTGCTGTCGGCAGATGGAGTTAAAATGATTGAGCTGCCTCTTTCAAAAGCACCACAGTATATGGAAGCGGGGCTGCAAACCAAGCCTGCATCAACTGGAGGTTCTGCTGACACAGATACTCCTCCGCTACCGGTACCGCCGAGAAAGACGGAGAGTGGAAAAACTCCTATACCATTGAGGCTGACATTTACAACGGGCGTATTCCCGGAATTGGATGCCAATTCCAGATTTGCTGCGTAAGGTCCACCGGAAGGAGGCGCAAAAACCAGATTTAGAGTGCAACTGCCGCCGGGGAGGATGGTCGGGGTGAGGCTGGAGCAGGTACCGGGAGTGACGCTGAATGCCGCGGCGCCAGCGCCTGTGATGGCAAGGGACCCAATAACAAGGTCAGATGCTCCGCCGTTACTGATAGTCACTGTTTGTGAAGCCGAGTTTCCCGATGCCACGCGGTAGCCAGATCCAGGGTGGGGGGAGAAACGGAGATGTCCTGGGTGCTGGTCAGGGAAAAGACACCGCCACCCCAGGTCCCCGCATATATGGTGGCCGGAGATGTCCCGGCAACGGCAACGGCATAGATGTCCCCATTGGTCAGCCCTGTGTTCAAGGTGTTCCATGTTGCAGCGGCGTCTCTGCTTACAAAGACGCCGCTGTCTGTACCTGCGTAAATTATGACGGGAGCAGTACCGGTAAATGTCAGGTTGTAGACGTTAATCTCGCCAATGCCGCTACTGGCCCAAGTCCAGTTGACACCGCCATCGGTGCTTTTATATACACCGCCACAGGTGGCCGCATAAAGGGTGCTGTCAGCAGTCGGATCGGCAGCCAGCCCGTAGACTACACCACAGGGGGCTAGCCCCGTATTGCTCTGAGTCCACTCAATCCCTCCATTGCTGCTCCGGTAAAAGCCTGTCCCTGTCCCGGCATAGACAACAGAGTTGGCTGCAGTCAGCACGGACCAGACCTCGGTGTCTGCAGGAATTCCATTGCTGCACAGGTTCCAGGCGCTCCCGCCGCTGCTGATGAAGATCCCACTGTTGGTGCCTGCGTAGACAACCTGCGGATTAGCCGCATCCATGGCCACCGCATGAACCAGAGCAGAAGACATCCCGGTATTGGCAGCCATCCAGCTTGCACCGCCGTCGACGCTTTTGTATACGCCGCCGCCCCAGGTGCCGGCATAAAGCTGGGTGGGAGACATGGGATTCACCAACAACGCCTCCACATCCCCATTACCCAGCCCACTTGAACTTGATAACCAGGTTGCGCCGCCATCGGTGCTTATGTGAATTCCGTCGATGGAACCTGCATAAACTGTTGCAGGTGCGCTGGGATCGGTGACAACCGCTTGGACAAAGGTATTGCCCAAGCCCTGATTGGCACTCTGCCAGTCGTTACCCGAATTACTGGTTTTAAAGACCCCGCCACCCCAGGTGCCGGCAAAGAGCGAGCTATTGGTTGTGTCACTGGGGTCGAATATTATCGTCTGGACATTGGCATTGGTAAGGCCATTGGCAACGAGGGTCCAGTTGGCACCTGAATCGGCACTGCCGAATATTCCGGCGGTGGTCCCGGCGAAAACCTTTGCCGGATCGGCAGGATTTATGGCCAAGGCATAAACGGAAATGCCGGAGAGGCCGGCGGAGGTCCAGGTGGCGCCGTCGTTGCTCCTGAAGATTCCGGCACCTGTTGCCGCATAAAGCGTGGCTGGTGTCACGGAGGAAATGGCAATATCGCGTGTCCAGCCCGTATCGGCAACCAGGCTCCAGTTGGCTCCCCCATCGGGGCTCCTGAAAATCCCGTTTGCTGTGGCTGCATACACTGTTGTGGTCAAGCGGGGATCGACGACGAGAGCGTTGACCTGAGCCGTGGGAATACCTGCATTTGCTGCATTCCAGGTGGCGCCGCCATCGGTGCTTTTGTAAACCCCGCCGCCGTCGGTGCCGGCATAGAGAGTACTGCTATCTGCAGGATCTACGCAAGGGAATAAACAGAGGCAGGGGAGGCAGCAAGTCGGCTCCAGCTGCTGCCCGCGTCAAGACTCTTGTAAATGCCGTTTCCATAGGTTGCTGCATAAAGATTGGCCGGGGCTGCAGGATCTACCGCCAGGGCGAAGACGGTGGGATTGCCAAGGCCATTGTTGACGGCGACCCAATGGGCGCCACCGTCGCTGCTTTTAAAGACACCGCCGTTCTGGGTTCCGGCATAGAGGATGGAAGGAGAAACTGCCAGCAGGCATTCCACATCCCCACCCCAGGGGCCGAGGCCGGTCCACTGGCCGATGGCGGCAAATGCCGTACTTGGGAAATGCCATATGCTGCAGAAACAAAAGAAAGCCAGAAAACCCAAGATGAAAACTTTTCCCTCAACAGTTTCATGAAGCCCCTCCCGCCAGCTCTATTTTTAAAACATCTTAACAATGAATGACAATAATACTGCATGCAACTTTTTTCAAGCAGTAAGACGGCAATTAAGGATCGTTGCCGGGTTTCACAGGTGAAAATCCACCACCATTCCTTTTATCTTCATGATCTGGGCCGTTATCTTGATGTGGTTCCTCTGCTCCTGCATGATCAGGTGGTAGAGAGCGTCCGCCTCCCGATCGATAATGGTGATAATCTCATGACAGCGCTGGCCGGGGCTGCCTTCAATCTCCAGTCGGTAGGCCTCTGCGGTCACTTTTTTGGCAAAGGCGGAAATAAGGCTGCGAAAGATCTTGAAGTTGACGATGGTGGGTTCTTTTTCCAGACTATCTCCGGCCTGGTCAATCTCTTCCTTAAGTTCCTGAAGCTGCCCGGCATAGTCGGCTGCATCCCTGGAAATCAGCCCAAGTTTTTGGCAAAAAGGGAACTTCCGGACTCAAGAACCTTTCTGGAGGCAACACCCTTGCTTTTTTTGTCGACCTGCCGCGATCCCGGTTTGTCGTTGATACGCATCGTCGTCTCCTGCACATTTGCTTTTGCATTTCAATAGTATTCTTCCGCATACTCCGGCGGCGTATCCAGGTATCCCGGTATGGTAGCGGCCATGGCAATGGCGGAATCAACCTCTGCCATGAGCCGCAAGCGGTCCTTTGGGTAGTTGCCGGCCAGGTTGAGGAAATTGGAGACATGGTTGGAGCGGAGAATGGTTTTTTCGGGATTCAGGGAGGTGACAAGTTCCCGCGCCTCCAGAAGGAGTTCGCCCCTGGTACACTGGCGAAGGTTCCTGATAAAGTCGTCGTTGTGGCGATGGAACAGGGTGAGGAGGGAAAAATATTCGGGATTGACCCGGTTTACCCAGGCAGCGGTGGATCTTGCATGGCTCAGGCTACGGTCTTTGCCGGCTAACCCCAGAATGGCGGTGACGGAAAGTTTCATCCCTGCAGCTCTCGCCTTTAAAGCCAGTTCCACCATCTGATCGGCATTGAAGCCCTTGTTGATCGCGGCCAGAGTCCCATCATCACCCGATTCAAGACCGAAATAGACGATCCTCAGTTTCTTCTGCCGCAATACCTCCAATTGGGCGGCATTTTTGCCGGCTAGGCTTGCCGGCGAGGCGTAAGAGCCGACCCTGGTCAGATTGGTAAATGTTTGCGACAGGTGATCGAGTATCTGCACCAGCCTGTCAAAAGGGTAGACCAGTGCATCGCCGTCGGCAAGAAAGACCCGGCTGACACGAAGACGGTAGGCAGCGGGAATGGCGTCGATCTCTGACAGGACTTCGTCCAAAGGCTTCAGTCTGAAAGGTTTTCCCTTGTACATCCCGCAAAAGGTGCACTGATTCTGGGAGCAACCAAGGGTGATCTGGAAAATGAGGCTCCCCGCTTCACTGGGAGGCCTGAATAAGGGTTCGATGTAGCTGGGCATCCGGCAGCCCCTCTATTTGAGAGTTTTCAGGCGCTCTTCGGCTTGCCTGCCACTCTCAGTGCCCGGATACTTCCTGACTATCTCCCCGTAGAGCTGTTTGGCATGTTCCAGGTTGTGCTGTTTTTCCTCGAACTGTGCGGTTTCCAGCAGCTGCTTGCCATTATCGCCTGAGCAGCCCGCAAAGCTGAGCGGACAGATCAGCAACAGAACCAGCAAGAGATGACGCATTGATGTACCTCCCATAAGATTGTACCAAATAAAAAAGCCCCGAATCGCTTCGGGGCCTTGTGGTTATAAGCTAAGTCCTAATCTTTATTGACGTTGGCCGCCTGCGGCCCTTTCGCTCCCTGGATAACATCGAAGGTCACCGCCTGCCCTTCGGCCAGTGACTTGAATCCGTCACCCTGTATGGAGGAGAAATGAACGAAAACATCCTCGCCATTTTCCTGCTCAATAAACCCGAACCCCTTCGCATCATTGAACCATTTCACCACACCTTTTGCCATTCTCTGTTCTCCTGTAACAACCGCTTGTTCTATAAATAGGGCTTACTCCGGGGCCCGTGGAATCTCTTGCGTATTTACACCGTTTTGCAGAAAACTGTCAAGATGATTATTCATGTGGAGACGCAAACCGCTACGTCTCCACACATATGGATGATTATTCATTCAATGCCGCGTGGGCAGCCGCGAGTCGGGCAATGGGCACCCGGAAGGGGGAACAGGAAACATAATCGAGACCGATTTTATGGCAGAAAATAACGGATTCCGGATCGCCGCCATGCTCGCCGCAGATGCCGAGCTTGATGCCCTGCCTGGTGGCCCGTCCTTTTTCGCAGGCGATCTTAACCAGTTGGCCGACGCCGGTCTGATCAAGGGAAACGAAAGGGTCATTCTCCAGGAGACCGCTCTCCACGTAGAAAGGCAGGAATTTCCCGGCGTCATCCCTGGACAGCCCAAAGGTGGTCTGGGTCAGATCGTTGGTACCGAAGGAGAAGAACTCAGCTTCCCTGGCGATCTCGTCGCAGTCAGGGCCGCCCGGGGCAGCTCGATCATGGTGCCGATGAGGTATTCGATCTTCACTCCATAGCGGCCAATCACGTCTTCACAGACGGCAATGGCATTCTCGCGAAGGGTCTTCAGCTCCTTGTCCACCGCTACCAGCGGGATCATGATCTCGGGGACGATCTGGAAGCCTTCATTTTTCACCAGCTCACAGGCTGCTTCCATAATCGCCTGCACCTGCATGTCATAGATCTCCGGGAAGGTGAGGCCCAGACGGCAGCCACGGTGGCCGAGCATGGGGTTGAATTCGTGGAGGAATTCCACCTTGTTCTTCAGCACCTTCGGCGTGACCTTCATGGTCTTTGCCAGATCGTCTATATCCTTGTCTTCCTGGGGAAGGAACTCGTGGAGAGGCGGATCGAGCAGGCGGATGGTGACGGGCAGCCCTTTCATTTCCCTGAAGATGCCGATGAAGTCACCCTTTTGCATGGGGAGTATCTTGGCCAGCGCCTTGAGTCTTCCCTCCACGTCTTCGGAAAGTATCATCTCGCGCACCGCAGCAATACGGTCAGCCTCGAAGAACATGTGCTCGGTGCGGCAGAGGCCGATACCTTCGGCACCGAATTCCCGGGCAGTCTTGGAATCCTTCGGCGTGTCTGCATTGGTCCGCACCTTGAGCCGGCGGAACTTGTCCACCCACCCCATGAGCGTGGCAAAGTCGCCGGTCATCTGCGGAGAAACGGTCGGAACAGCTCCCAGCATAACTTCGCCGGTGGAACCGTCCAGGGTGATCACATCCCCTTTTTTAACAATGACCCCGCCATTGGCCACAAACTGCTCTGTAGCATAATCCACCTTGATGTCGCCGCAGCCGGCTACGCAGCATTTGCCCATGCCGCGGGCAACGACTGCCGCATGGGAGGTCATGCCGCCACGGGCAGTAAGAATGCCCTGTGCCGCATGCATGCCGTGAATGTCTTCCGGGCTGGTCTCCACCCGCACCAGAATCACCTTGTGCCCCAGTTTTGCAGCAGATTCGGCCTCATCGGCAGTGAACACGACTTCGCCTGAGGCAGCGCCCGGGGATGCGGGCAGCCCTTTGGCAATCAGCTTTTTCGGCGCTTTGGGGTCAAGGGAAGGGTGAAGCAGCTGATCAAGCTGATTCGGTGCAACGCGCAACACTGCAGTTTTTTCGTCGATCAGTCCTTCCGTGACCATATCCACGGCAACCTTGATGGCGGCAGAAGCGGTACGTTTGCCATTACGGGTTTGCAGCATGTAGAGTTTGCCTTTCTCAATGGTGAACTCTATATCCTGCATGTCCTTGTAATGCTTTTCCAGGATGGAACGGATTTCCACCAGCTGCTTGTAGCATTCGGGCAAGGTTTCCTCCATGGAGGGAAGGGTGCTGTCGCCGTTAACCTTGTTGATGGGCTGAGGCGTGCGGATGCCGGCAACCACGTCTTCACCCTGGGCATTGATCAGGTACTCACCGTAGAAGTAGTTCTTGCCTGTGGATGGGTCTCGGGTGAAGGCGACACCGGTGGCGCAGTCGTTGCCCATGTTGCCGAAGACCATGGACTGGACATTAACTGCGGTCCCCCAGTCGGCGGGAATGCCATTGAGTTTGCGGTAGGTAATGGCGCGCTGGTTCATCCAGGAACCGAAAACGGCGCCGATTGCCCCCCAAAGCTGGGCCTGGGGATCTTCAGGAAATTCCTGGCCCAGAGACTCCTTGATCTTCGCCTTGAATTTTCCCACCAGTTCCTTCCAATCGGCAGCGGTTAGGTCCGTATCCAGATGGACCCCCTTTTCTTCCTTCTTTTTCTCCAGGATATGCTCCAGTTCGTCCTTATCCATACCCATGACCACGTCTGAGTACATCTGCACGAAACGGCGATAGGCATCATAGGCAAAGCGCTCATCCCCGCTCTGCTCGATGATCCCTTGAACTGTGGTATCGTTCAGGCCAAGGTTAAGGATGGTATCCATCATGCCGGGCATTGAGGCACGAGCACCGGAGCGGACCGAAACCAGGAGAGGATTCTTTGCATCACCGAAGCGCTTGCCCATCAACTCCTCGACCTGACGAAGATTTTCATCAACCTCTGCTTTCAGTGAGGCCGGATAGTTGCGGTCATTCTTGTAGAATTCGGTGCAGACTTCGGTAGTTATGGTAAAGCCTGCCGGTACCGGCAAGCCGATGCTGGTCATCTCGGCCAGGTTGGCCCCCTTGCCACCCAGCAGGTTTTTCATCTCCGCGCGACCTTCCGCCTTGCCATTACCAAAGAAATACACATACTTCGCTGCCATTTGCATCCTCCTCTTTATTTGCCCCACCACAGAAAACCTTATAAAGAATATTGCCGATGTCCGGTTTTTCAAGGGCTGTTTTTATTAAAAGTCAACGGGTCTTTATTATCATTAAAAACAATTTAGGCTCATTCAAAGCAAGTTTAGCCAGATTAAAACCATAAAAAAACCGCTTGCCTTTCGGCTAAGCGGTTAGTTTCCCAAAATCTGCTATGTCCCTGAACAGGCTCTTTATCTCCTGGAGGAGTGCCAACCGGTTGTTTCTCACCCGTTCGTCTTCGGCCATGACCATGACCTTGTCGAAGAAGTCATCGACCGCACTCTTCAGGGAGGCAATCTGCGTCAGGGCCGCCAAGTATTCCCGCTGGACGACTTTCTCCTCGACCATGCTGCTGGCGCTTTTGAATGACTGGAACAGTGTCCCCTCGGCTGCGTCCTGGAACAGTTTGTCATCTACCGGGACCGTCACCTGTTCCTTGACAATGTTGCAGACCCGCTTGAACGCCACGGCCAGTGGCTCAAAATCATCACGCTTCTTGAACTGGGCCAGAGCTCGATCTTGGCCGTTGCTTCCACAAGATTATCGAAGGAAACAGCCACAACTGCCTCCACCACGTCGGCAGGGAAGCGATCGGTGAGCAGATTGATGAAGCGCCCTTTGAAAAAGTCCAGCACATCTTTGCAAACTTCGCTTCTGTCACGCGTTAGTTTACTTCCCAAACGGTCAAGTGCAAGCTGGACAAGCCATTTCAGTGAATAGTCATAGCCTTTGTTAAGAATGATATTGATAATACCGAGTGCTGAACGGCGCAAGGCGTAGGGATCGGCAGAGCTGTCGGGATCAAGCCAACACCAAAGCAGCCACAGATGGTATCAAGCTTGTCAGAGATGGAGACTATGGCTCCAATATCCGATGTTGGGAGTTCCCCACCTGCTTGGATTGGGAGATAATGCTCAGCAATGGCCTGGGCCACGTCAATGTCTTCCCCCTGCAACAGCGCATACTCGCGTCCCATTATTCCCTGAACCTCAGGGAATTCTCCCACCATGCCCGTAACCAAGTCTGCCTTACAAAGATACGCTGCTCGATCGATTTTTCCTATATTGATTAAATACTTACTTGCTGGTAATTCTCTAGCTATCACCCCTGCTATCCAGCGAAACCGCTCCATCTTCTCATAGGAAGTACCCAGCTTTGCCTGGTAGAGGACACTCTTCAGTGCCTCGACCCGCTTTTCCAGGGGAACCTTTTTGTCCTCCTCGAAGAAAAACCGGGCATCGGAAAGACGGGCACGCAGCACCATCTCATTACCCTTCACCACTACTGAGGGATCCTCGGTCAGGGTGTTGTTGATGGTTATAAAGCCGGGCAGCAGCTTGCCCTTATCGTCCACCAGGGAGAAGTAGCGCTGGTGTTCGCGCATGGAGGTAATAAGCACTTCCTTGGGCACGGCCAGGAATTCGGCGGAAAAGGTACCATGCACGGGCGCTGGGATATTCAACCAGATAGGTCACCTGCTCCAGCAGCCCCTCATCGGGCAGGACGTTGCCACCGGCAGCCTTTGCCACCCTTTCGATTTCCCTGCTGATGATCTCCTTCCGCTTTGCCGGATCGGGTATGACGAAATGCCGCTCGCACTCCTCAAGGTAATGGCCGAAATCGCGAACCGGGAAGGAGGTGTTGGCCATGAAGCGATGGCCCCGAGACATGGAACCACTCTGGACATTGCCTAAGGCGAACGGGATAACGATGCCGTCGAACAGGGCCACGATCCAGTGCACGGGCCGGGCGAAACGTACCTCCTGATCGCCCCAGCGCATGGATTTCTTAAATGGTATGTTGTTGATCAGGCGGGGGAGTATCTCCGCAAGCAGGCCGGCAGTGGCAACGCCGATCTCCTTTTTCGTCACCGCCACGTACTCACCTTTTTCCGTGGCAACGATGGACAAGGCAGAAGCATCCACCCCTTGACCCCGAGCGAAACCTTCGCCGGCCTTGGTCGGAGTGCCGTCGTCATTGAAGGCGACCTTATTTGCCGGTCCCATGGTGGTGATTTCCGCATCAGTCTGCTGCGCGGAAACATTTTTCACCACCAGGGCAAGACGGCGCGGCGTCGCCATGGTCTTCACCTCACCAAAGCCGATGCGGGCAGACTCAAGCTCTTTCCTGATCAGCCCTTCCATGTCTGCCATAGCCTTGGGCAGGAAGCCAGCCGGGATCTCTTCGGTGCCGATCTCAAGGAACAGTTCTTTTGCCATTAGCGGCCTCCTTTCAAAAGCGGGAATCCGAGCCGCTCACGCATCTGCAGGTAACCTTCGGCGCAGAGCCTGGCCACGTTGCGCACTTTGCCGATATAGGAAGCCCGCTCAGTGACCGAGATAGCGCCACGTGCATCCAGCAGATTGAAGGTGTGGGAACACTTCATGACGTAATCGTAGGCCGCAGCACCAGCCCCTTCTCCACCAGCCTGACGCATTCCTTCTCATACATCCTGAAGAGTTGGAGGAGCATGTCCACATCCGCTTCCTCGAAATTGTAGGTGGAGAACTCAACCTCGCTCTCATGATGGATATCGCCATACCTGACACCCTTTACCCACTCCAGGTCGTAGACGTTGTCCACCCCCTGCAGGTACATGGCGATGCGCTCGCAGCCGTAAGTGATCTCGGAGGAAACCGGTTTAAGATCAATGCCGCCCGCCTGCTGGAAATAGGTAAACTGTGTGATCTCCATGCCATCCAGCCACACTTCCCAGCCCAGGCCCCAGGCGCCAAGGTCGGAGATTCCCAGTCGTCCTCGACGAAACGGATATCATGCTGGTTGGGGTTGATGCCGAAGGAGCGGAGTGAATCCAGGTACAGATCGAGGATATTCATGGGAGAAGGTTTCATGATAACCTGGAACTGGTAATAGTGCTGCAGGCGGTTGGGATTCTCGCCGTAGCGCCCGTCAGTCGGCCGGCGGGAAGGTTCCACATAGGCAACATTCCAGGGTTCGGGACCCAGCACCCTGAGAAAAGTAGCGGGATTGAAGGTCCCTGCACCCTTTTCGCAGTCATAAGGTTGCTGAATTACGCACCCCTGGCCGGCCCAGTACCCCTGAAGGGAAAGAATCAGATCCTGAAAGGTCAGCACACTACCTCCTCGGTTTTGTGTCGAAATATCTTTTTTAACGAGTGTAAACGCAGATTTGATGACAATGAAAAAGTATACTGTATACAACCAGTTAGCCGCGGTAGATTACAATTTATATGCTTGTGTGTCAAGGATTTATACGCATTTGATGCGACCTTATCCCCTGTTGTCTTATCATTGCATTTTACATATACTGCTCAAACCACCTTGGGATTGGGAGAAGCTGGATGCCGGAGCTACCGGAAGTTGAAACCATACGCCGCGCCGTCGGACCACATGTCAGGGGCAAAAGAATCATTCACACCAACGTCCGCGCCACAAAACTGCGCCATCCACTTCCACCTGAACTGGACCGGCTGCTAGTTGGGCAGCTAATAGTCGCCATGGACAGGAGGGGCAAATATTTGCTTTTGCGCTGCAAAGGGGGCACGATAATCTTTCATCTCGGGATGACCGGCATGCTCTACCTGGTCAAGGCAAGCTCTCCCCACGGCAAACATGACCACCTGGACCTGGTGCTGGATGGAAGTTACATGCTGCGCTTTACCGATCCACGCCGCTTCGGCACCATCATCTGGACGGATAATGATCCGCTGCAGCACCCTCTTTTGGTTGCCCATGGCCCAGAACCTCTGGAAGAGGAATTTTCAGCAGGTTATCTGTATCTGAAGAGACACCGGCGGAAGATCCCCATCAAGCAGCTGATCATGGACAGTCGTGTGGTAGCAGGTATCGGCAATATCTACGCCAATGAGTCCCTTTTTCGTGCCGGCATTGCCCCACAGACGTCAGCCAGTGATCTTTCACCCGATAAGGACCTGTTGCTGGTCGATGCCATCAAGGGGGTCCTTGCTGATGCCGTCGAAGCAGGAACAACAAGCATTGGCAGCACCTCCACCGTCGAGAAGCCCCAGGGTTATTTTCCTTATGAATTCAGCATTTATGGCAAGGAAGGCCGCCCCTGCCCGAAGTGTGGCTCAGCAATCAGGATGATGCGACTGGGTGGCAGATCGACCTTTTTCTGTCCCCACTGCCAGAAATGACAAAAGGCGGCCGGATAAACCGTGCCGCCTTTTTTTAGCTTCTCAACCTGTCGGGCAATTATGCCTTGGTAACAGTCACCTTTAAGGTTGCGTTCACCTCGGGATGAATCTTGATGATGGCAGTGAAATCTCCCACCTGCTTGATCGGCTCGGCAAGAACAATTTTCTTGCGGTCGATTTCCACCCCTTGGGCCTTGAGGTTTTCAGCAAGTTCCATGTTGGTGACGGCGCCGAAGAGCTTTCCCTCTTCTCCAGCTGGTGGCTGAGGGTAAGGGCGATGCCTTCAATCTTGGCTGCAAATTGTCTTGCCTGCTCAAGCACCTTGTTTTTCTTGTATTCCAGGTGCTTCTTCGCATGATCCAGGGCTTTAGCGTTCTTGGTAGTGGCTTCCAGGGCAAGACCCTTGGGAAGCAGGTAGTTGCGGGCATAGCCGGGAGCTACCTTGACGATATCGCCGATGTGGCCGAGATTATCCAGATTTTCCTTAAGAATTACCTTCATGTTTTCCTCCTAGCCTGATTTACAGGTTTTCCTTGTTTTTCGGGGTGCGAAAATCGCCCCACAGATCAAAAACACCCAGTGCCGCCACTACCACCGTTAGAAACGGCTGCAGGGAAAGCAGCAGGTAAAAGATGAGACGGACAAAAAAGGGTACGGCAAAACGCTCGAAAGAGTGAGCCATCACCGCCATTCCCTGAATGAAGTAGGCTGAAGCAATGACGATCAGTAGATTGAGAGCAGGAAGCGACACCGTCTTGCTCTCCACCAGCATGGCAAAACCGGCGAATATCAGCACCCAGACCAGTTGGTCAGGATTTCTGAATCTCTTGAAGTCTCCCAGTAAGACCGGCAGGGAAAACCTGGTCGACAGCCTTCTCAGCAGAAGCAGGTTTATTCCGGCAATGAAGCCAAGGCTCACCGTGATCAAGGCCGGGTAGGCCCTGGTTATGAACACGCCAGCCTGCTCCATGGACTGCTGCAAGGTTTTGAGTTCATCCGCCCCGACGCCGGCTTTTCCGTAAAGAGCTGCCGTCTGGGATATGCTTGAGTTAATTCCCTTTATCACCTGCAGATGAATATTATTGCCGGTGACAAGAGAATATACAGCTGCAGCAACCAGAATCACTGCAAGATTAATGGCCATCCCATAGACAATGGACCGGCTGCCCCCCTTATTCCGGGAAAGGAATTCGGCCAGAGACATTGTCATGATGCCGCATTGCAGCATATAAATGGCAGCAGAGGCGAGATCATAAGCTGCCAGCACAGCCATGGTAATAACAACTATGGCATAACCTGCCGCTCTGCCGCTTTTGAGGAAGTAGTAAATCCCTGCAGTCGGGGCCAAAAGCCCCGGCAGCATGCCAAAAACAGGCAGTGACAGATAGGTAAGGAAAAGCGCCAGGGTAATGACGCTCCCCTTTATAATATCCAGTGGCGTCCCCTGTACGGGAAGCTTCATTTATACCTACCGTTACTGTGCTGCATGGCTGCCGGCGATGGGCAGCAGTGCGATGTTTCTGGCACGCTTGATCGCTTCGGTGATCTCACGCTGATGTTTGGCGCAGTTGCCGGAGATCCTTCTCGGAATGATCTTGCCCCGCTCACTGATGAAGTAGCGAAGGGTGCGCGGGTCCTTGTAGTCTATGGTTACCTGCTTGTCTGCACAGAAGCGGCATACCTTGCGCCGCTGAAAAGGTCTCTTTTTACGCGGACCTGTGCTTCTCTGGGGTGCTCTTTCGTCGCTCATCTAATTACTCCTCCTCGGTTGTCGTTTCTACCTTGGCTTCGGGAGCGGCCTCTACGGGCTCTTCCTCGGTTACCTTGGCAGGAATGGCGGCAGCGGCCGGAGCTTCTTTCTCCAGCTTCACGCTCTGATATCTGATGACTTTGTCGTTCAGTCTCAGACGCCGCTCAAGCTCGGCGATCAGCGCTGCATCGCCGTCGAAACGGAGATAATAGTAGCGACCACGGTTAAACTTCTCGATCGGATAGGCAAGCTTCCTCGCCCCCCAATCTTCCAGCCTTTTGAGCTCGCCCTTCATGCTGACGACCACTTCCTGAACCCTGGCGGAAATGCCCTTCAATTCCTCTTCGCCAAGGTCCGGCTGGACGATGAAAATCGTTTCATACATCCTCATTGGTACTTCCTCCTCACGGTTTATTTAGCCCCGGACCAACCCGGAGCAAGGAGATACGGCGTAATTGCCGCTCTTTGGAAACTGAAACTTTTACTACAGTTTATCCGATAATTCAAGGGTTTTGTTTTGGAGTGAATTGCCGATGCTGCAGGAGCGTCAATTTTGTGTCATGGCAAGGCAATCGAAGGACGACGCGGAGGCGTACACCAGGTACGCCGCACAAGGAATCCTGAAGATGAACGCCGCCATGGCACAAAAGTGGCGCTCCTCCTTAGACGTTGAAGCGGAAGTGCATGACATCCCCGTCTTGCACAACATACTCCTTCCCTTCCAGCCGCATCAGGCCTTTCTCCTTGGCCCCGGCTTCTCCCCCTGCAAAAATGAAGTCGCTATAGGCAATGACTTCCGCCCGGATGAAACCTTTCTCGAAGTCGGAATGGATAACACCTGCCGCCTGGGGAGCCTTGGTGCCACGGGTAATGGTCCAGGCACGCACTTCTTTGACTCCGGCGGTAAAATACGTAATCAGGCCAAGCAGTTCGTATCCACAGCGGATCAAGCGATCGAGTCCCGATTCCTGCAGCCCCATCTCGGCAAGAAAGGCCTCCTTCTCTTCACCATCCAGCTCCGAAATTTCCGCTTCTATGCGACCGCAAATAAATACGACCTTGGCCCCTTCGGCTGCTGCCAATTCCTGCACCTGGGCAACAAAGGGATGCTTTCCTTCCAGATCGTCCTCGGAAACATTTGCCACGTAAAGTACCGGTTTGTCCGTCAGCAGATGGAGGTCGTAGAGCCACAACTTTTCGTCATCGCTGGAAACCACGTCCTGGGGGCGCTTGCCCTGTTCTACGGCAACCTTCAGACGCTGATAGAAATCGGCTTCGTCCTTTACCCTCTTATCACCGCTCTTGGCCAACTTCTCGACGCGTATCAGTTTTTTCTCGACGCTGTCCAGATCGGCTAGCCCCAGTTCAGTCTTGATCACCTCAATGTCGTTGACCGGGTTGACTCCGCCGCTCACATGAACGACGTTCTCATCTTCAAAACAGCGAACCACATGGACAATAGCGTCCACAGAGCGGATATGACCGAGGAACTTGTTGCCCAAGCCCTCCCCCTGGCTGGCACCCTTGACCAGACCGGCAATGTCCAGGAATTCGATGGTAGTGGGCAGGATGCGCTCGGGATGGACGATCTCGGCCAGCTTCTTCATCCGCTCGTCGGGAACCTGAACGATCCCCACGTTAGGATCGATGGTACAGAAGGGGTAGTTTGCCGACTCCGCCCCTGCCGAGGTCAGTGCATTGAATATGGTTGATTTCCCCACATTGGGGAGTCCTACTATGCCGCAGTTGAAACCCATTTTCTACCCCTAGATCAAATCCTTGTTGTTATACAGACTCATTGTTTTCGGCAGGCCCTCTTTGGCCAGCATCTCCACCAGGTCGACGACACCATCCAGCAGGCGAGGCAATGACGCCATTTCCTCCGGACTAAAGTTGTTGAGTACGTAATTTACCACATCGCCATGGACCGGCCGGCCTATGCCAACCCTGACCCGGACAAAATCACCACTGCCAAGTTCCTGGGCCAGTGAACGGAGACCGTTATGGCCGGCGTGCCCACCACCCTGTTTCAATTTTACGCGTCCGAAGGGGATATCCAGGTCATCGTGGATGACAATGAGGTCTTCTATTGGAAGCTTGTGAAATCTGATTGCTTCGGCGGCGGAACGGCCTGACAGGTTCATGAAGGTCTGGGGCTTGAGAAGAATCAGCCGCTCTCCCTGCCAATTGCCTTCTCCGCAAACCCCGGAAAAGGTCTTTTTCGAGATTATGATGCCGGCCAGATGGGAAAGACGGTCTAAAACCATGAAACCCGCGTTGTGGCGGGTCCATTGGTATTTCGGGCCGGGATTACCCAGCCCAACAATAATTTTTACGGCCATGTTTACACCAGAGACAACGGCTTAAGCTTCTGCAACCGGAGCAGCCTCTTCCTTGGCCCTGCCAAGAACACTGATGATCGATGCCTTGGGATCGCCAAGCACCTTGATGCCGGGCAGTTCTTTCAGGTCGCCGATATGAATTGAATGACCGAGGGTCAGAGAAGTCACATCAACATCCAGATGTTCGGGGATGTGCGATGGCAGACATTCGATCTCAATTTCATGCATGGCGAAGTCAAGCAGTCCGCCTTCTTTGACGCCGGCAGCAGTACCTGTAAGATTCACCTTCACCTTCACCTTGATCTTGTCGGCCAGATTGATCTTATGCAGGTCCACATGCAGCGGCAGGCCCTTGAGGCTGTCCTGGAGAAGGTCAGCAACGATCACCATCTGACCGTCAAGGCTTCCTCCTCCCTTCAGGGTCAGGATGTGATTGCGACCCCCTTCGCCGGCAATGGCAGTGCTCAGTTCTTTGGTCTTCAGCGACACGGATACGGACTCGATACCCTTCCCGTAAACGACGCCGGGGATTGACTCACTCCTCCTCAACTGACGGGAAATGCCCTTGCCTGTTTTGCTTCTCAACTCGACGTTCAATACCCTCTGGTCCATACATCCTCCGATGTTAACAATTTGAATATATTTAAACTGGCTGCAATCTCAAATAAACAGTGAACTGACGGACTCATCTTCGTGGATGCGCCTGATGGCCTCGGCAAGCAGATTGGCAACGGACAACACCATGACTTTCTGCGTTTGACCGGCCTTTTCCCCCAAGGGAACGGTATCCGTAATGACTATTCTCTCGATGACTGAATTGTTGATCCGCTCGATGGCCGGTCCGGAAAGAACACCATGGGTGGCACAGGCATAGATTGTTTCTGCACCGTGGGCTTTCAGGGCGTTGGCTGCCTGAGTCAGGGTTCCTGCAGTGTCGATCATATCGTCAAGAATGATGGCAATCTTGCCCTTGACGTCGCCGATCAGATGCATCACCTCGGCAACATTGGGACCGGTGCGACGCTTATCGATAACGGCAAGAGTACAACCAAGGCGCTTGGCAAAGGCTCTGGCTCGTTCGGTACCACCGGCATCGGGAGAGACCATGACAATCTGCTCAGCCCCATCGGGAAACCTGCTCTTCAGGTGATCGATAAGGACCGGTGCTGCATATAGGTTATCAACCGGGATATTGAAAAAGCCTTGAATCTGCCCGGCATGAAGATCAACGGTGACGACGCGATCGGCGCCGGCGGTGGTGATGAGGTCGGCAACCAGCTTGGAGGTAATCGGGGTACGGGGTGCCGCTTTACGATCCTGACGGGCATAACCGTAGTAGGGCACAACAACCGTGATGGTCGCGGCAGAAGCACGCTTGAGGGCATCCATCATGATCAGGAGCTCCATCAGGTTATTGTTGGTGGGAGAACAAGTGGACTGAACGACATAGATATCGCGTCCCCGGACGTTCTCACCTATTTCCACCATGATTTCACCGTCGGAAAAGGTTTTTACCTTTGCCTGCCCCAACGGCACCTTCAGGCTTTCACAGATCTTCTCGGCCAGTGCCGGGTTGGAATTCCCACTGAAGACCCTGATCTTGTTTTCCATTGACTGCAACCTCTTGTTCCGGCAGATTTATTATGGCTGGGGCGCAGGATTTGAACCTGGGAATGCCGGAATCAAAATCCGGTGCCTTACCGCTTGGCGACGCCCCAATACCTGTTTAACACTGCTTACAGTGTTTTTACCGCAGCTACGAACCAGTCGCTCTCCAAAGAAAGCTTTTCCGCCACTTTTCGGGCGTTGGCTTCTTCGGCGAAGACGCCAAAGACGGTGGAACCGCTGCCGGACATAAGTGAACCGGCCGCACCCACCTGGAGCAACTTCTGCTTGATCTGATCGATAACGGGAAACTTGCCGATGGTGACCTTTTCCAGGTCGTTGGCAAGGATTGCGCAGATATCCGCGACACTCCCATAGAAGCGAGGAATTATATATTCATCTTTTCCGGCTGTCAATTGCAAATTTTGGTATACCCATGCGGTGGATACAGCGAGATTGGGATTGACGATAACCAGCCATGCGGGGGCGGCCTCGACGGCAGCAAGCTTATCGCCTATCCCCTCTGCAAGGGCCGTCTTTTTGAATATAAAAAATGGAACGTCGGCGCCAAGCTTGCTCCCTGCCTCCATCAGCTGTTCATCGGTCAGATGCAGCTCAAGGAGTTCGTTCACCCCCATCAGGACAGAGGCACAGTCGCTGCTGCCGCCGCCAAGACCGGCAGCCACCGGTATGTTCTTGACGATGCTGATGTCGATGCCTGTGCATCGCCCCGAAAGCTTGAGCAGCGCATCGGCAGCCCGCCAGGCGATGTTGCCCGGTCCATCGGGCACCCCCTCTTTGCCGCAGGCCACCCGCACTCCGGGATTTTCTGACAGAGAAATACGGATATCATCACAGAGGTCGATACGCTGCATAATCATGCGCAGGTCATGGTACCCGTCCGGCCGCCGGCGAAGGACATCCAAACGGTAATTGACCTTTGCCGGAGCTTTACATTCAATTGTTTTCATGGCTTCCATATCCTTTTGTTTTTCAGCAGACCGCTCTATCTAAAGCAAATCCGGCTATAAATCAAGGGCAAAAATTTGCAATTCTGCTGAAGCGCCACGAAAAAGGGAGACGCATAAGGGGCATCTCCCTGGACCTCCAACCCAATAATATCTCAGTGCTAACTTGCCTGCCGCGCGCCAAATATGGCCGAGCCGACCCTGACCAGGGTAGCGCCTTCTTCGATGGCCACTTCGAAATCTCCGGACATGCCCATGGAAAGCTCGTTCATCTCCACATTGGCAATAGGTTCATCTGCGATCATCCGTGACAGATTCCTCAGTTCGCGGAAATAGGGGCGCGCCCCTTCGGGGTCATCAAAGAAGGGGGGCATGGTCATCAGCCCTTGATCCGCACATTGGGCAAAAGGGAGACATTCCGCACCAGCTCCAGCAATTCCCCGGCGGAAGATCCGGATTTGGTAATTTCACCGGCAATATTCACCTGGATCAGCACGTTGCATATCCGGCCCAGTTTCTGCCATTGACGGTCAATCTCCCGGGCCAGGGAGAGTCTGTCCACCGAATGGATCATTTCCACCAGCCCGGCAATCTGCCTCACCTTGTTGGATTGCAGGCTGCCGATGAAGTGCCAGGTCACCTGCTCCTCCACGTGGCTGACTTTGGACACCAGTTCCTGGACATAGTTTTCACCAAATAGCCGCTGACCTGCCCGCGCAGCATCATCAACCGCAGATGGCTGTTGCATCTTGGATACCACCACCAGACGCACTGAGGCAGGTTCCAGACCGGCTTTAACAGCGGCTTTTTCGATTCTTTTCTCTATCTGCCTGAGGTTATCAGCTATGGACATAGAACACCTGTCAAAGGGCTCCCATATTTCTGAGCGTTTCAACAACTTCGCACAGGGGCAGCCCGACCACGTTGGAATAGGAGCCGTCGATCTTACGCACCATATGGGCAGCGCCTCCCTGGATGGCATAGGCTCCGGCTTTGTCAAACGGACAGCCAGTGGCGATATATGCGGCAATCTCCTCGTCGCGTAGCGGCTTGAAATATACCTTCGTCCTCACCGCTTCGGCAACGGTGCTGCCTTCGTCCCTGTCGACCACGGCAAAGCCGGTGATGACCTCATGGGCAACTCCCGACAGTTTCTTCAGCATCCTCTCCGCATCGGTGGAATCCTGCGGCTTACCCATTATTTCGCCGTCACAGACAACGATGGTATCGGCGCCGATGAAATAACGGCCATGTCCTTTCCGCGCTACGGCTTCCGCCTTGGACTTCGCCAATCTCAGCACATGCTGTTCGGGTGTTTCCCCCGGCAGGAGGGTTTCATCAACATCACCGGGCATCACCTCGAAATCGATCCCGGCAGAAGAAAGCAATTCAACCCGGCGCGGCGATGCCGAAGCCAGAACGATATTAAAGTTTTTCGGCATCCTGACGCTCCCGTTCCTTTCTTTCCCGAGCCTTCATCTCATAAAGGGATTTCTGGCGCTCCTGCTCTTCCCAATGTTTTTTCCAGTCTTTTTTTCTGACCAAGTGAAGGAGAATGGCGCCGCCAATGATCATCACCCCCCAGAATATCTGGGTTGCCACCCCGGTAGCAAATCCCGAGATGAGACAAAAAAGGCCCATCAGGATCAGCAACGCCTCCATTGAAAGAAGCCTGCCTATCAGTGAGATCTCCTGCTTCTGCTTGTCGTTGTCCATTTATACCTCTATTCGCTCTGAAAGCTGCCTTCGTCGCATTAATCCTTAACCATCCCCTGCCATTCTGTCAGGTCAGCCAAGGCACGCTCTGCCAGGCGGGCCCGCTTATCCTTCTTTTTCACCTTTCCGCCAAGCTCAGGGAACAGGCCGTAATTGACGTTCATCGGCTGGAAATGCTTCGTGTCAACGCTTGTTATGTGGTGCACCAAAGCACCAAGTGCCGTGGTCGGCGGCGGCACGGTCAGCGCCTCTCCCTTTGCCAGTTGTGCCCCATTGATCCCGGCCATGAAGCCGCTCCCCGCAGATTCCACATAGCCCTCAACGCCGGTTATCTGTCCGGCAAAAAGGATGCGAGGGGTATTCTTCAGCTGGAATGTGGGCAACAAGAGCTGCGGTGCGTTGATAAAGGTATTGCGGTGCATTGAGCCAAGCCTGACAAATTCGGCATGCTCCAGCCCCGGTATCATGCTGAAAATCCTCTTCTGCTCGGGATAAGTCAGCTTTGTCTGGAAGCCGACCAGGTTGAACAGGGTACCATCGCGATTCTCCTGCCTGAGCTGAACCACCGCATAAGGTTCCACACCCGTCCGGGGGTCTGGAAGCCCCACCGGCTTCATCGGCCCGAAACGCAAAGTCTCAGGACCGCGCTCCGCCATCTCCTCTATGGGCATGCACCCTTCAAAGTGTACCACCTTTTCGAAATCCTTGGCAGCAACCTTGTCTCCCCCCAGCAGAGCGGCAACAAATGCTTTGTATGTTGCCTCATCCATCGGGCAGTTCAGGTAATCGTCGCCGTCCCCCTTACCATAACGTGAAGCCCGGAAGGCCTTGCCGAAATCAATGGAATCGGCAGTGACGATGGGAGCAATGGCATCATAAAAATAAAGGTAGTTGCCGGTATGGGTGGCGATACTGGCGGCGAGGCGGTCACTGGTAAGGGGGCCGGAAGCGACAATGACGATGCCTTCCTCAGGAATCCGGGCAACCTCGCCGTACACCACTTCGATCAAAGGATGATTGGTGATTTTCTCGGTAATATAAGCGGAAAAAAGCTGCCGATCAACGGCCAGCGCCCCCCCGGCAGGGACACGGGTGGCAAGGGCAGCGGCAATGAACAGTGAACCGCATCTCTTCAGTTCCTCCTTGAGGAGGCCAACAGCGTTATCCAGTGACTCGCCGCGGAGGGAGTTTGAGCAGACCAGTTCTGCCAGCCCGGGCAGGTGATGGGCAGGAGAGTAGCGTTCCGGCTTCATCTCGTGCAGCTTTACGGCAACACCGCGTTCAGCCGCCTGCCACGCCGCTTCGCAGCCAGCCAGTCCGCCGCCGATTATTTTAATCTTATTATTGTTCATAATCCCCAAGTCTTAATGCCCGCAACGGCCGTAATCACCATTCGAGCTGGTCTGGTCGACAAATAGGCTCTGTTCCCATGCCAACACCTACTGTGTATCAAAAGGGTCAGCCATTTACAAGTTCAATCATCCCAGAAAGGCCCTTCCCTTGAAAAGATCGCAAGCCATCTGCAAACATCTCCCATTATCAGGTATAATTTTACTTTAAGTTCCATTCCAAACAGGAGGTGGAGTATTGTGGATATCAAGGTCATCTACAACGACGGCAGTGTCGGAGCAGTTCCAGCCACCTCGCTGGAATACCGGATTGCCAAAAAGGAAATCCACGCATTTCAAAGATCCGACGGCTGGGTTTTGATCGAGAGTGGCCCGCTGCGTAAGGACTATCAGAGTAGCCCCTATTCCGGTTCAAAGAAGCGGATAACGGATTACGACGATTATATAGGGTAGCAATGGCTTAGGCATCACAGTTGCTCCTGAACGCATAAACCACTTAAGGGGAGGAAATCGGCGATGAAGGTACGGGTGATGTATGCAGACGGAGTCGTTGATTCGGTGCCGGCATCGGTCATAGGCCGGCTGATAGAGTTGCATCAGATTGTTGCCTTTGAAAGGTCATCCGGCTGGGTCTGCATAGGGGAAGACCCCATCAGACAGAGGATGCAGCCCTATGGAGGGCCGGGGAAAAGAGGGTATGACGATTATCTGAATTAAATCCGCTCCAGAGTCTGCCACATTGAAATTCTTGCGCCCAAGGGTGGAAGATGGCCTTTTTAGCAGCAACAAAAAAGGCGAAGGAAAATATTCCCTCGCCTTTTCCCGCTGTCAGGGGCAAAGTTACTTCTCCTTGCCCCCTTCCTTGTAATCGCATCCTTCTTTGGGACACTTCAGGAATTCCCCTTCCCGCTTGTAGACCTTCTTCACCAGCAGCGGAAAACCGCATTTGGGGCAGGGTTTCTCTACCGGCAGGTCCCAGAGGGCGAACTTGCACTGGGGATAGCGGTTGCAGGAGTAAAACATCTTGCCGTAGCGGGATTTTTTCTCGGTCAGTTCCCCTTCGCCACACTCGACGCATTTAATGCCGGTTCCCTTGGGTTTGACCAGCGGCTGCATGTTCTTGCAGGCAGGGTATGCCGAACAGGCGAGATATTTGCCGAAGCGGCCCTCCTTGATCAGCATCTGGCTGCCGCACTTTTCACACTTCTCTTCGGAAAAGACCGGCTCGGCAGACTCCTTCTTGTCCTTGTCCAGGGGGCGGATGTATTTACATTCTGGATACCCGGAACAGGCAAAGAACTTGCCGAACTTACCCAGCTTCACCACCAGCGGCTTTCCGCATTCGGGGCAGATCTCGTCGGTGGCCTCGGTGGTCAGGTCAGATTTGTTGACTTCCCCCTCCTTCTGCTTGAGCAGATTGTGGAACGGCTGCCAGAACTCGTGGAGAAGAGGTTTCCATTTTTTTTCTCCACGGGAAACCTGATCCAGTTCCTCTTCCAGGGAAGCTGTGAAGTTGTAATCCACGTATTTGGTGAAGTGATTGACCAAGAGTTCGCTGACCACCATCCCCACATCTTCGGGAAAGAAGCGCTTCTTGTCCAGCCGGGCATACTTGCGCTCCACCAGGGTATTCATGATGCTGGCGTAGGTGGAAGGACGGCCGATGCCATATTCTTCGAGGGTCTTGACCAGCGTCGCCTCGGTGTAGCGAGGGGGTGGCTGGGTGAAATGCTGCTCGGGCAGCAGGTCCCTAAGTTGCAGACTGTCACCCTCGTTGAGTGGCGGCAGCACCCCTTCCTTCTCCTCGGTCTCGTCGTCAACCCCCTCGATGTAGAGCTTCATAAAGCCGGGGAAGCGGATAACCGTGCCGGCGACCCTGAATTTATAGCCTTTCCCGGCACTGATTTCCACCGACGTCTGGTCCAGAAGGGCCTCAGCCATCTGACAGGCAACGGTCCGTTTCCAGATCAGGTCGTACAGCTTGAACTGGTCGGAAGAGAGGAATTTTTTCAACTCCACCGGGGTCTTGCTGATGTAGGTAGGGCGGATAGCCTCATGGGCCTCCTGGGCATTCTTCGCCTTATTCTTGAAGACCCGCGGTTTTGCCAGGGCGTATTCCTTGCCGTAGAGGCTGGTGATGACCTGGTGAGCCTCATCCAGGGCCTGCTGGGAAAGAACGACGCTGTCCGTTCGCATGTAGGTGATGAGACCGATGGTCCCCTCGCCGATATCGATCCCCTCGTACAGCTTCTGGGCTATGGACATGGTCTTTTTGGCAGAAAAACCCAGCTTGCGTGCCGCTTCCTGCTGCAGGGTAGAGGTGGTGAAGGGGGGCGAAGGTTGCCGCTTGCGCTCACTCTTCGTTACCTTCTCCACAGAGTAGGTTGCCTTGTCAAGTATCTCGATAAGCTTGTCGGCAGCTTCCTTACCCGGAATATCGAATTTTCCCAGCTTCTTGCCGTCCGCCTCTACCAGATTGGCGGTAAAATTCTGCTTGCCGGCTGTAGACAGATCCGCGCCAATGGTCCAGTATTCCTGCTCGACGAAGGCCTGGATTTCTTTTTCCCGCTCGCAGATCAGGCGTAGCGCCACCGACTGCACGCGGCCCGCGGAAAGGCCGTAACGAATCTTCTTCCAGAGAAATGGGGAGAGGTTGAAACCGACCAGATAATCCAGCACCGAGCGGGCCTGCTGGGCATCCACCAGTTCATGGGAGATGCCTCTGGGGTTTTCCACCGCATTGACGATGGCACCTTTGGTTATCTCATGGAAAACCACCCGCTTGATGTCGATATTTGGCTTCTTATCTAGCCCCAGTGCTGCCAGGAGGTGCCAGGAAATGGCCTCGCCTCCCGATCCGGGTCAGTGGCCAAAAGCAGCACATCCGCCTGTTTCAGCTCTTTCTTTATGGCGTCAATATGCTTCTTGCTCTCCGGCAGGACTGCATATTTCGGCTCGAAGTCGTGTTCGATATCCACCGATCCCTGCTTGCTGGGCAGGGCTCGCACATGACCAAAGGATGCCAGGACTTTGTAGTCCGGACCGAGAAATTTTTCGATGGTTTTGGCCTTGGCCGGAGATTCGACGATGACAAGGTGTTGGGGCATAGTTTTCACCGATAGTTATTTAGTTATACAGAAATGTTTGCCGGGGAGCTGCACCACAGCCCCCTTCAGCTCCAGGCGGAGTAAAATAGCCGAAAGGTCGGGCACTGTCAATTCACTTCTGACGATGATGTCGTCAATATGCAGCGGCGATTCGGCCAGCAGGGTAAAGATTCCTGCCTCCTGGGGAGTAAGGCTGAAGGCCGGCGCAGGTGCCTGACCTGTTGTTGCCGTGGGCAGATGCAGCTCTTCCAGGATATCCCCCACCTCTTCCACCAGCTTCGCCCCCTGCTTGATCAGCAGATTTGTCCCCCTGGAATTACTACTGTTGATATTACCAGGAATGGCAAAAATTTCTCGCCCCTGCTCCAGGGCATAGCGTGCGGTGATCAGAGATCCGCTGTTCTGAACCGCCTCGACCACCAGTACTCCCTGGGACATGCCGCTGATTATGCGGTTGCGGCGGGGGAAATTTTCTGCCAGTGGCGTCGTGCCCATGGGAAACTCGGAGACAAGCGCCCCCTTTTCTGCCATCTCCTTGAACAGCGGGCGATTCTCCGGCGGGTAGACAATATCGATGCCGCAACCCAGGACGCCGATGCTCCTGCCTTCAGCCTTCAAAGCCCCACGGTGGGCTGCCGTATCAACCCCCCTGGCCATACCTGATACCACCGTCACGTTATTCAGGGCCAGTTCACCCGCCAGTCGCTCGGTGGTCATCAAGCCATAGGTGGAAGCACGGCGGGAGCCGACGATGGCAACAGAAGTTTCCGAGCCGCACAGTTCCCCCTTCACATAAAGATAAGGAGGAGGATCGTTTATCTGCAGCAGGATCTTCGGGTATTCCGCAGCAAGGAAATCGACGACAATGACACCCTGCCTCGCCACCGCCTCACATTCAAGATCGGCAATCCGCCTATACTCGTGAGTGACGATGGAAGCAGCAAGATTCGGTGAAATTCCTTTCACCCGCGCCAGTTCCCGGACTGAAGCCTTCAGCACTCGCTCCGGTGTCTCGAAGGCTTCCAGAAGCTTGCGGAAAGTGACGTTTCCCACACCTGGAACAGATTTAAGGGCAAACCAGTAATAATGGTCCATAAGAGAAAAAAAGGGACTGACACCGGATGTCAGCCCCTCGCTACTGTTGACTATGTCAGTTTTTTTTCAACTCGACCCGGTCTCCGCGATAAATAGCTTCTATGCTCTTCACGATAAGTGCGGTCGAGGTGCTTTCACCGGTTTCGACCACGACCAAGGCACCAATCACATCAACCGGCAGCTTGTCAATCTTGTCCAGGGCGTATTTCTGGTCGGGGACCACATCCCTGACAATGTAGAGCAGGTTGCCGATCTCCAGCCCCTGGGCCTTGCCCAGATCCAGATAAACCACGTCGCCGGCGGCAACGGCGTTGTTGCCCAGCCTCGTCTCTACTATATAGCCAGCCAGTTCCCTGTTGGCTGCTTTCAGAGCCACCTCGGTCTTTCCGGGACGGTAGGGCATGAGGAAAGAGCCGGCACCGATCTCAAGAAAGGATTTGGTAATGATGGCTTTCGAAACCTTTTCCTCCAGCTCGGAAAGCTGGAGTGTCCCCAAAGGCAACACCTTATAACCGAGAACGACATTGCTGATGGGATGGGTAACAGGACCTACCTTTTTGAACACCGAGAACCTGCTGCCGACTTCGGCGCCATTTCTCCTGCCGATGTCCGTATAAACCACATCATCCTCTCCGACCATCTGTCTGTTCTGATAGGTGGAGACAATGAAACCAGCCGGATTCCGGTCCTTTTCCAGGAGAAAACCTTCACCGCCGGTAACAGTAAAAGTCTTGGCCGGCGCAGGCTCTTCTTTTTTCTCAGCAACAGGTTGCGGTGCTCAGCGATCTTTTCCGCGGGCTTCTCCACCTCGATCCGGTCAGGATAAATCTTCAGCCGCTGGCCCGGAAAGACAAAATGGGGATTGGTTATCACCTGGTTACGCTCCCAGAGGTTCGGCCAGTAAAAGGGATCGCGGATGAAGCGATCCGAAAGGCCCCACAGAGTATCCCCTTTCTGAATCACATAGACTGTTGGCTCTTCATCCTGTGCTAATACCGGGTAAGGCAGACAAACAACAAGGAGGAGGAATGCGGCATACAGAATTTTCTTCATAGTCACCTCACTTTGAAAGACGTACCAACTTCTCTCTGGCCTTTGCTGCAGCTTGACTTTTCGGAAATTTATCAACCAGGGCCTGCAATGATTCCTTTGCTTTGGCCGGTTCGTTCATACTGATCAGGGTATAACCAACCTTGAGCATGGCATCGGGAACCTTGTTGCCGTCGGGAAAGGTGGAGATCACCTTGGAAAAAGACTCCAAAGCTTCATTATAGTTATGCTGGGTATAATAGCATTCACCGACCCAATACATGGCATTGCCCACATACTCACTGTCGGGGTATGCCTTCATAAATGCTTCGAAAGCATCTATCGCCGCATTGTAGTTGTTGGCGCTGAAAAGCCCGAATGCCTTCACGTATGCATCCTGATGGGCGGAATTGCCTTCTGCTGCAGAGGCTCCCTGTTGACAACCTCGATCTTGGACACTTTCGGATTGTTCAACTCCGCCACTTTTTCGTGGATAGATTCCAGGGATGCCTTCAATTCAGCAATGCCTGGTTTCATAGCATCAATGTCAGCGGCACTGGCGTTGAGGCGGCTCTGCAGCTCCTTCACCTCGGTTGCCAGAGTGGCGAGACGCGTATTGGCGGAGACATTGGCTTGTGCCAGCTGCTCCACTCTCGCTTCCATCTCCATCTGTTTTCTGACGACAAGATCGTTACTGCCGCACCCTGCAAGCAAGGCAAAGAACACCACGACAACAATCATTATCCAGACCCGCATGCCGGCTCCTTAACAAAAAATTAACACAATTAAAGCCTTTTCGCCATTTTTGTCAAGGAGAAAGCACGGTTTGCGGTATGACAACAAAACAGATTGTGCTACCATCCGTCGGCGGAAGCGGGGGCCGAATCCCGATTAATGATCGACAAATGAGGTAAATGATGAAAAAGCCTGAACTGCTTGCCCCTGCAGGCAACATGGAGAAGCTGCGTATTGCTGTTCATTATGGCGCCGATGCCGTTTATCTGGGGGGCAAAAACTTCGGTCTGCGAAACCTGGCCGACAACTTCTCCACCGCTGAACTTGGCGGAGCAGTGAAATATGCCCATGACCACGGAGTCAAGGTTTATCTCACCATTAACGCCTTTCCGGACAACAAGGACCTTGCAGAACTGGAGCAGTACCTGGAAGAATTGGGCAATATCCCCTTCGACGCCTATATAGCTGCCGACCCGGGAGTCATTGAGATGATCCGCGAGGTTTCTCCGCAAAGGAACATCCATCTTTCTACCCAGCAAATACCACCAACTGGAAAAGCGCCCTCTTCTGGCAAAAACAGGTTTATGCAGAGTCAATCTGGCAAGGGAGATGTCACTGACAGAAATGGAAGAGGTCAGGAAAAGGACCACCTTGGAGTTGGAAGCTTTCGTTCACGGCGCCATGTGTATCAGCTACTCGGGACGATGTCTGCTTTCGAGCGTCATGAGCGGCAGGAATGCAAACAAGGGGGAATGCACCCAACCCTGCCGCTGGAACTACGCCATTGTCGAGGAAACCAGGCCGGGAGAATACTTTCCCATTTTCGAGGACAATGGCGGCACCTTCATCTTCAATTCAAAGGATCTGTGCCTTCTTCAGTACCTGCCCCAAATGATCAACGCCGGCGTGGACTCCCTGAAAATAGAAGGAAGGATGAAAGGGATCTACTACGTTGCATCCGTAGTAAGAATTTATCGCCATGCCATTGACTCCTTTTTTGCCGATCCGGAGGGCTATCGATATGACCCCCGGTGGTTGAAGAATTGTGCAAAGTCAGCCACCGGGGCTACACTACCGGCTTCCTTCTGGGGCCGCCGAAAGATATTGACCACCAGTACCATTCCAGCTATATACGAAATCATGAATTTGTCGCCATCGTCGAAGACATCCTCCCCGACGGCACCGTTATCCTGGAAGTCCGCAACAGGATCAAGATTGGCGACACCCTTGAATTCATCGGCCCGGCGCTTTCATCTCATTTTCACCAACTCCGGGAAATCATTACGAATGGCGGTGAAACAGTGCCGGCAGCCAATCCCAACCAGCGCATCATCCTCAGACTCCCGTTTAATGCGGAAAGATATGATCTGGTCAGACGCGAAAAATCCTCTCAGATACCATCCCAACAGTGAAAAGGATCTTTAGATGCAAAGCCTGATTGACTTCTTTCGCAACAAGGACGGAAGCCCCATCCGTGACCTTGGATTGCTCCTCTTCGTCTTCGGTTTGTCATTTTTTCATTTCCTGGGACGCCTTCCCCTGCTGGAAACGGACGAAGGGCGCTACATGGAGATACCGAGGGAAATGCTCGAACGGGGCGATTTCATTACGCCGACCTTGAACTATGTGAAATATTTTGAGAAACCTCCTCTCCATTACTGGTTTAACGCCCTCTCCATCAAGCTCTTCGGCCTTACCGAGTTCGCCGGCCGTTTCAGCGGCGCTCTGTGGGGGGTTTTAGGGATTACCCTCGCCTATTACCTGGGGCGGAAGCTGTTCGGCCGACGGGAAGGGCTCTATGGAGCCCTCATCCTCGGGACATCGGCAGGATATCTAATCCAAAGCCGCACCAACATCACCGACACGACCCTGACCATATGCATGACAGCATCATTGGCATTTTTTGCCATAGCCATACGGCCGCATGAGAAGAATAAGAGCCTGCATTATTATCTTTTTTATGTATTTGCCGCCCTGGCGGTGCTGGCCAAGGGGCTGATCGGCATTGTCCTTCCGGGCGCCGTCATTTTCTGCTATCTGCTCGTCACCAGGCGATGGTCGCTCCTGAAGGAGATGCGCCTGCCCACCGGCATCCTGGTCTTTCTGCTCGTCGCCGCTCCATGGTTCATCATGGTCTCCCAGAGGAACCCGGAGTTTGCCCGTTTTTTCTTCATCCATGAACACTTCGAGCGATTCCTGACCAAGGTGCACAACCGGTACAAGCCGTTCTGGTTCTATGTCCCGGTGCTTCTGGGGTGCATGCTGCCCTGGTCATTTTTCATCCCCTCCGCCTTCATCAACGCCTGGAAAGAGCGGAAAACCACCGGGGCAGATGCACGGCTATTTCTCGCCCTGTGGGTCATTGTCATCTTCGTCTTTTTTTCCAAATCGAATTCCAAGCTCATCCCCTACATCCTCCCAATCTACCTGCCCCTGGCGATACTTATCGGCGGTACTTTTGTTTCAGCAGTGGAAAACGGAATCAAGCCGCTGAAGGCAAATGCCATTGTTGCCTCCATAGCCCTCACCCTGGCGGGCTTGTCAGCCATCGTGTATCCTCTTGTGGCAACTAAGCCGCAAATAGCCATGCAGGGAGGAATCATCATCGGGTTATGTTTGCTCGGCCTGGGCTTGCCCGCGCTGGTAACCTCATGGAAAGGACAGACGGCTGCCCTTTTTTGCAGCCTGGCCATCTTCTCCTACTCATTTGGTCTTTTCGCACCACCTGTCATCTACGCCAAAATCGCCCAGAGAAAGTCTTCCCGTGAGCTGGCCCTGATTGTTCGTGAGAAAGCAGGAAAAGATGCGGTGGTTGCCACCTTCGAATACGAACAGGGGCTTCCTTTCTACAGCCAGCGGCGCGTTGTCGTCGTCGGTGGCCGGGGAGAGCTGGAATTCGGCAGCAATCAGGGAGACCAATCCGCCTGGTTCATTGGGCTGAATCAGTTCGCCGACCTGTGGAATTCATCAAGGCCGGTCTTCGCCCTCATTCAGCAACGTGAGCTTGTCGTCCTTGAGAAACTCCTGTCCACTCCCATCAAGGAACTGGGGAGACAGGGGAGACGAATACTCATCACCAACCATTAAAAAGCAATGGCATCCTGAGCCATTTTGTGCGATAGTCGCAAGTTCTGCAAGGGCAGAGGAGGTTTCAGGTGCGCAAAGAATTTTTACCCTTTTCCACTCCCGCCATCGGGGATGACGAAATCAACGAGGTAGTCGATTCCCTCAGATCGGGCTGGATCACTACAGGCCCGAAGGTGAAGCGTTTTGAAGAGGAATTCAAGGCCTATGTAGGTTCACCCTTCGCTGTACCCCTCAGTTCGGCCACGGCAGGGCTGCACCTGACGCTCCTGGCATTGAAGATCGAACCGGGTGACGAGATCATCACCACCCCCATGACCTTTGCCTCCACGGTGAGCATGATCATCCTCTGCGGAGGAGTGCCGGTGCTGGTCGACATAGAACCGGGCACCCTCAATATCGACGTACAAAAGATCAGGGAGAAGATCACTCCCCGCACCAAAGCCATCATCCCGTGCACTTTGCCGGCCAGTCCTGTGACATGGACCGCTCTTTGCCCTGGCCAAAGAATTCAATCTCACCATTATCGAAGATGCTGCACACGCCGCCGGCACAGAATACAAGGGAGAGAAGATCGGCTCTTTCAATTCCATTTCCATCTTCTCCTTTCATCCCAACAAGAACATTACCACCGGCGAAGGGGGGATGGTCTGTACCCGTGACGAATCCCTGGCAGAGGAAATTTCCCTCCTCAAATTCCACGGTATGAGCAGGGAGGCGTGGAAACGCTTTGCCGCCACCGGCACCCCCAACTACGACATCATGCTCCCCGGTTTTAAATACAACATGATGGACATTCAGGCTGCTATCGGTATCCACCAGCTCCCCAGACTGGATGGCTTCATTGAAAGGCGCACAGCCATTGCTGATTTTTACAATGAAGCCCTCGCCGATGTGGCCGAACTGGCCCTTCCCCGATACGCCACGTACGACCAACGTCATGCCTGGCACCTCTATACCCCACTGGTTCGCATTGAAATGCTGGCCATCGACCGGGACCAGTTCATGGCGGAGCTGAAGAAGCTCAATATCGGCAGCGGGCTGCACTACAAGGCCATTCACCACCACGCCTGGTACCGTGAGAACTTGCCCCAGGTGGAGGGAAGCCTCCCCAATGCCGACTATGCCTCTGACCGCATTCTGTCCCTGCCCCTCTTCCCGAAAATGACAGATGAGGACGCGCGGGACGTGGTCGGCGCAGTGAAAGAAGTTATCGTAAAACATAGAAAGTAGTTACAGGACCAGGTTATGCAGGAAAAACCGTATGTGACTGTAGTCATCCCCGTTTACAACGAGGAGCCTAATCTCCCGCCGCTGATAAACAGGCTTTACCCGGTCATGCAGCAAATGGGGCGACCTTTCGAGATCGTTTTTACCGATGACGGCAGCCGCGATGACTCCCTCTCCATTCTCAGCCAGATGGTGGAGAGATACCCGGAGATCGGCGTCATAGAATTCAATGGCAACTTCGGCCAGCACATGGCTATTCTGGCGGCCTTCGAGAAAAGTCGCGGCGAGATAGTCATAACCCTTGATGCAGACCTGCAAAATCCCCCGGAAGAAATTCCCAGACTGGTGGCAGAGATCGAAAAGGGGCATGATGTGTCGGCACCATCCGCCAAAAGCGCCAGGATACCATCTTCCGCCGGGTCGCCTCACGCATCGTCAACATCACCACCAACAAAATGACCGGCATGCAAATGAGCGATTATGGCTGCATGCTGCGCGCCTATCACCGCAACGTGATTAACAATATCAACCGTTGCGAGGAAACCACCACCTTCATACCGGCCCTGGCCCAGACCTTTTCCGCAAATCCTTCCGAAATCAAGGTAGCCCATGCGGAACGGGCCGAAGGGGAAAGCAAATACTCCCTGTACCGGCTGATTCGCCTCAATTTCGACCTGATGACCGGTTTTTCCGTGGTACCGCTACAACTCTTCGCCCTGATGGGGATACTCACCTCTGTTTTTTCCATGGCTTTTGCGGTATTTCTCCTTATCAGGCGCTTCATCATCGGCGCGAGGTGGAAGGGGTTTTCACCCTGTTCGCCATCCTATTTTTCTTCATCGGCATCATCATCTTCGGCATCGGCCTGGTGGGTGAATACGTGGGAAGGATCTACCAGGAGGTACGCAAACGACCGCGCTACGTGGTGAGAAAGCTACATGGATTCAGGGATAAGTAAGGTGAATGCAATTAACAGGATTGTCGTCTGTGCCTATCATAACGTCGGTTACGGCTGTATTGAGGAACTGATCCGCCAAGGGGCGGATATCAGAATGATCTTCACCCACGAGGACTCCCCCACCGAAGAAATCTGGTTTAAATCGGTGCGGCAACTGGCCGAAAAGCATTGTATTCCTTATATGACGTCCGATATCAACCTCCCGGAAAATGCGGCCCTGTTGCAGGAGATCGCCCCGGACTTCATTCTTTCCGTCTACTACCGAAACATGATCAAGCAGGAGATTCTCAGCCTGCCGGGGTGCGGCGCCCTGAACCTGCACGGCTCATACCTGCCCCGGTACAGGGGAAGGGTGCCGGTGAACTGGGCGGTGATCAACGGCGAGACGGAAACCGGAGCTACCCTCCATTACATGGTGGAAAAACCCGATGCCGGCGACATTGTCGACCAGGAAAAGGTAACCATAGAATTCACCGACACCTCCTTTGATGTCTTCAACAAAGTGACTGATGCCGCTGTTACCGTAATTGCCCGCTCCTGGCCACGGCTGGTTGCAGGGACGGCAGGCCGCATCCCCATGGATCTGAAAGCGGGCAACTACTGCGGCGGCCGGAAGCCGGCAGATGGCCGCATTGACTGGAGCAAATCTGCGGTACAGATCTACAACCTTATCCGCGGCGTCACCCATCCCTATCCCGGCGCCTTCATGTTTCTGAATGGAAAGAAAGTCATCATTTGGCAAGCGTGGCCGGTAGAGGGGAGTGGCGAGCCGGGAAAAGTCGTTTCCGCTGAGCCGCTTATGGTTGGAACCGGCAATGGACTACTGGCAATAAAGAAGTTGCAATTGGAAGGTGAAGAGGAAACCACCGCTGAAGGTTTTTCCCAACAATATCAGTTGGCAGAAAAGTTTGAATAACCATGCCGGCTTCGAGAAAGGCGCCAGCTGCCAGGCGACGCGGGGCAACAACGCAATTGGCCCCTTTATCGAAGCGTTATAAGGAGAAGACTGGAATGAAAGTACTGATCTTGGGCGTCAACGGCTTTATCGGCAACGCCCTGACCCGCCGCATCCTCGACACCACCGAGTGGGAAGTCTTCGGCCTGGATATGAGCGACAACAAGCTGGAACACTCCATCGGCCACCCCCGTTTCCATTTTCTGGAAGGACATCACCATCAACAAGGAGTGGATCGAGTACAACATCAAGAAATGCGACGTGGTGCTGCCGCTGGTTGCCATTGCCACTCCGGTCACCTATGTCAAGGACCCCCTGCGTGTGTTCGAGCTGGATTTCGAGGAAAACCTGAAAATCATCCGCCAGTGCGTAAAGTACGGGAAGCGGGTTATTTTCCCCTCCACCTCCGAGGTATATGGCATGAGCCCGACCGGGAGTTCGACGAAGAAACATCCCCCTCATGCTGGGCCCCATTAACAAGGAGCGTTGGATATACTCCTGCGCAAAGCAGATGCTGGACCGGGTCATCTACGCCTATGGCGAGCATGACGGCCTGCGCTATACACTGTTCCGCCCGTTCAACTGGATCGGCCCCAAGCTGGACAGCATCAGCACCGCCAAAGAGGGAAGCTCGAGGGTTTTGACCCAGTTCCTCTACAACATTCTGGCAGGCGAACCGATCCAGCTGGTGGATGGCGGCAGCCAGCGCCGTTCCTTCACCTTCATCGAGGACGGCATCGACTGCCTGATGCGGATTATCGAAAACAGGGACGGCTGTGCCGAGCGAGGTATCTTCAACATCGGCAATCCCGGTAATGATCTGTCGGTCAAGGAACTGGCAGTGAAGCTGAGGGAAATGGTCAAGGAATATCCCGAATATCGTGACCGGGCCGAGAAGTGTCAAATCATAGAAGTCACCTCCGATGCATTTTACGGTAAAGGGTACCAGGATATGCTGACCCGCGTACCGTCGGTTAAAAATGCTGAGACCAGGCTGGGATGGAAACCTGTCACCGCTATAGACGGTGCCCTGCGTAAAACCCTGGAATTCTATCTGGTTGAGGAAAAAGAAAAAATAGACAACCTGCTGTAAAAATGCCCTGAATAAACTTCCGGACATAAAGCGGCCGCTTTCCAATCGAAGCGGCCATTTACTTTCAAACCATCTAAAAGGAGTGCGTAATGAAGCCACATCTACTCTTGCCTCTTCTATTAATTACCTTCTGGGCGGGCGGCTGTGCCGGCCCGACTACGACCTTGAAAGTCGGTGGCGACGATGCAAACATCAGCGGGTTTCTCATACCCGTTAAAGAAACCTTCGAGGAAGAAACGAAGACCTCCCTCTCCATAATGCAGATCGAGCCGGGCGAAGAACTTGTGCAATTGGCCAAGGGAAACGTCGATGCAATTATAGCCACCAGTTCTTTGAAGGAACTTCTGCAGGAAGCTGCCCTGAAAAGACTTACTCTGCCACCGGCATCACTGCACATGGTAGAGGTTGGAAGCAATCGTACAGTGATTTTTCTCCATAAGAACAACAGGATCAAGCAGCTGAACCAGAAACAGCTGAAGTCCATCTTTACCGGTAAAATCAGAAATTGGCGCCAGTTTGGCGGCCCGGACCAGGAGATTATCATTGTCTGGGACTCAACTTCAGTAGCTGAAAATGAGGCTTTCATCAAAAAAATTCTTAAGGATTCCCCGATGGTTGCCAAATTCCGGTCAGCCGACAGCTACGAGGAAGTCCGCAAAGCCGTCATGGAGACCCCCGGCGCAATAGGTATCGCCCCCAGCGGCTTCATCGCTCCAGGCGTCAAGGTGCCGAAAACGCCCAAAGTCAGTTCGCCGGTCATCCTGGTAACCAAAGGCAAGCCGTCACCTCTGACAAATAAACTCATCGATATCCTTAAAGATGCCGCATATATCCAGTAGAACCCACCTATAACCCAGTGGGAAAAACCTTCTTGTGTTACCTGCTGCATCAGTGTAAGGTGCTGAAACCATGAGCCAATCGACCATAGCCCTCAAAGTAGATGTGGATACCTACATCGGCACCCGTGATGGAGTACCCAGGTTACTGGAAATCATGGAGTCGGCAGGAATCAAGCTACCTTTTATTTTTCAATGGGGCCTGATAATTCCGGCAAGGCGATCCGCCGCATCTTCACCCGAAAGGGCTTCCTGAAAAAAATGCTCCGCACCGGTGCCCCCTCGGCCTATGGCATTAAGACCATGCTCTACGGCACGCTTCTCCCGCCACCGATGATCGGGGCGGCCTTTCCGGACATTCTGCGCAAGACGGCCGCCATGGGGCACGAGACAGGTATCCATTGCTGGGACCATGTGAAATGGCACGATCTTCTGCCGTGGATGCCAAAAAAAACAGTGGCCATGGAAATGGGCAGGGCTTTCGCTCTCTATGAACAAATCATGGGGCAGCGGCCGAGAACAACTGCAGCTCCAGGCTGGACGGTTTCTGAAGATTCCCTCGAAATTCAAGATGCTTTGCATCTTTCCTACTGCAGCGATTCACGCGGCACCTCTCCCTTTTATCCGGTATTGGACAACAGGCGCTTCGCCACCCTGCAAATTCCCACCACCTGGCCAACCATGGACGAACTGATCGGCGAGAACGGCATAACTGCCGACAATATCAACGATCACTACCTTGCCTGCCTGCGGCCCGGACTCAACGTCCACACTATCCATGCCGAACTTGAAGGCAGGGTTCTGGCTGCCCAGTTCACCGACCTTCTGCAACGCCTGAAAGATCGCGGCGCCCGCTTCATCACACTGGCTGAAGCTGCCGTGGAACATGGCGCAAACGCAGCCGAATCGTCCATGGCCATGGGAGAACTAGCTGGCCGGGCCGGAGCGGTAGCCCTGCAGCTATGACCCTGCCCCGATCATTTTCTGTTACCAATCTTTAATCTTTTATTGTTTTTTGTCTTCCCAAGTGATAGTTTATCGAAGTTTGTTTGAAGGAGTATTCATGCCTGATTCTCTGGTGCGGTATTTCCACATGGACAGCAAGGACCTGGTCTATCTGAAATTCATCCTGGAGGCCTATGAGGGGCTCGCCACCTTGAGTACGGAGGATGCTAAAAAGGGCATTACCCGTATCTCTGTGCCCTGCGAACTCAATTCGGAGCTGGATAAGCTCCTGCATGCACTTCTAGCGGATATAACCTTCAACGAGATTTTTCCGCCCCTGCTTCTGCCTTTAGAAAATCAGCCATGCTGCGAGGAAAGCTGCCATGCTTGAACATTTCGATTGCGCCGCCATCCTGCGCCGAGCCCTTTCCGGAGGAGGCGAGTTCGCCGATATATATTTCGAGGAGGGAAGCTCGACGGCCATCGTCTGCGAAGACTCGAAGATAGAAAGAGTCCTCGCCGGAGCCGACCGGGGCGTGGGAATACGTGTCATTTCCGACCTGAGAACTGCATATGCCTTTAGCAACGAGATTAGCGAGTCTTCTCTCCTGGCCCTGGCCGAGACGGTGAGCCGGGCAGTAAAGGGGAAGAAGTTCGACAGGGTCATAGACCTTACGCGAAAAATTGTGGGCACAGGCTTCCCGATTCTTCTGCCACCGGAGGACATCCCGCTGAAGCAAAAAATCGCGACCGTCTCTGCCGCAGACCTTGCCGCCAGGGGCTTGGACGGGAAAATACGCCAGGTAACCGCCATGTACCGCGATGGAACAGCAAAAGCGCAGATAGTCAATTCCTGCGGCGAATTTATCGAAACAGCCAGGACCGGTACCGTTTTTACGGTTCAGGCCATTGCCGCAGAAGGATCCCTGGTTCAAACCGGCTACGAGGCAATCGGCGGTGTCCGCGGCTTTGAAATCTTTCAGACGATGGGTCCTGAAGAACTTGCTCTGGCCGCAGCAAGACGCAGCCTGATGATGCTCGGCGCAAGGAAAGCGCCCGGCGGCACCATGGCAGTGGTCCTTTCCTCAGAAGCCGGGGGAACCATGGTCCATGAAGCCATTGGTCACGGTTTGGAAGCAGACTTGGCCCAGGCTGGAATGTCGGTTTATGCGGGGAAAGCAGGAACCCGGGTGGCATCCCCTCTTGTCACCGTCATTGACGATGCAACAATAGCAAATGCCAGGGGGTCGTTCTCCTTCGACGATGAAGGGACACCCGCCCAACGGACGGTGCTGGTCGAAAACGGCATCCTGAAAGGATACATGTACGACAGGCTATCTGCCATGAAGGACGGTTGTCTGTCAACGGGAAACGGCAGGCGAGAGTCATATCAGACTAAACCCATTGCCCGCATGACGAACACCTTGATTGCGCCAGGCACCACCCCCCCTGGAGAAATAATCCAAGGTGTCAGGGAGGGCCTTTTCGTTAAAAAAATGGGAGGGGGGCAGGTCAATACGGTTAATGGCGATTTCGTCTTCGAAGTTTCCGAAGGTTACCTGATTGCAAACGGAGAGATTGCTGAACCGGTCCGTGGTGCAACACTGACCGGCAACGGACCTGACGTGCTCAACAAAATAACCAAGGTCGGCACCGATCTGGGTTTCGGCATCGGCACCTGCGGTAAAGAAGGTCAAGGGGTTCCGGTCTCCGATGCCCAACCGACTCTTCTCATTTCAGAGATTACCGTAGGGGGCACCGCCTGATGTACCCATGCGTAAAAACCACACGGTGAAAGAAATGCCGGTAAACACCTCTTCAACACACGATCCAGCAAATATTCTGCAATCGCTGAAGGGTTATTCCTTTCTCGAGGGCTACCATCTTTTACTTTTCTGCTGCAGGAGTACGGCCGCAAGCGCCGGTAACGATTGCTGGGAGCTACACCTTGCCCATCAGCGGCCTCAGGCTGTAAACCTGCCCATTGCCGCCTTCGACGAAATCCTCGAGATTGCCTGCATCGGCAAGCGTCCGACCACTTTGCGCTCACCGGAAGGGCTGTATGTTTTTGCCGTTCCCTTTTCTCTAGAGGATGATTCCCTTTACTGTCTGGTCGGTACTGGTGTCAGGGATAAAGCATTAGATCTGGGCGGAGTCGAATCACTGGCAGAGCTGACGCAGAGAGATCCTGTGGAACTGCTTGAGCTCTTCCAGAAATACCCTGTGGCCTCAAGAAAAGATGTTGAAGACGCTGCAGACCGGGTGTTTCGCCTAATCAAGGAGAATATGGCGGAAGAACACCCAACAGGCTCATCCGATGATATTCTCGACAAACTTGCTGCCGTTGCCAGCATCTGCTCCGAGATGGACAAGATGACCACCAGTGCAGCAACCATCTCCCTCTTTCTCGACACGCTGACCATTATTTTCGACATTCCCCGTCTTGGCATTGTTTTTACCGGCAGCGCCTGCCAGGAACTTTTTCTTGCTGGAGACTGGGCACCGCCTGCCGCTGCTGTGAAAAAGATCATACCGCACCGGATCAATAACCTGTTCCCCCTGGAAAACGCTGGAAAGAGCTTCGTTGTTGGCGGTGAAATAGCCTCCCTGTTCCCAGAGCAAGATGTGGAGATGGCTACCTGCCTGCAGTTCCTGGCAAATGGGGATAACTGCGGGCTGATAGCACTTCTGGACACGAAATTGCGGGAGGGTGATGTTTCGCTGATTGAACTTGTCTGCAAAAGGGTGGCAACACGGTTACAGCAACTGCTGCAGGAAGAACAGCTGCTTCGGGCGAATACTCAATCCCAGAAAATGCTCGAGCTGATAAGCTCGATGCTCATGATCGACGACCACAATGAGCTTTACGATTCACTGCTCAACGCGGCCACCGGCCTCGTCGGCGCCATCAACGGCTCTTTCATGGTCATGGACAAGAACGGCGAAGAGCTGCACATCGAAGCGGTAAGGGGAATAAATTCCCATCTGGCAAAAAGTTTTACGATCAAGGTTGGCGAAGGAATCGCCGGCAAGGTAGCAGCTGATGCTTCTCCTATTGTGGCCAGCGACATCGAAAACGATTCACGCACTGCAAGGCTGAATAGGTCCCGTTTCAGGACAAAGTCCTTCGTCTCCCTTCCTTTCAGTTACAATCAGCAGGTAATCGGCGTTTTGAACATCTCCGACAAGGAAAACGGTGGAACGTTCAATGAGAAGGATCTTGAAACCCTGAGTTTTTTTGCCGATCATGTGGCTGGGGTGGTGCACCACGCAACGGCAAAGGCAGCTTGGGCGAGCTGCCGGTCAGTGGCGATCGGCGACCCGTCGACCGGGCTTTACAACCGCAAGTTTCTGCTCAAAAGGATGCAGGAAGAAATCAGCCGCTGCAAAAGGCTGACCCGCAGCCTGGCCCTGATGCGCATCGAGCTGTTCGGCTTGGGAAATGCCGGGGAGAAAGCAATGAAAGCCATTGCCGGGGTGCTGACAGAAATGCTGCGCGAGATGGACGTGATTTCCCGATATGGAGAAAATTCCTTCTGCATCATACTGCCGGATACGGGGAAAAATGAATCGGCACTGGTGGGGGAAAGAATCCGCGTGAAGATAGTCGATGCTATTGCTCAGCTGGATGGCACTCCACTTGCCAGGGCCTGCGTAAACATCGGCTTATCCACCTTTCCCGAAGACGGAAAAAACGTCGACGAGATAGTAACGGCAGCGGAGAAAGCCACTTTTCGACCCATTTCTTTTACCTCAGCTGCCGCTGTGCAAGCACCCTCAATCAACAATGGCCTGAGATCGGGCAACAGCATCACCCTTCACGATTCCCGGCAACTCCTCCCCCTGTTCCACAACGGGCAATATAAGGATAGTCAGCCAAATGCTCAGCCAGTTCCGCCTCCGTATACCTGTTTGCCCTGCGAGCAATCAGAACGGCGGAAATAGCAATCGGCAGCGTGAAAATAAAAATGCCGGTCATGGCCATCAGCCTTTCGCCGATGAGCACGGTTATGGTCAGGTTGAAGACGATAACGGACAGATACAGTACCGGCCCATACAGCGAACGGAAAGGAGCAGCCATTACTCCTTTCGGCCGTTCTCCCCTCTTCCCGGTCAGGGCATCGATCCGCTGCAGGGCAAAAATCATTAGTGCACTTACCAGAAACCAGCCGGCGTAATTGGAAAATGGTATACCGAAATGGTAGCCTGCTTCCCGATAGCCGTAAATCCTGCCGAGAAACCAGCGGTGCCCCTGCAGTGCCACCGGATCAATTATTATATCCAGAAAAACCTGAAACAGCGATCCCAGCAGTAACACTGAAAAGGATTTGCGAATTGAGCTGGTTTCAAGTGTAACTACGTCCCTGGGGGAGGCTTTGATGGGAGATACGACAAGCAGCGCAGCAGTATAACTGCAGTAGGCAAGAAATACATAGGAGAGAGAGTCAAAGAAAGGAACGCCGAAAATCCACAGCTCTTTACCCTTGGTAGCCTCCACATAGTAATACCAACCATAGGGAAAGCCTGTGTTAATGGAGCTAACTTCCGAAAGAAATGAAATGACATAGCCGGCAGCAGTAAAATACAAGGTCTTTCGCCACCCCAGATGGGTTACCGCAGCCACCAGATATACGGCAAAGAAGGCAAAGACATAGGGCCGCATGGTCACCGTCCCCACCGCAATCGAAAAAAAATCAGTCACAATTCCCCCCAGATGAAAAATGGCGCTTTGACAGCGCCATTTTCGTTTTGCTTTTCCACACCACGCATTTCTCTAAAACAGGGTGCCTATGACACTGCCCAATACCTGGATCGGCCCGGTATCCCCCAGCCCGTCCATGGCCTTTTCCGCCTTTTTCAATGTGGCGGTAGTGTCGCGGTAAAGTTTGTCATCGTTGACCAGTTTGCCCAGGGTGCCTTCGCCATCATTTATCTTGCGCGTTATTTCCTTGATATTCTTGGAAGCATCCCGCACCTCGTTATAAAGTGCCTCATCATTCACCAGTTTGCCATGGTGCCTTCGCCGCGGTTGATCTTGGCTGCTATGTCCTTGACATCCTTCATGCTGTCATTGATTCTGGCCATGGCGGACCTGGCGTCGCTGTAAAGCAGATCATCGTTGACGAGTTTGCCGATGGTGCCTTCTCCCTTGTCTATCTTCAGGGCGATGTTTTTCACGCTGGCCGAGGCATCGCGGAAGTTTTCATAGAGAAGCTTGTCATTGAGCAGCATGGCCAGAGAGCCGTCCCCACGGTCGAGCTTGGTGGTTATGCTGTTGATGTTGGCAATGGAGCTTTGCAGGTTGGTGCGGTTATCATCGAGAATGGCGCTGATCTTGCCCATGACCTCGTTCTGGTTTTCGTTGAGCTGAGTGATCAGAAGCTTCGCATCCTGGACCACCTCGCTCACGTTATCGACGATAATGTCAATGTTTGCCACATCCCGTCCTTTTACCGTCCCACCAGGTGGAAGGATTGGCGCACCGGGAGAACCGAAGGATATCCCCAGAAATTGCCCCCCCAGAAGATTGGTCAGACGCAAGGTGGCGACTGAATCGGCTTTGATCTTGGTTCCGGGCTTCACTTCGAAATCGATCTGGACCTTTTCTTCAAGGATGGTTATTTTATCGATCTTTCCCACATCCACGCCTGCCAAACGCACGGGATCACCGATCTTCAACCCGGTAATGCTCGTCAGAAAGGTTTTATACATCACCTTTTTTTCGAAGGGGTTCCATTTCTCCCCCACTTCCAGCATGAAGCCGAACAGAATCAGTCCTAATATAAAAAAGATGCCTACTTTTTTTTCAACTGAAATCGCCATTAGCTGGACCTCCAGTAAGAACCACTTGAATTACCGCTGTAAAACTCACATTAAAAGCCTGGTGAGGAAATAGTCCGCAACCAGAATAAGCATGAATGACCAGACCACAGATCTTGTTGTTGAAATACCGATGCCCCTTGCGCCGCCAGATGTCTTAAACCCCACATAGCAGGAAACCAGCGCGACAATGGCGCCAAAGGCAAATGCCTTGATCAACCCGTTGCCTATCTCCTGGAATTTCAATGCTGCCGTAAGACTGTCGTAATATGTGGAATATGAAACAAAAATCTTTGGATGAAGGTTGCTTATGATCGCGCCCCCGACAATACCGATGCAGTCAGAGTAGATTACCAGCGCCGGCACACAGACAATACAGGCAATAAAACGAGGCATGGCTAGATAGCGGACCGGGTTGATGTCCAAGGTTTTAAGGGCATCGATCTCCTCATAGACTTTCATCACGCCAAGTTCCGCAGCCATGGCCGATCCGACCCGACCTGCCACCAGAAAACTCGTCATGACCGGTCCCAGCTCCCTGACCATTGAATGTCCCACAATCGCCCCGATTATGTCCTGGCTGCCATACTTGTTCAACTCGACCCCGGTCTGTAACGCGAGCACCATACCGACGAAGAACGCCATCACTGAGGCAACCGGCAAGGTCTCATAACCTATGATGGCCATCTGGGCAAAGATGCTTGCCAGGTTGCGAGGCGCTTCCCGGAAAAAGTAGACAGTCTGGCCCAAAAGTATCAGCATCTCGCCGATAATTTCATGGAACTTTATGACCTTTTTGCCGATTCTGTCGATGGCACCCGCCATTATTGTGTGCTCCTTGGGATTACAGAGGCCTCTGCCTTAACATCTGCTGCAGTACTGCCCCAGTTGAAACCGAAGGGAAGCCATAACAGACTTAGATTTTTGGTTCCGTTGCTGCTCCGATACCTTATCAGGCCTTTAAGCAGTTTCAAATCGCTACTCTTGCTGTCTGCCTGAAATTGGATGAACGGAAACAGCTCATAGGCCAGGGCTTCATTCCGGACCTCATGCCAGTAAAGGTTCCAAACAAAGGATACGCAGAGTCTCCTGTTTCACTCCACCGTTGTTGATATATCCGCCACAGTGGCGCCCAGTTCTTTTCTATGCCGTCCCGATCGAAAATCGGCTCCACAGGGGCGGGCACGGACAGTGACATTACACCGCGGATATCCTTCTTGTAAACAAAGAGCGGCCAAAGTGCGGTACGCTGCCGTTCGCTGCCATCTTTCGCCCAGGTCTCCCTGCTGTCGGTATATAGAAAAAAGAGGATTCTGTCCAGGTGTTGACTGTAGGAGCTGGAACTTATCTCCTCACGCTTCAGCAGCGGCCACATGTACCAGCGCTTGAGGGATTCTCTACCCCGGTCAACCGAATAGAAAGGAAGCACGCTTGTTACATTCCTCGTACTCCCGCGCACTGTCAGCCAAAAGGGCCAGAAGTAGTCAATTTCGTGTTGATCTCTGGCGATATCGTCCGTATAACCGAAAAAGGGCCAGAAATATGACCGGGAAATCTTTTGCGGCGAATCGGTCGCCGCATAAAGAGGCAATACCGCCACTTTATGGGTCGGATTGTCCGTGTTCAGACGACTGCTCTCAGTGGAGAAAATGGGCCACAGGGCAAACCGCTTGCTATAGGCTCCTTCCTTGGAAGCTTGCCCATACAGGGGCCAGAACTGAAAACCCTTCTCCCTCTCCCCCTCGACGGTAGAAAAGAAAGGATACAGGTAGTTACGGGTGGTTGTCCCTTTTTTCACCGTTCTGCCATAGAGGGGAAAAAGCACGTAATGGTACTCGTCCCGCCAGAATCGCTCATAGATGTCGCCATAGAAAGGAAAGACAGAGGTATATGGGCCATATTTTTCAGACTTCCCACTGATGTAGAAAGGAAAAAACATCGCATCCTTTTCCTGCTGTTCCGGCTCATCTTTTCGATAGCTGTTGCTCTGCACCAGTTTCAGAAATTGAAATGTGGTTACTTCCGGCGAAACATCCCTTGATGCAAGGGGATATAGATAGTCTGCAGAGCTTGTTTTATTGTGCCGGTTCGTTGTCTGGTAAAACAGCGGACGAACTGCCGTGTCATGGTCTTCCTTGTTATGCTGGAACTTGAAAAGCGGGCCAAGCATGGAGATGTTGCGAAACCCATCCTTCGGGCTATCCCGATAATCCAGCAGGGGCCAAAGGGTGAATATTGTGCCGGCTTCGGCGTTAGCATCCTCGCCCTCTGCAACAGAAGCTGTTACTGAGGAGAGAATGATGAGAATTACTGCTATGGCTGATATTGTAATACGCATAAACCTCGTCAGAGGATGCAATCTCTGGGCAAGATAAGGGAAGGATACCCAGGAAGAAGAACTGCAGCTATTATCCTCATGAACGAAGTTAGTCAACAAAAAAACCCGACAGAGTCGGGTCTTTCGGGCTTCAGTCCAATCAGACAGCTGAATCAATACTTGCTGTCGGCATAGTCGACCCAGCCGCCGGCAAGAACCAATGCCTTGTCAAAGGGAGAAATCTGGAAGGACAGCGCGTCTTCTCTCCCTCCCCCCCGGATTGAAATTTTCTCGGCTTCGATATCGACGGCAATGACGGTATCCCCATATCCCGAATAGCCGAAGAGGACATCAAGGCTCTGAGTAGGCAACTCTATAGCTGCCATGCCGCAGTTGAACATGTTCTGACGAAAGATCCTGGCAAAGGATTCTGCTATTACCACATTGATATCATTGACTTCAAAAACCATGGTGCATGCTCCCGGGAGGAGCCGCAACCGAAATTGGCACGGCTCACTACCACCCTTGCCTTTGCGGTCTTTTTTCCTTTAGGATCGAATCCAGGCAGCTTGAGGTCTTCTAAAATATATGGCTTCAAATCCTGCTTGGTGATTTCCGTTAGGTATTTGGCAGGGATGATTTCATCCGTATTTATGTCGGAGCGATCAAGAAACAGTGCTGGTCCGGCGAAGCTTTTCATATTTACTGTTCTCCTTAAGATTATAGATATTTTCTGGGGTCGGCAATCTTGCTTCAATGGCTGTAGCCGCCGAAGTCGCGGGCGACATCAGGTGCACCATTCCCCCTTTGCCCATGCGGCCCATGAAATTTCTGTTGGTGGTGGAAGCGCATACCTCTCCTTCAGCCAGCACTCCATTGCTCATTCCAAGACAGGCGCCGCAGGTGGGATTGGTCACACAGAACCCTGCATCCATAAATATGGCGATTAAACCCTCATTGAGAGCATCGCTGTATATTTTAGGCGTTGCCGGCGAGAGAATCGCCCGAACCGATGGAGCTATTTTCTTTCCTTTGAGAATCGCTGCAGCTATCCGTAGATCCTCAAGCCTGCCGTTAGTACATGAACCAAGGTAGACTTGATCCACCGGGGTGCCGGCAATGTCGCCGATCGTTTTCACCTGATCCGGCTTATAACCGAAGGTGACCACAGGCTCAAGGCTCGAAACGTCAATATCCACCACTCGATCGTAGGTGGCGTCTTCATCCGACCACCATTTTTTGAAATCTGCCAGAGCAGCCTCTTTGCCGGCATATTCCTTATTGATGAAGGGCCATAGGTAGTCTACCGTCACACCGTCGGGCATGCAGATGCCGGAGGTACCACCTGCCTCTATCGCCATGTTGCATAATGTCATGCGAGACTCCATGGTCATTGCGTCCACAACAGCCCCCCGAAACTCCATTACCCGGTCAGTTGCTCCATTGACCGTAAGCTTTCCGATGACATGGAGAATCACATCTTTTGCATAGACCCCTTTGGGAAGCTTTCCGTTCAGGTTGATCCGGATCGTCTTTGGATCGCGGAAGGCACAGACACCTTTAAGAATGCCCACCTCAAGGTCAGTGGTGCCGACACCGGCGGCAAAAGCCCCGAAAGCACCGTGGGTGCAGGTATGTGAATCACCCATGATCACGGTATAGCCGGGACGGATATAGCCTTTTTCAGGGAACAGCGCGTGACAGACCCCATTGGCGCCAATATCGAAAAAATTCGGGATGGCGTGCCGACGCGCCCAGTCACGCAACATCTTCGCCTGGGTAGCGGTTTTGCTGTCCTTGCTCGGAGTCACATGATCAATTACCGCTTTTATCTTGCCTGTATCGAAAACCCGGTCTTTTTTCCTCTCCATCAGGTCGGCGATGGCTATCGGCGTAGTTATTTCATGACACATTACAACATCAAGCTTCAGCACTCTGGTTCCAGAAAAAGGTTCGTCTACCAGGTGCGACTTAAATATCTTCTCGGCTATGGTCATTCCCATACAAAATGCATCCTTTCCATAATTGGGTTCTATTGCGTTGGTAATGTAAACAAATCGACCAGACAAATCAATTTAATATTTGTTCAATAATAGTAAACATTTGCCTATGATGTCATCAAATGATATATTGCTTCAATTTGAGAGGATTTTTAATATGCAACTCAGTTTTAACAGAACGAACAAGGAAATAGATGAAGCAATAGACTCTCTCATCGGGAAAGCCGGTGGAGTTCATCATCAGGAACTTGTACGCGAAATGATCGTCTCAGCGCTAAAAGCCGGCCAGGATACTGATTACCTGGCGACCTGAAACTTCTCAGTAACACCATGAAGGAGATGCGTTACACCAACAAAGTGTTCTCGCCTTACCGGCACAGGACCAAGGTCACTATTTTCGGCTCGGCCCGAACAGAACCACAGGAAGAAGCCTATCAGAAGTGTGTCAGATTCAGCAGGCTGCTGGCCGACAAGGGCTACATGATTATCACCGGCGGCGGTCCCGGCATCATGCAGGCCGGTAACGAAGGCGCCGGCAGCGAAAGCTCCTTTGCGGTGAACATCAGGCTTCCTTTCGAACAGGCACCGAACCCCTTCATGCTTGCCAACCCACGTCTGATTACCTACAAATACTTTTTCAATCGTAAAGTTGCTTTTGTCAAGGAGGCAGACGCTATCGCCGTTTTTCCCGGGGGATTCGGTACACTGGACGAGGCAATGGAGGTATTCACCCTTATTCAGACCGGTAAGACCTCACCAAAACCCCTTGTTCTCATTGATGATGATGACGGGTACTGGGAACAATGGTTTATATTTATAAAAGAACGCATGCTGGGCAGAGGCTTTATCTCTGCTGAAGATTTCTCTATTTTCACCATCACTCGTAGTGAAAAAGAGGCTGTAAAGGTAATCGAAGATTTTTATCGCAATTACCATTCCTTGAGATTTGTAAATAGAAGATTGATTATCAGACTTAACAAGGAACTTTCCAGAGCAAACATTGACGAGCTGGAAAAAGAATTCCCGGAGTTGCACAATTCAGGCACTAAAATTGTTTCAACAGCACCGCTGCAGGAAGAACAGGATGAACCTGACCTTCTTGATTTGCCACGTATAGCTCTTCAGTTCGACCATCAGCATTATGGTCTGCTGATGGCGTTCATAGGCAGAATAAATATGTTCTAAAAATGACGGTAAAGCTCTTGACAAAGTAATTACATGCTGTTAATTTTACAAGGCGGCAAGTTTCGGAAGTTCGTTAATCAATGGAAATACACAAAGCATCTGACTTTGACGTTTTCCTGCCCAAGACTCCGGAAACTGCAGTATTAACATGATCCGGCAGAGACCCGGAGGCAACAAAAGGAGGCAGTAAAAATGGCACAGGGCAAAGTAAAATGGTTTAACGATGCGAAGGGATTCGGCTTCATCGAGCAAGACAATGGGGAAGATGTATTTGTACACTTTTCTGCTATTGTGGGAGAAGGCTTTAAGTCACTTGCAGAAGGTGAAGCAGTATCCTTCGATGTCACCAATGGTCCCAAAGGCTTGCAGGCAGCAAACGTCAAAAAAATCTAAGGTAGATCCCATATAGATTTAAGACGAAAAAACCTCGCTTTGCGAGGTTTTTTTATTCATATGGCAAACTGCAGAGGGTTGACTTGGAAGCTCCGGACAGGACGCATTGCCGGCGAGGCTTGCAATAATTTTTCTGATAACAACTTATTACAATTTAATTCTACGCCACACATCAACCACTTTGCCGAGCATTTTCAGCTTGCTGTCCTTCTTGAAAGGAACATAAGCACGATTGTCCGGCGACAGGAATACATCTGAATCCACTATTCTGTAACGTCTCAGGATAGCTTCACCCCATCGATTATTAACCAGAACAATATCCCTGTTTTCAATCTCACACTCTGTAGAGATTACGACCAGATCACCATCGCAGATGGTGGGCGCCATGAAATCTCCTACCGAAAAAATGGCATACGACCCCTCCGCCCCTTGTGGCAAGGAAAGATAGTCGCAAATATCTTCCTTTACGAAAAAATGCGGAAAATCTTGGGGTATTTTTTTGAAAAGGGGCACATTTGAGGGGCGTGACGCTCTATTTGCAGTTCACGGAATTTCTCCCCATGTCCGGTCTTGAGCCATTCTTTATTAATTCCATATGAATGACATAAAGCAATGATTAAGGTGTCGGAAACGTTTTTTTTACCCCTTTCGACACCACTAAGAAAACCTTGAACGATCCCCAGTGAATCGGCAAATTCTTTCTGGGTCATGTCTTTGGCCTGCCGTATTTCCTTAATGCGCAGGCCCATCCGGCAATTCATTTCCTTTTCAGACATACCCTCCTCTAACTTACAATGTCTTGACAAGCATATCTCTCAGTTAATATACTCAGGCAGAATGGCACATCACAGCAATATTTATAGTCTGTTCCCCGTGACGATGCAACCCAAAAATCACCGTGGAATAATTGTTCGGCATTAATTATGTAAATACGCTAATACCTCTGACAAAACCGATTTCACAAGCTGTGGTACACCCAAGTATTATCGGAGAGCTTCGGACATGGAAGAAAAAGCTCAAAAAGCACCACCGGCTGAATTGCTGGCAAAACTTAAAAGCTATTCATTCCTTGCCCAGTACAATCTCAATCTTTATTCTCGAAGTAAAACCTCTTCAACGAATGGGACTTGTGAGTTTCAACCATGCGGCTCCATAGTGCATGATGCTCTCAGCAATGAAATCGGCCTTAACTTCTTTGGCAGTCCGCTAAAACCCGATCTACAGACAAAGAAAACAGCTGTTTACAGATACAATGGGGGATTTTTAAGTTTTGCCGTTTCCTTTGAAATTGGCGACACGGACTTTTGTCTGGTGGGCAACGGTGTAAGAGATAAACTGATTGACTTTTGGCAGCTGGAAAGACTTTCACGGGCCGATAAAGTCGATGTATTTTCCCTTCTTAATCAGCTTGAAAAATTACCAGTAGCGACGATCCATGAACTGGAAGGTGTTGCAGAACAGATCCATGAGATTTTGCCGTCATTGCAGGTCGAAAGACTGTATAAGTCCCTTTATGATCAGACTGTAAGCCGCCTGTCCATAGTCGTCGGTCTGCTTGAACAACTCGATGAACTGCAATCAACCGATGAACTCGTATCTTTTTCTACAGACCTTCTCGGCTTTGTCTTCGACTTTCCCAAGGTCGCTCTGGCGTTACTGGATAAGGACAAAGAATGCTACTCGATTGTCGGCAAACTGGGGCTGGAGAAAATTCACGACATACCTGAGGCAAAAATCAAATCATTTTTAACCAGAGACAGAAGCAGAAAAATTCTGAGATTCGAAGAAGAAGCAGCAGCAATATTCACAGGTCTGACAGCCGAGCAAGTGACCTTTTTCCCTTTGAAAGCCGAAGGAAGCCAGCTGGGATTTATTTCTGTTTTTGACAGCGAGCCGCATTCAGTGGATGTCTTATTGGTGGAGTTAATAGCCGCCAGGATAGCTGCCAAGATAAGGCACCTGAAAAATGAGGCGGAACACCTGCAACTGAACGCCCTGTCGAACAAGCTTTTGTCGGTTACCAATACCTTGCTGTTCGCGGAAAATAAAGATGAACTCTACAAGACTATACTGGAGCTGGCAGCTGACCTGCTAAATGCCACCCAGGGATCAATCATGCTGATGGATAAAAGCGGGGAAAGCTTGCATATCGTTTATACCATGGGGATGAGCCTGCATCTCGCCCAGTGCATGACTGTCAAGGTAGGTAGAGGGATAGCCGGCAAGGTGGCCAAGACCGGCATCCCGCTTTTGGTCGATGACATCGAAAAAGACAGCAGGATAGGCATCAGGAACAGGCCACGATTCAAGTCCAAATCCCTCATCTGCATTCCCTTGAAGCTCAAGGACAAGACCATCGGGGTGCTGAATCTATCCGATAAGGAAGATATGGCCGCCTTCACGGAATCTGACAGAAACCTTCTCACCTCTTTTGCCAATCTTGCTTCTCTGATGATTGAAAGAACTCTGGTTATCGAGGAATCAGTCATTTTCGAAAAAATGGCCGTAACTGATGCCTTAACCGGTCTTTATAACCGCCGCTTCCTCAAAAACCGTATTGAAGAAGAGCTTAATCGAAGTATTCGTCAAAAATTGAATTTGACAATACTGTTCATAGATCTGGATCATTTCAAGATTTACAATGACCTATGCGGCCACATTGCCGGTGATGAGGTGTTGAGAAAGACAGCTGCCATAATCAGGGCATCGGTCAGGGACATGGATATCGTAGCACGCTATGGAGGTGAAGAATTCTGCGCCATCTTGCCCGGCACTTCAAAAACAGAGTCTTTGGCGGTAGCAGAGCGGATCCGTGCAGGAATTGAAAAGGAGGCTTTTCCGGAAGAAGAAAATCTTCCATTGGGGAGGCTTACAACTAGTATCGGCGTTGCTTCTTTCCCGGAAGACGGACACACGTTCACGTCACTGGTTCATGCTGCAGATGTGGCTTTATATCAGGCAAAGACTACCGGCAGGAACGCTATTGTCGTGGCACACACGCCATGAGTAATACCTGATGCACAGGGAATCAAATTCCGTTTTTTCTGAGGCGATAACAGGTGCCTGCATTATCAAGGGCAATGGCTGCATAGGTTGCAAGAGTCGTAATGAAATCTACCTCCGTGTCGGTAAACATTTTGCCTCCGGGGCGACCGGAGATGTTGACCACCCCCACGACACGGTCCTTTATCTGCAGTGGCACCGACAGTATTCCCGGCGTGCTGAAAAGATCTCCACAGGTGTCCTCCTCAAGGAGCCTTACCGTAAGAGAAGCAGGTATATCGGACTCAATTGACAACGGTTTATTATTGGCAGCGACAAGACCTGATATACCCTGATCTTTCTGCATGCTGAAGGTCTTTGCCAAATTGTGATCGATGCCGACACAGACCTTCATGGAAAATTTCATTCCTGATTTATCCAGTAACAAAAGGTAACCCTTTTCTGCCTTCAACTGTGCAACCGCACTCTCAACCAGTTTCCGCAAAATCGTACCAATATCCGTAGTCGAAGCCAGAGCGGCACAGGCACTGTTCAGTGTAGTCATCATCTGCAGCGTTTCTTCCAGGGCATGGTTCTTTTCTGAAAGGTCACGGATCAATCGCCGGTTTTCAACGGTCAGCGATTGTTTTTCCATGGTCCTGGCTACAACATTGTAGAGAATGGCCTCATCATCAATGGCTTGACGATATAGTCGTAGGCGCCAAGCCTCAAGGCCTTAATGGCAGTGAAAGATGATGCATTGCTGGAAATGATAACCACATCTGTCTCCGGTTTCATTTCCTTTGCCAGTTTAAGCATGTTCAAGCCACTCATGCCCGGCAACATGATGTCAGTCAATACCATGTTGAATTCTTCAGCCCGAAAAAGCCTGACAGCTTCCTCCCCGGATGAGGCACAGGTAACCCGATAACCCTTCTTCAACAGGAGCCCGCAGACCATTTTCTGAAAGGAAGGGGAATCGTCGACCACCAATATATGGGGTGAAAAACTTGCCAAAGGTTCTCTCGCGGGGGTTGATTAGCAGCACGGGAATGTTAGTGCAAGAGTGTGTAAAAATCAACATAAATGAAGTCCCTTTCTGCTTACATCCGACAAGGCGCTGACCAGAAAAGCTTTGACAACAGTTAAGTCTTTCCTATAGTATTGGCCAAAATTCAGCAGAGGTCTGGCAATGGAAGCAGCACTTGCCCTTATTGGGGAAGATCTTACAAACGTAGAGCTACAGTTCAAGAAGGATCTTCATTCGGATGTACCGCTGATTCGCAAGGTGGGCGAATACGTTCTTGCCAGTGGTGGAAAAAGGATCCGACCAGCGCTGTTACTGCTTGCTGCAAAATTATGTGGCTACACCGGCAACAGGAATGTTGCCTTGGCCAGTGTCATAGAATTTATCCACACCGCAACCCTTCTCCACGACGATGTTGTCGACAACGCCAATCTCCGCCGCGGCATAGCTTCAGCTAATACATTGTGGGGCAATGAGGCCTCAGTTCTGGTCGGCGATTTTCTTTTTTCAAAATCATTTTCCTTGATGGTTGCCGATGGCGATCTGAAAATACTGAAGGTGCTCTCTGGCGCTACAACAATTATTGCCGAAGGAGAAGTGCTACAGCTGATCTGTACCAGCGATCTGGACCTGACCCTGGAAAGATACATAGAGGTGGTAAAGGCAAAGACGGCAATTCTCCTATCGGCAGCGTGTCAATCCGGGGCCATTCTCGGTCAGGCGTCTTCCCAGCATGAAGCTGCACTACAGGAATTCGGCATGGACCTTGGGATTGCCTTTCAACTCATGGATGACACCCTCGACTATGTACCAGTGAAGAGCAGTTTGGCAAAAGCATCGGTCACGACCTTGAAGAGGGCAAAATAACCCTCCCCCTGATTCATACCCTCAGGCAATGCACTGCAGAGGAAAGAAGTCAGATCGGGACGATAATCGAAAAAGATATTCTCGAAGACCATGACTTTTCGACGGTCTTTGATTTAGTGGGAAAATATGATGGGATAAAGCATACGATTGCCGTTGCCAATGAGTACGTCAACCGTTGCAAGGGCCACCTCAATTTGTTCCCTGAGTCAACTGAAAAAGCTGCCCTTTTTGACCTGGCGAATTACGTCCTGACTCGCGTCAAATAGCAGCCTTCATCCGTTAAATCACAGCTCTCGCAAATCCATTTCTTCAAACCCACCAACAATTCACACCTTGCCCTTGGCATAATTAGTGCTGTTTTCACAGCAAATACTCATCTCTCAGCATCTCAGGTTACACAAAATGCCCGACAGCGAACTGGTTCACCAGACACAAATGGAACTGGACGGCGACAACTACCAGATATTGGTCTTTTGTCGCAGAGATGGCAGATATTTCGCCCAGACCCTTTTCGAAGATGACGACATCATCATAAGTGATGGCTTGAGCCTGCTTGATGCGTTGGGGAAGCATGAGAGACTTCTTCCCCTTGCCGTAGTTTCAAGGCAACTAAAAAGGTACCCGTTTAAACCCAGAACAAAGCGCCTTTAGCAAGCTCGCAACCCTGAGTTCCTTCTCAATTATGATTTCCTGCATGTAAACCTTGCTTTCCATCCGTACATCATTTAGAAATATCCCCATGCAACAAATCAAAAATATCCGCCTTTTGATTGCAGCATCATCCATTCTTGGCATCAGTCTGCTGCATTACCTTACGCCACTGCACCTGCCAATGCTGCATGATGTTTTCCAAAGGCTCTACTACCTGCCAATTATTCTATCGGTGCTGTGGTTCGGCTTGCGCGGCGGCCTTACAGCATCACTTGTCGTAAGTATCATGTATGTTCCTCATATTCTTTTTCAATGGGGCATACATCCTTCCCTTGAGCTGGAAAAATACCTGGAAATTCTCCTCTACAATGTTGTCGGCGGAGTCACGGGGCTTCTTTCCCAGCGGGAAGAGACCCGCAGGGAAGAGCTGGAAAGAACCGCAAAGGGGCTTGAAGAATCCTACAGAAAACTCCATGAGCAGGCTGACCTGCTGATAAAGACCGAGGAGCAACTAAGACGGTCGGAGCGACTGTCGGCCCTCGGGGAACTGTCAGCAACACTTGCCCACGAAATAAGAAACCCCTTGGGCTCCATAAAGGGGACGACCGAGATTCTCAAAGACAGCTTTGCTCCCGGAGAGAAAAAGTATGAGTTTCTGGAAATTTTGCTGAAGGAAGCAGACCGCCTCAATCGGGTCGTCGAGAACTTCCTGGGCTTGGCCAGCCCCGTACGGGTGGAGCAGAACAGATGTGATATAATGTTGGAGCTCAGGGAGCTTGTTGAATTCACTACAGCGGAAGCATTATCCATGGGGGTAAAGGTCCGGCTGGAGCCGGCAGAAATACCACCCATCAAAGGTGACACGGAAAAATTGCGACAGGTTTTCCTGAACCTGCTGATGAATGCGCTGCAAGCCACTGGAAATGGCGGAGAAGTTGTGATCAGTGCTGTCGGTCCTCTACATACCAGTGAAAATCAACCTGTCATAGAACTGTCTTTTGCCGATAACGGTCAGGGCATCGATCAGGAGATGCTTGAACAAATCTTCCAGCCTTTCTTCACAACAAAAAAGAGGGGTACAGGCCTGGGCCTGGCAATTACCCAGAAGATCGTCGAAAGCCACGGCGGCACCATCCGGGTTACCAGTACCAAAGGAAAAGGAACGACCTTCACCGTAACATTGCCCGCTTAAGGCAAACGGGAGCTGCCATAAATCAATGACTGCAAAAATTCTTCTCATAGACGATGACACCTCATTACGTCGAGTTCTGGAATACAATCTCCAGGAGGAGGGATACCAGGTAATTACAGCTGTGGACGGTGAGACCGGCCTTGCGCTTTTCACCGAACATTCACCATCCTTGGTGATAACAGACCTGAAAATGCCTGGTATCAGCGGTTTTCAGGTTCTATCCACCATCAAGGAACGATCACCGGCAACGCTGGTCATAGTTATTACCGCCTTTGGCGCCATTGACACTGCCATAGAAGCAATGAAACTGGGCGCCCACGACTATATCACCAAGCCTTTCAACCGCGATCAGTTGAAGCTGGTTGTGAAAAAAGCCCTGGAACTGCGCGGACTGACCGAAGAGAACCGGCTTCTCAAAGAAGAACTGACGGAACGTGCCGAATTCAGAAACATCGTCGGCATCTCACCCGGCATGGAGCAGGTATTCCATATTGTCAGAAAAGTAGCCGATACGGATGCCACAGTCCTGATAACAGGGGAGTCCGGCACCGGCAAGGAACTTGTAGCCAAATCGATCCATTCGCTCTCCTCCCGTCGCAGCCGGCCTTTCGTGCCGATAAACTGCGCAGCTATCCCCCGGGAACTGCTGGAAAGCGAGCTTTTCGGCCATGTCAAGGGAGCTTTTACCGGTGCAGTGCGGGATAAGACGGGCAAACTGGAGACAGCCGATGGTGGCACCCTGTTTCTGGATGAAGTGGGTGAGTTGCCGGTTGACCTGCAACCAAAACTTTTACGCGCTCTGCAGGAAAGGATCGTGGAACCGGTGGGGGGAATAAGCCCCAGGAAAATTGATGTGCGCGTCATTGCCGCAACCAATGTTGATCTGGAAAAGGCAATCGAAGAAGGTGCCTTTCGCGAAGACCTGTTTTATCGTCTGTCGATCATTCCGGTCCACCTTCCACCGTTGCGCGAAAGAGCCGACGACGTGCTGCTTCTCACCAGACACTTCACGGCAAAACATGGCGGAGGCGGGGTCAATTTTACGCCGAAAGCTCTTGAAGCCTTGAAACAGTATCATTGGCCGGGTAATGTCCGGGAGCTGGAAAATACCATCGAGCGCCTGCTCATCATGCGTAATGGTGAAACCATTGATATCGGGGACATCCCTCCGAAACTCCTCGGCGTCAGAAAGGTAACTGAGGTTGGGGTGATAAACCTGCCTGCATCGGGTTATTCCCTGGAGCAACTTGAACGGGAAATCGTGGTCGAGGCGCTGGAAAGAAATGATTGGAACCAGACTGCCGCCGCGCGATTTCTCCGCATCCCCCGGCACACACTTATTTATAGAATGGAAAAATACAATATAACTCCCCAGGAGCGGAAAAAATGAAAAGATTCCTTTTTGCAATGCTGATTCTATGTACCCTTGTAACTGCCTGTACCCTTGTAACTGCCTGTACCCGAGGCAGCGAACCTGTCACAGAGGGAAAACTCGCACCGGATTTCACCCTGAAAGATCTTTCTGGCCGTGAAATTCACCTTTCCGACTTTAAAGGCAAGGTGGTCTTTCTCAATTTCTGGGCAACCTGGTGTCCCCCCTGCCGGGAAGAAATTCCATCCATGATGAAACTTAACCGGGCAATGGCAGGGAAACCTTTCGAGATGCTGGCGGTATCCATAGACGAGGGAGGTAAGGATGCAGTTGAAAATTACTTCAAGAAATCAGGATTGATGCTGCCGGCCCTGCTGGATACGGATAATGCCATTAGCAAGCGTTACGGGACAACAGGGGTACCCGAAACTTTTATCCTGGACAAAAAGGGTGTTATACTGAAAAAGATCGTTGGCGGCATGGACTGGAGCGATCCGCAGGTAGTTGCCTATTTCAATGAAGTAATAAGCCAATAATCAAAGGGACTCTTGCAATGGGATCTTCCAACATAACCATCTTAGGTGCCCTGATCGCGGGCTTTCTTTCCTTTCTCTCCCCCTGCGTGCTGCCGCTCATCCCTTCGTATATTACCTATATAACCGGACTTTCTTTCAATGATCTGCAGGCTGAGCACCCTTCTCACAAGGTAAGACAGCAGACGATAATACATTCCCTCTGTTTCATCGCAGGGTTTACTTGCGTCTTTGTTCTGCTCGGCGCATCGGCCACCTTTATAGGCTCCTTCCTGCAATCGCACATGACCCTTTTACAGCGAATGGGGGGAGTGCTGATCTTCATTTTCGGCATTCATGTGACAGGGATCTTCGACATCGGAATGCTGCTGGGTGAAAAGAGGCTGACGATTCATCGCAAACCGGCAGGGTTCCTGGGCAGTTTTGTTGTCGGAGTTGCCTTTTCTGCCGGCTGGACCCCATGCATTGGCCGATCCTTGCCTCGATTCTAATGGTGGCCGCCACTGAAAGCACCATCTATAGAGGTGTATCCCTTTTGCTTGCTTATTCCATCGGCCTTGCCGTACCGTTCTTCCTTTCTTCCCTGGCGTTGCATCAATTCCTCGTCCTCTTTACCCGCTTCAAAAAGTACATTCGCATCTTTGAAATCATCACCGGCGTCTTTCTAATGGTAGTCGGCATCCTTATTTTCACCAACAATCTTTCTCTCTTCAGCAGATATGCCACCATCTGGTTCGGTGGAGAGTGACTGTTCCGTGTCTGATAAAACTCGCGTCTCCATACAGTTGGTTGTTTCAGATCTGGGCGTAACAGAGGCTTTCTATGGCGGCATCCTCCAGATGCCCATCGAGAGAGCGCTTACATCCCCCGGCGCACCGGAACATCTGGTGATGGTCCAGGATGGTTGGTCTGTCATTTTTGTGGAGGAGTCTGCGGTGCTCCATGCGCACGCTATTCTGGAGGAAAGACTCACCGCCTTCCCAAAAGGAATAGGAATGACAATTCATTTTCGGGTGGATGAAATAGAGGAGATATACGATGCCCTGCTGGATGAGGAGCTGGAAATACTCTACCCCCTGGAATTGAAACCTTACCGGGTCTTCGAGCTATGGTGCTTCGACCCTGACGGGTATCTTGTGGTGCTGGAACAGCCTCTGGAAACAATCACCGGCTAAAAAAGGTCACTGTAAGCAGGGCACCAGGGCTTTCATGGCGCATTCACTGACACCACCGGGCTTTCCTCACCATTGGGATTAACTACCTGGATGCTGAAATTTTTAGTTGTTGAATCGTATGGATGGCGCTGATAGATGAGCCGGTTGCAATCCAGGTAAATCAGCTTTTCCCGCCCTCCGGGGGGCACATCTCCACTGGAAAGCCTCACCCCATCCACAACCAGCAAGGAACCCTGAAGAAAGTTCCGGCCGTCTATGATAAGTTCATAGTAGTTGACGAAATCCCCTCCCCGGCTCACATTGGCAACCTCGGGCCGGCTGTTGACAAACAGGGCTATGGCAGCGGAAACTTCATCTGTCGGATTCTTCACCTGGATCTGGTGCAGACCGCTGGCAAGCAGCGATGGCGCGGTAAAGGAGATCGCCTCTTTACCAAGAAACCTGCTTTTTATGACAGCCCCATCAAGAAGCACCTGGCTCCATCGCGAAAGTTCCTGCCGCTGATGGAAACCTCTCTTTCTCTCCCAGCTGCACAGTTATGGATGGTATCTGGTGCGATTCCTGTAACGACCGGCTTCTGTGCCTGCAGCGAAAAGTTGTAGGCCTTGCTGGTGGCGCCATCCTCCCGCTTCACATAAAGCGCATACAGCCCCGGCGGGAGGTCGGGTATTTCAAAGGTGAGTATTTTGGGGCTAGCAACCTTGGTCGCCATGCTGAAGCTGCCTAGATAAGCGATTGTTTTATCGGTGAAGCCCGTACCGCTCAGGGTAACCGTGGTGCCAGGCTCTCCCTGTGCAGGAATAATACTCAGGATGCCCATGGCAGATGCTTGATCTTCTGCTGCAACTGTTCGAGTCGTGATCCTTTTTCCTGAAGCCTTACCGGTTGCCGCAAAACCTGCTTGGGGGACATTCAGCAGCATCAACAGAAAAAAAATTACAGCACATCTCATTGTCAGCCTCCTTGAGATCCGGCTATTGGCAATTAAACCACCGACTGCACCCTTGTCAATTTTCTGCTTTCAAGGCAAACCATATGCCGATCATGAGGAAAATGCCATTGGTCGACCAGGCTGAAATCACAGGGGACAAGACACCAGCCTGGCCGAAAGATAAAACAATTGAATTAAGGACAAAAAAACTGAAGCCGATGCCCAGGCTGGCACTTATGCCCAGAGCGATACCGCTGGAACGGCTGCCACGAACGGCAAAAGGGACCCCGAGAAACGCCATGACCAGTGGAGCAAATGCCAGGGATATCCTGCCATGCATCTGTGCAAGATAGCGGGTCGGGTCGTACCCCCCTTTTCTCAGTTTCTCGCAATAGGCAGCCAGCTCCCTAATGCCCATGTTATCGGAAAACTTCCTCATGACCTTGAGATCGGTTGCCTTAAGATTCAATGCCACCGGCATGGATGCAACTTCGCTTGTCTTGATGATATTATTTTCCGAAAATTCACGGGCTACCACATCCGTCAGTAGCCACCCACTGGCATCAATCTTTGCCGTAGCTGCCTCCAGCCGCTGTTCGGGCTGCATTCCTGCCCCCATTCTCCAGACAGTTATCCCTTTCAGCTGACCGCTCGCAGGATCGAACAGGTTCGCTTTGAGTATAAAGTTGTCATCACGATGCCAGATATTCATCTGCCGAAAAAACAAGTTAGGGCTCTTCTTTTCTATCAAGACTTCCCGGATATATTGCCCCTGAACGATACAGCGCGGCAGGACATATTCATTGATCGCCAGGTTGAGAATGCTCACGCTGAAGGCAATGACAAGTATGGGCATGGCTATACGGCCGAGACTGAGCCCACAGCCACGCATGGCGGTCAATTCACTGCTCATGGAGAACATACCCAAAGTAAGGAGGGTTGCCATCAGCACTGCCATGGCCGACGTCTGGCAGATCACCTCCGGTATTCTGGTCAGGAAAAACAGTGCGATATAAGCAGGATTGGCGCCCGCAAAACGGCCTATCTTCTCCAGGAAATCAACCACGAGAAAAATGGCGATGAACGTTCCCAGGCAAAGACAGAGAATTCTCGCGTATGCTGCAGCTACGAACCGATTGAAGATTTTCATCGGCTTGGGCCCCTCTTCGTCAATCTGCTTGCCCATGAGGCAAAACGGGAAAGGTAGTCGAACAGTGGGATTTTTTCTTCGGCTGCGGTTTTGCGGAATAGATATACGCCGAAGACGACAAAGAGCAGGTTGGGAACAGGCGGCAAGAAATGTATTTAGAAGTTCTCTTTCCCCCAGGGTTTTACATGCAGAGAGGATGATATAATAAAACAGAAGCAGAAAAATACTTACGGCAAACCCGGCAGCTTTTCCTGAACGCTGGTTCTGTATGCCGAGCGGCATTCCCACCAAGGTGAAGATGAGGCAGGCAAAGGGAAGTGAAAAGCGCGATGGTATTCGAGGCGCATTTCCAGCCTTCCTTTATTGTCAAAGCTGTTGGAGTTCCAGTTGGTCCGCAGTTCAGCCAGGGACATGTCCCGCTCGTCCCTTTTTACCGATTGGGATGCCTGGCTGAGGTTTATATGCAGATCGTAATCACTGAACTGAACCAGGCGATAACCCTCTCTACCGGCAGTGCGGTGAATACTGCCGCCGGCCAGGTGCAGCCTCACCGACCGTGAAGCATGGTCCGCATTAATGGTCCCATGTCCGGCCATAATGGTGGAAGGCTCAAGGGGATCTCTCTCATCCTGGATGATGATGCCGGACATGACCTGAGTGCGCTCGTCGTAACCGTCGCAGTAGATAACGATACCGGGAAAATCGCCGTTAAAAACCTTCTCCTTCACGCCAAGGGATACCCGGTTCTCCACCACTGTTACCAGCAGGTCCTTGAATGCAGTATTTCCCTTGGGAACGGCATAGATGGTGATAAAAGCACCGGCCAGATAGGTGATGACTGCAAGGGAAAAAACAGGCGGCAGCAGTCCATACAGACTTATGCCGCTGGCTTTCATGGCAATGATCTCGCTGTCGCCGGAAAGCCTGCCGAAGGCAAGCAGGATGGCGAGAAGAAAGGCCATGGGAATGGTGACCAAGAGAAATGAAGGGAGCAGATAGAGTATCATCCGCAGGACGTCGCCCAGGGGCACCCCCTTGGTAACGACCATGTCCGTCAGCCTCAGCAGACGCCCCATGAGCAGGACAAAGGTGAAAGTGACAACTCCCAGGAAGAACGGAGGGGGTATTTCCTTGAAAATATAGCGGTAAAGGGTACTGTTCATAAACGCTCGCATGATACATGAGATAACCGGTTAAGTAAAGGAGAGTGAATGCCATATGCCACGTAAGGGGTAAAATTACCTTGCTAACACCATGACATTGTGCTATACAAGTTCGCTATTTCAAATTCACACGCCCTCTTTATAACCGGTGGTGTCCTGATGGATTCCGGTGGAAGTTGGGAGAGGCGGAGGGAAAACCAAAGGAGAAACAATATGTCGAACATCACCATGAAGGAACTGCTGGAAGCTGGCGTCCATTTCGGTCACCAGACAAAGAGATGGAACCCGAAGATGAAGCCTTACATCTTTGCGCCCGTAACGGAATCTACATAATCGACCTGCAGAAGACGGTCAGACTTTTCAAGAGCGCCTATAATTTCGTATTCGATGCGGCTCAAGCAGGCGAGACAATGCTCTTCGTCGGCACCAAGAAGCAGGCACAGGACTCCGTTGCCGAAGAGGCACAGCGTTGCGGAATGTTCTTCGTCAATGATCGCTGGCTGGGTGGAATGCTTACCAACTTCTCCACTGTCAAACAGAGCATAGAGCGGCTTAAGCGAATCGACGCCATGTTCTCGGACGGAACCATTGAAGCGTATACCAAAAAGGAAGCCCTGCAGATGGAAAAGGAGCGGGTTAAACTGGAGAAGACCCTTGGCGGCATCAAGGGCATGAACAAGCTCCCCGGCCTGCTTTTCGTCATTGATCCGAAAAACGAGGAGATTGCCGTCAGCGAAGCGAAGAAACTCGGTATTCCCGTTGTCGCCATCGTCGATACCAACTGCGATCCCGATAACATCGACTACGTTATCCCTGGCAACGACGACGCCATTCGTGCCATTCGCCTTCTCACCAGCAAGGTCGCCGACGCATGATCGAAGGGGGCCAGGCGCGCAATACCCAGCTTCAAACAGACACCGAGGGAGCTGAGTTTGCTGCAGGTGAAGAAACAGGCGAAGGAACTGTTGCTGAAGCATAATTTTTAAAAAAAACGCATTCGGATCAGCACTGATCTTGGAGGATAAAAGTGAGTATTACAGCTACGCAAGTTAATGAATTGAGAAAAGCTACAGGCGCAGGCCTGATGGATTGCAAGAAAGCGCTGACGGAAACCGGTGGAGATCACGAGCAGGCTGTCGATTACCTGCGCAAGAAGGGACTTGCCGCGGCTTCCAAGAAAGCCGGTCGGGCTGCCACCGAAGGTCTGGTCGGCTCCTACATCCATGCCGGAGGGAAGATCGGCGTGCTCGTCGAAGTAAACTGCGAAACGGATTTCGTCGCCAAGAATGAAGGCTTCCAGAATTTCGTCAAAGACATCGCCATGCACATTGCCGCTGCATCCCCGCTTTACGTGCGCCGCGAAGAGGTTGATCCTTCCGTACTGGAGCGGGAAAAAGAAATATACCGGGCAAAGGCCAAGGAAAGCGGCAAACCCGACAATATCGTCGAGAAGATCATCGAGGGGCAGGTCAACAAATTCTATGGCGATATCTGCCTCCTTGAGCAGGCGTTCGTCAAGGACCCGGACAAAACCGTCCAGACATATCTGAATGAAACGATTGCCACCATCGGTGAGAATATCAGCATCCGACGGTTCGCCAAATTCATTCTCGGCGAAGGGCTGGAAAAGAAGGAAAGCGATTTTGCAGCGGAAGTTGCTGCCGCTGCCGGCGTCTGACAGGCAATAAGAGGCCGGCCATTCAGTGGCCGGCCTTTTTTTGTGTTGCAGACATAACTCCGCATATAAAATGAAGGTAACGATCATGAGCAAGCTACGATACAAAAGGGTCCTTCTGAAACTTTCAGGGGAAGCGCTTGCCGGCGAGCAGGGATACGGCATCGAACCCAAAACCATTACGACCATCGCCAATGAGATAAAAGAGGTCGTTGCCTGCGGGGTGCAACTTTCCCTGGTCATCGGCGGAGGCAACATTTTCCGCGGGCTGGCAGCGTCCTCCAAGGGCATGGATCGCGCCAGCGCCGACTATATGGGCATGCTGGCCACCATGATCAACTCGCTGGCCATGCAGGACGCACTGGAGAAGGTAGGCGTTGATACGCGTGTCCAATCGGCCATTGCCATGCAGGAAGTTGCCGAACCATACATCCGCCGGCGGGCCATCAGACACCTGGAAAAAGGGAGAGTGGTCATCTTCGGCGCAGGTACCGGCAATCCCTATTTCACCACCGACACGGCTGCCAGCCTCAGGGCAATGGAGGTAGGCGCAGAGGTGATCCTCAAGGGAACAAAGGTTGACGGCGTGTATACTGCCGATCCGAAAAAGGATGTCAATGCTGTCAAATTCGCCCAGCTCACCTATATCGAAGTGCTGAAAAAAGGGCTGCAGGTTATGGACGCAACCGCCACCTCCCTGTGCATGGATAATAACCTCCCGATTATAGTTTTCGATGTCACCACTGACGGAAATGTTAAAAAAGTCGTTTGCGGCGAACCGATCGGCACCATAGTGAAAGGAGAATAGCATGACCAAGGATGTCATTAGCGGCATGGGCAGTCATATGGACAAGACTATTGATTCACTGCGCAAGGAATACCAGAAGGTTCGCACTGGTCGTGCCAGCACCAGCCTTCTCGATGAGATAAAGGTCGACTTCTATGGTACGCTGTCTCCGCTGAATCAGGTTGCAACCCTTGCAGTCCCCGAGCCCCGTACCATAACCCTGCAGCCTTGGGATGCAAAAATGATCCCCCCCATTGAGAAGGCAATAATGAATGCCAACCTGGGGCTCACCCCCGCCAATGACGGCAAGCTCATCCGTCTTAACCTCCCTCCTCTTACAGAGGAAAGGCGCAAAGAGATCGTCAAGCAGCTTAAGAAATTTGCCGAGGATGCGAAAGTCGCGGTGAGGAATATCCGCCGTGAAGCAATCGACGACCTGAAGAAGCTGGAAAAGGAAAAGAAGATCTCAGAAGACGACTTGAAACGCGCGGAGAAGGATGTCCAGGATGTGACCAACAGCCATGTGGCACGGATTGACGAAGTGCTGCTCCACAAGGAAAAAGAGGTTATGGAGGTTTGATGCCTCCTCTGTCAGCAATTGGCAGCACAATTTGCCTTGCACTGTACTTAAAAAGCGGTTTCCCCCTCTCACCAGGGGATTTTTTTATTTGAAGAGATGTTCCTTGGCCAGTACCCGGTAACAGCATGTTCTATCGTCAGATAGCCTGACGGTGTCGATTTCTTGGGAAGGTGTATGCACAGATTTGACAAGAGCAGTCTCCCCCACCACCTGGCAGTGATTATGGATGGTAATGGACGCTGGGCAAAGCAACAGATGTTGAAAAGAATCGTTGGACATCAGAAGGGCGTGGAAACCGTCCGCCTGATAGTGGAAGAATGCTCCAAGTTGGAAATCGCCTATCTGACGCTGTTCGCCTTCTCAGCCGAGAACTGGTTGAGGCCGAAAACAGAAGTAAAAGCCTCATGGCCCTGCTGAAGAAATTTGTCCGATCCGAACTCGGCCGCATGATGAGCAACAACATCCGTTTCAATGTCATCGGCAACCGGGCCGAACTGCCCGCCGACATCAACGCGGAGATCAGTGCGGCCATCGCCAAGACCGAGACCAACACTGGTATGCTCCTGACTCTTGCCCTCTCCTATGGGGGGCGCCAGGAAATAGCCGGTGCTGCCAGGAAGATTGCCTGTGACGTTGCTGCAGGCAACATCAAGCCCGAGGAAATCGACGAGAATACCTTCAACAATTACCTTTACACTGCAGCCATGCCGGAACCCGATTTTCTTATCAGAACAAGTGGAGAGATGCGGATCAGCAATTTTCTCCTCTGGCAGTTGGCCTATACCGAGCTTTACTTCAGCGATGTGAACTGGCCCGATTTCGACAAAAAGGAGTTGTATAAGGCCTTCCGTCATTATCAATCGCGGGAACGCAGGTTCGGCAAAACCAGCGACCAGCTGCAGACCGGAATGCCTACCGCCTGACAGGCCACAGTAAGGAAGAGGAGTGACATATCAAACGGCTAGCCACTGCAATAGTTCTTTTGCCCCTGCTCATACTGCTCATCGTCAAGGGGACTCCATTCGCCTTCTCCTGTTTCATTATCATTGTCTCCCTCCTGGGCCTTGTTGAATTTTATCAGATGGCACTGCCCGACAGAAAGACGGAGGGACGAGTGGCAGCAATTGCCGGCGCATTGGTCCTGACATCCTTTTTCCCTGCCGATCGCATCGTTATTCTTACCGCCATATCAGCCTTTGTTCTCTGCTTTTCACTTGTCCTTCTCTTCAGGTTCCGGGACATCAGGCAAGCCGCCCAGGAATCGGCGCTGCTGATGATGGGGTTGCTATATGTTCCACTGCTTCTGGGGCATCTCATCCTGCTGCGCAATCTCCAGTTCGGCACACAGTGGATTCTGCTCTTGCTCGTCATCGTCATGAGCGGCGATAGCGCCGCCTACTACTGCGGTTCGACCTGGGGCCGGACCAGGCTCTACCCCGAAGTAAGCCCGAAAAAAAGCGTCGAAGGCTCCCTTGGCGGCCTCTTCGGCAGCATTTTCGGAGCAGTGGCAACAAAACTGATTTTTTTTCCCCAACTCTCGTTTTTGGACTGCATCCTGACCGCCATTCTCCTTGGCGTGCTCGGGCAGTTGGGCGATCTTTTCGAATCCCTTCTCAAGAGGAGCTGCGGGGTCAAGGATTCGGGAACCATTATCCCCGGCCACGGCGGAATACTTGATCGCCTCGACAGCATACTTTTTGCTGCCCCGGCGGCTTTCTTCTACGCCTATTTCATTTTCAGACCATGATTCGTATTCTTCAAAGTGAGGCGCAATGAAAAATCTTACCATCCTCGGTTCCACCGGATCGATCGGCGTCAGCACGCTGGAAATAGTCGCGGCACACCCGGAAAAATTCAAGGTCATTGCTCTTACAGCCGGAGAAAATCTTGATTTGCTGAAGGAGCAGATCAATGCATTTGCGCCGCAGCTGGTTGCCGTCAAGAATGAAGAACTTGCCTTGAAACTGGAAAGAATGCTTTCCGGCAGAAAGACCGCAGTCATGCACGGTGTAGCGGGAATGATCGCTGCTGCAACGGCCTCGGATACTCACATGGTTGTCGCAGCCATCGTCGGTGCGGCCGGATTGCTTCCCACAGCTGCCGCCATCGAGGCCGGCAAGGATATCGCTCTTGCCAATAAAGAGACTCTCGTCACGGCTGGCCGCCTCATCATGGACATGGTCAAGGCCCGTGGCGTCAAGCTCTATCCTGTCGATAGCGAGCACAGCGCCGTCTTTCAGTCGCTGCAGGGGCATCGCAAGGAGGACGTAAGACGGATCATTCTCACCGCTTCCGGCGGCCCGTTCCTCAACCTCTCAGGAGAAAAACTGGCACAGGTGACGGTAAAGGACGCCCTCAATCATCCCAACTGGAGCATGGGACAGAAGATCACCATCGATTCAGCCTCCATGATGAACAAGGGACTTGAAGTCATCGAAGCCCGTTGCTGTTCCACATGCCGGCAGAGAAAATTTCGGTTAATATCCATCCGCAAAGTATCATTCATTCCATGGTAGAATATAATGATGGATGCGTCATGGCCCAGATGGGCATTCCAGACATGAAGGCACCGATCGCCTACGCCCTCACCTATCCCGGCAGGTGCCGACTGGGGTAAAGCCGCTGGATCTTACCATGCTTTCCGGACTTACCTTCTTCAATCCGGATATAGTACGCTTCCCGGCGCTGCAACTGGCTTACCGAGCAATGGAAGATGGGGAGAGCATGCCGACCGTCATGAATGCCGCCAACGAAGTGGCTGTAGCTGCGTTTTTATCCGGCAGAATAAAGTTCACTGACATCGCCCGTTCAATTGAAAAAACCATGGATCTTCATCATCCCCGCACCCTTTCCAGCATCGAAGATGTAATTGAAATCGATCAATGGGGCCGCGAGAGATGTTCGGAGCTTCTCCAATCCTTTTGATTCGCATGTTTGAAAACATGAATTCTACTCCAGCAACATTTTACAGGGGAAACGAATGCAGAGCGTGATATCGGCAATCATCGCCCTTGGGGCTCTTATCTTCATCCACGAACTGGGGCATTTCATCTTTGCCAAATGGTTCGGCGTCGGCGTCGACAAGTTTTCCCTCGGTTTCGGTCCCAAGATAATCGGCAAAAAACTTGGCGAAACTGAGTACCTTCTTTCCGCATTTCCCCTTGGCGGCTATGTGAAAATGGTCGGCGAGGGAGAAGACGCCGAGCTTACCGAAGAGGACAAAGCCCGCTCCTTTGCAGCCAAACCTCCCTTGCAGAGAATAGTCATTGTTGCCGCGGGACCTTTGTTTAACCTTCTTTTTGCCTATCTCATCTTCATCATCGTCTATATGGTCGGTGTACCGGCAGCAACCACCAAAATCGGCGAAGTCGTCAAGGACAAGCCTGCAGCCCGCGCCGGAGTGCAGGCTAAAGACATGGTTACCGCCATTAACGGCAAGGTGGTCAATCGCTGGGAAGAACTTTCCTCCACCATTATCGAAGGAAAGGGACAGCCGGTGGAACTGCAGGTGCAGAGGGAGGGCAAGACTCTCACCTTCCACATAACACCTGAAAAACGAACAGCAAAGAACCTTCTGGGAGACACTGTTACTACGCCGGTTTTGGGAATCGTTTCGGCTGGGGAAATCGTCATCGACCACTTCGGTCCGATTGATGCGTTTACCAAAGGTAGCGCCCAGACATGGAATGTCATCAAGATAACTGTCCTGTCCCTGGTAAAGCTGGTGGAAAGAGCAATTCCGCTGGACACCATCGGCGGACCGATCATGATCGTCAAGATGGCCGGCCAGCAGGCCGCTGAAGGAAGTGCCAGTTTTCTCGCCTTCGTCGCACTTCTTTCGGTCAACCTTGGAATTTTAAACCTGCTTCCTGTGCCGATTCTGGATGGGGGTCATCTTTTTTTCTACCTCTGGGAAATAGTATTCCGGAAACCGGTCAGTCCAAAAGCGCGGGAAATCGCCCAGCAGATTGGCCTGGTATTGTTGATAAGCCTGATGGTCCTTGCTTTCTATAACGATATTGCCAGATACTTCATCGGACAAAATCAATAACTACCGTAACGACCTTTGCAAGGAAGCCACCCATTGAAGCTTCTCACCATCGACACCTCCACCAGCACCTGCAGTGTAGCACTGACCATTGATCAGCGTCTGGCGGGAGAGTACCTGCTCCAGCTTGACAGAACACTGACCAACCGGCTTCTGTCCTGCGTCGATACCCTGCTCAGCGATGCCGGGATTCGGACCTGCGATCTGGACGGATTTGCCGTCGCCCTTGGACCCGGCTCATTCACCGGGGTAAGAGTCGGAGTGGCAACGGTAAAAGGCCTGGCACTGGCCGTAGACAAACCGGTCGTCGGCTTTTCCTCACTGGCCATGTTAGCCGGAAATCTCCCGTGGAGCTCCTTTCCGGTCTGTCCCATGTTCGACGCCCGGAAGAAAGAGGTTTATGCCGGTATATACCGCTGCAAAGAAGTGCCCCATCCACTGGCTGCGGATTGTGTCCTTCCTCCGGCCGATTTTCTGAAAAAGATCAATGGCCCAGCCGTATTCATTGGGGAAGGGTCTGAGAAATATCGCGATCTGATCACCTCATCCATGGGAGCCGATGCCTTCTTCGCCCCCTGGAATGTCCATCAGCCCCGCGCCTCGGCCGGAGCTCTCCTTGCAGCCGACTTGTTCTCCAAAGGCAAATCGGTTCCACTTGCCGAACTTAATCCCATCTATATCAGGCCGTCCGAAGCCGAACTGGCCAAACTTCACAGACACCCCTGAACCCCTGCGCCACCCCACAACGTGTCTTAATTAATACAATTTGGTTGTATATTTGCATTATTTTTACACCTTGAGCCCCTGCCACGGTAATTTTTAGTTATTTTAAGTACTTACTGCCTCCCAGCGACAGTTGAGGCCGCCAATAAGCCATTGTTCCGGCTGATCTTGCCTGTATTTCAGCGGGAATTTTCTATTTAAAAGGTACATGCCGATAGCTCACTCGCGAGATTAAGAATTCATTATAAAGAAATAACATTAAAAGCCCACCTATAGGACAAACTGGCCGTACGGCAACAGCTTTGGCCTGTCAGGCTTGCAGGAGGCAACATGTACGGCACCGTTATAAGGCGGATGACAAGCTGCTTGTGGACATTGATGTTGCTGACTTTGTTATCCGGAACTGCGGCAGCCTCCATTTCCTGTTACGACTGTCACGGCTCTCGCAGTACGCATGATTACCGGCCGTTGATGACACCTACCGCAATATCACCACCGGCGGCTTTCAGGGCAAACACAGGCACATCTTCCCCTGACAGCCGGACCGGCAAGCTGCAGCATCTGCCACCGCGGCAGCCAGGACTATACGTCCTCCCACCGCGATGGGCTGATCAGCCTCACCCCGAATATAAATAATTCCCCTTCGCCAGAACCGGCGCTTTACAGGAACCACACCTCGGCATTCCGCAACTGGACAACACCGTTCCCCCAGACGGCAGAACCTGTCCTCGGCAAGTGCACCAACGTCAATTGCCACTTCGAGGCCGATACTCCCCTATGGGGAAACCCGTTTCCTCAGAATCAGCCTGCCTGCGGCAACTGCCATGGCCTCCCTCCCGCCAACGGCAGTCACCCTGCCACCACTGGTTCCGGGAAGAAACATGGCGACTACTACGGTACTGACGAGAACAGCTGCAGCAAGTGCCATCCCGGCCACAACACCTTTTCCCATGCAACTAGCGCCGGACATCGGCCCATCCTACTTCAATTTACAACGCACCCAAACGGTGGCGGCTCATATTCAGGTGTCATGACGAACATTAATTATCTGCCTTCGCAAAATAAGGACAGAAATGGCACCTGCAGCGGCATCTACTGCCATTCCAACGGCAGTCCTGACGGCAGGGGTACCGTCTCCGGCACCCCCACCTGGGGAGGAAGCGTCACCTGTACCGGCTGCCATGGCGGAAACAGCGATACCTCCTCCATGAGTCCTCGTCACGACAAGCATGCTGGTGATTACCAGTACCAGTGCGACAAATGCCACAGCGCCACCGTCACCGGCTCGACAGCCATTAGTGATCGGAACAGGCATGTTGACGGGCAGAAGGATGTTGCATTAAAAGAGGGTGGCAGTTTCGGTGATTCGACAAAGCAGTGCACCAACACCTACTGCCATTCCAACGCCCTTGGCCGGCAGGGTTTCAGGACACCGGCATGGAACGAAGCTGGACCGTATAAATGCTTTTACTGTCACAAGGGGCTCACCTCCGACTCTACTGCAGCCAATTGCGCCGAGATCGGCGGGGTCTGGGACAGCGAACACGGCGCCTGTACCCCCTTCGTCAATATCTCCACCAATGCCCATGCCAAGCATGTGGGACCCCAGTGGATCCGCAAGTATCCCTGCAGCTACTGCCATAACCAGACAGTGGATGCAACAGGGAGTATCAAGGACATGACCAGACATGCCGATGGTTCGAAGCAGGTGGTAATCGATTCTCAATGGGCAATAGATGGGCGCCCTGCGCCCTCATATAATTCGGATTCCAAGATCTGCAGCAACGTCTACTGCCACTCCGACGGTACGGCCAACCCCCTGGACGAGGAAGTTAAGCAGCCCAATTGGCCCAACAAGGATGGTCACGTTGCAATGCCTGCCATGGCCACCCCATTACCGGAACATGCAACGCCTCCGGCTGTCACGACGGTACTACCCACGACGGCAGAACCTGGGCGGTCTATACCGGCTGGACCACAGGTTCGGAATGGCGTGCTGCGATGCCCATATTCCGCAATGAAGGACCTGGTGAAGTAAGGGCAAACTCCCACCCCCGCCATACCGGAACATCATTCACATGCGGTAACTGCCATACAGCCACTGTCGTCAATGGTGATTGCGAGACCTGCCATGCTGGAGGACTCCCTGCCGGCAACATGGGCGAAATCGCCCATATCAACCCGGCCTATCACGTCAACAAGATCAGCGACGTCTTGTTCAGGCAGGAGGTTCATACAACAGGAGCAGCAAGACGTGCTCGAACACCCGTTGCCATACGGGTACTTCCAATCCGCAGTGGGGGGCATCCATAGATTCCAGCATCATCTGCCTGAACTGTCACGGGACCATGGATACCGATGTCGACACCTTTACCGCCTTCAATAACGGCACCATGGCAAAAGTTAACCTGAGCCAGTGGGTGACCACCGGACATGGCCGTTATTCCACAGCAGGCCGCTATCCCTGGTCCAATAATCCTGCTGCCAATTTCCCCAGTAACCCCTGCTGGTATTGCCACGACAACACCGTCGTCCACGGGGGCGAGGAAAACTATTTCCGACTGAAAAAGCACCCCCAGTACGAGCAGCGCTTCGACAAGGAATGCGCATACTGCCACATGGAACACAAGGATTATGAATGTATCCAGTGCCATGTGAGCCAGACTGAGAGTCTTGCCCCCCAGGCAACCATGAGCGGCATCACGGTAAAACTGAGAACGGGGGAGACGCGCACGGACTGGCCGGATCATGCTGGCTGAATGGCTGCACCACTACCGGCTGCCACGACAGCGACGACGGTCTTTTCTCTTCAGGCGGACACAAAGGGCATTCCACTGGTGCCGGAACATGGACCACCGCCCAGAAAGCGGACATAAAGAATCAGTACGTAATGATGGGTGTCTGCCTGCAGTGCCACGACGACGATTCGGTCGGACAGTGTACATTCTGCCACGCGCCCCCGCCAAGCAACCCCGGCAAATACTCCCTGGGCTACAATCCGGGAACAGGGTTCATCAAACCGAAGCAGGCACGTGCCTCGGCCGCACACTTCGGCAAAAAGCACTGGAATTCCTACCAGACAAACGGCGTCTGGAAAGGGGGCAAATTCTGCTGGGACTGCCATGATCCCCACGGCGACAGCAATATTTACATGATCCAAAGCCAGGTAGCCACCACCACCGATGGCAAGTATGGACGCCCGATTACCAGGGCCGCAGTATCCTTTACCCAAAAGACGAGGGGCCTCGATTATGCCGGGACTCAACCAGACTCTGCAATGTCTGCCACGGACCGGATTCGAAACATTATCTGAGCAATTTCAGTGACGGCCACAATTCCAACAAGATCTGCACCACCTGCCACATGCACCGCTTCGCCGACGGGCACGCCGATTCCCAGCCCTGCAACTCCTGTCACAGCAATGCCAAGCCGGTACCCAAGCACGTGGCCTTCGGTTTGCCGGTTGTCTGCGTCAAATGTCATGCGGGATCCATCGGTAACCGGGGAGATGTGATAGGCCAATTCAACAGCAATTCCCATCATGTACAGGGAGTAACGCTGACCGGCCGCCAGTGCTATGCCTGTCACTGGGAGGCAACCGAGTTCGGCACCATCGATGCCACCTACCATGAAGGTTTCAACTTCAATTCCTACTCCGGAGTGAAAGATGCAAAGGTCGACCTGGTCGTCTGGCAGAAGGAACGGCGTCCCACCTTCTACAGCGCCACTTCAGCCATCCAGTTTATCGCCAACCGCATTGCCACGGTCAATGAGCGAGAGGAGGTGGGTAAACTCAACAACCACTGCATCTCCTGCCATTCAGATCAGAATAATTCCGCTACCCCTTTCAATGACTGCAAGACTCCGCGCCAGTATGCGTGGGATGGGCAATCCATCGCCTCACGCTATCAGCAGAAGGGAACCACCACCTGGGGCAAGGTCAATTCCGGCAGCTGGCCCGACGCCAACCGCAAGGATACCGTCGTCAAGGCATTATCAGCTCACGGCAATGCAACCGCCAACCAGGGGGGATGGGATGCGGCAAACGGCTATGACGCCGCTCCCCCCAATACCAGAGCAAGTTCAATAAATGTTCAGTGTTATGACTGCCACAACTCTCACGGCTCAAAGGTCAACGGAACCACCACCAGCTACGTGACCTTCAACAACACCCGTAACGGGGGAAATCTCAAGGAAACACAGAACGGCAAGGGTGGATATGCCACGACGTACATGGCGCAGAAGAATGCAACGGGCAAGAATGCCTATGAAGCCGGGGCCGGTCAATGCTTCGACTGCCATGAAACCCAGAATGCTTCCTTAACCAGGCCCTGGGGGTATCAGTCCACCTTCAGCGCCAGCCAGCCGATCATGGGCTACGATGACAGCCCCAAATTCGGTGGCGGTACCAAGGGACGCTACACCCGGTTCCCCTACCGCAGCAAGACAACCGTTGCCGGCACCCACTTTTCCGCCTCCAGCTTGCTCAACTATACGACCCATGAGCGCATCAACGGCCTCTGTACACCCTGCCACGATCCCCATGGCGTATCGCTGACAATGGGAGAGCAGATGCCCTATGCTGTGCCGCTGTTAAAGGGAACCTGGATGACCAACCCCTATAAGGAGGATGCACCACCTCCAAATGCCAGCGGTGGCAGGGCAACTCCGCCCAACAGCTGGGGTGGGCCACCTGCCCGGGATTACAGTGTCCCCACAGGTTGGGACGCCAGAAGGCCGACGGTTCCCGTGCTGCTCGGCTGGAACAGTGACCGCAACGCCTTCAATACAAATCGTATTAATGAAACGCCAAAGCAGTTCGCCGGATTGTGCACGCGCTGCCACCAGCAGGAAAAACTTACCGACGGCATCAACAAGAACACCCCCTGGAAATCCCGTGACCGGATCCATGAAACAGTCAAAGGCTGGGGAGCCAATACCGAGCATTCTTTCACCTGCTCAAAATGTCACCAGCCACACTCATCGGGATTGCCACGGTTGATGGTCACCAACTGCCTGGACTATCAGCACCGGGGCAGAGTCTCGTCAGGAGGAAAGGTCGCTGCCACGGACCTGAGTGCCACATACGGGGGAGATGTGAGTGGTGGCCACTGGGGTTATCCCATTGGAGGAAGCATCAACGACAAGATGTTGCCGAGCGATGCCGCCTACAAGGCTGATCCTTATAAATATGAAGCCTTCACCCAATGTCATTTGAGGCGGTCTGATATTATCATTACGCCTCCGTACCCAACCCTTGTAGATGAATTCCAGACAGTCCCGGACCAATGGCCCCAGGAAAACATGTGGAACAATGTAACGCCATGGCCGAGCAGCGTGCCACCCCGCAGCTACAGCAAGTGATGGAGAAATGACATGAAAAAGACCATTCTATCCATAGCCATGCTCCTTTCTTTAGCCTCGACTGTTTTCGGCAGTGGCGGCAGCGATTTGCCCGGTCACCCTCTTCTGGACCAGCGCAAAGGTAAACAGGAAGGGAAGGCATCAGCGTCATTCCTTCCACCGGGGCAATGGTTGTCACCGGATTCCAGAGCCTTGCCAGTGACGGCAATGACGATCTCTATACCGTCAAGTACGCCGCCGACGGCTCAATTATCTGGCGTGCAGGCAAAGATTTTTCAGGAGGAAGTGATCAGGGCACTGCAGTGGTCATCGATAAGTGGGGGGATGCCATTGTCGCCGCCACCGTTATGAATGGCGGCGGTTATGATGTTCATGTGACCAGGTACCATGATAACGGCACAAACATCCCTGCCGAGGTCTGGAGCAAAACATGGTCCGGGTCCGGCGCCATGGCGGATGTTGCCCAGACACTGGCATATGATCCGGTCATGGACCGGGTTTATCTGGGAGGGTACAGCAGCAACGGCAATGATGATGACTATCTGCTTCTCGCTTTCGACAACAACAGAACCGGTGACAATACCCCGCTGTGGACACGTACCCATAACGGCACCGGTAAGGACCGCGCCTACGCCGTGGCCGTCTCCGCCGATGGTGCGACCATTGCCCTCACTGGTGAAACATTCAACGGTACCGATCTGGACATGGCAACGGTCATGTGGCAGGCGGATGGCACCCCCATCGGCGTCTGGCCCAAGGGAGGACTGACTTCATTTAACGATCGTGGGACCGCTCTGGCATTTTCTGCGACAGGAAACGTGGTGGTCACCGGCTACCTTACCAATGGCCGTGGCGGCGATCTCTACACCGCCGAACTTACGTCTGCATCGGCAACACCTGTCTGGGAAGCAAGTCACGATGCCGGTTTCGATGATCAACCGGTAGCGATTGCCATGGATTCGTCGGGTGATGTTTATGTTGCGGCAACCATCGGCACCTTGCCTGCATTTTCGAAGCTCCATGCCATCAAGTATCACAAGAACGGCACACCTGTTCCCGATACCGTATGGAGCACGACCTTCGATACAGGTTCGGCCAATGCCGCCGGCGCAACCTCCCTTACGGTGGACTCTTCCAGCGGCATATTCATTGCCGGGTGGCGCGATTATGCCGGAATCAAAAAAATCGTGACCATGAAATTGAGCCGAAAAAACGGTCGCATCCTCTGGGACAAGGAATGGAGCGGGATAATCGGCAACAGCTCTTTGCCGGTGGGCATAGGTCTTGCCGGACAAGGAGTTGCTGCCGCTGCCTGGACAGACCGTACGCAACCCCTCGACGGAGGCACCCAGGCAGCAACCGGCGGTTCAAAAACGGACCTCCGGAACAGCAGCAAATCCTGGACGCCGAACCAGTGGCTGGATACTCCCTCTACATGGTCAGCAGCCAGAACAAGGACGTTTTCCGCCGCATTCAAGGCAACGACGCCACCACCCTGTTCCTTGCTTCCGCCGAAGCGCTCCCCTATGCGGTTGCTGCAGGAGACCTGTACTACATTTACGACAAGGACGACATCGACCTGCTCATACTGCGCCAGGAAAAAGGACTTCTCGATCCCCCGACAGGTCTGTCCACCGAGGTGCTGAGCAATGCTTCGGTGCGGCTGACCTTTCAGGACAACTCGGAAACGGAAACCAGCTTTCTGGTGGATATCAAGATCGGAGTAAACGGCGCCTGGACCAACAATGCCTATACCATTGCCGCTCCGGACCAGGCAGGGATGAATGCCGTTTCCTATGAAATTTCCGACCTCCTTGCCGATACTGAATACTATTTCAGAGTCAGGGCCTTCGACAACACTACTTACAGCGACTATTCCCCAGAGGCCGCCGCCCTGACGAGAATTGTCAATTTCTCTGCACCTGCGCTGACATATTCCTATGGAGATCCGGCAAACGGGGACGATATGGCCACTGACGCTGCCTGTTACTGGGGAGGAAACGTGGTAGTTACCGGCACGGTATTCTCCGATCAGAACGGTATCAGCACCCCGTCAAAGGACTATTACACAATCAAGCTCAATCGCACTGATTTTGCTCTGAATTGGAAAGATCAGCGTGATGGGGGCTATGACGAGGATGATGAGATCGTAGCCCTGGCCGTAGACCAGAACCGGGAAACGATAGTTACCGGCACATCCATGCAGAATGTGACTGGAGTCGGCAACATCCCTTCCGTCTGGACCCTCAAGTATGCACTTTCACCGGTACTCGACGGCCTGGGTGAAGCTGAGCCTGTGTGGGCAGACCAGTTGAACAGCAGCGGCAGACTCGCCGATCAGTCGGATGTGGTGGCCGTGCAGGGGGTAGCTCCCTACTGGATTGCCGTTGCCGGTCATGGCAACGCCGATCTTACCAACATAAATCTTTTTGTCAGGAAGCTCTCCGCCACCGGTACAGTTCAATTCACCGCCGAAAAGGATCTGGGGGGCAACGAATACCCGGCCGCCGTGGCGGTCGACAGCGTGGGCAATGTCATTGTCGCCGGGCGGGTGGAAAAACCCGGCAACAACAGCTGGTTTACGGCAAAGTTCGACGGAGTGAGCGGTTCAATGGTCTGGAGTGACACCTATGGCGATACGGGAGACAACCGTGCCCTGTCCCTGACTATTGACGCCAATAATGATGTGTATGTAACCGGCTATATCACCGACAGTGCATCAGGGTATACCAGAATGACCACCATCAAATACTGGGGAGAAGCAAACGGCACGGCCGATCGCAGATGGACCAGGACCTATCCCCTCGATGCATCGGCAACCAGTTTCGCTTCCCGCAAAATAGCCTATGATCTTTGCCAATGAAGTAGTCGTGGCCGGAGATGGCTATTCCCATGTCACAGACCGCGATCTTACGCTGCTCCGCTATGATACTGCCGGTACTCCTATAAAGCAGGCTGAGCTGCGCAATCCCGGCAGCGACGATATCCTTACCGGCTTGAGCATCGACCCATCGGGCTATGTATACCTTTCAGCGGACAGCGGCGCATCACCCAACACCAATATCATAGCGGCCATCTATACCGATAGCCTGAACTATGTCAAATCGTTCCTCTATAACGGGGCGGCAGGCAAGGACGATCACGCTGCAACAATCGCCGTCAATAAGTTCGGTGAGGGTTTTGTCGCCGGTTATACCACTTCTGCCTCTGGAGGCAAGGACTTTCTCGCTCTAAAGGTTGTCAACGACTTGGCAATAATGCCCTTTGGAGTGACAGCAACGCCCCAGGCAGATTACACAAAGGTTGGCCTTGCCTGGTCAAACGTTACCAGTGGGGCGACACCCTATGTCATGCGCAGCATCAAGGATTCCGGCGTCTGGGTTGCACCGCCGGGCACGACAAACGGCCAACTGGCAGCCAATGCAACCACCTTCACCGACAGCGGCTTGGAAAAAACCACTGAGTACTGCTGGCGCATATATGCATCTTTCAATTCGGTAACAACCCGTCACACCGAGATATGCTCCACAACAACCCCGGACGCACCTGTGATTTCTTCATATGCCGACATCACCACCACCTCTGCACGCATCTTGTGGTCGAATGTTGCAGGAAATACCGGTTACCGCCTGGAACGCAAAACCGACACCGGCGGCGCCTGGCAAACCATCGCCGATCTGCCGGCCAACACCGTTTTTTATGACGATTCGGTATTGACACCACAAACCACTTATTATTACCGCCTCTCCGCCAGGAATATCAGCGGCTTTTTTTCTCTGCCTTCGCCGGAATTCATGGTGCCGACTATGCCGGAACCCATTACCAGGGGCTGGATTGATTACTATGCCACCGGCGCGTCAACGTTGACATTCGATCATTCAACGCTGCCAACAATGTAACGGATTACCGTGTCGAGCGTAAAACGGGCGCTGGAGGAACATGGTCCACCGTCGGCAATATCGTGGCAATCGGGACTCATCCAAGATTTGACGACAGCGGGCTATTACCGAATACGACCTATTTTTACCGCTATTTTTCGGTCTACAAGGGAATTGAGAACCCCACACCAAGCCCTGAGATATCTGTGACAACGTGGCTCAACCCGCCCACATTACTGACAGCCACAGCCACCAGCACGACCTCCATCAACGGCTCCTGGTCCCAGGTTACCGGCAATACGGGGTATGAATTGAGAGCCTACGCCTGCTACGGTACCGTAAGCGAGATTACTACCAATCCTGCTACCTACTGCAACAACAGCTACCCTAGCTATATTTCTCTGGCAGCCGACGTTACCAACGGCACGGTGTCCCCTTACGGCGGTTACCGCGCCTATAACGTCTCTGTCGGCGCCAAGAACAGCGGCGGGAGCTCTATCGACAGCAACAAGATTCTCATCTTCATGCCTCTTGCCGTAACCCTGACTAACGTGGAAATACCGGCTTCCACACAGTTGAAACTGGTATGGACCAATACGACGGAGGATTATTTCGATGTCCAGCGCCGCCTGCCCCCGGATACCAACTGGACAACCGTCAAGTCGGGACTTGCCGCCAACACCCTCAGCTGGACCGATACGACAGTCACCAACGGCATCGAGTATTGTTATCGAATCAGAGCGTATACAGCCGCCGGTGGCCCGGCAGATGCCTTTTCGGCAGAATCCTGCAATACTGCCCAGGCTCCTCCGGCTCCACCATCACTGACACTCTCAACCGAAACGGCAACAACGATCCGATTTGACTGGAACAATACCAGTTATCCGACTGCCACCAATTTTGATATTTACGTACAACCATACCAGTACTATGCCGGTGGCCTTCCGGAAACTATCCGACCTACTGGTCCTCAGCCAGTCTGGTAACCACTGTCAGCTGCGCGACCCAAAGCTGCAGCTACACTTACACCCCCTCCCGAGGCACAGGCATCATGGGGTCTGTCAAGATGAACTTCTACGGTACAGTAATCGAATCGCAGACGATAAGTCCTGCTGACAAATATGTCCAGACTATGCCCAATCCGCCGGCTGTCTCCTCGGTTACGTCGACAGATTACTCCGCCACCGTAAGTTACAGCCGTATTGATGAGGCGTATTCCTATAACATCTATTACAAGAAAACAGCCGACAGTGCCTGGAGCGGACCACTGTCGCGCCCCACAACTTGACGCCGAATCCTTTGACCATTAGCGCTCTTGTTCCCGGGACCCAATATCAATTAAAAGTCGAGTCAATGGGTAAGTCCACGGAATCCAACAACGCAGCAGTCCAGAACTTCTGGACGCTTTGCACAGCTCCGGCTATCACCTCCGTCTCGGCAGTGACAGCCACCCAGCAACGGTTAACTGGAGCAGTTCTACCGGCGCCACCGGCTACAAGCTGGAGCGATCCACCGATAATGCAACGTGGACACTGGTCAGCAACCAGAATGTCCTAACCTATCCGGACAGCGGCCTCACAGCCGGCGGGAGCTACTGGTACCGTGTCAAAGCAGTCAATGGCGGCGGAGACTCTGTGCCTTCCCCTGCGGTTCAGGTGGTAACGGTGCCCAGCACTCCGGAAGACCCCATGCCCCGCCAGCTCTCCGACACCAGCATGGAAATAGCTTTCCACCTGACAAAGGGGGCCGAATCCTACAAGATCTACCGCCGCGATGGCAGCCTCGCTGCAGGACAGAATTACATAAAGACAGCAGCTTCTCCGTATTTCGAGGATTACTGCGGGTCTGTATATCCGACCATCTCGTGTGCAGCGCCCAAGGCAGGAACCGCCGTGGTAACAGACTCGAATCTCCAGCCGGACACCGTATATTGTTACGCGCTGGCAGCTGCAAATGCTAACGGTGACTCGGCTATCGGGCAGGAACTGTGCGGCCGGACCTCTGCCATGGGTGCCCCGACCGTTACGGTGACAGCGCCAACCCCATTTGCCACCACCGTCTCCTGGACACCGGGGTCTGCAACCGTAACCATCGACGGTCATGTTGTGGAGGCCATCGAGGCTGACGGAACCATCAAGACCCTGGCACTGGTAGCCATGCCGGAACTTACCTTTACCGACAAGAGCGGACTTTCTCCCGGAGCAAACCGCACCTACCGCGTCCGGCCCTATCGCCGCTTCTTCGATGACTTCTCTGCCGGGCTATCCCTCACCGACTGGGCGCCATGGGGCAGACACCGTCACGGCGACGGCAATGAAGATTTTACTACACCGCCGGTTAATGCCACCGATATCGATGGCACGGTGCGGGTATCGTGGGATCCATCGGGCAAAGCAGAGCTTTATACACAAGTCCCAGGTGGCATCGCGGTAAACTCCTACAACTTTGCCCAGCTCGGCTTGAACCGCCTCGATTTCTTTACCGGCGATTTTGATATCAACTATGACTTCGCTATCGATCTGCCAGGTGCTATTCCCGATACCATGAATGCCTACAACGTATACAACCGTTTGCGCATCTATTTCCCCAACAGTGCAGCCGGCACTCTGAGGAATGATGTGGGTTTCGGCTACGACAACAGTACCTATGGGCCATACTTTGACAGTATCAAATGGGTTCGGGGTGTTGGCACTACGATTGGCTCCTGGTATACCGGAGAAAAACTGCAGGCCAGCGGCATCAAGGCCAGCAGACGCGGCAAAACAATGCATTATTACCGCAAGGCTGGCAGCGGCTGGAGCCAGACAACATCCAATGAGGAAACCAGCACCATGACTCCCGACTACGTCTGGCTCGTTACCTTCAACAATCGTACAAACGCTGCTCCAACTGAACTACGCACCCTTATCGACAACGTTGAGGTCATCTCCTACGGAACGGCAAGCACACCGGCAAGCATTGCCATGCCTGGCTTCGACGGAAGCAAAAACTACTGCCCATAACGGAGAAAGGCAGCGACTATGGCAGGAATAACGAAAACTCTGATATGCTCAGTGGCGTTCCTTTTCACTACTGCCACCTCCAGCTTTGCCTATGGCACGATAAACGGGCGACTGCAGATGGAAAAGGAACCCCTGCGTTGCGCGGCCTTTGCCTATACCACTGATAAAGCTCCAACCTCGTCCTACTCCGCACCGTTTTTTGCTGTTCCATGTGGAGCGGACGGTGCATTCTCCATGATGCTCCCCCCAGGGACCTACCTGATCGCCTCCGGCATCAGTATCGGCAACAGCCATATTTTTGCAACACAGCCAGATCCGAAGCGTCGCTTACCGATTGAAGGCCCCCATGCTCAAATTATCACTGTAACTGATAATTCCACCCATACCCTGTCCCGAAGTAATGACAGGAGTGACTTTCCGTTTCATGAAAGCTCTCCCACTGTCAATCAATCCCAAAATGCCGGACTTGCCACGGTAACGGGAACCGTGCGCGACCAGGCAGGCAATCCTGTCTCCCTTGCGGTCGTTAACCTGCTGGCCCCTGATCAACCCAGGGGGGGCAGGAACAAGGTCTACATCAGTACTCCGACTGATGCCAAGGGAGAATACGCAATTGAGATGGTAAAGCCGCAGACTTACCTGCTGCAGGCATTCAGATCGGACCCTTTGCTGGGGTATATGACGAGCCCGGCGGCGCCAGTCGATCTATCCTCGCCCCACAACCCGCTTCGTTACCATATTTCGCTGTCCCCGCCGCGTCCTTCAGCACCTGCACCTCAAGAACATCAACCACCACCGTTGCCGGCGGCCACTGGAAAACCGCAGCGGGCGCCAATCACGGCACCGTTAACCGATCCTGCATCCATGTAGACAAAAGCGTTGTTCAACAACCTGCCAGGGCACTTGTCCGCCACGAATCAATCATTTCATAAACAGGCTTTTCAACATTAAATTGCAGTTATAACGTTATTTTATTGCAGTTGACAGCTGCCGGATAATGTATTATTTTCGATATTCACTTTTTCGTGCAGTCAGGGGTTTACCATGCGTAGCGATATGATCAAGAAGGGACTGGAGCGGACTCCGCACCGGGCGCTCCTCAAGGGCACCGGCGTCCCCCAGAGTCAGATGGAGAAGCCGTTCATCGGCGTTGCCACCAGTTTTACCGATCTGATTCCCGGCCATGTGGGCATGCGGGATCTTGAACGATATATAGAGAAGGGCATTCATAGCGGCGGCGGTTACGCCTTTTTCTTCGGTATTCCCGGAGTGTGCGACGGTATCTCCATGGGTCACAAGGGTATGCATTACAGCCTGCCGACCCGCGAACTGATTGCCGACATGGTGGAATCGGTGGCCGAGGCCCATCGCCTTGACGGACTCGTGCTTCTGACCAACTGTGACAAAATCACCCCCGGCATGCTCATGCTGCTGCCCGTCTGGACATCCCCTGTATCGTCGTGACCGCCGGACCGATGATGAGTGGCCGCGGCGAAGCAGGACGTAAATATTCATTTGTTACCGACACATTCGAAGCCATGGCCCGTTACAAAGCCGGCGTCATCGATGCCCAGGAGCTGCAGGTCTGTGAAGACAACGCCTGTCCCGGCATGGTTCCTGCCAGGGACTTTTCACCGCCAACACCATGGCCATCCTCACTGAAACCCTCGGCATGAGCCTGCCCCGCTGCGGCACCGCCTGGCAGTATCCGCCTGAAGCGCCGCATTGCCTTTGCCTCGGGAGAGCGCATCGTCGATCTGGTGAAAGACAATGTGACACCGCGCAGCATCCTCACCCGGGCAGCATTTGAGAATGCCATCAGGGTCGACCTGGCATTGGCGGATCATCCAATACCGTCCTGCATCTTCTGGCAATTGCCCATGAAGCCGAGGTAGAACTCCCTCTGGAAACCTTCGATATTCTTGCCAAGGAAACGCCGCAGCTGGCATCCATGAATCCGGCCGGCGAGCACTTCATGGAAGATCTTGATACGGCAGGAGGCGTCGCAGGCGTGCTCATGCAACTGGGGGACAAGATAAAGGATAATCCCACGGTTATGGGATTGACCATCAAACAACTGGCTGCAAGCATCGCCAATGTGGACGAAACGGTTATCCGCCCCCTGTCGAATCCGGTCAAGAAAGAGGGAGGCATTGCCATCCTCTCCGGCAATATTGCCCCGAAAGGTGCGGTAGTAAAACAGTCTGGGGTGTCGGCGGCCATGATGAATTTCACCGGCACCGCCCGCTGCTTCGACTCGGAAGAAGCCGCCATGGCTGCCATTATGGAAGGAAGATAGTTGCCGGCGACTGTGTCGTGATCCGCTATGAAGGCCCGAAGGGTGGCCCCGGGATGAGGGAGATGCTGGCTCCAACCGCCGCCATCATGGGACTTGGCCTTGGGGACTCCGTAGCCCTCATTACCGACGGACGTTTTTCCGGAGGCACCCGCGGCCCCTGCATCGGCCATATCTCGCCGGAAGCTGCCGAAGGGGGACCCATCGCCCTGGTGGAAGAAGGGGACCGGATCGAGCTGGATATTCCCGGCCGTCGGTTGCAACTCCTGGTTGATGATGAAACCCTGGCAAAGCGCCGCAGCAACTGGCAGGCGCCGGCACCCAAGATCCGTACCGGTTGGCTTGCACGCTATGCCAAGGTAGTCACCTCCGCCAACACCGGTGCAGTTACTTCTGCAGATTAATTCCAATCAAACTCGGCAAGATGCAGTCTAAAGCTTGTAAACCGCCAGTCGGTTTTACAGTGGCAGGAGATTTATTATGAAAATGAACGGGGCAAGAATTCTTCTGGAATGTCTGAAGCTTGAAGGGGTCGACACGGTCTTCGGTTATCCCGGCGGTACGGTCATCAATCTTTATGACGAGATTTTTTCATTCAAGGAGATCCGTCACATCCTGCCCCGCCATGAACAGGCCGGTGTCCATGCCGCCGACGGTTATGCCCGGGCAACCGGCAAGGTCGGCGTGGCCATTGCCACCTCCGGCCCCGGTGCCACCAATACCATAACCGGCATCGCCACCGCTATATGGATTCCATCCCCATGGTCATTATCACCGGCCAGGTTCCCACCGGCTCATCGGCAATGACGCATTCCAGGAAGCCGACATCATCGGCATCACCCGTCCCTGCACCAAACACAACTTTCTGGTCAAGGATGTGAAGGACCTGGCGACCATCGTCAAAAAGGCCTTCTACATCGCCCGGACCGGCCGGCCCGGTCCTGTTCTCATCGATCTGCCCAAGGATGTGCAGATAGCAACCACAGAATTCAAATATCCCGAAACAGTGGATATCCGCGGCTACAAACCGACGGTCGGCGGCCATCCGAAGCAGGTGGAAAAAGCTATTTCACTGCTTCTGGAAGCAAAAAAGCCGGTTATCTATGTTGGAGGCGGAGTCATTCTGGGAAATGCCGCCGAGGAACTGACGAAGCTGGCCCAGCTGCTTAATGCGCCCGTAACTACAACCCTCATGGGGCTTGGTGCATTTCCGGAGGATGACCCCCTTTCACTGGGGCTCCTCGGCATGCATGGCACCTATTATGCCAACATGGCAGTCTCCCACTGCGATCTACTGATAGCCGTCGGCGCCAGATTCGACGACCGCGTCACCGGGAAGATTGCTTCATTTGCGCCCCATGCACAGATTATCCATATCGATGTGGATCCCACCTCCATCAAGAAAAATGTCCGGGTTGACCTGCCCATCGTCGGCGACGTCAAGGACGTGCTCAAGCAGCTGTTGAAGGTTCTTGCCGGCCAGGCCGAAAAGGCAGCTACCTTCCAAAAGCAAATTGTACCCTGGTTACAGGAAATAGATGCGTGGAAGGCCAAGCACCCCATGACATACAAGAGCAGCACTTCCGTAATCAAGCCCCAGTTGGTCATCCAGAAGCTGCGGGAATTGAGTAAACCCGATGCTATCGTCTCCACGGACGTGGGACAACACCAGATGTGGACGGCCCAGTTTTTCAAATTCAACCGGCCGAGAACGCTGCTGTCTTCCGGCGGACTCGGCACCATGGGTTTCGGCCTTCCTGCAGCCATGGGTGCACAGGCAGCATTCCCCAAGCGGCAGGTGATCGTCGTCTGTGGCGACGGCGGTTTTCAGATGAACATGCAGGAGCTGGCAACCCTGGTTCAGAACCGGCTTCCGGTCAAAATCTGCATCCTGAACAACAATTTCCTCGGCATGGTCCGCCAGTGGCAGGAACTGTTCTTCGACAAGCGCTATTCCCAAACCTGTATGGAGTTGCCCATCGATTTCATCAAGCTGGCCGAGGCCTTTGGCGCCAAGGGCTTTCAGGCAACCAAGCCCGAAGAAGTGGAAGCGGTGATAAAGAAAGGATTCGCTACCCCCGGGCCGGTGATCATGGAGTTCAAGGTCGCCAGGGAAGAAAAAGTTCTTCCCATGGTGCCCGCCGGAGCATCGTTGACGGAGATGGTGCTGGCATCCTGATCCTTACAGATAAAGGCTCCATGAGGGGGAAACAATAGCCCCTCGAAAGTAATCGGAGGGATTCAATGAAACATACAATATCAGTGCTGGTGGAAAATGAATTCGGAGTGCTTTCCCGCGTGGTCGGACTCTTCTCCGGCCGCGGCTTCAATATCGATTCCCTTTCGGTGGCTCCAACCAACGAGGAAACCATTTCCCGCATGACCATCGTCACCCGTGGTGACGAGCAGATACTGGAACAGATATGCAAGCAGCTGAACAAGCTGATCGACGTCATCAAGGTCATCGATTTCAACGAAGGAAATGCCATTGAGCGTGAAATGGCGCTGATTAAGGTCAACGCTGAAGATGACAGTCGCGCCGAGGTACTGAGAATCGTCGATATTTTCCGCGCCAAAATCATCGATGTCACACCCAAGTCATATACCATCGAAGCAACCGGGGCTCCGCTTAAGATTGACGCCATACTGGAGCTGCTCAGGCCCCTGGGACTGAAGGAACTGGTGAGGACCGGGGCTGTGGCCATCGGCCGCGGCGCCAAGGGATGGAAGAGTTAAAAGCAGGAAGCTTCATATAAATCAAACGGAGGACGTACATGAACGTTTATTACGACAAGGATTGTAATCTTGCGATCATCAAAGGGATGAAAGTCACCATCGTGGGGTATGGCTCCCAGGGGCACGCCCATGCCTGCAACCTGAAAGACTCCGGCGTTGACGTGACCGTGGCGCTACGTGCCGGTTCGGCGTCGGTGGTCAAAGCCCAGAACGCCGGCCTGAAGGTAGCGAGCGTTGCCGATGCAGTGGCCTCGGCAGACCTGGTGATGATTCTGACCCCTGACGAGTTCCAGTCAAGTCTCTACCGCGATGAGATAGAGCCGAAGCTGAAGCAGGGCGCCACCCTGGCCTTCGCCCACGGTTTCGCCATCCACTACAACCAGATCGTGCCCCGTAACGACCTGGATGTGGTCATGATCGCCCCCAAGGCACCGGGTCACACGGTCCGCTCCGAGTTCGTCAAAGGCGGCGGCATCCCCGACCTGATCGCGGTGTTCCAGAATGCCTCGGGCAAGGCCCGCGAAGTTGCCCTCTCCTACGCCAGCGCCATCGGCGGCGGCCGCACCGGCATCATCGAAACGACCTTCCAGGACGAGACCGAGACCGACCTGTTCGGTGAGCAGGCCGTACTCTGCGGCGGCGCCGTAGAGCTAGTGAAGGCCGGCTTCGAAACCCTGGTGGAGGCCGGTTATGCCCCTGAAATGGCCTACTTCGAATGTCTGCACGAGCTCAAGCTGATAGTCGATCTAATGTACGAAGGCGGCATCGCCAACATGAACTACTCCATCTCCAACAACGCTGAATATGGTGAGTATGTCACCGGTCCGCAGGTCATCAACGCAGAGAGCCGCAAGGCGATGAAGGAGTGTCTGGCCAATATCCAGAACGGCGAGTACGCCAAGCGGTTCATCCTTGAGGGAATGGCCAATTATCCTGAAATGACCGCCCGCCGCCGCCTCAACGCCGCCCACCCCATTGAGCAGGTTGGTGGGAAGCTCCGGAGCATGATGCCCTGGATCCAGAAGATCGTGGACAAGAGCAAGAACTAAGCTATTCTTTCGTTGCACCGGAGGCCGGATTCGGACCATTTACTCCCATTCGTGAGTTGTGCCCGGACCGGCCTCTTTGACGTTAGACCAATCAAGGACGGGTAATGCGTAATAACAATGTTCCCATTGCTGTGGAAGGGCTGCCGTTTGTCGCTGGGGCGGCCTGATCAGCGCCATTTTCATCATTATCGGCTGGAAAGTAGTTGCCGCCTTCTTCATCGTTGTCACCCTTTTCATCATCTTCTTCTTCCGCAATCCCAAGAGGGTTACGCCGGCAAATGAAAAGGCAGTCGTCTCTCCTGCCGACGGAGTCGTCATCTATCTAGGTCCCGCCCGCGAACCGCATCTTGACCAGGATATGATGAAAATCAGCATTTTCATGTCCGTCTTCAATGTGCATATCAATCGGGTCCCCATATCCGCCAGGGTTGTTGATCAGTTCTACGGCCGGGGAAATTCCTCGATGTTCGCCATGAAAGCGCCACTTTTGAAAACGAGCAGAAAGGGCTGGTTCTTGAAACTGCAAACGGGATCAGGCTGGTGGTCGTACAGGTTGCTGGTCTCATCGCCAGGCGCATCGTCTGCTATCCTACCATCGGCACCATGCTCAGGCGGGGTGAACGCTACGGCCTGATCCGTTTCGGTTCCAGGTTGGACGTATATCTGCCCTTGGATACGGAACTGCAGGTAAAGATGGGGGATCAGACGGTTGCCGGAGAAACCATCCTGGGGGTAACGGCATGAGCAGGGAAAATATGGAGGGGATGCGAAAAGGGATATACATCCTGCCGAACCTGTTCACTGCAGGCAGCCTTTTTGCCGGCTTTTACTGCATGGTCTCCACGCTCAACTATGATTACAAGACTGCAGCACTGTGGATACTGGCCTCTTCCATCTTTGACGGCCTTGACGGCAAAGTGGCACGATTGACGGGCACCGCCAGCAAATTCGGCGTCGAGTTCGATTCCCTTGCGGACCTGGTTTCCTTCGGTGCAGCCCCCGGACTGCTCATGTATGCCTGGGCGCTGAAGCCATTCGGTCGCATCGGCTGGCTGGCTGCGTTCCTCTTCGTCGCCTGCGCTGCCTTACGCCTGGCCCGTTTCAACGTGCAGGTCGAAACGGTCGAGAGCAAGCGCTTCGTCGGCCTGCCGACGCCGGCGGCAGCCAGCATGGTTTCGGCCACCGTCCTGCTTTTCTATCATTTCGGCTGGCCCAGTTCTTTCAAAAAACTGGCCATCCTCCTGCTCATCTACTTCCTGGCCCTGCTCATGGTTTCCAATGTGCGTTACTACTCCTTCAAAGACCCGGAGCTGATCAAGCGCCAGCCATTCGCCTTCCTGGTATTGGCGGTCATTCTTCTCATCGTCATTGCCGCCGAACCGGTGATCATGCTTTTCGTCATCTTCTGCGGCTACATGCTTTCCGGACCGGTCGGCTATGTGCTAACGCTGCCGCGACGACTCCGGCTCAAGCGGGCCATGCACAGGGGGCACGAGGAATTGCGCCCACCCGGCAAAAAATAACACGACAGCAGCAGAGCGTGCTTTGTTTTTACCTAAATCAAACGTAAGTTATAATCGCAAAACTTATGGAAATACTTAAGAAAATCCCTTGACAGATGTTAAGGGATTTTTCTATTATCGGATCAATTCAAAAAGCTGTGAAGAGGAGTAGTAGTCGTTCGATCACCTCAAAGAGAGCTGACGGCAGGTGCGAGTCAGCAGGTGAAGACGATGAACTCGCCTCGGAGCTTCTCCCGTGAAAGGGAATCATCATTCTGATTCCTGTGTAATTGGAGACGTTGCCCGCGTCAAGGGTCAAACAAGGTCTTGAATCGTTGCTGATCGATTCGGGATGAATGAGGGTGGTACCGCGGAGATAGAACCTTCGCCCCTTGTCGGGGCGGAGGTTTTTTTGTTTCCCGCTCGCTTTCCGGAAATGGTGTGGAATAATAACATGGCAAAATAAAAGGGGGTACAGTAATGGCTACAAAGAAATCGGAGCACAAGACAATCAAGATCTTCGACACCACGCTCAGGGACGGGGAACAGTCTCCCGGCGCCAGCATGACCATCAGCGAAAAGCTGCGTATCGCCAACCAACTGGTCAAACTGAAGGTGGATGTCATAGAGGCGGGTTTCCCCATTGCTTCAGAGGGAGATTTCGAAGCAGTGAAAAAAATCGCCCAGACCATCAAGGGGCCGGAAATAGCCGGTTTGTGCCGCTCCAGCTTCAAGGACATAGACCGGGCCTGGGAAGCCCTGCAATATGCAGGAGACAGGGGACGCATTCACACCTTCATCGCCACCTCGGATATTCATATGAAGTACAAGCTGAAAATGTCGCCAAAGGAGGTCCTTGAGTCGGCGGTTAAGGCAGTCAAACGGGCCAAGTCTTATACGCCCAATGTGGAATTCTCCTGCGAAGATGCGGTGCGCACCGAGATCAAGTTCCTTGCCGAGGTCGTTGGCGCGGTCATCGATGCCGGAGCGACAGTGGTCAATATCCCCGACACGGTCGGTTATACCATTCCTTTCGAGTACTTCAACATTATAAAATACCTGAAGGACAACGTGGCCAATGTGGACAATGCGACCATTTCCGTCCACTGTCACAACGATCTCGGCCTATCCGTGGCAAATTCCATTGCCGCCATCCAGGCCGGGGCAGGCCAGGTGGAATGCACCATTAACGGTATCGGCGAGCGCGCCGGCAACTGCTCACTGGAGGAATTCGTCATGGCCATCAAGACGCGCCCCGACATCCTCCCCTTCAAGACCAACGTGGCCAGCGAGCATTTGACCCCGGCCAGCCGCCTGCTGACCACCGTCACCGGTATCGTTGTCCAGCCCAACAAGGCCATTGTCGGCGCCAACGCCTTCGCCCATGAAGCCGGCATTCATCAGCACGGCATGCTCATGGATAAGACCACCTATGAGATCATGACCCCCGAGTCGGTGGGGCTCAAATCAAGCTCGTTGGTGCTCGGCAAGCATTCAGGTCGACATGCCTTTAAAAAGCGTCTGGAAGAGCTGGGTTATGATCTGGACGATGGTAAGCTCAATCAGGCATTCGAGCGGTTCAAGGCTCTGGCCGACCTGAAAAAGGAAGTTTTTGACGAAGATCTGGATGCACTGGTGGCCGACGAGATTATGAGAGCCCATGAAATCTATAAATTGAGCCATATTACTGTCACCTGCGGTTCCTTTGCCGTGGCCACCGCCACCGTACAGATGGAAATCGAAGGCACACCGGTCCGCACCGCCGAACTGGGAGACGGGCCGGTGGATGCCACCCTCAAGGCCATCAAGAAACTCACCAAGACCAAGGCAAAGCTGCAGCAGTATAATGTTGGTTCCATCACCGGCGGCACCGATGCCCAGGGTGAGGTGAACGTTCGTTTGGCCGAGGGCACGCGCACCGTTATCGGCAAGGGCTCATCCACCGACATCATCGAAGCCTCGGCAAAAGCCTACATCGATGCCTTGAATAAACTTCATTTCAAGGTAGAAAGACCAATGGAAAGTCTCTGATCATCTTCACAGTTTTTGCACAAAGAGCCCCTTCTCCAGACGGAGGAGGGGCTCTTATTTTAGCCGTTGCTTTTTCCTCACATCTGAAATATCGTGGGTGCCAGCTTTCCAACGGAGATCACCGATGAAGAGACTATTTGCACCAATCCTGATGCTGCTGGCGATTGCCGGCCTGGCCATGGCCCAGACGACACTATTTCATTTCGACGGCACTGCCTTCCAGGAAGGAGCCAGCACCGGCGTTACGTCCATATCCGCCGTAGATGGCTATCTCCCCTCTGCCGAAAATGAAAAGACACCGGCTAAACCGGCAAAACTGCCGGCTGGCAGCGGTGGCCTCGCCCTGCTCTGCTATGTGCAGCAGTCCGGCGGAAAACTGACCGGCGCGGGGGGTTACCATCCCATTGCCAGCGCCCCTGTTGAAATCAGCGGCCCGCGAATTAAGCTCATGGCCCGTACCGATGAATCGGGATACCTCTTCCTGGCACTGCCGGCCGGGCAGTACGAGGTAAAATACGCGCCATTCTCGAAGAAAATCAGGATCGAAAAAGGCAAAAACACCCTGGCCGCCATAAGAGGCGGGAAAAGGATGGTCGATTGATGATGAAAAATCTTCGTTTGTTGCTGGTTACCCTGCTGGCCCTGTTCCCATCTCTGGTGACGGCAGGAGCTCTTGATACCTATTACCTGCAGCGCTTCGGCGCCCTGTACGGAACTCAGCAGCAAACCGTCGGGGTTGTCTCCAGTCAACCGGCAAGCCCCAGAGAACGCTGCCTTACCCCCCTCCATCATGGCTCTCAAGGGATTGGCCGAAACTGTCCACCGAGACCCAGAAAACCCTGGCCAAATACCTTGCAAAACCCAGCTGGTCAGACGAACAGGTTTACATTTCTACAGGTGGGAATTTTAAGATCCACTATGCAGGAAGCGGGGTGGATGCCCCTCCTTCAACAGCCTGGGTGCAGACGGTGGCCGCCACGTTCGAGGAGGTATATGCGAAAGTTGTGCAGATGGGTTATCGGGCAGCTCCGACGTCAGCCGGGCCCTATGACATATATTTACAGAATATGGGAGTCAGGGCCTTTGGCATAACCGAGTCCGATATCCAGTCCTCTCTTGGACCAAACTCTTTTACCAGCTTCATTACCATCGACAACGACTTCTCTGCCAGCGAATTCGGCACACAGATCACTGAATACACGCCGCTGAAGGCTCTGCAAATCACCGCCGCCCATGAGTACCACCATGCCATTCAGTACGGCTACAATTTTTTCTTCGACATCTGGTACGCTGAAGTGACCGCCACCTGGATGGAAGATGAAGTTTACGATGGGGTCAACCAGCTTTATATTTATATCAACAACTACCTGGGGAAAACCATGCCCCTTGATGCCACCGCTCCAAGCGGCGACACAGCGAATACGGCCGCTGGATCTTCAACCGCTACCTGACTGAACGGTATGTCCAGAGCCTGTGGTGAGGCAGATCTGGGAGCAGCTGGCAACGCAGTCCTCACCGGGCGGAGGCGCCAACATACCGATGCTGCCGGTCATCGATACGGTCCTCAGAGCTAAGGGAAGCAGCCTTGACAACGATTTCTTCTCCTTCAGCAAAAAACTGTACCTGCGGGATTGGACCAGCCACACCAACGACATTGCTCTGATTCATCCGGTCGTACCGAAACAGGCATTTTCAGCCTATCCGGTAAGCAGTGGCACCTCTCCCGGCCTACCCCATTATTCCTTTGCCTTTTACAAGTTCGTCAAGTCAGCCACTGCGCCGCAGGATCTGGTGCTCCGTTTATCCCAATCTCAGGGAATCAACGTTGCAGCCTTCAGAAAGAACACCAGCGGCAGCATCGACCAGTTTTCACAGGCTGCCGACGGCACCATCACCATTCCATCCTTCAATGCCGCCGGAACTGAGGAGGTGATGCTGCTCATCTGCAACGCCAGCTCCTCCGACAACCTCATGGCTTATTTCAACACCGACGGCTCTACGCTCCCACCTGTATCCGGCGGCACCACGACTGCATCGGGGGGAGGTAAAAGCGGCTGTTTCATCGCCACGGCCGCCTATGGCAGTTATCTGCATCCGAAGGTGGCAATGCTTCGCCAATTCCGCGACCATTATCTGCTGACCAACGCGCCCGGCAGGGCCTTTGTCTCCCTCTACTACCGGGTCAGCCCGCCTCTGGCAGCATTCATAGCCGAACATGCCACAACACGAACCCTGTGCCGCGCGGCTCTGACACCGATTGTTTTCTTCGTCGAACATACGGCGATGCTCCCCCTTTTCCTGACCGCGATGGGCGGCATCCTCCTGGCCCGGCGCTCCCGAAAGCACTTTGCCGTTTGAAACAGAAGAGGCGGAACCAATCTCGTTCCGCCTCTTCTACCAATCCTTTTCCATGTTGCCTTCTGCCGCTTCCTTCCCCTGCAGCGCAGCCTTACAACCCACAGGCCTTCATCTCCTTGTCCAGTTTGTCCTTGGTGATCCCCAGGGCACGACAGATGGTATCCCGGTCACATTGATAACGATCCAAGGCCATCAAGAGCAATGCCTTTTTCAGAGAACTGGACAGCTTGTCCATCAGGTTCTCTTTACTCGTTGCCGAAATCAGTGAAAACAGCGGTTCCAGGTTTTTCTCAAAGAGCCTGGCATTCTCATCGATTTTCCTGCGACTGTTCGTTTCCATTCTTATCACCTTGACCATCGTGGCAATTATTTCATCCATATTTTCCTGGACATACCTCAAGGTATCCCAATGATTATCCACAGTCAGAATCTGGCTTGAAGTCATTCCCACGCCAACTGGCCCCTTTTTAACCATCACTACTTCCATGATCCGGAAAGTGCCTTCCCCTGCCTTTTCTTCAGGCGCTACGCATCTGTATCCCATGGCCGTATCCTCCAGTTCGATCAGTTACCTACTCCCCCACCACTCCTACTTGATGTGGCAGGTCAGACAGAGGTTGCTGCGATCATTGCTCGCCACCAGATGGGGTGCTTTCCGGTTCAACGGGTCATGACAGGTCAGGCAGCCAACCCTGCCGTCAACAAGCACCATGTTCGGGTCGATGTTTTCCAGTCGGCGAAGTTGTTCATTGATGTAGCTGCACTGCCGTAGTGGGTGCCGATGGGATGGCTTCTCAGGCCATCTCCCGAAAAGGTCCCGGAATTGGCAGCATTCTTGTAGCTGATATCGTGTGCGGGAGATGTTGATCCGTCGTGGCAGCTCAGGCAGTCGAAGGAAAAGGAATCCACCTCGAAAGTCTCTCCGTCCTTGACGACGGTAAAAGGCTTGTCTGCAAAAAATTCCCCGTATTGAGAAGTGGATGCCTTCCTCACAGCATTGATGCGTCCCCGGAAGTTGTAGTCCTCAACAGGATCCTCAAGCTGCTTTACAAAAGTGCAGGGCTCACCGGTGGATGCGGAAACGTCAATCGAATTTGCAATCATCGCACATGCAAAAAGAACGGCTGCCATGGTTTTCTTTGTTCCCCATATGATATTGATGTTTAACATGGCCTGGCTCCTGGAATGTATTTGATATTTGCCTTTGTTATTACAACCTCCGTACCATTTGGCAGGCCCCGCAACTTTTTTCATAACTACCTGATTTTTATCTGGTATTCTCAAACATGGCTGTCTGTCTTTTTTTTCTGCAAAAAGAAATCGTGTTCAGGTGTTGCACAGAGATCCCGGAATAATTTGAAAATTGACTGTTCTTTCAAAGAGTTACCATCAAAAGAACATTTCTGAACAGCTGATCCCACTTGAACAGCAGCTTTTTAAGCAGCACCAGCCTTGAATCTGCAAGGAGTTATGGTATTATTAACCCTCTTTCAGGGATGACCATCCCTTCACAACACTGCAATGGAGAATACATGGTAGCTGCTTTCAAAGAACGCCTGCAAAGCCTGGATCCGGTTTATATCACCTTCGACTCGTTGCAGACACTGCAGCTTAACCTGGGAAACCTCTGCAACATGTCCTGCCGCCATTGTCACGTAAATGCCTCCCCCCAGGGACGTGAGATCATGGGCAAAGAAGTCATGGACAAGGTAATCGCCTTCCTGTCCCGCCAGCCAGGCATTGCTCTGGATGTAACAGGGGGCTGCCCGGAGATGAATCCCCATTTCCGCTATCTCATGGAGGCAACCGCCGGCCTGTCCCCACGTCGCATCGTTCGCAGCAACCTGACCATTATGGAAGAACCGGAAATGGCGTGGCTGCCCGAGTTTTACAGCAAGCACGGCATTGTCATCACCGCATCTCTGCCGTGTTATCTTGAGGAAAATATCGACAGACAACGGGGGCAAGGTGTCCATGCCAAATCCATTGCCGCACTGAAGCGGCTTAACGAGGTCGGCTATGGCTACCGTCACGAGCTGAACCTGGTCTACAATCCGGGAGAAGCCTTTATCCCCGGCTCGCAGAAAGAGCTGGAAGCGGCCTACAAGGTTGAGCTTTTCGAGCGCCATGGCATTACCTTCGACCACCTCTATGCCATCACCAATGCACCCATAGGCCGTTTCAGGGAATATCTCGAGTCCAAGGGAGCCCTTGATCGCTACCTGAACCTGCTTGCCACCAGCTTCAACCCCGATGCGGCAAGAAACCTCATGTGTCGTACCCTGGTAAGCGTCGACTGGCAAGGCTTTATCTACAACTGCGATTTCAATCAGGCGGTAGGTATGCCCATTACTAATCCTTCCGGGTGCATCCTCAAGATAGATGACCTGGAGCAGACGACAAAACACGGCGCCGAACTTTTCCTCGCCCAGCATTGTTACTGCTGTACTGCAGGAAGCGGCTCCAGTTGTACCGGCGCCACTGCATGACCGAGATAAACAAAATATCTTCCGGAGGGGCTATGAATAAGCTTGAGCTTTGGCAAAGATACAGGAAATACCTGGGGGTATACCCGGAGATCGGCATGATGCTCGATCTCAGCCGAATGAATTTTACGGACGATTTTTTCCAGCTCATGGAACCGCTTATGCAACAGGCCCTTGAACAAATGGCTGAGCTTGAGCGGGGAGGTATTGCCAATGGGGATGAAAAGCGGATGGTTGGCCATTACTGGCTGAGGAACCCGGAACTGGCTCCAACGAAGGAAATATCTTCTGAGATAGGATTCACACTCAGGGCAATCAAAGAGTTCACCGAAAATATCCACAGCGGCGCCATTTCTCCCCCCAACGGCAGCCGCTATACCCGCATGCTCATCATCGGCATCGGCGGGTCTGCACTGGGACCCCAGTTCGTCGCCGACGCCCTCGGTTCGCCAAAGGACAAGATTACCCCTTTCTTTTTCGACAATACCGACCCTGACGGCATGGATCTGGTTCTGGCGCGGATCGGCAGTTATCTGAAGGAAACCCTCACCATCGTCATATCCAAGAGCGGCGGCACCAAAGAGACAAGAAACGGCATGCTGGAGGCAAAGAAGGCATATGAGGACAGAGGCCTTCTCTTCGCCAGACAGGCAGTTGCCGTTACCGGCAGGGACAGTGAACTGGACAGGACTGCTGCCGCAGAAGGCTGGCTGGCCCGCTTTCCAATGTGGGATTGGGTCGGCGGGCGCACTTCGGTAACCTCGGCAGTGGGGCTTCTCCCGGCGGCCTCCAGGGGCTTGACATTGACTGCCTGCTTGAAGGAGCCCGGCTCTGCGACATGGTGACCCGCGTCAGGGAGACGAGGAACAACCCAGCCGCCCTGCTGGCGCTCATGTGGCATTATGCAACCGGCGGCTGCGGCGCGAAAGACATGGTCATTCTGCCATACAAGGACCGCTTGCTCCTTTTTTCCCGCTACCTGCAGCAGCTGATCATGGAATCCATCGGCAAGGAATTTGACCGGAACGGCACCCAAGTCAATCAGGGAATCGCAGTATATGGCAACAAGGTTCCACCGACCAGCATGCCTACGTGCAGCAGCTTCGCGAGGGAATAAATAATTTTTTCGTTACCTTTATCGAGGTGCTGAAAGACAGGAATGGTCGGTCCATTGAGGTGGACCCCGGCGTCACAAGCGGGGATTACCTCAGCGGCTTTTTTCAGGGGACGCGGGAGGCTCTCTATGAAAAGGGCAGGGAATCGATAATTATCACTGTCGATGAGCTTAGCCCGCGCATTATTGGTGTTCTGATTGCCCTGTACGAGCGGGCGGTTGGCTTCTATGCTCCCTGGTCAACATCAACGCTTATCATCAGCCGGGGGTGGAGGCGGGCAAGAAAGCCGCAGGAGTGGTGCTAGAGCTACAGGGAAAGGTGCTGGCACATCTGCAAGAAAAAAAGGGGAGAGGATTTACTGCCGAAGAACTTGCTGCTGCAATTGGAGCCGAGGGGGAAGTTGAAGCTATTTACAGAATCCTTCTTCATGCTGCTGCCAATCCAGATCATAGTGTTGTTGCCGAAGAAGGTCGAACCGTTTTCGACAAGAAATTTTACCATAGGGGCTAGGAGTCTGCCGGACTTAGGGATCGAAGCGAGAGAATGGAAAATCGAGGACGGATATTTGGAAATTTGAGAGCGAATAGTGGACCTATTTGTCGAAAATTTACGGAGATCCGGACCGATTTGCCATTTTCGCAGCCGATTCATTCTAAGTCCGACAGACTCCTAGTGTCCCTTCAGCTTCAGTGCTTCGGTATAGACTTCGCTTCGGGCACGGCCCGTCCGGAGCACCACCTGCTTCACGGCATCCTTCAGGGAAAGCCCTTCACCCGCCATCAGGCAGCTCAACAGTTCGGCAACGGACTCTGTGGCGTCACGCTCAGGGTCCGCAGCCGCAGGGGCAACGAGGATAACGACTTCCCCCTTGATGGTACGATCCTGAAGCTTCTCAATGACGAGGGAACAGCTCCCCCTGATGAACTCTTCGTAGATTTTGGTCAGCTCCCGCGCCACCACCAGTTCCCGTTCCCCGAGCACCTCGCGCAGGTCCGTCAATGTGGCCAAGAGACGGTTCGGCGACTCGTAAAAAATCACCACCCGCTGCTCCCCTTTCACCATTGCGAGCTTCTCCCGGCGTTTCCCCTGCTTGTTCGGCAGAAATCCCTCGAAGACAAAGGCATCCGTGGGCAGGCCCGAAGCGGAAAGCGCCGTGACTGCGGCCGACGGACCTGGCACCGGGACAACGGCAAAGCCTGCCGCCACCGCATCGCGAACCAGTTGATAGCCCGGATCGGAGATGCAGGGGGTCCCGGCATCGGTAATCAGCGCCACGGACACCCCTTCGGCCAGCTGGTCGAGGATGTATCGCCCTTTCAGCTCCTTGTTGTGATCAAAGTAAGAGGTAAGCGGCTTGGAGATGCCGAAATGGGAGAGGAGCTTGCGCGAGTGACGGGTATCCTCGGCGGCTATGAGGTCCGCCTCCCGCAGGATGCGCACCGCCCGGAAGGTGATGTCCTCCAGGTTGCCGATGGGTGTAGCGACTATATAGAGAACACCTTTTGGGGTGAGGGGTGAGGGGTGAGGTTCCATTTTTACCCTTTGCAGCAGAAAATGTGGATTTTTGCGCAAGAACAAGGCAGACAAGGGGCGAGGCGGAGGCGTACATCAGGTACGCCGCACAACGAGCCCCGAAGGCGAACGCAGGTCTTGCCGAAAAGCTGCATTTTCATTTTCCCCAGTCGCGTGAGTAGCGGAAGTCCCTGTCAATAGTCCGATTGGACACCTTGGCAATGACCGGCATCCGCCGTTTGAAGTGCGAATTCTGTACCTTGGCGCTGACCGTATCGATAAAAGTTGCAGCAAATCCCTTGTCCAGAAGCTCCTGCCGATTGCAGCGATGGTCCACCATCCAGTAGAGGAGTTCGTCCACCTCCCGATAGGTGAAGCCCAGTTCCTGCTCGTCGGTCTGCCCTGCCCACAGGTCAGCCGAAGGCTTCTTCTCGATCACCTCCCTGGGCACACCCATTGCTTCGGAAAGCTGCCATACCTGGGTTTTGTAGATATCGCCGATGGCATTGAGGGCGCTGGCCATGTCGCCGAAAAGGGTGCCATAGCCCAGAAGCAATTCGGTCTTGTTGCTGGTGCCGAGCACCAGCGCGCCATGGGCGGCGGAATGGTCATAGAGGATCGTCATCCGCTCCCGCGCCATCTTGTTGCCGCGGCGCATGTTGCTGGCGTCGGGAAACAGCTGGAAATAGGCATCCACCATGGGGGTGATCTCTATGACCTGATAATTGATGCCCAGGTCTTCGGCAATGAGCCGGGCATGGGCTTCGCTTTCAGGATTACTGGTGCGATAGGGCATGGTACAGGCATAGACGTTTTCAGCCCCCAACGCCTCAGCCGCCAGGTAGGCCACCAGCGCTGAATCTATTCCACCGGAAAGTCCCAGTACCGCGCGCCGCACGCCGATCTTCCGTACCTCCTCGCGGATGAAACCAACAAGTACCCGGCGCAGCAACTCCGCATTCACAGTAAGTCCGGCCATCATCGCTCCCTCTCCCGGTCGATCCGTCGCAGCTCCTTCAGGGTGATACTCAGGCTCTCATCACGCATCATGGGGGAGAAAATTCGCTCGCGCCGCAATTCCCCCTCTTCCATCTTGGCCATGACAAAATCCTCTTCCAGAACCCGGCCCCGCTCGATAACGGCACCAGAAGGAGCTACGGCCTCCGATCCTCCCCAGAAGTTGACCCCATCCTCGTAACCGACCCGGTTGCAGTAAAGAACACGGGAATTAAGGAACATGGCGGTGGTGGAGGTAAGTTTCTGCCAGGCAATGGTAGATCCCAGCTTTTCTTCCTCGGTAATCCCGCGTCCCGGGCTGCTGGAAAGGCAAAGCAGAGTAGTTGCACCGTCCATGGCCAGTATATAAGGGGCCGAAAGATGCCACATGTCTTCGCAGATCAGCATCCCCATCCGGCCGAACCTGGTATCGAAGGCACGGAATTGTTCCCCACGGGCCATGTAGCGTTGCTCATCGAACAGGCCATAGGTGGGAAGATAAACCTTGCGGTGCAGATGCCTGATTTCCCCCGCCTCAAGGTAGACGGCAGAATTGAAGAAGCGATAATCAGCCGTGACCTCGACAAAGCCAACCGCTATGGATATCTTCCTGGACAGCTCCCTCAGCCGGCATATCTCCGGCGAACCGACGGCAAGGGCCACCTCCGGCACCAGGTCTTTAAGAAAGTAGCCGGTCAGGGCCAGCTCGGGAAAAACGATCAGGTCGGCCTTTTCATCAATCCCCCTGGCAACGGCAGCCTCCACAAAGGCGCAGTTATCGGTGACACAACCAAGCTTCGGCTTTATCTGGGCCAGGGCAACGGTAAAATCCATGGTCTTCTCCGCATTTTTTCGCTTAGGGTAACACAGCATTGGACGGGAGGCAAATGTTTGGCTCTGAGGACACCTGTGTTTCAATAGGCCAGGTCGAATGCATCCCTGATATGGTCTATTTCCGGCACGGCGTGATCCGGCTGTAAAATGGCAATGACATCGAAGCGGGCGCCGGCATCCTGCAATTTCTTCTGTGCCAGCCAGGTCAGGGCGGTTTTCGATATCTGTCGCTGCTTGAACGGAGTTACTGCCAGTTGCGGCACGCCAAAAGCATTAGTTCTCCGGGTTTTGACCTCGACAAAGACGAGGGTTTTGCCATCCCGGGCGATGATGTCGATTTCGCCGCATTTGCAGCGGAAATTGCGCTCGATAATGGTATATTTCAGCCCTTTGAGGAAGGTCACCGCTATGGATTCCCCCACCTCACCCAAGGTTTTGTTGTCTGATTTTCCTTCACCCTTCACTCTTCACTCTTCACAATTTTTACATGCTCCTTGACGCCGCTGAAGGTCATGCGGTGAATCGGACAGGGACCATGCTCTGCAATGGCTTTAAGGTGGTCCACACAGCCATAACCCTTATGGGCGGCAAAACCGTACTGGGGGAACTCCGCATCATAAGAAACCATCAGACGATCACGATGGACTTTGGCGACGATGGAAGCGGCGGCAATGGAAAGACTGGTGCCGTCCCCTTTTTTGATGGTTTTTTGTGGAATGGTGACGGGAATCTTCGAAATGCCGTCAACGAGGACATAATCAGGCTTGATGAAAAGAAGGCTTAAGGCTTCCTTCATTGCGGCAAGAGTTGCCTGGAGGATATTGATCCGATCAATGACTCCCGCGTCACTTACACCAACACCCACAGCCAGAGCATTGGCCATAATGACTTCAAAGAGTTCATCCCTTTTGCCGGAAGTGAGTTTTTTCGAATCATCCACTTCAGACAGGCCGATCCCGGCGGGGAGAATAACGGCCGCCGCCACTACAGGCCCGGCAAGGGGACCGCGCCCCGCCTCATCAACGCCGGCCAGGCTGGCATAGCCTGACATCGAACCATTGAATCGAATTCCAGCAGAGTAGGTTTTTCGTAGTGGAACAAGTCGAGACTAGACATGGTAAACCCTGAGGTAGCATGATGTTTAAAGTAAAAAAGCCCCGGCAGTGCTGCCGGGGCTTTGAGGTTTACATTCCAGCCACGTATTTCTTTTCCTTGATCCTGGAAGCCTTGCCCCGCAGCTTGCGCAGGTAGTAAAGCTTGGCGCGGCGAACCTGGCCGCGGGTGATCACCTCTATGGCATCGATGGACGGCGAGTGCAGCGGAAAGCTTCTCTCAACGCCGACGCCGTTGGAGATCTTACGCACGGTGAAAGACTCGCGGATACCGCCGTTCTGACGACCTATGACCACACCCTGAAAGGCCTGGATACGGCTCTTGTCACCCTCGACGATCTTAACCTGCACCTTCACCGTATCACCAGGTCTGAATCCCGGAATGTTCTTCTTCATCTGTTCCATTTCAATGGCATCAATCTTGTTCATTTTTTTCTTCCTCCCTTATCTATGCATCAAGTGCGGTATATCGTAACAGTATAACTGCAGACGTATTTATTTCATCCTTGGCAACATTTGCTCATCTGTTGCCGAACAATCTATCCAGAATAATCGCCGCCGCTGAGCGAACTGCAAGGTGATTGTAATCTCCAGGCCCCTTGATGGGACCAAGCACATAATCGGCCTGTTCGAAAACCTCTTCCGTCATGCCCCAGCCGGTACCAAACAACAGCAGATAGGGCTGATCCCGGTTCTGCAGGAGTTGGCCAAGCCGGGAACAATCAATGCTGTTGTCACGTCCCTGGCACCGGTAACGATAACCTTTACCGGCTTGCCGAACTTCTTTTCCAACTGGGCAAGCGCCGTCTGCAGGGAATCGATTACTTCTATGAGTTCAAGGGCCGCCTTTCGCTTCGGATTATAGGCAGCTCCGTAACCTTCCAGCCAGTGAGCTCTGATCCGCTCCGACAGGCTGCGCTGTTCTGCCACCGGCGTAATGACAAAATATCGGTAAAGACCGAAGGTCCTGGCGGAACGGGCAATATCGTGCAGGTCCAGATTAGTTACGGCCGTCGCCACCACATCACGGTTCTTGTTATAGACCGGGTAGTGGAGCAGGGCTATGCTAACGTTAGGAGCCGTCGGGCTGTATTCCTCCACTACCGGACATCCTTGGGCGATTTCTCAAGATATTTCCGGTCCCCATTGGTCAACTTTGCGCTCTGCAGCAGATCGGGGCGTAACAAGGCGGTTGCTTCCAGTGATTTGTGCCGGCGCCACATTTCTATCTCCTGGTGATTGCCGGACAAAAGTACCTTGGGCACCTCCAGTCCTCTGAACTCAGAGGGCCGTGTGTACTGGGGGTACTCCAGGAGGCCATCGGCAAAGGAATCATTGATGGCAGATTCCTCGCTCCCCAACACACCAGGTACCAGGCGCGAGACCGCATCAATAATTACCATGGCAGCCATCTCGCCGCCGGTCAGCACAAAATCGCCAAGGGAAATCTCGTCGTCGACGAAAAGTTCCCGCACCCGCTCATCCACCCCTTCATACCGGCCGCAGATGATGATCAGCGCTTCTTCCCGTGCCAGTTCCGCGGCAACTGCATGACTGAAGGGCCGACCGTGGGGGGTGGTAAGGATGACACGCGCTTCGGGGCTGCCAGCCTGAGCATGCTCAATGCATGCAGCGAGCGGCTCAACCTTCATGACCATACCGGCACCACCGCCATAGGGGTAATCGTCCGTAACACTATGCCGGTCAAAGGCGAAGTCACGGATATTATGGAGAGCCACATCTATCAGCTTTTTCCCTGGCACGTTTCAGGATACTTTCGGTAAGCGGCCCTTCGAACATGCCCGGAAACAGGGTCAAAACATCAAATTTCATAGATCGAGCAGCCCCTCCGGGAGGCTGACTGTCATACGCCCGGCAACCGTATCAACATCAAGCACAACGTCGTCGAGGGCGGGAATAAGTATTTCCTTGTCCCCGCCGCCATGAACCACATAGACATCATTGCTGCCGGTACTGATGATATCCACCAGTTCGCCGAGGATATCTCCGTCCTCGGTCATTACCTGCAGCCCCAACAAATCGCACCAGTAATACTCACCATCGGAGAGTAACGGCAACTGGTCACGCAGGACGTATATTTCACGCCCCACCAGGTGAAGCACATCGTTTATATCGGTGTAGCCCTTGAGACTGAGGATGATCTTTTTGCCATGTGCCTTTGCTTCGGCAACGGCAAGGGTTTCCATCCCCCCACCAGGTTTTTGATCATAACCGATCGCAAGGCCATGAAGCTGTCCATGTCGCCGGAGAAGGAAGTTATTCGTAACTGCCCCCTGACCCCATGGGTTGCCGAGACTTTGCCGATCAGAATTGTTTGGTTACCGCTGGACATCACTCTACTATCTTGAGGACCGCCTTCTTGTTATCCTTTGTCGAAACGGCATTGAGCAGGGTGCGAATGGCCTTCGCCGTGCGCCCCTCCTTACCGATAATCCTGCCCATGTCTTCCTTGGCCACGGTCAGCTTTATAACGGTAGTCTCTTCTTCCATCTCCTCGGTTGCTCTTACCTGACTGGGGTCATCAACAAGTGCTTTAGCGATGGTTTCTACGAGCTCTTTCATGTCGCTGTCCTCTGTGAGTTAAAATGTCCGGCGTACCGGAGGGAAAACAGTATTAAGCAAGCTTCGAGACGAACTTTTCCCAGATACCGGCCTTTTTAAGGATCTGCTTTACGGTATCGGTTGGCTGTGCGCCCTTGCCAAGCCATTCAAGAGTCTTTCCCTCTTCCAGTTTGAAAACGGCAGGATTCTGATTGGGGTCATAGGTACCGACATTCTCGATAAAACGACCATCCCTTTTGCAGCGCTCGTCTGCAACCACAACCTGATAGAAAGGTTTCTTCTTTGCGCCGGCCCGAGCCAGCCTGATTTTTGTTGCCATCTTTTCCTCCTGGTATTATCACGCCTGCGCCGCAACTTGTTTTTATATCTAATTAAAAGGGGAACATCCCCTTGCCCATGCCTTTCATAAGACCTTTCGGACCCAGCTTCTGCAACTGCTTGACCACCTTCTGCGCCTCGGTGAAGCGCTTGAGCAGCTGGTTTACCTCTTGCACAGATGTGCCACTTCCCTTTGCAATGCGCAGCCTGCGGCTGCCGTTTATCATCTGATGATTCGCCCGTTCCTGGCGGGTCATGGAATCGATGATGGCCTCGATGCGCTTCAGCTCCTTCTCGCTCGGCTGAGCCCCCTGCATCTGCTTCATCATTTTGCCCATGCCGGGGATCATCCCCATGATAGATTCCAGAGAGCCCATCTTTTTCAGTTGCTGCAGTTGAGCCTTGAAGTCATCCAGATCGAAATTGCTCTTCTTGAGCTTTTTCTGGAGACGCTCGGCCTCCTTTGTATCGAAGGTAGACTGGGCCTTTTCGATCAGGGTCAGCACATCCCCCATACCGAGAATGCGCGACACAAGGCGGTCGGCATGGAACACCTCAAGGGCATCCAGCTTCTCCCCGAGGCCGACGAATTTGACCGGCTTGCCGGTGACAGCCTTGATGGAAAGGGCTGCCCCACCCTTTGCATCACCATCCAGCTTGGTCAATACCACGCCGGTTATGCCCAATCGCTCATCAAAACCGGCCGCCACGTTGACAGCTTCCTGGCCGGTCATGGCATCGGCAACGAAGAGGATTTCGCGGGGCTCTGCAGCCTCGCGGATGTGCACAAGCTCGTCCATCAGATAATCATCGATCTGATGACGACCGGCAGTATCGAAAATGACCGTATCAAAGCCGGAAAGTTCGGCGTATTTCAGTGCCTTGCTGCAGATATCAACCGGCTTCTGATCCGCATGGGAATCGAATACCTCTATTGACAGCTGCCTGCCCAGGGTTTTCAGCTGCTCGATTGCCGCCGGACGATAAACGTCAGCTGGGACCAGAAGCGGCTTCCTGCGCTGGGACTTCAGCAACTTGGCCAGCTTTCCGCAGCTGGTCGTTTTTCCTGCACCCTGAAGGCCGACCATCATGATCGACACCGGCGGCTTGGCAGCCAGATCGAGACTGTTGTCCTCGCCACCACCCATTAGAGCGACTAACTCATCATGGACTATCTTGACTACCTGCTGGCCGGGTGAAAGGCTCTGCAGAACAAGTGTGCCGACAGCCTTTTCCCGAACCCGCTCGACAAAATCCTTTACGACCTTGAAGTTGACATCTGCCTCAAGTAAGGCCAGGCGCACTTCACGCAAGGCTTCCTTGACATTGTCTTCGGTCATGACTCCCTGACCGCGCAGTTTTTTAAAGACCGATTCTAGTTTATCGGAAAGGGTATCAAACATGAAAACTCTGTCGCAAATTCAGTTAGTTAGGTAGCATTTCAAAACAGCTGACGAAAAAGCGCACTTTGCCACTTGTAAAGGGGTAACTTTAGAGGAATGTCCAGCTTTTTGTCAAGATAAATTTAAACTGCATAACCGTCTGGATAATTCACAGGCGGATTACCGATCGAGCCTTCAGCATGCTTTCGGCAATGGTAAACATATTGGTCACCGAACCGGCAGCCAGCTTGTCCTTGCAGTGGAAAAAATCGAGGCATACGCCGCAGGAAAACACTTCGCAGCCCTGATTTTCCAACTTTTCCAGGACCTCGACGATCTCGGAACCCGCAGTGGTCAAGAGAACACCGGTATTGATGAAAAAGATGCTGTCGGGAAGTTCTTTCACATCAAGCAGCGTGATCATAAAATTTTTCATCAGGAGACGCCCCAACTCCTCAGGCCCATCCCCAAGACGGTCGGAACCCACCAGTATTATTGATTTACCCTCTCCCACCGGAGCATTCGTCTTACCCACCTCCGGGGAAATCCCATTGCCGGACAAAACGAGGGAATATCCACCTTCAACAGGGGTTTCCGCCACCATAAGTCCCCTGTTCGCAGCAAAGCGCGAGACGTTTTCCCGAGGGGCGCCGCCATCCACAAGCACTGTCAGCGACTCGCCCGGGTTTTCTTCCAACGCCCGCTTTACCGTCACAACCGGCTGAGGACACGCCATATTCCTGCAATCAATTGTTTTCAATCCAGAACCTCCACCTTCAATGATATTACTCCAGCACTCTGACAAACTGACCCTTTTGCTTCGCATACAGCTCTGCCGGAAGGAGCCCTTCTTCGGAAAGAACTGCTTCGACCTCTTGGCGCAGAGCCGATTGGTATCTGATTGCCAGTCCGCAATCGGACTGTAGCGCCCTTGGCACAGGAATCAGCAGAATGGCCATCTTCCTCTGCTTCAATATCTTTTCGGCTTTCATGACTCGATGAATGGAATTGAAAACCGCAACATAATCACCGTCCTGAACCACAATCTAATCCTTTCATCAAACTGAATCCCGGAACCAGCAAACCCTGCATACCTGCCGGTATCACAATAGTTTTTCAATAGCTGTCAAGCACGTTGACAAAGATTATCGAAATCCATAGTATACCGGGGTGAGGTAAAGAATGCATCTCATTTTGACATTCGGCGGTCTGCTGGCCTTTGCCCTGCTCATCAACGTGCCCTTCGGCTACTTGCGGCAGAATTACGAGAAGTTCACCTTCGGCTGGTATTTCTACGTTCACATTTCCATCCCCATCATCATCTATCTGAGGATAAAATCGGGCCTCAGCTGGAAATTCATTCCCTTTACACTTGGCAGCGCCATCGTGGGTCAGATAATCGGCGGAAGAATTCGCAGAAGGAAAACCATTGACTGACAAACGACCAAGGATGAAACGGCCGGCAGCAATCGCCGATCTGCTTGCCGAAATCTTTCAGGATAAGCCCGCCGGCAAGCGCCTGAAGGAGGGGAAAATCTGGCTGGTCTGGGAGAGATCGGTCGGAGAACAGATAGCCGCCCGCGCCAGACCGGCAGCATTCCGTGATGGCACGCTGACCGTATCCGTTGACAATGCCCCATGGATGCAGCAGTTGACCTATCTTAAAGAAGAGATCATTGCCAGGCTCAATAAAAATATCGGCGAAGAACTGATAACCGATATTTACCTTAAAGCAGGAAGCAGTTCAATACCCGTAGCTGAACGCCCCCCGACCACCACTCCATGCAGAATCATCTCCACTGAAGAACAGCAACTCATCCAGGACCACACCGCATCCATCTCCGACCCCGAGCTGAAGCTGCTCATCTCCAGCCTGATGGGTAAACACCTGGAAAGAAACTAGTGTCACGTGCGGTTAAATCTTTCTGATAATTTCGGGTCTTTTGGCCCCCGGCTGTGTTGTTGCTCCTCGGCTTAGGGTGCTAGGCCTGCGTCGCCGCGCCTTGCCGGGAACCAAAATCCCTCGAAATTCTAGCAGAGAACTAACCGCACGGGACACTAGTGCCCTTGGGGCTTGTCCACCGCAAATTAAGGGATTTTGGCGCGACGAGCAGACATAGCAGGGACCTAAACCGTAGAGACCTGATACCGCCAAGCAAAAGCCCAAGAATGTAAGGAAGGAACCAGACGTCAGGCACACCAGTGCTTGCATCAGTTTACCAACCGATAAAAAGCAACGGCGTAGTTCCGCGTCTTTGACCTGTAAAGTCCCTCAAAAGCCAGCCCGGGAGGCGGCATCATGATCTCTTCATCGGAATATCTCTCTCCCACCATCTCCTTTACCACCAGATCAACTTTGTTCTGTCTGGCAAACTGCAGTAACCGGGGAGGATCTGCCACAGGTTCCGGCGTCCATAGTCCGTCGAGATGATAGATAAGCTTGCTCCAGGCAACCATGTAGTTCTTTCCCGGCCCGAATCTATCCACAGCCCACTTGCCAGCCATGGCCAACTCGCCGGTGTACTCTGCACGTATCCGGTTATATTGTGATTGTTGCTGCACCTTCATTTCCTTCACCAGAATAAACCGGCTGCAGATCAAAACTGTGGCAATGGCAACTGCCATACAAGCAACACGTTCTTCTGCTCCTTCTCTTCCTCTTATCCGCCAGAGTCCTGCAACGGCAAAAACAGCCCCCCGCACAGCCAGAATAATCAGCAATGGAGCATAGGGAACCAGATATTTCCACCATCCCTCGGTAAAAACCGGCAGAACGAAGAGAATTAAAAACGGGGCAAAGACTATGGCCTTTTTCTGCCGAGACAATGGCCCCCAGGGAAAAAAGAGAGCCAACAGCGCAGGCACGGCAAAATAAATGGGAAAGACCTGCGGGTAATGCTCCATTCCGCTGCCGTTGGGGATGCGTCCCGGCACCATTGCCGCAAGGTTCTGCAGATAGATCTTGGCGCTTTTACCGGGATGGCTCATGAGGTAAACTACCAGATCCCCCGCTCCTTGCGGCTTTTGCCACCCCAACTTCCCGTCGGCGGTCACCCCCCACAGCTCATCGTTAAATATCTCACCCTTATCGTTATCGTGATAGGTCCGGCTTTTCATCCACGTCATCACGTAGGAGGTCTTCGGGCTGATCACCCATGCACCGTAATGCTTATGCAAAAAAAGCAGGTATGGGGATGAAACAACGAAGAAGACAACAAGTACGGTGCAGCAAAGCTTTGTCAGTCGCCCTCGTTCCATGGAACTGCCGCTACTGATAAGCAGCAGGCAGATAAAGAGCAGGATAAGAAAGCCTTCAGACCTTGAAAGATATGTGCCTGAGAAAGAAACCCCAGTGAGGGCCGCCCATCCGAAGGATTTTTTCTCGATGCACAGGATAAACAGCCCCAGTGAAAGCACGAGAAGCAGCGTATAAAGAACTTCAGCCTCAGAGGAAAAAGAAATGGACAACAGGTGGGGAAAGCATGCCGTGGTTACCGCCGCACAGAGTGCCGTTGTGCGGTCGAAAAGCCTGGCGGCAAGAAAATAAACCGCAAGTGCCAGGAAAAAACCGGAAACTGCCGAAACAATGCCGGCTGCAACAACAAGCTCCCTAATGCCTGCAACATATGAAACTGCAGCAATGACCATGGAAAACAATGGTGGGAACCATAGTGCCTGCCAGCCCAGTCCCTCGCCCAAGAGTAGGTTTCTGGCGATCTGAAGATAAACGGCCCCATCCGCGCTTACCCCCGGTACGTGATAATTACGAATAAAGACAACCAGCACCGTGACAAGTACAACAGCGGAAATTATGAACAATTTGGTACGCATGACGATGTCCTATATGTGGAATATCCGCCCCTTGCAAAGCCCGGCCTTTGCCAGTCGGAACTGCAACGACGTCTTCAGGACTCCTAAGCCGTAAATGACACTCCGCCGGAAATTAATGGAAGATGCTTCCTCAAAGTACTTGGTCGGGCAACTGACCTCGCCGATGCGGTAACCGAACCAGACGATTTGGGCCAGCATCTGGTTGTCGAAGACGAAATCCTCCGAGTTTGCATGCAGGGGAAGCCTTTCCAGAACTTCGCGGGAAAAAGCCCTGTAACCGGTGTGGTATTCGGAAAGCTTGTGACCCAGCATCACGTTTTCGAAGAAGGTGAGAAAGCGGTTGGCAACGTATTTGTAAAGGGGCATTCCCCCTTTCAAGGCGCCTATTCCCAGAATGCGCGAGGCGAGCACCGCGTCGAACTCGCCGTAGGCTATCATGGCGGCCATGGCAGTAACCAGTTTCGGCGTATATTGATAGTCCGGATGCAGCATGATGACAATATCCGCCCCCAGATCGAGTGCTGCCCTGTAGCAGGTCTTCTGATTACCGCCATATCCCCGGTTGTTCTGGTGAACAATGGTCCTGATGCCCAGGCGACGGGCAACGTCGGCAGTGTCATCGCGGCTGGCATCATCCACAAGGACCACCTCGTCGACACACTCGAAGGGTATCTCCCGGTACGTTATTTCCAGTGTCTTCGCCGCATTGTAAGCAGGAAGCACTACCGCAATTTTTTTACCATTCAGCATTCACCCCTCCTTTTCCTCTGCAGGCTCAATCCCCATCACCTTGCACATTTCCGCAGTGTAACGGCCCTCTGCATCGCGGACGATGAACGGAGGATCTACGATCAGGTCCCCCCTGCGCCCTTTGGCCAGCTCCACCATGAACATTCCCCCCCCGGATTGGGCGGTGTCATGGACCAGCCGCAGGCGAAGCGGGGCAAGTTTCAGGGGCACGGCTTCCGCAAAAAGCTCTGCCAGCTTGATACGTGGTAAATGAAGCAAATCCTCCCCCCGGGCTTGACCAGATACTTGGCAATGGCCATGAAATCCGCCAGGGTTGCCGTAGTTTCGTGGCGTGCCTTGTCCCGCCCCTGTTTCGGACTTATTCGACCGGTGGAGGGCTTGCGGTAAGGGGGATTGGACACCACCAGATCGAAGGACGACACGGGAAAGAGCCTCCTCAGGTTGCCGATGTCCTCGGCGACTACCGACACTCTGTCGGCAAGTCCGTTCAGGGAGGTATTCTGCCGCGCCAGTTCGGCCATCGATTCCTGGAATTCGACGCCGACGACCGTAACGCCTTTCCCTTGCCCAGCCAAAAGCAACGGCATGATGCCGCACCCAGTCCCCAGGTCGGCCACCCTCGCCCGATCCGGGACGCCGGCAAAGGCACAGAGGAGGAGCGGGTCCAGAGAGAAGCGGTAGCCGTTGGCCGGCTGGACTATTTTCTGTCCATGCAACTTGAGTTCATCGATGGTGACCCCGTTCTCCCCCTGATGCTGTGCCCGCTCAGTGCATCGTTCCTTCATGGAACTCCCGCTTCCTACGCCGATACAATTCTGTTACCGCCAGGGCAGCAATAAAGACAAAGGAGGCCAGCGTCAGGTATTTGCCGATCTTGAACGGCAGCGGATCGAAGCGGAACTCGACCCGGTGCTGTCCCGGCCCCACATAGACTCCCCGCAGGATGTGATCGACCGGATAAATTTCCTCCCGCTTCCCGTCCACCATGACATGCCACCATTTGTAGTACTTTTCGCCCAGCACCAGCAGGGCATTATCGGATGCTGTCACATTGACGACAATCCGGTTCGGCTCGAAGACCGCCACTTCGGCATTGCCGGTAAGGTTTCCCTGCCCTTTCGGAGCCAATCCGGCGGGGGGCGGGGTCTCCACCAGGGCGGTCCGGGCCGGGTTGAAATAGGGACTTCTCATCATTACCAGCTGCTGCTCTGGATTTGCCACCAGCTGCACCTCGGGGACCAACCAGGCCTTGGGCAGCACCTGCCTGTTTTCCAGCACCACGGAACCGTTCTGCGAGTCGAAGACCGGTTGGTACTGGTCTGCCAGGTTTTGCTTCTCCTCCTCATACTGGCCGCGCGGCATCACCAGGTACTTGAGATTGACCAGGTTGGGCATTGCACCGGTGAGGGAAAAGGCATCGAGGAACTCCCGGTAGCGTTTTTCGCTGACCGTTACATATGCGGAAATATTGGCCAGGCCGAAATCGGCATAGTAGGCCGAGGACTGTTCGTTGATGGGCTGCATGCGGTATCGGTCAATATTCTTCTCCAGAAACGCCACCACATCGGTTTTCGTCTTCGTCTTGTCGGCCACCGGCGGAGCGGTCAAGACGAAGAAATTGGTATTGACCCGCCACAGATCTCCCAGCAGGAGAATGACCAAAACGGGCAGCAGCAGACGAGTCGGCAGCCATCTTCTGGTCCAGACAAGAAGAACCGCCAGATAAACGAAAGCAACACCGAAGGCGATGCCTGCTTCGCGCACGGCATTGCCATAACGGTCAGCGGCCAAACCCGCCCCCCACTGGTACCGGGTCGGTTCGCCGATGGTAGCCGGCAGAAACCGCACGGCCGATTCTGCACCGAAGGCAAGCCAGAGCCACAGGAGACCGATGAAGGTGACGAAGAGGCCACTGCCGGCCAACCAGTACTTCAACGGGCGCGACTGGGGAGTTGCCTCGGCGAGAATGCCCATGCCCCGACCGGTAAGCACGGCGACGGCAAAGGCAAAGAGAAAGAGGATCATCTTCGGCACCCGGAATGTGGAAAAGCCGGGCAGGTGATCAAACATGAATTGATAGACGAAGGTATATTTGCCCAGAGCCATCAGTAACGTGGCCCCCATGAGAAACAGAAAGAACCGGTCGGCGAGCTCCCTGCGTCGGGTGAAGACAAGCGGCACCAGGAACCAGGGCAACAGCCCCAGATAGTCATTGGTCTGGGTAAAATGCATCCTTCCCCAGTAAAAGACCTGGCCGGGGGCGGGCACATCCCCCCCCTCCTGGCGGGACAGGCCGAAGAAGCCGGGAACGGCATAGGTAAGGATCTCCTCGGGGGGCATGGACCAACTCATGCCCTCCTCCTGGCTCATCCCCCCCCCCGCTCCGATTGCCGCGACCAGCTGAAGATAGGGGCAAAGGACATGGCGATGGTGGTGAAGAAGAGCATTACCATGACCACAGCAAGGGCAAGATCCTTGCGGAACGCCGGCAGGTATCCCTTTCCTTTAGAAACGAATGCCTCCCCCACGTGGAAGAACCAGTAAGCGCCAACCGCCAGGCAGGTGTAAAAGGATATCTGCCAATGCATGTTGAAAAACTGCACCGCCAGCATCAGGGAGGTCATGGCATAGTGGAACAGCCTGCCGCTCCTGATCGCCCGCTCCAGGAAATACAGCACCCACGGCAGCCAGCTGATTCCTTCAATTTTTTGAATATGCCCGGCATTGATCAGCGAGGCGGTCTCCGTCCCCAGGGAAAAGATGAGCCCGGCGGTAAAGGAGCCAAAACGGCCGATGCCGATCAGACGGCAATAAAAATAGGTTCCGATCCCCCCCACAAAAGGGAGAGAACCGCCAGCCAGGCGATGCTGGAGGGGAACGGGAAATAATGCTGAATCAGGAAACGGTGGAAAAGAAGGCCTATGGCATTCCACCCCCCCTCCAGGGTCCGACCGCCGTCCATGAGTGGCTCCCATGAGGCATGAAACAGGGTGGGAATGGAGGCAAGATACGCACCGAGCGGCTGGTTTTTAACCTCTTTCGCCCCCCAGAAAAACTGGGTAATGACGTCCGAAGCGCGGATGATCTGCTCAGTAAAGAGCAGCCTGTTGCAAAAGGCGATGACGATCACCGCCATCAGTCCCACATAGAACCAGTCTTTTTCGAAAATGCCCTTTTTCTCTTTATGCATAGGTGTGCTACCCCCCAGCTATATCCGATGTTTTAGACACGAGCCGCCAGACCGCCCAGCGACCTCGCATACTAATCAGCAAGTGCCTCTCTGTAATAGGCAACAGTACGTGTTACCCCTTCCGCAATGTTGGTAGAAGGATGCCATCCCAGCTCCCGGGCGGCCGATGAGATGTCGGAGCGGAAATCGCCGGTTTCTATGGCTCGATACTCCTCTGGCCACGGCACCGTGACGATTTCTCCCCTCCCCGCAGTGGCCACTGCCAGCTGAGCCAGTTCCATCAGGTGACAGTGGCACTATCACCGATATTGTATATTCTGCCGCGGGCAGCTTCAGTACAACCCGCCTTTACAAGAGCCTCCACCAAGTCGTCGATGTAGAGGTAATCGCGGCACTGTTCCCCTTGACCAAACAGAGTGATCTTTTCACCGCGCACCGCCGCCTGGATAAATCGGTTCGCTATGCCGTATGCACGCGCATCCCCCGCCTGCAAGGGCCCATAGGGGTTCGAAATGCGCAGCACCGTGGCATGGATGCCGTAAAGACGGCCATAGATCAGATGATAGTTCTCCACGGCAAGCTTATGAGCGGCATAGATGGATTCCGGCGCAAGGGGATGCCGCTCGTCGACCGGCAAGTACTGTGGCTTGCCGTAGACCAGGCGGCTGCTGGGAAATACTATGGTGACCCTGGGATTGAAGCGCCGGCAGGACTCAAGTATGGTCAAGTGGCCACGGCAATTGATGTCCAGGTCGTTGAGAGGCGCTTTATTGCTATCTGCTGCACCGGATTTCCCTGCAAGGTTGAAGATAACCTCTTGCTCCCGTACGACACGCTCCACCTTCTCCTCATCCCGCATGTCCGCAATGGCAATCTTGAGTCGGGAACGAACTCCATCGAGCATCTTGTCGGCAGGGGGCATGAAGTTGTCCAGCACCGTCACCTCGGCCCCCAGCTCCAACAGTCGGGAGCAGGTATTCAGCCCGATAAAGCCCAGACCTCCGGTAACGAGTACTTTTTTCCTTTTATAGAACCAAGCTGTATCGCCGTTCACCGTTTCCCCTTCCGTATCACATCCAGGTATATATCTTCCAGTCGGCTCATCATCCTGTCGGTGGTGAATTGGCCAATGAACTCTCTTCCCCGTGCTACCAAGCGTTCGGATACCTCTCTGTCGGTCAGGCAGGTCACGATCCGGTCAGCTTGCAGGTCATAATCGTCAAGAGGCACTATGAAACCTGTCTCCCCATCCAGGACAATTTCGGGGTTCCCCCCCGCATCGGAAAGGACGGGTGGCACTCCGGCCATGGTTGCCTCGGAGGAAACCAGTGGTATTGCCTCGATCTCCGAAGACATAACGAAAACCTTTGCACGGCCGTATGTTTTGTACAACTCGTCGCGAGGCATGCCGTAAATGAACCGGACTGGAAGCCACGGGCCAGAAATCGGGCAAGCAGTTTCACATACCAGTAGTCGTTGCCGATAACCATCAGTTTTGCATCGGGAACCTTTTCCAGGACTTTCGGCAGGGCCCGCAGCAATCGATAGATTCCCTTGCGGAAGAAGTCTCCCCCCACAAAAAGGATCAGGTTCTCTTTTTCTTCCCAGGGACGGGTCTTGATCTCACTGTAATCGAGCCCGTAGTAAAAGTTCAGGTACTTGTTGGATGATCGTAAAGATCAAAGACGTACCGCCCGTGCAAGATGATGCCGTCTATAAATGTGAATAGCCTTCTATACTTGAAGGCCCGGTATTTCTGTAGCAGAAAACGAACCGGAAAATCGGGACAGAAGAAGTGGTAATAGCGAACCCAGTAATAGTCATGGCTGTCCACCACCAGCGGGCAGCGGACCTTCGCGGCCACCTTCGGCGACAGGTGCTTCAGGTTCAGACAGTGGGCGATATCCCACTCCTCCTCAAGATCCGCCTCCGACTGGTAGATCCTCACCTCGTGCCGCCGCCTGAGTTCGCGCAGCACGTTGGCCTGGTACGTGCCGCCGCCGGTGAGGGATTCCCGCTGATTGGCAATTATCAGGACCTCATCAGCGGGCCCCCTTGTTACGGCTCGGGCATATCATCATTTCCTGCCTTTTTTCCGCATAAAAGTCCTGATCGGCGATTCGTAAGGGGAGAACAGGTTCATAACCTGTTCGTCTGAAAGCTTTTGCCCGCCCTGTATCTTTTTTCTTTTCCGTAGCAGCGTTGGCATATGGCGCGGCAGATCGAGTCTCGCCTTCAATGCACTTACCCCTTGGCCACGCATAACGGCAAGTATCAGCGCAGCGACGTCGTAAAAAAGCACCTTAGGCAGGTATCGTATCAGAACCGCTGTCGGCCAGTTTTTGATAATGACATACCATTTGTTGCGATGGGTATGGAATACCTTGAAAGGGCTCCACTCGCCGCTGGTGGCAGAATGGATATGATAGACCACAGCGCCAGGTGCGGTCACCGCTTGCCAGCCGGCCAGGCGGCATCTCCAAGCGAGGTCAAAATCTTCATAATAGGCAAAAAAATCCCCATCGAAAAACCGGTTTCCGACAACATCGCACGCCGATATAGAGCAGCTCCTCCGCATGGGCCGAAAACCGGCGCAGGCTCTTTATACTGCCCGCTGTCAACTTCGGCAATCCCTTTATTGTAGCCGAGCCCATTGCTGGCGATCATCAACCCTACGGAGTCTATGGTGTCTGGTTTATAGTAGTTCAACATTTTCGCCGCCACCAAGCCGACACGCTCATTGGCCTGGGCCGCAGTGACCAGCACCGAAAGAAATTCCGGATAGATCTTGGTGTCGTTATTCAGGGTAACGATGAATTGCCCCCGGCAATGCTCGAGCCCCACATTGTTTCCAGCAGCAAAGCCTATGTTCTGCGGTAATGCCACGACCCTTACCGCAGGATACTTTCTACGGATATAGTCAGGGGAGCCATCAGAGGACCCATTATCCACCAAAACGGTTTCGAAGTCCGTATAGGATTGTCGTAAAAGGGAATCGAGGCACTCTTTGAGGAATCGTCTGCCGTTCCAGTTCAGGATTATGACCGAGACCAGCGGGTTCAAAAGCGCCCGCCATACTTACCCGTTTTGCCCAAAAAGCCGTCGATGATCCCACCAATGACAGCACCCATCTTGGCGCGTGATTCTGCCTCAAAAAACAGTATACCGGTAAGTTCCCGCACGAAATTCATCAGGTCTTTGAGCATCCAACGGGGAAATTTCAATCCATACCGCCGGTAGACGAAGATCCGATTCCTGGCATTATAATACCGGCGCAGCGGACTGTGATTGAATGCCTTGAAGGTTCTGCCAAAGGCCCTGTGCAGGGTCATATGCCCCAAACTGTGCACCAGCAACGCATCGCTGACCTCAATGATTCTGTACCCGTTACTCCGCAGCCGCAGGCAAAACTCATGGTCGACGCAGTCCATGAAGAAAGCTTCCGGAAAAAAGCCGACCTTGCTAAAGACCTCTGTCCGCACCAGATTCCCAGAAGTCATGGTAGTAAAAACTTCAGTGTAAGGGCCGTCATCGCCCTCGGCATAGCTGCTGATTCTGCCGTATGCCGGTCCTTGTACCGTGGGCCGGCCAGAGCGACCTGACTGCGGAAGGGGCAGCCATTCAAAGCCGCCAGCATTGCCTCAATAAAGCCCTCTGGCGCACAGCTGTCCTGATCGAAGGTGGCAATCCAGGGATAGCCGCGGTCGCGGGCGAAGCGCACCCCCATGTTCAGGGCGGCGGCAATACCCAGGTTGTCCGTGTTGCTGATCAGGCTGACACCCTCAAGCTTCGTCGCCTCGGCCAGGACCCGTCTCCCCTCAGTACCAGAGGCATTGTCGACGATAACAATCTCCGCCACCTGTGGGGCCAGGGCTGCGATGTTTCTCAAAAGCTGCGGAGCGGGATTATAGGTAACGATAACGGCGCAGACCTCCTGCGCCCGGATCGTGGTCGTCTCAGCGTCCACCCTGACCATCCCCGTCGGACTTGCGGATAATAAAGATATTCTCTTCGATATTGAAGACAAAGGTTTCGATATCGAATGGATGACGCTGCTGCACCATAAGCAACATCTCCAACATCTCTCGTTGTGTCCAGCTGTGAAAGTGAATGCTGTACTCCATTGCCATGAGTTTTTCGACTTCTTTGACACATGCAGCCTCATCCTCTATTTTGCTCACATGACGGACCCATTCCTCGTAATGAGCTTTCCGAGACCCTTCGCCACCTGAGGCAAAATCAGCCAGTAAATGTTCGATGGTTGTAGCCGGACGCTCTGCGTCAAAAGTAAAGCGCTTGTCGGGTACGGCAAGATAGAGAATCCCCAAAGGTCTGAGAACGCGTAGCATGCTGTCCAGTGCCAGCAGCGGGTTTTCGCAATGTTCGATGAAGTGGTTGGCAATAATGAAATCCTGTGAAGCGTCAGGCACCGTTGCCAGGAGTTCGCCGTCATCGACAATATCCACATGGACCAGTTTTTCCCGCCGTAATTCGGGATAATGGCGGCGCAAGTCATCCACCTTCATCCGGTCCACATACCTGACCCGTGCCGAACTGGGAACTTTCAAGGGATTATGCAGGGCGCCGATTTCTATGCCGGTACCTCGCAGATAGCGGTAGGCGACTCTTCTGCGCATGGATCGAAGGCCATGCAGGCGACGTATTTTAGCTATCTTGAGCCTGATTGCTGCTAGTGCCGACACTAAATTAACTCCCTCCACTAATGTGGTCTGTTCCAGAGTGCCCCCCTTCACGGCGCAAGAAGGGTATCGACCGCCATGATGACTTCTTCCACCGGGATGGTGGTTATATCGGATGTCTGTTCGCCCCCCCCGGTACGTGTTACCGACTCGGCATGTTTGAACCCTGGGGGGTAAAGGGCTTGGGTCCGGGTAAAGACCTCGGCCGGATACGGACCAAACCTGCCGTAATGGCGCCGGTGAGCAGATAGACAACGGGTGTGCCCACCGAAACTGCAAGATGCACGGCAACCGTGTCGTTTGAAACCAGGAGCCGGGCACGGGACAGATATCCGGCTAATTGCGCCAGAGAGGTCCGTCCGGACATATCCACCAGGTCGATCCCCGGTGCCAGTTCGCGCACCCGCGCCGCTAATATACGTTCAGCGGGAGCCCCCGCCAAAACTACCGCCAGCCCATAGCGGGAGGCAAGGTGCCGGGTAACCTCAGCGAAGCCCTCGGGCCTCCAACGTTTCGCCGGCACGCTCGCCCCGGGGAAGACAACGGCATAGGGACGATCAATCTCCTCCGGCAATGGGACGGAACCACCATCAAAAGATGGACAGGTTATCGGCAATAACTGCCCCAGCAGCGCCTCGAAGAACTCCTTGTTCCGCAGAAACTCGAACGTGACCCCGGGACTCGTTGGCAACAGGTGCGTATAATAGCCGTCGGAGATCCGCTTCTGCCAAAGCGGAATGTTGCTTGTTCCACCGGAGCTGCCGATTCGTTCCACTGCCCCTGTTGCCCTGACAATCGCATCACCGAAATAGAATTCCCGGGAAAAGGCAGGTTGCACTGCAATCTCAAACCCCCTGCAGCGGATTTCCCTCAACAACCTAAACCGGTAGGCAGATTGTTCAGCAGTTTTTTTCTCTCCACCCAGATACAGTCACTGAAACAATCGCTGTCGAAGCTTTCCACAAGGGGGCGGATCTCCTCGTTGGCGCACAAGGTGATCCGGTAATCGCCATAACGCTCGTGGCTCTTCATTATGCGGACCAAGTTGCGCACGAGGATATAATCGCCGATGTGGTGCAGGTGTACCAGCAGCAGCGTCTTTGTTCGCACCGGTACCCGGCAGCCAACGGCCAGCAGATCCAGCGGCATGGTCAGCAAAAACCGAAGGGCCGCACCAACCGGTGTCCGTTTCATTTTCCTGCCCCCTGCAGAGCCTGCTTGCACTGCCTGAGCAAAAGATAAGCCCAGGTAGGCGCCAGCAAAAGCGGCACGAGCCGAAACCAGCAAGCCGGAAAGTCCCAGAAATGCCGCAGGTACAACCCCAGGACCCTCACCCGTACCAGCAGCCCCCGCCGTGCCGTATGTATATCCTCAGCATATCCCCGCAGGTGGGTGCCGATCACCTGGTTAACGATGCTCCGATACTCTGGGGAGCCTGTGCCGAAGAGTCGTGCAGCAATCCGGTCATAGCCGAGAACGTCGATCCTGATCCTGCAAGGTACTTCAACTCATTCAGGAAAGAGTCGTTGTTGGCCCGCCAGCCGACCAGCGGCCTGCTCAAATACATGACAGCACCGCTGCAATCGCGGATCATAGCCAACAGCTTGTAAACGTGCACGTAGGCAGAACCTATGAATTCTTCGTGGCCCGCCACCTGCAGCCAGCATGCACGCCGGAAAACCAACACCGAAAGATAGCCCAGTTCATAGGTGATATGATCGATTGCCTGTCGAGCGCCGGAGAAACGGACATCATTGGTGAATGCCCGCCTTAACGGCTGCCGGATCGGCAATAGGCTTCCAAAACTGCAATCGTAGTAGTTGCGCGACAGGATGGCAACATTGAGATCGGAGTTGTCGTCGATCCTTGCCAGCAGGACATCTATGGCACCCGGCTCCAGCCGGTCGTCGCTTCCCATCAGCCAGCAAAAATCACCTGAGGCAATGGCAACTGCTTGCAGATAGTTCCTGTCAGCGCCCAGATTTTCACTGTTTTTGTGGTAGACCAGATTGACCGGCAGATGGCTCTGCCAGCGCGCCACAACTGCAGCGGTGTCATCAGTGGAAGCATTATCACTGACACAGACCTCCAGTAAGGGTGTGTGCTCGATTGAAACCTGTGAAGCAATGCTTGCCAATAGCTCATCGAGGAAAACCGCTCGGTTATATGTGGGGATACAGATGGAAAGTCGCATACCTAGAGTGCCTGCCCCTTTTTGGGAACAATGCTGCGAAATATCCTTTTCGCAAAGCTTAAGACGCTAGCCGGCACCACAAGTAGCGGAAATATCTCCCGCCAGAACCGGCAAAACCGCCAGTAATGCCGCAGATATAACCAGAGCACTTTCCATTGTATAAGAGCGGTCGGTGCAGAGTATTTCAGATGATACACCAACTGCTTCCCTTGTACCTGCAGGACCCTGTTGATGATCGCCCGATGTTCTGCTGAGAAGTCGCCAAACACCGCTGCCCCGATCCAATCAAAGCCTTCCACATCAATCCTGATGCGGCCAAACAGTTTCAGCTCTTCTCCAAAGCTGTCATTGCCGGCCCGCCACCCAACCACCTCCTGCCTAACGAACATGACTTGGGCACCTTTCTTCATCATCGCCAGAAGCTTAAAAACATGCACGTAAGCAGATCCGATGAAAGGTTGATAGCCATCAATAGCGTCCCAGCATTCCTTTTTGAATACAAGAATCGATAAATAACCCAGGGCATGAGTCACCATGTACAACGCTTCCCGCGTGTCTGGGAACAGGAAATCACCCTTGAGATCATCAATCAGAGGATTTCCTAAGGGCGTTATCCGTTGAGTGAAATCAAAATTATAATCGTGGCGAAGGAAAACAAAAATCCCCGCATCCCGGTACTTTACAATGGAATCCAAGACTTTTTCGATTCCACCCGGTTCAATACGGTCATCGCTTCCAAGAAACCAGCAAAATTCGCCTTCCGCCATCTCGATGCTGCGGAGGTAGTTTGCATCAGCACCCAAGTTCCGTTCATTTTTGCGGTACATGATCGGGATCTTCAATCGTTGGCGCCATGAATCCACAAGCTGTTCGGTATTGTCCAGAGAGGCATTGTCACTTATGCAGAGTTCCACAGCTCCCACCATATCATCGCTGACCTGGGATGCTATACTGGCAATGGCTTCGTCTAAAAAACCGGCGCGGTTGTGTGTGGGAATGCAGATTGATAATTGGATGCTCATCAAGCCTCCATCCGGGCAGTTTTCATACGGCGATAAAGCACTACGGGCAATGCCCAGCTAACAGTAAGGATAAAGGATCCCATAAGCCCATAATCACACCGAATATCCTGTACTGGGGAATCAGCAACCATTGCAGGGACACACTCAGTGCAGCCTGAAGCGGCACAATAATCCAAAATGGCCGCAGGAAACTCATACTCTGCAGCACCATGGCAAAGGTATCGCTCCAGACGCGAATAGCAAAATAGCAGCCAAGCCCAACGATGAACAATGTGGGGACTACCAGATGCTGCTTCGGTGAAAGAAGATGAACTAACCAGGGCATAAGCAAGATCAAGGCAGCAGTTATCATGCAAATGAAGCAGATCCCCGCCAAATTGTAATCCCGAAGGTACTTCTTTACCCTGGGCCACTCGTTCCGTGCAATGGCCTCGGCACAGACCGGCCAAACAGCCGCAAGAAGAGCAGCATAGATAAAGAAGGCAATATTAAATATCTTGGTGCTCAGGTTATAAATGACAATTTCATCCGGCTTCAAAAATTGCGACATTACAACATAATCGATTTGCAAGACCCCTGCAGCCATAAGACCAAAGAACCAGAACTTCAGGGCACGCTTTATCAGAGGTCGGAGCAATTCTCGGTTGAGACGTTGGCCCGAACAAGCTGCTCCTCTCCCCACTAAAGCCACTACCGGCAATAAGGCAAGGGGCACAAATGAGGCCACCAAGCTCCAGTGGAGTTTTTCCGTACCCCCTAAACCAGAGCGGACAATGCTCCGGATTGCTAAGACGGTCAGCACGGCCCCGACGGCAGGAATGATATTTGCCAGATAGCCCCTCTGCTCCGCATACCAGATCTTATAGACAATGCTGCCGATTCCAATCATGATGGAGAGCGCTCCCACGGTAAAGAACTGCCGGGTCTTCTCACTTTCCGAAAGAAATACAAAGCTGTTCAATATCTTTGGAGCAATGAAGGGACTGATAAAGTAAAGTGCCGTGATGGTGACAAACAGCAAAGAGATGGCGACCAATGCCGCTGCCCAGATCAAATCAACATAGTCCTGTTCCCGTGCCCGACGTTCTGAGATATGATTTTGCAGGCTTATCCCCACCCCTAAATCACACAGCAGATACCACCCCTGTAGGCCACTCAAAACGGCATATGCTGCATATCGCTCCATACCTAAACCGTTGGTCAAAAGGCGAATAGTGACCAGGCCTGCGACCGCACTAATGACGCGACCAGCCCATGCACTACCGGCAACAAGCATGTGTGTCGGGATTTTTCTCAATGGACCTCTACCCCTTAACTCCCGACAATGCCACCAACCCATTCGACCATCCGCTTCACCCCATCCCGTGAGGACACCTGCGGTGACCAGCCCAGCACCTGCTCGGCCTTGGCAACATCGGCAACAAAAACCCGTTGGTCACTTTCCCGTGGTGGTAGCTTGGTATAATTCAGCTTCACATCAAGCAGTTCTTCCAGCAGGGAAAAAAGCTCCAGCAGGGATAGACTGTTGTCGATGCCGCCGCCGATATTGAAAACTTGTCCACGAGCGATTTCAATAGCTCCCAAGGCTTTGAAATAAAGAGCTCTCATATCGTCGGCGTGCAACAGATCTCGCACCTGCTTTCCATTGCCGGAAATGGTGAACGGCTCGTCAAGGACACCTCTTTTGCTTTCGACCGCTTTCTGGCAGAACCAGCCGACCCAACCCTGGTCGTAGGTGGCGAATTGCCTGCCTCCATACATGGATGAATGCCGAAAGACAACCGTATTCAAACCAAAAATCCGGGCATAGTCGAGCATATATTGATCCGCTGCGCCTTTCGAGCACCCATAGGGAGAATGGAACTCCAAGGGGGTGGTCTCATCGAATCCGCGCGGCCGATCGGTACAGACGTAGCGGGTCGGGGTCTCTTCATAGCCATACTGTTCCAGGTCGCCGTAAACCTTGTTGGTTGACGAGTAAAGTACCGCCGCCTCCGGGCAGTACAGGCGGACCGCTTCCAGGAGATTATGACTCCCCATCACGTTCACTTCGAAATCCATCCGGGGATTGGCAATGGAGGTCGTCATCGCAACCTGTCCGGCCAAGTGGAATACGGCGTCCGGGCAAAATTCCCGAATCAGCCGGGTAATGTCGTTCACATTGCGGATATCGCCATGCACATGACGGAAACGCCCCTGCCCCTTCAGCCAGGCCAGGTTGTCGACGGAACCCGCCCGGTAGAGGCTGTCGAACACCACCAGGTCATCCCCACGGCCAATGGCGTGAGCCGCCAGGTTACTCCCGAGGAATCCGCAGCCGCCGGTAATCAACAGTTTCATTTAGTCTTTTCCTTTCAGAGCGAATTGGTTGGTTCTCTCCAGCTCGATGGTCTGCCGGATGCCGTCCGGCAGGCGTATCTTGGGAGTCCAGCCCAGTGCGGCAAGAGCGGAAACATCGGCCCCGGACTCCATTACCTCATTTTCCCTGTAGGGAACCCCTCCGAAATTGAGGGTGGTACTGGAGCCGGTCAAGCGATGGATCATCTCGACTATCTCACGTATGGTAACGGGATTGCCCAAGCCGAGCTCGAACTCTTGGAAGCTTTCCCCACAGGCGACTGCTTTTTGGAGCAACAGCAGGTAGGCAGAGCAGACATCTTCAATATGAATGAAATCCCGCCGCTGTTCCCCCGGTGTCAGCTGCAAATCGGGAACATTCTGCAAACAGCTTCTGATGATATGGGTGATAAACTTGCTGTCGTCATCACCGGCGCCGAAGAAATGCTCCAGCTTGATGTTGACGAAGCGGATGCTTCCGCGTCTCGCGAACATCTCGCCCCAATCTCTAAATTGTTTTTTCGACAGGGCATAAAAATTCAGATTCGGTGCCAAGCTGGAATCGGTATTCAGAAAAGTAGTCGTGCAGGATGAGGAGGCAGCCTGCAGCAGCCTGAGCGGGAAAACGACATTGGCTTCCAGTATCTCTGCTGCAGATTCACCGGCCCGGCCGTAACAGGTGGCGGTATGAATTATGGTGTCAAAGGTACCCGCTGTTGTGAAAATCTGCTCAGAGCCGCATGTATCCAGATTGTAGGCCTTGATCTGGGAAAGGATATCGTGAATCCGGCGGGTGTCGGAACAACTCCTCTTCAGAATGGTCAGATCATGCCCCTCATGGAGAAGCGTCCGCAGGAGACGGCTTCCCAGGAAGCCGGTAGCACCGGTAATCAATATCTTCATTTGGTACAGTAACCCCGGATCGTATCGCTCATGTAGCCGATCATATCCTCGGTCATTCCCGGATAGACACCGACCCAGAAGGTGTCGCGCATGATCCTGTCGGTATTCTCCAGGCTGCCGACGACCCTGTATCCCTTACCGCTGCTTCGCATCCCATCGAAACAGGGATGTTTTATGAGATTGCCGGCAAAGAGCATTCTGGTCTGAATGCCTTTCATCTCCAGGTGATTGACGATCTCGTCGCGGGAAAACCGGGCTTGCTCCCTTACCGTAAGCAGGAATCCGAACCAGGATGGGTCGGAGTTTGCCGTCGCCTCGGGAAGGACGAAGATATCCGCCAGCTCTGCCAGGTTTTCCCGCAACTGCGCCCAATTTTTCTTCCTCGCCGCAATGAAGCCACTGAGCTTCTCTAGCTGGGCACAGCCGATGGCCGCCTGCATGTCGGTCACCTTCAGATTGTAGCCGAAATGGGAGTAGACATACTTGTGATCGTAGCCGTGGGGTAGTTCACCGAACTGCTGGGTAAAGCGGTTGCCGCAGGTATTGTCCCGCCCCGAGGGGCACCAGCAGTCCCGCCCCCAATCACGGAAGGATTCGACCAGCCTTTTCAGGGTGGTGTCATTGGTATAGACGGCCCCTCCTTCACCCATGGTCATGTGGTGGGGCGGATAAAAACTCGAAGTGCCAAGGTGGCCGATTGTTCCAGTGTAACGCATTCGCCGTTATACAAATAACGGGAGCCCAAGGCATCGCAGTTGTCCTCGATGAGCCAGAGGTTATGTCTGTCACAGAAGGATTTGACCGCTTGGAGATCAAAGGGATTCCCCAGAGTGTGGGCGACCATCACCCCTTTGGTACTCCCGGACAGTGCCTGTTCCAACTGAGTGCAATCAATATTGTAGGTGGGAAGTTCCACATCCACGAAGACCGGGACTGCACCATATTGAATGGCGGGGGCAACGGTTGTGGGAAAGCCGGCAGCAACCGTGATTATTTCGTCGCCCGGTTTCAACATTCTTTCCCCGAGCTTTGGCGAGTCAATGCCATCAATGCCAGCAGATTTGCAGAAGAGCCGGAGTTGGTCAGGGAACAGTGCTGGATGCCGAGAAACTCGGCAAATTCCCGCTCGAACCTTTCGGCATATCTGCCAGTGGTCAGCCAGAAGTCGAGAGACGAGTCCACAAGGTTGGCAATTTCCTTCTCGTCGAAAACACGTCCGGCATAGGGAATGCGGTTGCCGGGGAAAAATCTTTGGCTGCCCTTATGTTTGAACTCGTAGTATTTGATTGCAGCCTGAATCACCTGCTCGCGCAGAACTTTTTCCTCTTTCTTTCCCTCTTCCACAATCTATCCTTTCCTTAAGGTGCGTCAGGTTTCCCCGGAACCTTTACGTACTCCTCAATCTGCTGCAGGCAAACTTCCCGCAGGTCTCTTTTTTCCAGATAGCCGCGCGTCCACTCGACGATACTGTCCAGGGTCCGCTCCAGATTCCAGCGAGGCCGCCATCCAGTTCGGCCTTGGCTTTGGAACAATCCAGCTTCAGGTAGTGGGCCTCGTGGGGATGTTCACCCTCATCCAGCACATATCGGGCGCTTGTCCCCATCCGTTGCAGAGCCTCTGCACCAGCCATTCCACAGGCTTGGCATCCTCATCACGGGGGCCGAAATTCCATCCCTCCGCGAATCGTGGTCCCACTTCATGGAGCTTCTCAGCCAGCAGGAGATACCCGGAAAGGGGCTCCAGCACATGCTGCCATGGACGGATTGCGTGGGGGTTGCGGATTTTAACCGGCTCAGCTGCAAGAATGGAGCGGATCACATCCGGAATAAGCCGGTCGTTTGCCCAGTCTCCCCCTCCGATGACGTTGCCGGCACGGGCCGTGGCCACGCTGCGCCGTTGCATTTCCGATTGACGAAGTAGGAGTTGCGATAGGCTGCCGTGACCAGTTCCGAGCATCCCTTGCTGTTGGAATAGGGGTCATACCCCCCCATCGGTTCGTTTTCCCGATAGCCCCAAGCCCATTCCTTGTTTTCGTAACACTTATCGGTGGTGACGTTCACTACCGCGCGCACGCTCGGGCAATGGCGCACCGCTTCCAGCAGATGAACGGTCCCCATAACGTTGACAGCATAAGTCTCCACCGGTATCTTGTACGAATCCCGGACCAACGGCTGTGCAGCCATGTGAATGACGATCTCCGGCGAGGCCTTGGTCATTTCCACCTGCAACCGTGCCAAGTCCCGTACATCGGCAGTGATCGAAGTGACCAATTCGCCAACTCGTGCCAGGTCAAACAGGCTTGGGTCGGTCGGAGGCTCCAGGGCGTAGCCGGTCACTTGAGCCCCCAGCCTGTGCAGCCAAATGGAGAGCCAGGAGCCTTTGAATCCGGTATGCCCCGTCACGAAAACCCGTTTGCCCCGCCAGAATGAATTAGAATTCACGCCTCACCCCTCACCCTTTACGCCTTACGGAATGCTACCATACCTTCCATGGCGCCTTGCCACTGTTCCAGAGTTCTTCCAGGTAATGTTTATCCCTCAGGGTATCCATCGGCTGCCAGAACCCTTCGTGTTTATAGGCAACCAGTTCGCCATCGCGGGCCAGACCTTCCAACGGCTCACGTTCGAACAAGGTTGCGTCGCCGGGGATATAGTTGATAATCTTAGGCTCCAATACGAAGAAACCGCCATTGATCCAGTTGCCATCACCGGCAGGCTTTTCCATGAATGAGGTCACCCGGTCTCCGGCGCCGAAGGAAAGTGCCCCGAAACGCCCGGACGGCTGGGTTGAAGTGACGGTTGCCAGTTGGCCATGCTGCTGATGGAAAGCAACCAGCCGCGCGATATCCACATTGGCTACCCCATCGCCGTAAGTGAGCATGAAGGTTTCATCCCCCACGTATGGTGCCACCCGTTTCACCCGCCCACCGGTCATGGTTTCCGCCCCTGTGTCTACCAAGGTCACCCGCCAGGGTTCGGCGTACTGCTGATGCACCTCCATGCTGTTATTGCGCATATCGAAGGTGACATCGCTCATATGGAGAAAATAATTGGAGAAGTACTCCTTGATCATGTACCCCTTGAAGCCGAGGCAAATAATAAAGTCATTAAAGCCGTAGTGGGAATAGATCTTCATGATATGCCAGAGGATCGGCTTGCCGCCGATTTCAACCATGGGCTTCGGCCGCAGTGACGTTTCCTCGCTGAGCCGTGTGCCGAGTCCTCCTGCCAGAATAACCACTTTCATTGCCTCGCTCCCTGCTCCTTCGAATGCTTAGGTTTGGCCGGCCCTTTCGGGTCATCATGCGCCCCCCCGCCGTTCATCAGGATCAATGCCGGTTCAGCACCCAGCCGCAGCAGCTCCTGCCGCAGCGCTTCACCTTTTTTTATGGACGTAATGACGATGCGATGATTGCCCGACAAAAGTCCCATGGCCAGCGTCGCCACCTGTTTATCGAAAAAAATCTTTCCGGCCGCATCGTCATCCATGACTGCCGCCAGTTCTAATCCTATTTCACGCAGGGAAAGGTAGGCGATCTCGGCTACCTCATCGACGCCGCAAAAAGCGACGCTCCTGACACCCTGGCCATGAAGGCTCCTGAACAATGCCAGGTAGTCCTGGCGGGCAATGGTATAAAGGCTGGAAAAATAACCAAGGTGCTGGTAGGCAAGGCGGCTTTTTTCGGCTATTCCCTGTGGGGTAAGGAGGTAGGCGTAACGATTTCGGGGGAAGTTCTTTACCCTTACGAAACCCTTGCTGACCAGGTTTTTCAGGTAGGAATTGACGAGCCCCAGGGCAATGCCGAGGCGACTGGACAGTTCTCTTTGGGAGATGGGTTCCTCTGTTGCTATTTCGGCCATCAACCGCAGGGCACGGTAGCTGTCCAGGGTCTTCTCGTCTTGATCGTTCATGCAGTGAACACTACAGGAAACAGCAAAGATTAGCAATTAAAAATTTATCTCAACCGCCACTGGACAGTCCATGGGATGCCTATGAGTTCACTCCCCCCGTTCTTTTTTAAGCTTTTCAAACTCATGACGCATCAGTGCATTATCTTGAACAAGGTCTTTCAACTGATCGGAAAGTTTTGATATTTTTATGGAAAATTGCACTGCCAGAAGAATGAGAAATATGATCGACCCCAGGAATAGGGTGGAGGTGGGAAGCCCTGCCCCTATCAGGTGGGTAAGCGCCACTAGCCAGTCGTACTTTATGACCAAGATAAACATGGAGACGCTAGTGATGAGCCAAAGCAGGGAATATTCCTCCCTCAGCCGCTTCTTTCGCACCATATCTATGGTCAGGACAAAAACCAGAAGACTGACAATGATAGCAAAAATCTGCTGTTTCAACGGCATGTTCTACCTCCGGTACAGTTGCCGGTTCCGCAATAGGGTGACGAAAATGGACAGACACATCTTGAACATGTAGTAAAGGGGCTTGAAGCCGTTGTGCATGGTTTTACCCGAGGTGTTGGCATACATGCGCACGGGAATCTCCCTGATGCGGAAGCCTGACAGATTCAGGGTAATGAGCATGTCGGCATCGGGATAGTCGCACGGGAAGACGTCGGTGGTAAAGAACCGCATCACTTCCCGGTTGAAGGCCTGGTATCCGGAGGTGGGGTCGGTTATGGAACGGCCGATGAGGTTGGAAACGAGCTTGCGGAAGAAAAGTATCCCCAGCCGGCGGGAAAACGACGGGCGATAGCTCTCGACCCCCATGAAACGGGAGCCGAGGACAAAGTCGGTATCCCCGGAGACAACAGGAGCGAGAAGGTGCGGAATGAAGCCTGGATCATGCTGGCCATCCCCATCTATCTGCACCAGGTAATCATATCCGTTTGCATAGGCAAATTTATAAGCAGTCTGGATCGTCACCCCATAACCCATATTGAATGAATGGGAGATTACGATGGCCCCGGCATCCTTGGCCTCTCTGGCGGTACGATCCCGGGAACCGTCGTTGACGACAAGGATGTCCAAATCAGGGACGACTTTACGCACCTTCTCGATGACGCCGGCAATGACACCACCCTCATTATATGCCGGTATTACAACAATCGTTTTTGCCATTACAGTCCTAACTTCTGTTCGAAGTTCGAAGTTCGAGGTTCGGAGTTCGAAGTTCACTATTCACCAATCACTATTCACCAATCACTATTCACCAATCACTATTCACCAATCACTATTCACCAATCACTATTCACCAATCACCGATTTACCAATCACCAATCACCGCTTCCCGCAGCTTCGCCGCCAGTTCCGGATCGAGGGATCTCAACATTCGATACTGGTCTGCGGCCTGCCCTTTGTCTTTCATGGCAAGAAAGGCCAGTCCCAGATTGTAATAGGCCTGAGCCAGGCGCGGGTTCATGGAGATCGCCTTCTGGAAGTTCTCGATGGATTCATTGACTTGCCCCATTGAATCGTAGGCCAGGCCGAGATTGTTGTAAGCCAGGGCAAACCACTCGCTCTGATAGGTCGAGGTGATGCCGGCACTCATGTCGAACAGTTCATAAGTAGGACTGAAACGCCCGGTATAGCTGCCAAGCTGCGAGAGAGCCATGCCGATGTTGTTCCAGGCATCTGGAGAACCGGGAGAAATGGTTATGGAGGTAATGAGGGCCGGGATGGCCTTTTTCGGCTGGCGATGCTTGAGATAGGCGTAGCCAGGTTGTTCCATGGCCTGGAGAGGTTCGGCGATTTGGCGGCCACATCCTCCCAGAGGGTTATCTCGTCGGCCCAGACCCGGTTGCGGTTGAAGGTAAGCAGCGCCAGCACGCAGGACAGCAGCAGCATGGCTACCAGCAGACCATTGGCAGCTCTGGGCCTCCCCAGGGAAAGCTTTTCTACCCCTAGGACGATCAGGGTGGCAACGGCGATGAAGAAGCCCACCGACGGCAGATAGACGCGATGCTCGAAGATGACATCCACAATGGGGATGAAGCTGGATTCGACCGACAAGGTTATGAAAAACCAGAAGATGCCGAAGGCGATGAGGCGGTGATTGGTGATTGGTGATTGGTGATTGGTGACTGGTGAATACGCTTGGCCAACTTCCAACCTCGAACTTCGAACCTCGAACTTCGAACGATAAAGAAAATAGACGCCAAGACAAAACAAAGCCAGCAGCAGCAGGAAAGAAAGAATCACTCCCCCTCGAAAAAGGAATGGGAAACGGGGAAGTCGTACTCAAGGTTCTGTCCGGCCGGGAAAAAAAGCAGCCTCAGATAGGTCGCTACGACCTTGAACTGGGTGAACAGGTAGTCCAGCCGGGGCATGGCCGTCTGCACTTTCGTTAAAGCCGCGATCCTGTCCATGAAATGTCCGCCGGATGCACCGATGATGCTGAGCGGAACGATGATCAGGGTGAGAAGAAAGGCGCCGGCTGCCAATAAACGTTTGACGATGCTTCCCCTGAAAAAAAGGAATTCATAGAGGATGATCGTAAATGGAAGGGTGATGGCAATTTCCTTGGTTCCCATTGCCAGTGCCGCCAGGACGATTGAGAGTGCCCAAAATACGGCAGCCTTCAACCTGTGGCCGCCTGTTGAGTCACCCCGCTGGCTGCGAGCGAATATGTAGCAGACCAGTGACAAGAGGTAAAAGGTTGTGGCCAGGGAGGTGAATCGCTGGACGATATAGGTCACAGCCTGGGTCTGCAACGGATGGCTGACGAAAAGGAGAGCGGCCAAAAAAGCGATCCCCCTGCCCCGCCACTCACTGCTTTCCCCTGATGTGGACCTCCGGATAGTCAGGATCACCAGCAGATAGACCAGCAAAGCATTGGCAAGATGGACAGCAAGGTTGAAATAATGATAGCCGCGGACGGAAAAGCCGTCTCCCGTGAGCTCGGCGGCAATCTTGTAATTCAGGGCAAAGCTGAAATTTCCCACCGCCCTGTTCCCCCGTATCGCCAGCGGATCGGTCACTGATTCCGCACTCCTGACAGTGGGATTGCCGAGAATCGCCGGTACGTCGTCGAAATTGAACTGGGCGTCGAAGGTATTGGCGTAGGCAAAAAAACCCACGAGCATCAGTATCATGCCGTGAACAACAGCAGTGTGTCGTATCCTTCCAAAAAAGAAAGCGGGTATCTTACCGTTCAGCCAAGATGCACTCATCTGTCGCGTCCCTGTGCTCTTTGTCGTTCATCGTATGCAGCCATCAATAGCACGATTATGGGTTAATGTATAGGTGCATTAATGTGTTCCAAACCATTGCTAAGAGGTGTCAAGGCTTCAAAAAGTAATACAGAATTCTGGTGCGCCAACTGCACAACAAATGTACAGCCAGAGCAATTTTTCCCCTGATCTTGTATTCGGAGGCATGGGATCGGGCAGTGGCATAAGCGGCCAGAAGCTGCTCGTAGGCCCTTACGCTCCCCTTGGCCTCTCCGTGAATTCTGAAATCCGCCAGGATCTCGTGGACGACCCGAGGCGAAACTATGCGGGCAAAGCGGAACCAGAGGTCGTAGTCCATGTCCAGTTCCTTCTCCAGGTTCAATTCTCCAGCCTGCAGCCACAGCGATCTGGTCCAGAAGGTGGACATCTGGGGGATGAAGTTCTCGGTCAGCAGCTTGAATGGTGTAAAACGGCGCCCGCGCCAGTTTTTATATCTGACGATGAGACTTGAAGCGGGACGCCCTTCGCCATCGATCATGCCGGCCCGGCCATAGATCCAGCCCGGCACATCCCCGGAAAGACATGACGCCACCTTGGCCAACGCCCCCGGGCGCAGCCGGTCATCGGAATTGAGCCATGCCAGGATGCGTCCCCGCGCCACGCCCATGCCGCGATTGATGGCATCGGACTGCCCCCTGTCGGGAGCGAAGTGCAAAATCAGCCGCTCGCCGAATTCTCCCTTCAATGATTGCAGAAGTTCTCTGGAACCGTCGGTGGAGCCGGGATCCATGACCAGCAGTTCAACATCCACCGGCTGTTCAAGCACCGAACGCACTGCCTCCTCAAGAAATGCAACCTGCTGAAAGCAAGGCATGACAATGGACATCTGCGGTTGAAACGGCGTCGTCTCTGGCTTGCTGGTCATGGTTTGTGCTTTCTGGACAGGAGGTAATAGAGTAAAAACATACGGCGCTCGATCTGGGTAACCGGCATAAACCGGATCTTGAATTCGGTCAGGCTTGCTCCGTGCTTCCGGTAGAGAATGGTTTTTTCTTCCACGAACTCCGTCTCTCCGGCCAGTTCGCACAATTGCCCGAGCCACATGTCATGCATGGGAATCCGGCGGGGAAAAGGGAGGGCTATTTCCAGCATTTCCCTTGAAAATGCAAGGCAACATCCCAGGTAACGGTTGTTGAAGATGTTTTTCCAGAAACCTTTCCCGGCATTCAGCCGCGCGAAGATGGAGTCACTGATGATAGCCTCGTTCTCATCGACCACATAACCGTCCAGGGCGATCAGATAGTAACGATGGGGCTTTGCCGCAAACTTCTTTCTGATCACCGCCACTTTGTTGTCAAGCCAGACATCGTCTTGGTCAGCAAGGACGATCACATCCCCGCCGGCCTGCTTCAGGGCATTCTCGAAATTAAAGATGGGGCTATAGAAGGTGTTATCCCGGAAAAGGCGGATGCGCGAGTCACCAAAACCATTGATAATTCCAACGGTTCCATCAGTGGAAGAATCATCGGAAATTATCAGTTCATCATCTGCGGACAGCTGGCAAAGTATCGACTCCAGCTGGTGCCTGATGAACCTTTCCCCATTATGGGTCGCCATACAGACGGAAATGCGCATTAATCGTCCTTCTTCCTATTCAACCTCTTATTGTTCATCTCAAGCAAGCTTTTAATAAAACAAAAGGAGCGAAACTCGACCGTCAGGCGAATACAGCGCTTCAGCACAACCAGGCTGTAAAGCACACCATCGGTAAAACTCTCGACAGAATTTGCTGCCCCTTCCCGGAACAGCTCAAACCGCCTCAGGGCATCAGGGCGGCTCACCGCTCCCGTTCCGGAGAAACCGTGGCGGCACTGAATGGGCAGCACGCAAAAGGTTTCATGGTGCCTGCGCAACCTGTTGTTGAAAGCAAAATCGGCAAAATCAAGCCTGATCCGCTCGTTAAAGCCGCCGCAGCGTCCAAAGACATCGCCCCTGACCAACATGCCGCTATTGAGCACCGCCCTGCCCTGCAGCATCTGAATCCCTGTTCTGACCGTTTTTGGATGAAAGCCGGTCCGCATGAGATAGCGGCAGGGGGAACAGATTACTTCACCGGCTTTCAGCACCGGAGCGAAGAGGGAAACCTGAGGGCATTTTTCTATCCCTTGGCAGTAAACGGCAAGGGCATCCTCCGGAAACACGGTATCCTGGTCCAGCAGCAAAAGCCACTTTTTGCCGAGCTGCCGGGCAAGGCGGTAGCCTCGTTATAGGCCTTGCTAACGCCGGGGTTCCCAGCGTCATGCACATATTGAATGCGCCATGCCGGGTAATCATGATGGGCCGGTTCCATTGGCTCGGGGCTGTTGTCATAGACCAGTAGTTCGAGGCAGCCGCCCAGCTTTTCCAAAGAGTGTGACAGGGAAGAAAAAGTCTCGGTGTCAGCCAGCTTGCGGCGATAAATAACTTCCACCGCCAATATGTCATTCAGGCACTCTTTCACCAGCCCCCTCAATATTCAATACGATCTTCTTAACACGCTCTTCCCAGGTATTAGACCTGGCAAAGGCGACGCAATCGCATTGGTTTTTTTTTGCCCCCAGTTCTCCCCTGATCAGGCGATCAACCAGGGAGAGATACTCGTCCATACCCCGGTAGAGGTGTACATAATCGCCGAATCTCTCGCTTTCCGGGTAGCGGACGGCGATGGCGGGCTTGCCGCTGTAAACATATTCGTAGAGTTTCACCGGGTCCACACCAAGAACCAGCTCATTGACCGTGAAGGGCATGATCAGGGCATCTGCTTTATCCATCACCGTATAAATCTGCCGATGGACTACTGGTCCCAAGTGGAGGATGCGCTCATGGCCGGTAAGCTTATCTCGCAAGGCCCGATCAGCAGGATCACTACCTCCCGATGCCGCTCTACGGTCTTGACGAGAAGCTCCACATCCAGCCATGAGGCTACGGTTCCTATGTAGACAAGCTTCATATGTGGGCTGGCCAGTGCAGCATCGACAGCAGGTGGCAGTACCTGGCCGGCACCTTCATCCTCCAGGTGAATGCCGTTGTTGACCACGTTGATCTCTTTATTGAGGCCATAGCGCTCCATGAGCGTTTTTTTAAGGCTCTCGGAGGAGGCAAAAATGGTGTCGCTCCGCTCAAGAAGTTTCCCTTCGGCAGCCAGCATGCGGCGGCTCCAGGACGGATTGCGCCGGGCCAGGTCAAAGGCCGGGTGGTTGTCCATACAGTCGTACACCACCTGAGCACCCGCAGGGATTATCTGCGCAACCGCCTCATACATCTCCGGATGGCTGATCCAGACGACGTCGTAACCACCGATCTTTCCCTTGAGGTATAGCCTGAGGATCCAGGCGTTTATTGCCGCAACCGGCGCGAGTCTGTTGAAGGGAAGAATAACCAGCGGGGTGAGGGAAAGCCCCGGCAATGATACATTTTTAACCAATTTCCCTTCGAAAGGGACCCGGTAAAAACGGTAAACCGCATCAACAGGATAATGATCGGTCAGCCCTTCGGCGATAAAATGGGGTCTCTGTTTGATCCAGCCCCAGGGGAGATGCATGAGGTAGAGAATTTTTTTCATGAAATAGCCAGTTTACCGGTCAATTGCCGCATGGGTGTTCGAAATTTTTCCTGATGAGGTCGGCTATGACTCCTGCCTTGCGTCCCAGGTATTTTCAAGGGCTTCCATTTGCAGAAGCTGTTTATAGACTGCATCTTCACGCAGCGTCAGCGCATGACCGATTTTGGCAATGAAGTCATCATGGTTTTCACCCACCAGCACCGAGCGATACTTTCGGCACTCGGGCATCCCGGTGGTGACAATGGGGTGCCCCATGGCCATATACTCGAAAAGCTTGATGGGGGAGGTTGACTCGGTAATGTCATTGAGCAGGAAAGGGATGGTTGCCACATCGAACCAGCAGGTGTACTCGGGTAGCCGCTGATAAGGCACGGGGCCAGTAAAGATCAAGTTCGGCAGAGAGTCAAGCCGGTGCCTTTCCAACGTGCCATCGTAGTCAAAGCCAATGAGCACCACCGTATAATCGGGCCGTTCCCTGGCAATGCGTCTTACCAGCTCATAGTCGAACCAACTGGCCAATGCGCCCATATAGCCGATCAGTGGCCGGCCGGCGGATACGGCCGGTTCCAGGCATTGGGGAACAGCCTTGCCACGGCGGGATACGGCAAAATGGGTGTAGTCCACGCCGTTGGTCACAAGGGCGCAATTCCGGGAACGGCAGAAGACAACCTCCCGGTACAGGAGGTCCGCCGTGGCCACCACAATACAGCGCTCATCCGCAAGCAGCAGCCGGTGCTTTTCGTAGGTGTAACTGGGGATGCGAAAACCGGCAAGCTTGTCGTTCAGTTCATCCACATACTCATAGATAATCAGACTTCCCTGGGCGAGCTCCCGCCGTATATCTCCCGGTGTGGTCTGATAATCAGTCGAATAAAGATGCAGGATCTTACGGCCTGGCAGCCGCTGCAACAGTGACAATCTGTTGGTTAGATAGAGGTTAGGGGCAAGCTGTTCAAAACCTTGGACATCATCGTAAAGGCAATTATCGGTACAGTAGAAATAGAGGAGTCCCTGACCAGCCAGGGCCTTGGCCAACTGCTGGGGTCTCTGGAACAGGGGTATGTGCCAATTGATGACGGGAGGGTAGACGATGACGGGCTGATTACGGTGCAGTTCCAGAATCGCGGACAGGTCCTGCCGGTCCTTTGGCCGTACCACCGCCAGGCGCAGCACATGCAGTTTGCGCTTTATGGCTTTCCAGGTTGGGCCAAAACCTTCACCTGCCAGCAGCGTACAGAACACGTACAGATACCGGACCGGCGCAACCCGGTTCAGACGTTCACGCAGGCGATACACCATCAGTTCAAGCATTCCGCCCTCTGTGCATCAAGTTAACATAGAACTGTTTGGTTGCACTTTTCAATTTTAACTCTTAAACCATACCGTTCTGTTGACATATTCCGTGTAACTCATGATTATTCGGAGGACCTTGCGGGAGACGTTCTCGGTATCATAATCAACAAGTGTCTTGAAGGGGTGACTGCAGCCTGCATAGTGGGCGGTGGCAACATCGATGGAGGAGAGCACGGCGTCTGGTTTGAGGCCACTCATGATCAGGGTAGTTTCGTCCATCCCTTCCGGCCGCTCGTGGGCCTGGCGAATAGTGATCGCCGGAAATCCAAGGATGGAGGATTCTTCAGTGATGGTCCCACTGTCTGACACTACGCAGAAGGCATTTTTCTGCAGCTTCACATAATCCAGGAAGCCAAGTGGCTTAAGGAAGCGTATTCGAGGGTCCTGCACGGTGATGTTTAATGCTTCCAGCCGCTTCCGTGTTCGGGGATGGGTGGAGACGATGACCGGCATCTGGTAACGGTCGGCAATAGCATTCAGTGCTTCCAGGAGATCGGCAAAATTTTGCTCGCTATCGACATTCTCCTCCCGATGGGCGCTCACTACAACATAAGCAGATGGCTTCAATTCCAGCCGCGACAAAACGTCCGACGCTTCTATTTTCGGCTGGTAAAAAGCCAGCACCTCCTGCATTGGCGAGCCGGTTTTTATGACTGTTTCCGGGCGAACCCCTTCGGCCAGCAAATACCGCCGGGCATGTTCAGAGAATACCAGATTGATATCGCTCGTGTGATCGACGATCTTGCGGTTGATCTCCTCCGGTACCCGCTGATCAAAACACCGGTTTCCGGCTTCCATGTGGAAAATGGGGATTTTTCGTCTTTTGGCTGCGATGACGGCAAGGCTGCTGTTGGTATCCCCCAGAACAAGCATGGCATCGGGCTTTTCACTAGCCAGCACTTCGTCGAATTTAGCGATGACATTGCCGATGGTCTGTGC